>CAYLIV010000013.1:87821-89665 GCA_964384055.1 uncultured Fibrobacteraceae bacterium
CTGCTGCTGGTGGGCGCGGCGCCCAACGCCATCGCCTACGAGAGCGGGCAGTTCAAGACCTCGGAGTTTTTTGTGGCGGGCATCCCGGCGAGCATACTGCTGATGATCGTGATCGGTATTTTCGTCTGGTGGATCTGGCCAGTGATGGGGATGCCCGTTCTGTTGTAGTCCCACCCGTTTCTTGCTGTGACCCTGCTCGAGCGGCGCGCGTGGCGCCGTCTCGGGCAGGCGCAGCGGCAGTCTCCCGTTCTACCGTATTCGACAATCGGGCCGGTGAAATTCATTCAGCGGATAGATCCCTATCCAACAAACCAATACGACTTACGGTACGACGGGCTGGGCCGCGTAAATGCGGTTTTCAACGTCGGGTGCAACATTCAGGCGCACCTCAAACGACATATCGAGATAAGTTGCTGAAATAAGGATTCTTAGAGGTGTAACGTCGAGATCGACCCGTGCTCAGTGGTTCGCGAGGGCATCGTGAAGGGCGCGCAACTTGCGCACGTCGTCCCAGGTATCACGCTTCCAGTTTGGGTTGCGCAGCAGGGCCGCCGGATGGAAGGTCGCCATGACCGGAACGCCGGTGTAGAAGTGCACCGTCGAACGCAGGTCCTTCAGCGAGGCGCGCGTGCCGAGCAGGGTCTGCGCGGCGACCCGGCCCAGGCAACAGATGACCCGCGGCTGCAGGATCGCCAGTTGCTGTTTGAGATAGACCTCGCACACGTCCACTTCGTCGCGCTCCGGATCTCGGTTACCGGGCGGCCGACACTTCAAGATGTTGCAGATGAAGACCTCTTCGCGCGCGAATCCGATCGCCTTGAGGATGTCGGTGAGCAACTTGCCGCTGCGGCCGACGAAGGGCTTGCCCTGCAGATCCTCGTCGCGCCCCGGCGCCTCGCCGATGAAGACGAGATTGGCGTCGGGATCGCCGGTGCCCGGGACCGTGTTGGTGCGGCCGCCGGCGAGCTTGCACTGGTCACAGCCGGCGATCTGTTCGGCGATCTGCGCCAGCGCCGCGCGCTTCTGCTCGCGGTCCAGGCGCGCCGGCGCCACCTCGGCGTCCGTGAACATGTCCCGCTCGGTCACCACCGCCTGCCGACTCGTCTCGATGCGAGCCAGCGTATCCTTGACGAACGCGTCGCACATGGGCTGGAAACCATCCTGTTTGCTGGAAGCGGCACGGGGCGGCGCCGGGGGCGCGGTGTCGTCAGCCGGCCTGGTGGCAGCGACGTCCGATGCGACGTCCGATGCGACATCTGATGGGACGTCCGATGCGACATCTGATGGGACGTCCGGCTCCAGATAGAACTGCAAACCGTCCTGCTGGCGCTGGCGCAGGTAGGTCGCCAGATCCTTTCGCAAGGATTCGAGCGTGTCCCTGTCCCCGCTCATGTTTCGCCGCCGGATTCGCTGACGGCGATTGCCAGCCGGGTGAGGATCTCGTTCGCCAGCTCCGACTTGGGCAGGGATTCGCTCTGCCAGAGTGTTCCTTGCGGCGCGAGCAGGTGAATCTGATGCCGCCCGGCGCCGAATCCGGAGCCGGCGGTGGTGGGATCGTTGGCGATCACGAAGTCCATGCCCTTGTCGTGCAGCTTGGCCGTCGCCCGCTGCAGCAGCTCGTCGGTCTCCAGGGCGAAACCCACGATCCGGCAGTGCTCGGTGCGAGCCGCCGGCACCACCTCGCCGAGGATATCCGTGGTTCGCTGCAGTTGCAGGGTCCAGACGTCGCCCAGATCTTCCTTCTTCAACTTGGCGTCGGCCGCCGCGTCGGGAGCATAGTCGGCCACCGCGGCGGCCATGAACAACCAGCCCGCACCGGCGCGCAGCGCGTCGGCCACGGCCCG
>CAYLIV010000014.1:0-85515 GCA_964384055.1 uncultured Fibrobacteraceae bacterium
TGAAATACTGATGGGTTCCATGAGTTCGGGCTGCTCTCTGACGCCGGTGAACGACACGCCGGTGTCTGCGGCACAGCTCCTGCAGAACCGTCCCAATCCTTTCAACCCGCGCACGACGATACGCTTCACGCTCGACCGGCGCACTGCGTTGCGGTTGGAGATCTTCGATCTGCGCGGACGCAGCCTGCGGGTGCTCTGCGACGAGAACGTGAAGAACGCCGGTGCGCACGCCGTTGTCTGGAACGGCGCGGACGATCAGGGCCGGCTCTTGCCATCGGGGACCTACGTCTATCGGCTGCGAACCGATACGGAGTCACTGACGCGACGGATGACCCTACTGCGTTAAACGACGACGCCCCGCTCGCTCGTGCTGCTACGTACACGAACACAACCAGGCTGAGAAGAAAGAGAAAACCGGCTCGACGAGACGCCGAGCCGGTTTGTGCCGTGTGTCCGGCCTTATCGGAAGGTCGCCTTGACCGCGCCCCAGGCCGCGGTTTCGGCCGCGCTGGGACAGGGATTGGGATCGCAGCTTCCGTATTCGGGATAAAACGATCCGCCCATATCCATACAGTCCTCGAAGGACGTTACCGTACATGCTTGTCCGACGCAGCACACGGCATCGATCGGATCCCAGTGCACGTGCATCTCGGGATCTTCGGACGTATTTCCCCACTCCTTGCTGTAGTAGCTCCACCAGTTGCCGGGCACGTCGTTTTCCATGACGACAGCACAGCAGTAGGTGGTCGCACCCGACTGGAAGGCGTCGTTGACATCCCCCTCGATGTACCAGCTGGTCGACCCACCGGTACCGCAATAATCCTGGGCCGTCTGGGCCAGGGCGCCCAACGCCGGCTTGTTGTTCCAGTTGATGCCGTCGGGATCATTTTCGTTCCAGCTGCAATCGTCCACGCGGTAAACGCCCACGATCTGCGTTGTGCCCACCGGCCCGCAGATCCGTTCGTACAGCCACAGTTGCGCTTCCCAGATGAACGATCCAGGCGGAATGCCGCTCAGGTCGAATTTCAAATAGATGATGGTCTGGTAGTACCCGAAGTCGCCGGTCATATCGCCGGTGTAGAGACTGATGTCGCTGCCGTGGTTGGCGGCCGGATTGCCGCTCTCGACGAAGGCGTCGGCGATGGGCGTGAGAAAATCATAGTCCTGGGCAAGGCAGGGGGCAACGACGACGAGGCCCAGAACCGCCGTCAACAGCCAGGTTTTCGTGTAAAGGTCCTTCATGGCGATACTCCTTGTTCGAGATACTGATTCGAGGATTTCGTGATTGCGAGTCGAATCCTCGCTATGCCTATCGCTTCAGCCAGCGAAGCGTTACAGGTGTATTTCGTTTTTATGGTATATTCGACCGCCAACCTGATCCGACATATACAGATTTCCGGCGATTGTTGGCGAAACGAAGCTGCCGGTTCCATTCTCGCCGACTGTAATATGGTATAATCGAAGCCGTGGAATAGAGAAGGTCACGGATCGACCGACACGCCTCGGGAAAGTGAGTCGATAATGCGGTTTCTGATTGTCTTGTTGTTGAGCGTGTCGTGTGTCTCCACCGTGCAGGCAACCACGTGGCAGGTTCCCGGCGACGCGCCTACGATCCAGGCCGGCATCGACCTGGCCGCTGTCGGCGACGTGGTGGAGATCGCCTGTGGCACCTACACGGAACACGACCTGATCCTGAAATGCGGCATCACCGTACGCAGCGCGACCGGTATGCCCGATTGCGTGACCATCGACGCCCAGCAGGCGGGACGGGTCTTCTCCCTGACCGATGCTCTGGTCGACGAGCCCGCAATACTCGAGGGCTTGACCATCAGCGGCGGTCTTGCCCTGGAAGGTGGCGGCCTGTACGCCGAAGAGACCGGCGACATCGAAATCCGGCATTGCGTGTTCGACGGCAACCAGGCTACGCGCGGATACTCTACCGGTGGCGCCATCTATCGACGCGGCGCTGGCGACCTCGTGATCGTCGCATGTACTTTCCAGAATAACCTCAGCGACGGTAGCTTCCATAATGCCAGCGGGATCTATCGCACCGGCTACGGTGAAACCCATGTGGAACACACGCTGTTCAAGAACAACCAAGCCACGGGGGGCGCTTGTATCATCATGACCTACGCCGGCGAGTCCACCGTCGATTATTGCGTTTTCTGGAATAACTGGGGTGATCCTTGTTCGGCAGTGGGTGGCGACCTGCCGCTCGGCAACTACGAGTTCAACAACTGTACCTTCTACGCCAACGAAACCGTTAACGGCGGTCTGGTCTGTACCGGATTCGGCGTCGAATTCCTGTTCAACAACTGCATTTTCGCCCACAACGTCGGACTGTTCCGCAACGGCTACGACGGATCCACCATGCTGAGCTGCTGTAACGAGTACGGCACCACGGCGGGCGATTGGGGTTTCGGACTCTGGGGCCAGGAGCATCTGCGCGGCAACTTCTCTGCCGATCCCTGCTTCTGCGACGCAGACAACGGCGACTTCACCCTGACGGCCAATTCGTATTGTCTGCCCGGAAACCATCCCTGGGGTTGCGACGATCTGGTCGGTGCCTTCGGCGCCGGTTGTGGCGAGCGGGATTGCGGCGAACCGGTGGCAACCGAGAACGCGACCTGGAGCGGGGTCAGGTCGCTGTTCCGTTGACGGAACGTGGGCGCTTTCGTGTCCGGCGCTACTGGTATGCTGACCCGATTCTGGCCTGGTGGCGGCAATTCGAGTACACGCCCAAGGTTCGCGCAGAAAACAACATCGTTTCCGGTTTAGCGCACGAGTGTCAACTGCTGGGTAAGACTCCGGCTACCCGCTCGCAACCGACACAGATAGATTCCCGACGCGACGTCCTCGCCGCGGTCGTTTCTGCCATCCCACACGACACTGTGCCGACCGCGGTTTCTTTCGTCCGCGACCAGCGTGCGAATCCGGTGACCCGACACGTCGAACAGTGCGAGCTCGACGCTCGTCGCGACAGGAAGGTCGAAGACGATGGTCGTGGTCGGGTTGAACGGATTCGGCACATTGCCGTGTAAAGCCAGCTGGTCAGGCGTGGCGGCAGGACCGGTGCCAACGGTCCCGTCGACGAACTGTTCGGGCCCGAAGACCGAGCCGGTGAACGACGTATCCAGAGCCTGGACGCTCCAGTAGACATCGGTGCCCAGCAGTAGTGGGCTTTCGATGGTCCAGGCCAGATTGTGGCACACGTTGCCCGGCGCGGGCAGTGTGCGCCAGCCGGTGGCGCCATCCGCCATGGCCGACATGATCTCCGTACCGCCCGCCGTAATTCCTACTCGCAGGTTATAGGTCAAGCCCGACGTCGGCGTCTCGTTGTCTGCCCCCTGGTTCCAGCCGAGACTGAGAACGGTACCGGAAAGGTTTGCCGAGAACTCGGTGGGCGCGAGCGGGACGGTGTTCGGCATGGTACCGCCATTGCGGTAGAGGCGCGTGACGATCTGCAGCGGGCCGTCTGTGAATCCCATGAGCAAGAAATCCAGATCGCCGTCGCCGTCATAGTCACCCCAGTCCACCGAGCTCAAGGCCAAATCCGTCAGATTATCACCAAAGAGCGTGAACTCGCCGTCGCCGTCGTTGCGGGCAATGCGCGTTGTCTTTCCGTCGGCCGACTCACCGGTGAGCAGGATATCCAGGTCGCCGTCGTTGTCGTAGTCGCCCCAGTCCACGGCACCTCTGTGGATGCCGGGCAGACCGGCTGCGATATCGGTGAAAACGCCGGAGCCGTCATTGCGATAGATACACGTGATGAAATCGTCATCGTCCCTGTCGCCGGCGAGCAGGATGTCCAGATCACCATCGTTGTCGTAGTCGCCCCAGGCGCTGGTGCTGCTCTCCACACCCGGCAGATCGGCAGCGATATCCGTGAACACCCCGCAACAGTCATTGCGGTAGACCTTGGCGTAGCGCGCATCATCACCACTACCGGTCAGCAAGATATCCAGATCGCCGTCGTTGTCGTAGTCGCCCCAGGAAGCAGCACCCCCTGAAACAGGCACGATGGCGGCCTCGATGTCGATGAAGGTCCCGTCGCCTTGATTGCGATACACAATCGAGATCTCGCCATCTGCCGAGCCACCTGTCAGCACCAGGTCGAGATCGCCGTCGTTGTCGAAGTCACCCCAGTCGACCGAACTGTATTTCGCGCCGATCAACGAGGTGCAATAGGTGAACAGGTCATCGCCTTCGTTGCGGAACACTCTCGTGGCATAGACGCCTCCGTCGGTTCGGCCGGCCAGCACCAGGTCCAGGTCTCCATCATTGTCGCAGTCACCCCAGGCTCCAGAGCAGTTCCCCACCGCGACCAGATTGGCCTCGATATCGGTAAAGGCACCCGCGCCATCGTTGCGGTAAATACGCGCGGCGGGATGGTGATTGATAGTCGTTTGCCCCACCAGCAGGAGATCGAGATCCTCGTCGCCATCGTAGTCGCCCCACGCGGTAAAACCGCGATACACAGCCTGCAGCTCTACCCCGCTATCGTTGAAGGTGACAACACGGAAGCTGCCCTCGGCAGCGAAGGCAGAGCCGGCGTAAGCGCCGTCGACTGCCTGTACGCTCCAGAAGTACAAGCCTCCCGGCAACACGAGGTCGTGGAAGGTTCGCTGCTGGGCATTGCCGAGTTGCACCACGAAACGCTGTCCGCCGGCTGTCGCGGCCATCGGTGCGAGGACATCGCTCCCTCCGGGCGTCGTTCCCACTCTGACGTTGTAGGACAGTCCGGCAGCGGGTGTCTGACCATCAGCCGATGGATTCCAGCTCAGTCTGGCCTGATTCCATTCCGTCTGAACGGCAAGATTCGTCGGCACCTCGGGAACGGTGTTCGTATCCGAACCGTCGTTACGGTATATCCGGGACGTGTGGTCCGGCCCGGTGTATCCCGTGAGGACGAGATCCAGATCGCCGTCGTTGTCGAAGTCGCCCCAGGCCACGCTGCTGTAGCGAACGCCCGGTAGCCCGGCTCCGATATCCGTGAAGGACCAGTCACCGTCGCTGCGGAAGACATAGCCAACGTTTCCGGAGCCGGAATCTCCGGTCAGCACGATGTCGAGATTGCCGTCGTTGTCGTAATCCGCCCAGGCGACCGAACCCAGACGCACGGCCGGCAGTCCGGCATCGCTGTCCGTGAAAGTACCGTCGCCTTCGTTGCGGTACACGTGCGTGTCATAATACCCAGCGCCGCGATCGCCCGTCAGCAGGAGGTCCAGATCACCGTCGTTGTCACAATCGCCCCAGGCTGTTGCACCGGAACGTACATCCGCCAGGTCGACGCCGCTGTTGACGAAGCTGCCGTCGCCGTCATTACGATAGATGCGGGAGATATCGGATCCGCTGTAGGCATACCCGGTCAGCAAGATGTCCAGATCGCCGTCGTTATCGTAGTCGCTCCAAGAAACGGTAGCGCCATGCCACACGCCCGGTAGCCCCGCGCCGATATCGAGAAAGATCCCGGCACCATCGTTGCGGTACACGCGCGCGAGTGGTCCCGCCACGCCAGATCCCGCCAGCACGATGTCCAGATCGCCGTCGATGTCGAAATCCCCCCATTCTGCAACCCCGATGCTAACGCCCGCCAATACCGCGTCGATGTCGTAGAAACCGACGTCGCCGACATTGCGGTACAAGCGCGCAAGCCGTCCTGCGTCTCCCAGTCCGGTCAGCACGATGTCCAGGTCACCGTCGCTGTCGTAATCCCCCCATTCGGCAACCCCGTGCCGTACACCGGGCAGTCCCGCCGAAATGGCGTTGAACCCGTCAGCCCCGTCGTTGCGATAGATACGGGTTATGGACTCCGATCCTGTCCAGCCGGTCAGCAGAAGATCGAGGTCCGCATCGTTGTCATAATCTCCCCACCGCACCGATCCGTGGTACACCGCCGGCAGGCCTGCGCCGATATCGGTGAACGATCGCAGCAAACGCCCGGCGCTCGGATTCCCAAAGGTCGAGAGGTCAGCGTGCTGTCCGGAGGTATCATGGCGTGACGAGGAATTATTCTCGGGAGCAGACGCCATGGCGATCACAGTACTGGCCAGCGTCAGAACGACGACGGCGAATATGCACACTATCCGATGATAATCGCCATTCATCGTGACACCTCCATACGAGAATGGTATGTGCAATTCTTCTGTAATGTCGATCATGCTGGTTTTGGTCTTACGGCAATCGAGTATACCACGAAAAAAAACGTTCAAGGCCAGAATCAGGCAGTCCGTCGTGCGGTCCCGATGCTGTTGGTCGCACGGCCGCTCAGAACTCCTCCAGCAATTTCCGCGCGATCACCAGTCGCTGGATCTCGCTCGTGCCCTCGTAGATGCGCGTCACCCGCACGTCGCGGTAGTAGCGCTCCACCGGGTATTCCTTGCAGTAGCCGTAGCCGCCGTGGATCTGTACCGCGGCGTCGGCAACCCGGCCGGCGGCCTCGGTCGCCATCACCTTGGCCATGGCGGCCTGCTTGGTGAACGGGCGGCCCTGATCCTTGAGCCAGGCGGCGTGAAAACCGAGCAGGCGCGCGGCGGCGAGTTCGCTGCCCATATCCGCGATCTTGTGCTGGATCACCGGCTGGGCGGCCAGGGGCTTGCCGAACTGCTCGCGAACCTTGGCGTACTTGATCGCCTCCTCGAGACAGGCCTGGCCGATACCCAGGCCCTGGAACGCCACACCGATGCGTCCGCCGTCCAGGGCGGCCATGGCGATGCGGAAACCGTCGCCCTCGTTGCCCAGCAGGTGCGCGGACGGCACCCTGACGTCCTCGAGGTCGATGGCCACGGTGTCCGACGCCCGCAGGCCCATCTTGTCTTCCTTCTTGCCCACTGTCAGGCCCGGCGCGTCCCGCTCGACGATGAAGGCGTGGATGGCGCCATGGCCGGTCGTGCCCGGCGTACGCGCGAGGACCACGAAAAAGGCGCCGCGCTCACCATTGGTTACGAAGATCTTGCCGCCGTTCAAGATGTATTCGTCGCCATCCTTCTTGGCCGTGGCCGCAATACTGGCGGCGTCACTGCCGGCTCCCGGTTCGGTGATGCAGAAGGCGGCCACCTCGCCGGCGGCCATGCGGGGCAGGAACTTCTGCTTCACTTCCTCGCTGCCGAACATGGCCAGCGGATACGAGCCCACGCTGTTGTGCACCGAGATCATGATCGACACGCCGGCGCTGGCTTTGGCCAGCTCCTGGATCACCAGGCAGTAGGTGACCGTATCCACGTCGAGCCCGCCGTATTGCTCGGGAAAGGTCAGGCCGAAAAAGCCGCTCCCGGCCAGCTTCTGCACGAGGTCGTCCGGCATCGTGCATTCCTCGTCCATCTGCTGGGCGATGGGCACTATCTCCTGCCTGGCAAAATCGCGCACCATGTCGCGGAACATGGTCTGATTCTCGGTGAAATCGAAGTTCATGTGCACCTCTGTCGCTAGATAGCCCGACTAACGCAATCGACTGGCAGAAATCACCATCCGTTGCGCCTCGCTCGTACCCTCGTAGATCTCGGTGATCTTGGCGTCGCGGAAGTGGCGCTCCACCGGATACTCCTTGCTGTACCCGTTGCCGCCGAAGATCTGCACCGCCTCGTTGGTCACGTAGTGGGACGCCTCGCTGGCGGCGAGCTTGGCCATGGCCGATTCCTCGCTGTAGCGTACGCCCTGATCCTTCAGCCAGGCCGCCCGGTAGGTCAACAGGCGTGCCGACTCGATGCGCGTGGCCATGTCGGCGATCTTCCACTGCACCGCCTGGAACTTGCAAATGGGCCGGCCGAACTGCTCGCGCTGCTTGGAATATTCCAGCGACGCGTCGAAGGCCGCCTGGCTGATGCCCAGCGCCTGCGAAGCAATGCCGATCCGGCCGCCGTCGAGGGTCGACATGGCGACCTTGAAACCGGCGCCCTCCGGACCCAGCAACTGATCACCCGGCACGCGCACGTTGTCGAACGCGAGCTGCGCCGTGTCCGACGCCCGGATGCCCATCTTCTCCTCCTTGCGGATCACCGAGAAGCCCGGCGCGTCGTTCTCCACGATGAAGGCGCAGATGCCCTTGTGCTTCTTCTCCGGATCGGTCTGCGCGAACACCAACAGCGTGTCGGCGCTGGCGCCGTTGGTGATGAAGTTCTTCATGCCGTTGATGATCCAGTCGTCGCCGTCCTTCTTGGCCGTGGTCTGCTGGTTGGCCGCGTCGGTGCCGGCGTTGGGCTCGCTCAGGCAGTAGGCGCCCAGCTTCTGCCCGCTGGCCAGCGGCTTGAGGAACTTATCCCGCTGCTCGTCCGTGCCGTAGGTCTCGATGGGCCAGCAGACGAGACTGTTGTTGACCGACATGATCACGCCACAGCTCGCGCAGGCCTTGCTGATCTGCTCCAGCGCCACGGCGTAACACACCATGTCCAGGCCGGCGCCGCCCCACTTCTCGGGCACGTTGATGCCCTGGAAGCCCAGCTCGCCCATCATCTTGACCACCTCGGCGGGAAAGCGCTCGGTATGGTCCAGTTCGGCGGCGATGGGCGCTATCTCGCGCGCGGCGAAATCGGCGGCCGCGTCGCGGATCATCCTCTGGTTCTCGGTCAGTTCGAATTGCACGTTCGGCTCCTTTTACTGTCGGGTCGCCCGGGTGATTCGCTGTCACGCAACTCGCTGTCACGCAACTCGCCGTGTCGCTCCCCGAACTAACTGTAGTCGTAGAACCCCTTGCCGCTCTTACGCCCCAGGAAGCCCGCGTCCACCATGCGCCGCAGCAGCGGGCACGGACGGTACTTCGAATCGCCGAAGCCCTCGTACATCACTTCCATGATGTCCAGGCAGATGTCCAGGCCGATGAAGTCGGCCAGAGTCAACGGGCCCATGGGGTGGGCCATGCCCAGCTTCATGACCGTGTCGATAGCCTCGGCGTCGGCAGCGCCTTCCATGAGGGCATAGACGGCCTCGTTGATCATGGGCATCAGCAGGCGGTTGGCGATGAAGCCGGGATAGTCCTGCACCGTGACCGGCACCTTGCCCAGGTCCTTGGCGATCTGGGTGATGGTCTGCAGGGTCGCCTCGGAAGTCGCCTGGCCGCAGATCACCTCGACCAGCTTCATCATGGGCACCGGGTTCATGAAGTGCATGCCGATGACCTTGTCGGCGCGCCCCGTGACACCGCCGATCTTGGTCAGGCTGATGCTGCTGGTGTTGCTGGCCAGGATCGTGTCCGGCGCGCATACCTCGTCGAGCTTGGTGAAGATATCCTTCTTCACCTCGAAGCTCTCGAAAACCGCCTCTACCACCAGCTCGGCGTCCTTGGCGGCGCCCAGGTCGGTGACGCCGTTGATGCGACCCAGGGTGGCGGTGGCCTCGTCCTGGGTGATCTTCTCCTTCTTGACCTGGCGGCCCAGGTTCTTCTCGATGAACTTCAAGCCGCGATCGAGGCACTCCTGGGAGACATCGATCAAGGTGACGTCGTTTCCGCACTGGGCGAAGACATGCGCGATACCGTTACCCATGGTGCCGCCGCCGATGACTGCTACGTTCATTGCACTCCCCTTCTCTATTCTGGATCCGCTGGCTGGATCCGTGATTCGATTCTCGTATTCGCCTTCTTTTGTCGGACCACCGACGCTACGGCCGGCTGACCGCCATGGCCACCGCATCGCCGCCGCCCAGACACAGCGACGCGATGCCGTCGCTCTCCCCGCGGTCCGCCATGGCGTACAGCAGGGTCACCAGGATGCGGGCGCCAGAGCAGCCGATGGGATGGCCGAGGGAAATGCCGCCGCCGTTGACGTTGACCTTTTCCGGATCGAGCTCGAGCTGGCGGATCACGCCGAGGCTCTGGGCCGCGAAGGCCTCGTTGAGCTCGAACAGGGCGTACTCGCCGATGGACTTGCCGGTCTTGCCGAGCAGGTTCTTGACCGCGGTGACCGGCGCCATCATCACCTCGTTGGGCTCCACCGCGCCGGTGGCGTAGTCCTCGATGTAGGCCATGATGGTCAGATTGTTGGCCTTGGCGAATTCCTCGCTGGTCACCAGCAGGGCCGCAGCACCGTCGTTGATGGACGACGCGTTGCCGGCGGTCACCGTGCCGCCGTCGCGCTTGAAGGCCGGCCGCAGCTTGGCCATGCCCTCGACGCTGGCGTCGGCGCGCGGACCCTCGTCGCGGTCCACGACGACAGGGTCCTTCTTGCGCCGGGGCACCTCGACCGGCACTACTTCCTGGGCGAACTTGCCCGCCTCCCAGGCGGCGACCGCGCGCTGGTGGCTCTGAGCGGCGAAGGCGTCCTGATCCTCGCGGGCGACCTTGTAGGTCTCGACCACCCATTCGGCGGTCATGCCCATGTGGTAGTTGTTGTAGATGTCCCAGAGTCCGTCGTGCACGAGCAGGTCGGTTACCTGGCCGTGCCCGAGCCGCAGCCCGTCACGCCCCTTGAACAGGGCGTACGGTACCTGGCTCATGTTCTCCATGCCGCCGGCGATGATGCAGTCGGCGTCGCCGGCCTTGATGGCCTGGGCCGCCAGGGCGACCGACTTCAAGCCGGAGCCACAGACCTTGTTGATGGTCATGGCGCTGACCGTGGCGGGCACGCCGCCGAAGATCGCCGCCTGCCGGGCCGGGTTCTGCTGCAAACCGGCCTGGCAGACGCAGCCCATGATGACCTCGTCTATCGTGCCGGCATCGATACCGGTTCGTTCGAGAATCGCCTTGATCACCGTGGCGCCCAGCTGGGGACCGCGCACCGCTGCCAGGCCGCCCTGGAAACGGCCGATGGGAGTACGTACTGCTTCGCAGATCACCGATCGTCTAGTCACGTGTCTTTCCTCCCCGGATTTTCTTGCTCTACTACGTGTCTTATCTGTCTATTTTTCCGACATTTACATGTCTGAGTTCACCTATTTCTCGAGCAAGGAACGGCCGATCACCAGTCGCTGGATCTCGCTCGTCCCCTCGCCGATGGTGCACAGCTTGGCGTCCCGGTAGAAGCGTTCCACGGGATATTCGCGGGTGTAGCCGTAGCCGCCGAGCACCTGGATCGCCCGGTCGGTCACGAACATGGCCGTCTCGCTGGCGTGCAGCTTGGCCATGGCCGACTGGATACTGAAGGCCTCGCCGGCGTCCTTCAACCGCGCCGCCTCGTAGGTCAGCAGACGGGCCGCCTCGGTCTGGGTCGCCATGTCCGCCAGCATGAACTGGATGGCCTGGAAGTTGCCGATGGGCTTGCCGAACTGCTCGCGCTTGCCGGCGTACTCCCGCGCGGTGTCGAAGGCGCCCTGGGCCAGGCCCAGCGCCAGCGCGGCAATGGAAATGCGCCCGCCGTCCAGGGTCTGCATGAAGTACTTGAAACCCGCGCCCGGTTCGCCGAGCAACAGGTCTTCAGGGATGCGCACTTCCTCCAGGGTCAGCGGCGCCGTGTCCGAGGCGCGCATGCCGAGCTTGTCTTCCTTCTTCTCCACCGTGAAACCCGGTGTGTCGATGGGCACGATGAAGGCGCTGATGCCGCTGCCCGGTCCGACGTCGGGATCGGTCACCGCGGTGATGATCACCGCGCCGGCAAAATTGGCATTGGTGATCCACATCTTGGTGCCGTTGATGACCCACTCGTTGCCGTCCTTGACGGCGACCGTACGCGTGCCGCCCGCGTCGCTGCCGGCGCCGGCCTCGGTCAGGCCGAAGGCGAGTAGGAATTCACCCTGCGAGGCCGGCGTGAGGAAGCGCTTCTTCTGCTCGGGCGTACCGAACTCGTGGATGGGCCAGCAGCCCAGACTGTTGTGGGCCGCCACCGTCAGGCCGTGACTGCCGCAGACCCGCGAGATCTCTTCGACCACCAGAGTGTAGCTCAGCGTGTCGGCACCGACGCCACCCTCTTCTTCCGAGGCGACCAGGCCCAGCAACCCGAGCTGGCCCATCTCCTTCACCGTCGCCTCCGGAAACTCGGCCGAGACGTCTATCTCGGCGGCGATAGGCGCGACCTTGTCCCGGACGAAGGTGCGCGCAAGATCCCGGATCATCTTCTGATTTTCCGTCAACTGCATGTCGGCTCCTGTTGGAAATATCCGCGTGTTGGGATTTACTGCTCCGTGCGCAGGGAACAAAACAGCCGTTCCAGTCGGCTGTCCAGAATACCTGATAAATGCTTTTGTGAAAAGGGAATTAAGCTGAAGTTGCGGGAAAAACCGGGCGTTTCCCGGCGTTTCGAGCCGCGGTTGAGCAACGCCGCCGGCAGCTGAGCACGGCAGACACGGTCCGTCGCGCAGGACGCGACGGACCGTGCCGAACATCTGCGTGAGAATCGGTACCTTTTCGCGCCGATCGATCAGCGGTAGTTGATCTTCAACACGCTCCAGGTACTACGCTGCGCAGCCACGTCCGGAACGCAATCGTTGGCACTCGCCGGCGTCGGCAGACACCCCGTCCCCAGCGGTTCGGTTTCACCGTCATACGGATTCAAACCATCGAACAACGCCCAATCCAGCGTTCCGGGCAGGCGTCCGCTGGCCCGGTCGTCCTCGGCCTCGTGGGCTGCGTACACGTAGGCGTCCACCACCTGCAAGTCGTCGGGACCCGATAGGGTGATCAGCAGCTCGACGGTGTCGCCACCGTTGTTAAGGCTGAAGCCGGACGAACCGGCATCGTTTTCCTGCTGCCACAACAAGGCGTCGCTCCCGTAGAAGACGGCGACAGCGCCCGGCACCAGCGTCCCCGACAGGTTCAAGTGCGGCGTCTCGCCCAGGCCGTCGCGCAACCAGTATTCGGCGAGATCGACGGTCAACGGTCCGGTGTTGACCACCTCGATCCATTCGTCGTCCTTGTAGTCCACCTCGCCGTCACCGTCCCAGTCGGTGGCCGGATCGGCCAGGACCTCGGCGATGAGCACATCGGCCCGCGCTTCCTGCGGATTCAACATCGGCAACCCCAGCAACAGCACGGCCAGCAGCGGGCCGGCCAGCCATACTCGTTCGATACCCTTCATCACACTGCTCCAGACCGGGAGGTGGTTCGTCGGCGGGAGGAGTTCGGCGCACGACAGGCCAGAATCGCGCCCGCACAGGCGGCGCCGCCGCGGAAAATGCAATCGGACGGCGCGAGGGCGCATTCGGTGCCGGTCTCGGAAGCTGACCGGTCGCGGTCGATGGCATCGACGCCGGCTGCGAGGTCGAGGCGACATCGTCGCAAGACGCAGCGCGGCGACCCGGTAATCGAGGTTGTCACCACGCGATCGGGGCGGCGGCTTTTTCCGTTAAGATGCAGTTTCGGTCGGACCAACGCTAGATTCTACGGGCCAGACGCGACCGGATTGGGTATGATGCACAATGACCTACATTCTGATTCGACCCTGAGATCTCTGCTGGTGGATGCAGATGCACGGACTACTCGCTAAACATCCTCGTCGACGGCGAAGACAGTTCGCTCGACTATCGACACGGGCGGCGCTCGTCGTCGCCGTCGGGATATTGCTGTTGCCGGCGGCCCGCACGGCCGGTGAACCGGCCACCGGCACCCGCGGCTATGACGTCCTGCACTACGGCCTCGACCTGAAACTCGACCCCTCGGCCCGAACGGTCGACGGCAGTGTCGCCATCCGGTTGGCGGCCGCGCAAGAAGCCCTGCAACGGGTCCTGCTGGACCTGTCCAGCCGGCTCACGGTGGACAGCACGAGCTGGAACGGCCTGACCACCGCATTCGTGCACGAGGCGGACAGCCTGGTCATCACGCTGCCACAGATCGTGCCCGCCGACAGCGTCGGCACGATGCTCGTGCACTATCACGGCCGGCCCTGGGAACAGCACGTGTGGGGAATCAGCGCCTTCGGTATGCGCTTCAGCACCCACAACGCGCCCAACCATGGGCCACCGCTCGGACCGGTCATCTGCACCGTCGGCGAACCGTCATTCTCCCACACCTGGTGGCCCAACAAAGATCACCCTCACGACAAGGCCACCGCCGACATCGCGTTGACGGTACCGGACACGCTGGTGGCGGTGTCCAACGGCGTACTGGTCGAGGAAAGCACGCCCGAGGCAGGCTGGCGCCGCTTCGCCTGGCAGGAGAACTACCCCATCGCCACGTATCTGATCTCTGTGGCGGCGTCGGATTACTCGGTCTGGCACGAGGAATGCCCGGGCCGCGAGCAGATGGTGACCCTGTCCTACTACGTATATCCCGAGGACCGCCAGGACGCCGAGTACGATCTCGCGCTGACCTGCGACATGCTGCAGTTTCTCGAGGATCTGCTCAGCCCCTATCCTTTCCAGGGCGAAAAATACGGCCAGGCGGAGATCGTTTACGGCGGCGCCATGGAACACCAGACCGCGACCAGCATCGGGCAAACCCTGATCACCGGCGACCGCCGCTGGGAGACCGTTTTTCTGCACGAGCTCGCCCACCACTGGTTCGGCAACGCGCTCACCCCGGCCACCTGG
Organism: uncultured Fibrobacteraceae bacterium; assembly: GCA_964384055.1. GTDB lineage: Bacteria > Krumholzibacteriota > Krumholzibacteriia > LZORAL124-64-63 > LZORAL124-64-63 > CAYLIV01. Next base: position 14,389 of record CAYLIV010000014.1, read on the forward strand.
CCCGACATCTGGCTCAACGAGGGTTTCGCCCGCTACAGCGAGGCGCTCTGGTTGGAGCACCGCTATGGTGTCGCGGCCTACGACAGCTTCATGATCGAGTACGGCCCCGGCCGGCACGAGGAGCTTTTTCGCGGCGAGGGCACCCTGAGTGATCCCGACCCGATCCTCAACTCGCTGGTCTATGACAAGGGCGCGTGGGTGCTGCACATGCTGCGTGACGTCATTGGCGACGACGTGTTCTTCACCTTCCTGCGCGACTACGTCACCGATCCGCACCTGGAGTTCGGCAACGTGACGACGCCTGATCTGATCGACGCCGTCTCGGCCGCCGCCGGCTTCGACACCGAGCCGTTCTTCACGCCCTGGCTCGAGACCGATCTGGTTCCGGAACTGTCCATCGAGAGCCACACGCTGCGGGGGAATGACGGCTATGGCGTGGAAGTGACGGTGCGGCAGTTACAGGATCCGCTCTTCCAGATACGTCTGCCGATCCACCTCGACAGCGGCGCCTGGCACCACGCGGAGGCGCCACTGATCACGGAGCGGGAACATCGCTTCGTCTGGTCGGCGCCCGACCCGAACGTTGCCGTGACCATCGATCCGGAAGGCCGCTCGCTGCTGCGTTTCCGCGCCGCGCCGCCGCCGCTGCTGCGCCTGTTGCCCGCCTTCCCCAACCCGGTGGGCATCGAGGGCGCCGACGTACCGCTGGTGCTGCGCGACAACGCCGACGTCGTGTGCTCGCTCTACGACGTGCGCGGTCGGCTGGTCGCCCGCTGGGACCTGGGCCCCTTGAGCGCCAACGACCTCGTCACCCCTTACCTCTGGCACTGGGACGGCGCCGATGCGGACGGCCGCCCGCTGCCCTCTGGTTCGTACTGGTTGGAGATGAAATCGGAACCGACACGGGCGGTGCAGCAGATCACGTTGATTCGCTAATCGACGTCGATACGACCGTCATGGTCACTACGCGCACGTGATTTTGCCCCGGGGCAACTCGCCGAGCCGGCAAGGCACGAGAAAACGCTCCGGAGCGACCACCAGACACGCAACCGCACCCGTTCAATCGATAGGCACCAGCGGCGCAAACCGCGGCAGCAGATGCTTGCGCCCGGCCTCGTGGAAATCCACCGTGACCTTCAGGTCGTCGCCGTAGCCTTCGACGCGCACGACCACGCCGGCGCCGAAGGTGCCGTGGCTGACCGTCTGGCCTTCGAAGTACGGCGACTGGTCCACCTGGGAGACGTCGGCGTCCCAGTCGGCGGCCGGTTTCGGCTTCCGGTTGCGCGCGAGCCAGTCCTCGGGACGCACCGGCTTGGACGTGCTCGCCTGCGTGCGTGGCGCGCGGTAGGCCGCGCGAGTGCTACTCCCCTGCCGGCCACTGCCGAAGAGCGTGGACGCCACCGGCTGCTGATAGCTGCTCGGCTGGCGCGTACGGCGCACGAGATCGTCCGGCAGCTCCGCCAGGAAGCGCGACGGCAGGCTGCTCTCGTAGGCGCCGAAACGGCGGCGGCGCGTCGCGTGCAGCAGGTAGATCCGCCGGCGCGCCCTGGTCAGGGCGACATAGAACAGGCGGCGCTCCTCCTCGAGCCCGGCATCCTCCGCGGAGCTCGAAACGTGAGGCAGCAATTCGTCCTCGCAACCGGTCAGGATCACGACGGGAAACTCGAGCCCCTTGGCCGTGTGGATCGTCATCAGCCGCACGACGCCTTCACCTTCTCGGATGGTGTCAGGATCGGCGATCAGCGCCACCTGCTCGAGGTACTGGTCGAGGGTGCCGCCGCCGCTCTGTTCGTGGAAGGCGTGGGTCGCGTTCACGAGCTCGGCCACGTTCTCCTTGCGCGTGGCGGCGCTGGCGCGGTCGTCGTCTTCCAGGAAACGGAAGTAGTCGGTCTGCTCGAGGATGCGTTCCAGCAGATCCGGCACAGGCAGGCCGGACGCGCCGGCCCGCCAGCGGGTCATCTGGTCGAAGAAGTCGCGCACCCGGCGGCAGGCCGCCGGCGCCAGTTCCCGCTCCAGCAGGTTCTCCCGCGCGGCCGCCTCGCCCAGGGTCAGTTCCTCGGCGGCGGCAAGCCGCTGCAAGCGGGTGCAGGTCGTCTTGCCGATCTTCCGCTTCGGCACGTTGATCGCCCGCAGGGCCGAGATCTGGTCGCTGGGGTTGGCGACCAGCTTCAGGTAGGCCAGCAGGTCGCGCACCTCGCGCCGGTCGTAGAAGTGCAGCCCGCCGACGATCTGGTAGGGGATCGTCGCGCGTCGCAAGGCGTCTTCCAGCAGCCGGCTCTGGGCGTTGGTCCGGTACAGAACCGTCACATCGCCGCGCGTCGCACCCCGGGCTTCTTCCGCCTGGATGACGGCCGCCAGCCGCGCGGCCTCGTCTTCGCCGTCCAGGTACTCCTCGACCCGCAGCGGTTCGCCGTCGTCCTCGCTGGTCCACAGGTTCTTGCCCTTGCGCTGCTTGTTGCAGGCGATCACCGCGTTGGCCGCCGCCAGGATGTTGCCGCAGCTGCGGTAGTTCTGTTCCAGCCGGAAGGTGCGGGTACCGGGAAAAAACTCGTCGAAACGCAGCATGTTCTCGACGCGGGCGCCGCGCCAGGAATAGATGGACTGGTCGTCGTCGCCCACCACGAAGAGGTTGCCGTGGCGGCTCGACAGCAACTTGCACAGCACCAGCTGCAGCTTGTTGGTGTCCTGGAATTCGTCCACGAGCACGTGCCGGAACCGGTCGGCGTACTTCTCGCGCACTTCGGCCACCTGCTCGAGCAGATGCACCGTACGCAGGATCAGATCGTCGAAATCGAGGGCGTTGCAGTCGACCAGCGACTTCTCGTAGACGCGGTACACCGCCGCCGCCTTCTCCTCCACGAAACTGCCGGCGCCGGCGAGCGCCTGGTCCGGCGGCCGGTCCTCGTTCTTCCAGGTCGAGAGCATCGCGCGCAGCGATGCGGGCTGGAACTGCTTGGGATCGAGCTTCAGCTCGGCCACGGCGGCCTTGACCAGCCGCAGGCTGTCGTCGCTGTCGTAGATGGAGAAGTTGGCCTTGACGCCGATGTGCTGGCCGTCGGCGCGCAGGATGCGCAGGCCGGTGGCGTGGAAGGTGCCGATCCACCACGGCGCGCGATCCTCGCCCAGCGCAGCGCCGACCCGCTCGCGCATCTCGCGGGCGGCCTTGTTGGTAAACGTGAAGGCCAGCACCTGTCCGGGCGACACGCCGCGCTCGCGCAGCAGCCAGGCGATGCGCGTGGTCAGTACCCGGGTCTTGCCGCTGCCGGCGCCCGCCACCACGAGAACCGGTCCGTCGTCGGCCGTCACCGCGGCATGCTGGTCAGGATTCAGTGTCGTGAGGATGTCGTTCAAGGCTGCTCCGCTGCAAGAGGTACAGCACCGCCGCGCCGCGCCGCGCCAGGTAGCCGCTGCGAGGGCTGGGGCGTTGAATCAGAACTCCGGGCCGATACTGAACTGGAAGATCGCCGACTGTGAGCGGCGCAGATCGGTTTTCCAGCCCCAGTCGAACTTCAAGGGCAGGAAACCGACACGCGTTCTTATACCAAGGCCCCAGTCGCCGCGCAAGTCCCGGAATCCCCAGTCGTCGTGTTCGTCGTGGCCGAAGAGCTGCACCTTGTCGTGCCAGGCGGTGCCCATGTCGAAGAACATCGTGGCGCCGACGTTGGTCAGCCCCCACTGGAAGGGCCAGCCGAAGATCAGATAGTCGACCAGCGGCAGGCGGTACTCGAAACTCGCCAGGAGCAGCCGCGGGCCGGCCAGATGGGTGACCTGCCGGTAATCGAAGTAGTCGTAACCGCGCAGGGTCCAGGGGCCGCCGAGCAAGAAGGCGCGCGGATCGTTGCCGCCGCTGTAGGCCGCCGTCAGGTGGATGGCGAAGCTGTTGCGCCGCCAGGGCAGCCAGTACTTGCGCCAGTCGAACACGGTGGTGGTCCGCTGCAGACTCGAGCTGGACAGGGGCACCGCCTGCGACAGGCTCAGCGTCCAGCGTCCGCCGGCGATGGGTCCGAAATTTCCGTACAGCGCCGAGTCGCTGACGTAGGACAAGGTCGGCTGCACGAGCCGGCTCAGCCGCCGATCGCCCTCGACCAGGTAGAGCCCGTCGCCGTAATCGTAGTTCGTGCGGTCGGAGGTCAACAGTTGCATTTCCAGATCGAAGCGCTGGAAGGTATTGCGCGGATAGCTGATCAGGCCGAAGAGGCCGTAGTTGCGTTCGCGAAAAAAGGTCTGGTCCGACAGCAGCTCACCCACGCTGGTCATGATGGAATTGTAGTAGTTGCTGTAGTGGAAGACGCCGACGCCGTAGTCGAAACGCCGCTTGAGCGAGTAGTAGGACACCGAGATGTCGCTGTTCTCGAACGAGCTGTAGAAGTTCAGCAGGAAACTCATGCGGCGATCGCCCATCAGATCGCTCAGGTGGATCATGTTGGCCATGCCCAGGCCCACGCCCGAGTTGAAGTAGACCCCGCCGCCGCCCAGAGCCTGGCTCGTGTCGAGGGTGAAGCGAGGCCGGTAGGCTTCGATCAGGCCTACCCGCTCGGGTGCAATCACCGAATCCGGCGGCGACTGGCGCGTCACGATCGGCGGCGGCTCCAGGGTGATCGGGCCGGGCGGATCACCCGCGGGTTCGCGCTGCGACCACTGGGACCGGAAATTCTCGACGGCGTACACATCGTACCCCGCGCCGCTGAAGCCGGTGAAGAGCAGGCGATCGGCCGCGCCGGAGTACGACAGATTGCTCAATCCGCCCAGGACGTTGGTGAGGAAACGCCGCTCGCGGACCTGTGTGCCCGTCGTATCGAGGCGCACGAACGCCAGGTTGTCGATACCCTCGTGGTCCGCGATCAGACACAGACTCGAATCGTCGAGCCACACCGGATTCGCGGTACTGCCCTCCTGCGCAAAGAGACTCGCGCGACGGCCGCTGTCCAGATCGAGCAGCATGATGTTGCCGGCCGGCGCGGTACGCGCGGAGCCGTTGGCGAGTTCGGTGACCGGACGCGCCCAGAGCAGACGTTTGGTTCCGTCACCGTCGATCTCGAACTCGAATTCGATCTCGGCGGCCGGATTGAAGGCAAAGGCCAGGCGGCGGCTGTCGGGCGACCAGGCGGGCATGCTCTCGTCGCCGATGTCGTCCGTCAGGCGAAGCAGGCGGCCGCCGCCCGGTAGCGCCTCACCCTCGCCGAAGACGGCTGTCAGCGGGGCCGCACACTCGCCGTCCAGATCCAGCAGGTACAGATCTGTCCGGCCCAGACGCGTGCCCGTCAGGGCGATGGTCTCGCCGTCGGGCGACCATGACGGCCAGGAGACCACATCGAAGTCCAGGGCGAAGGACCGGCGTTCGCGGCCCTCGTTCACGTCGATCAGGTGCAGGGTCTCGCGGTTTCCCGACTTGGCGACCACGGCGATCTGCGTGCCGGTCGGGTCGAAGCTGATGCCGCTGCGCCGGGTGTGAAACGACTCGTAGGTGCTGGAACGGTGGCCACGGGCCAGGCGCCGCAGGATCTGGCCATCGATGGCCGACATGAGATAGAGGTCGATCAGGCCTTCCCGGTCCGACAGGAACGCCACCAGGTCGCCGTCCGGGCTGATGGCTGCGCTCTCGTTGAAGAAAGCGCCTTCCTCGATGTGGTCGGTCAAGGGCCGGGCGATGTCCTCGAGTTCCTCCAGGTTGCCGTAGCTGGGCCAGTAACGCTGCCGCAAGGTCTTCAGGAACAGCTCGTTCAGATCCTCCACGCTCAGTCCGTAGACCAGCCCCAGCGCGCGTTCGACGCTGCGCACCCGACCGATCGCCCGCCAGAAATCGATCAGCTTCTCGCTGCCGTAGCGTTCGCCGAGCAAACGCATGGCCGCCTGGCCCTCCTTGTAGACCAGAAAACCGCCCACCCGGTCCAGCGGGTACAGGTAGTCGTTGATGGCGGCATCGCGCATGAACATGTCCGCTTCCTTGTCCCAGCCGGCGCTGAGCCATTCGGCGATGCCCTCGGCGAACCAGAGCGGAATGTTGAACAGGTAGCTGCGGCCCACGTTGCCGCCGCGCCGTCCGAACGCCATGTCGAACATGAACACGTGCACGAGCTCGTGACGGATCACGTGCACGAACTCCGCGTGCGAGCCATTGTAGGGCAGGACCATGCGGTTGCGGAAAGGTTCGCTGAAGCCGCCGGTGCCCTCGCCGATCAGCGCATCGGAGATGTTGGTCTGCGCGAAATCGTTGTGCGACGAGTACAGGATGAAGGGCACGCGCCAGGGCAGATCACGATCGAGACGGGCGGCGTACTCCTGATAGGCCTGTTCGGCGATGATGCTCGCCCGCACGGCCAGCTCCTCCGCCCCGTCGTAGAAGTGGATCTCGAAGTGCGGCGTGGTCAGGGTCTGCCACTCGAGCTGACGCACCTGCACCTTGTTCTTGCCGTAGCCGGCGGCCGTCGCCGCACCGGGCTGCAACGACGCGAGCAGCATCGCCGCCAGCAACAGTGCCGGCGCCATAACCGTGGACAACGGCAATCCGTGTCCGCTGCCGATCCGGACCTGCCCATTCTTGGTTCTCATCGTCGTCTCCCCCGGTCACGCGGTGTCCGAATTCCGGGCGCGTCCCGCCGGTGTGTCAATACTCGTGCCGGTACTTCAGATCGAGGTTGTACGCATCCTCGCCGTTGTACTCGTCCAGCCGCCGGCGGATCGCCGACTGCAACAGGAGGTGGTCGGAGATCTGGTACTCGACCAGGATATCGCGATCCTCCTGGCTCAGCCAGGTGGCATACTTAATATAAAGGTCCTGCAGCACGTACTTGCCAACCCCGACCAGCGGATCCAGGCCCATGGCGCCGTCCACCTGTTCCCGCTGGATCTGGTCGATCTCGATGGTATCGAGGAAGGGCACGCTGCCCGCGATCTCCCGCTCGAGCAGATTGAAACCGGCGCGGATGGAGCTGTTGGTCAAACGGCCGACCATCCCCTCCTGATCCGCGTACGGCGACAGTCCGAGCAACATGCGTTCGATACCTTCCCGGTTGAAACCACTCTCGGACGAAAAGGTGGTCTCGGGTTCGTACACCGAACCGGAAATGTTGACCATGATGCGCTCGACGATGCTGTCGCCCATGTAGCGCGTCTTGACCCGCACCTGCGTTTCGGCGTCCAGATCGACCCGCGGTTCCAGGCCCACCTCGCGGCTGAAATCCAGGTTGCCGCGGACGACCTTGAAGTCGTTGTTGAACACGGGAATACGGCCGGCGTCGATGTTCAGCGAGCCGCGCAGATACATGCCGTCGAGGTCGCGCACCAGATTCACGTCGCCGCCGATCTCCAGTTCCATGGTGCGGTTCGCCAGCCAGACCGACCGCGACGGCGCCACCACGTGGACATCGGCCAGCCAGTCCGGTGCCACCGTGCCCATCCGGGGATCGATGGCGCCCGGTTTCTCGGAGAAATCGCCGGTGTAGCGCGCCTTGATCACCTCGAGCTCACCGCTGAACGCCGGCACCAGCAGGCTGTCGGGGCCAACCTTGCGGCCGGTCATGCGCGCCTGGTCCGTCTTGACCAGGACGCGAAAGTCGGGAATCGACGCGACCAGGAATCGGTCGAGAGCCAGATCGAGGGCGAAATTCTCGAGCAGCAAACCGGCAAATCTAACCTCGCCCCGGCCGGCGAAGCTGCCCCGCAAACCCTCCCGGCCCCGGATATCGTCCAGGGTGAGCACATCGCCCGAGAACTCGCCGGTGGCGTGGCAATCGTGGTAGATCTCCTCGAGACCGCGCAGGATGAAGCGTCCGTTCTCGATGGACACGGTACCCTGGTAGAAGGGATGAATCGCCGGACCCGAGATCACGACGTCGCCCCACCCACGGCCGCTGGTCTCGACGAAGGCGTTGGTGGCCTCGGACAGGGGTGCCAGATCGGTGCCTTCGGGTACCGTGAGCCGCATGTAGAACGGCCCGTCTTCCGGACTGACCGGTTCGGAGAGCAGGTCGAACCGCAGCGGCACCTCCACCCGGCCGGCGAGTTCGAAGTCGTCCTGGTTGCCCACCAGCCCGGAGAGCACGAGCTGATCGGTGTCGACGCGCACGTGGCCGGACATTCGGTCCAGGTGCAGCCAGTGGATGTGGAATGGTTCGCTGACCATCGCACCGGTCAGCAGGGGGTCGTCGGTGGCGCCCGCCACCCGCAGCTGCGCCGTGAACTCGCCGGCGATGCGTTCGAGCGCCGGCAACTGAAACTGGTCGACAAACGCCCAGTCGCCCTTTTCGACGTCCAGCTCGAGAGCCAGCGTCGCGCCGGGCCAGAATTCGGTCAGGGGAACGCCGCGGTTCTCGATGCTGCCGGACGCTCGTGCCACACCGTGGTTGGTTTCCACCCGCAGTGTATCGACCGTCACCCGGCCGCGGCCGTAGTCGCCGGCCACGTGCAGGGCGTGAATCTGCGCCAGGTCGAAGTGACAGTCGCTGACGTCAGCCGTCAAGCTGATCTCGGGTGCGTCGACGGTGCCGGCGAGCCGGGCCGACGCCGTCGTTTCGCCGGTCAGCGCCGAACCCGCCGGCAGAAACGGATTCAACAGCCCGAGTTCGAAACGACGCAGTTGCAGCGAGCCGTAGAGCACCCCGTCCCGCTCGAGCGCCCCGACCAGATCCAGCGTACCCGACGCCGATTCCAGGTGCACGCCGGGCAGGACGAACGCGCCTTCGCCGGCGTGGAATTCCGCCGGTTCGGACATGGTCCAGCGATTGCCTTCCAGGTCGATCCAGAAATCCGCGACGCGAAAATCGGTGAGGCTGTCGGTGAAGGCCGCCTGCCCGCGGAAAACGATGGTCGAATCGCCGAGCGTGGTCCGGAAGGAATCGACCCGGGCGCCGCTACGCGACGCCGATCCCACCACGAAGTGTCGCCCCAGCGGCACGCCGCCCAGGGCGAAACCGCGGCCCTCGACACGCGCCGCGACCGTGGGCTCGTTGAGCATATCGCCGACGGCGAGGACGACATCGCTGTACCGGGCTTCCAGAGGGTCGAGGGCGAAATCGTGCAGGGTCATGGCGCCGGCGAAATCGAGTCTGTCTTCGGGGCCGGTAACGGTGCCCGAGCCCTGCAGTCTTCCCGCCACGGCCGGCCAGCCCCACTGGGGCGGTAAGGTTGTCAGATCGCTGACCTCGACGGCCAGTTCTCCCGCGAAGAACCGGTTGCTGTCCGCCGCGCCGGTCAGCTGCGCCCGCAAGCCGGCGTAGCGCAGGTCGATCCGATCGAAGACCAGCTGCTGAGCCCGCGCCGTGACGTCGACGAGGCAGGTATCGAAGGGAATCATCTCGATGCGACCGTCATGGAGCTCGCCCGTCACTCGGGTCACCAGCGGGTTTTCGCCGTGGTAGATGGTCAGGTGTCCGCCACCCGCGGTTTGCGGCAGGTCTTCCTCTTCCGGCACCAGGTCGCGACTCAGATCCACGTCGGCGACCTCGCCATCGAGGGTGAAATTCACCGCTTCCGGATCGCGAATATCGAAGTCGGCGGTTCCGGAGAACCAGGCCTCGTTCACCCGGCCGACCAGGGAGGAAAAGTGGACCCGTTCGGGTGCGAAGGTCGCCTGCCCGTGCACCTGTTCCATGCGGTAGCCCTCGAGCACGCCGTCGAAGGTACCGTCGAAAAGCAGGTTCTCGCCGCTGGTGGCGAACGAGGCGTCCAGATCGCCCTCGGCAACGAAACCCAGGGTCATGTCGAGCAGATCCTCGACCTCGGCCGTCACCACGTCACGCCCGCTGATCCGCAGGTCGAGCGTGCCGTCCCAGCGGCGCCCGCCCACGAGGTCCACGTCCTTGTCGTTGAACTGCCCACCGAGTTCAGGGGTGCGGACGCCCTCTCCGTCGAAGACCAGGTCGCCGTGCAGACGGCTCAGGCGGCTGTGTCGGCTCGCCCAGTCGATGTCGGCGTTGCGACAGGTGAGCTGGAGGTTCGCGCCGGAGCGTACCTCGCCGCGCCAGTTGAGGGTGGGGATGTTTTCCCGCAGGCGACCGTCCGGTCCGGACACGCTCAAGGACGAATCCTCGATCCGCAGCAGGTCGATGCTCAGCCAGGGCAGATCCAGCTCGCGGCTAACCGCCTTCTCCTGCCGGTCCGCCAGGTGGATGAAGATCTGGGCGTTCTTGACCACGGCCTGGCGCAGGCGGCGGGATCGGCCGAGCAGTTCCTTGAGCCGGTAGTCGATCGAGAGCGTGTCGATGGAAACGATGGTCAGATCGCCGTTGCGACCGGGAAAGGTCGCCGATACGCCGTACACATCGACGCCACGCAGAGCGCGGAACCGATACTCGTCCACCCGCACCGTGCCCCCGAGATCCTGTAGCAGGTTGCGACTGATCAGCCGGGAGGCGAAGGGCGCCACGAGACGAGGATGCGTGCCGAGATAGACCACGACGCCCAGGACGAGAATCCAGGCGATCAATATCGGCAGGCGTGTCAGGCGTGCGTGCACCGTGCTCGCTCTCCTCAGAAGGGATACCCCAGGGAAAAGTGGTACACCACCTTGTCATCGGTAATGACGATGGTCGGTTCGTCACCCTCGGCGGCCGCGTCGGCCGCCGATTCCGCGGCGTTGCGCGTCCATTCGGGCATCTCGTACCGGGCCCGTTTCAACGGGAAGCCCACATCGATCCGGAACGGGCCGAACGGCGTATCGAGTCGTAACCCGGTGCCCACGCTGTAGCGGTAGTCCCAGGTCTTGGTCGCCGTCGGATCGTCGAACTCGAGTGGATACGAGCGCCAGCGGAAACCCCGCACCCGGATATCCTCCAGATTGGACCAGACGTTGCCTCCGTCAACAAAAACCACGCTGCTCAGTTTCCAACGTGATAGAACCGGCAAGGGGAAGCGCCATTCGGCATTGGTCAACAGCTGGAAATTGCCGCCGCGGGCCGGGTAGTCGGGCAAGGGCACGTCGGAGCTGAATTCCAGGCTGTCCAGTTCCGTCTGGCTGAGTATCTGGGGACCGAGACTGTTCTGCAAGTACCCGCGCACCGAGGACACGCCGCCGGCGAAGAACCGTTCGTCGTAGGGTACACCGTCGGCGCCCCGGGCGCTCGAACCGCCGTAGGGTCCGGCTGCGCCGAGCCGGATCCGCAGCGCCAGCACGCCGCCCAGCAGGAATCGCTCGTACCGGTGCCAGGAACCGGACCACTTGACGAAGCTGTTGTCGCCGCCCAGCGGTCCGCCGGCGATAATCGCCTGCGAGTTGAACATCTGCCCGCCGACCGGGCGGAACACGTCGCTGCGTTCGTCGATGGAAATCGTGTAGTACGCCGAGCGCGTCTGGGTCAGGGTTACCCGGGCGTTTTCGAAACGGGTCTTCAGCCAGTCGGGCGCCCGCGGGTGCAGGTGGGGATCGGATTCCTTCAGCTGGACACCGGCCCGGTTCCGCACCCGCAGGCCCCCGCGCCAGTTGGTACCCACGAGAAAACCGTGGGTCGTCAGATTGAGCCCGGATTCGCCGCGGGTCTCGCGTTTGAGATAGGCGTTGGTGTCGAAGCTGAAGCGGCTGCCCCAGAGGTGCGGGTTGGTATAAAACACGTCGGTGCGGTGGTTGAACTCGCCGTCGTCCAGGGGCACGGCGTGGCCCAGTATCTCCTCGACGTTCCAGGTCACCTTGCTGCGCACGGTCACGCGCCGGCCGGAGCCCCAGAGGTTGTTGTGTCCCCAGGCGCCCAGAAAACGCAAGCGTTCCCGGCTGCCCACGCCGGCGCCGAGCTCGTAGAACGCAGGCTTGCGCTCGACGACCCTGATGGACAGATCGGCCAGGGCCCGGGTGCTGTCGGGAAACAGCGGGAAGATGGCGACGTCCCGGAACAACGAGGTGTCGAGCATCTGCTGGCGCGACTGCTCCACCGACCGCCAGGACAGAACCTCCCCCTGGCGAACCCGCAGTTCGCGCAGGATCAGGTCGTCGCGGGTCAACCGGTTGCCCTCGACCCGAATACTGCCGATGCTGTATTGCGGTCCGGGATCGAAACGGTACTCCACGGCCGCCGAGATCACGGCGGTGTCCGCGGTCGCCTCGAGGGTCATGGCGGGGTCGATGCGCACGTGCAGGTAGCCCTCGTCCCAGTACAACGACCGCATGGCATAGATGTCGCCGCCGAGGTGATTCAAATCCGCCGGCGCGGGCTTGCCGACCACATGTTCGATCTGATCGCGCAAAGTCTCGTCGCTGAAGGGCTCGTGCCCCACGAAATGTACCTCGTCGATGTAGGCGCGCGGCCCTTCGACGATACCGAAATAGAGCAGGTCGCCGAGTTCCTCGTCGGTCCGTATGCTGTCGAGGCTGACCGCGACCTCATGAAAACCGCGCTTGCGATAGAACTGGCGCAGCAGGCGGATCTGGGTCTCCATCAGATCCGGCCGGTAGGTCTGAGGCGAAAACGGGTGACGCAGAAAACCCGGTTCGCTGATCTGCAGGATGTCCTCGAGCTCGTCCTCGGAGAAGGTCTCGTTCCCGGTCAGCACGATCTCGGAGAGCTCGTGCTGAGGCAGGCCGTAATCCAGTTCCGGATCCCCGGCCGCCGGTCCCGCCAATGCGCCCACCGCGAGCAACGCCAGGCAGACGGCCGAACACGGATTTCTGGGGAACCGACGCCAACTCAAAGCATTCTTCCCTTGCCCGTTGCCCAGACCTGTCGATAATGAACCAGGTTGGCGGTTCGAGAGCCGAGCGCTAAAACGATAATCAGGGGAAACACGTTGAGCACCAGCCTACGGATCATCCTGCTGTGTACCATCCCGTTCGCATGCACCGCCGTTATGCTGCCGGGCTGCCAGACGCAGCCGACCGTGATGCAACTGGCCGACCTGGCGCCGGCCGAACAACAGTACGTCGAACGATTCGTCGTGCTCGAACGCGCACGCGCGGTGACGCTGGTCGATTCGGCCAACGGTCACGCCGTACTCGATTCGCTGGCCGCCGCCTGGGGCGACGACTCGCTGGCCGAGACCCGGCGCGGGCTTTCGCTCGAACCCGTGCGGGCCGAGGTGCTGCAGGACCTGTTGCACCGCATCCTGGCCGCCGAACGCGATTCCCTGGTTCTGGCGCCGGAGATCCGCCGGCTCACAGCCCCGCTGCCCGATCCCCTGCCCCAGAACAGTCCGCCCGGTGACGATCAGCGCTGACCGGCAGGCTTAGTGACCGGTCACTTTCCAGACGTCCACGACCACCACGAAGGTCATGAACAGCATCAGGATGATCAGTCCGACCTGCGTGGCGATGGCCTGGAACCGTTCCGGAACCCGCCTTCGGATCACCACCTCGACGATCAGGAACAGCACGTGACCGCCGTCGAGCACCGGTATGGGCAGCAGGTTGAGCAGAAACAGGTTCACCGAGAAGAACGCGATGAACGCCATCAGGTGCGCAAAGCTCCAGCGCAACATCTCTCCCGCGACCTGACCGATCCGGATGGGACCGCCGACGGCCTGCAGCCCCAGACGCCCGGCGACGAAACGGTAGAGTACATCGAGCGTGGCCTGCACCGTCATCACGGTGCGCTCCGCGCCGAAGACCAGGGCGTCAACGAAACTCACGTCGCGATTGACGTACTGCCGATCAATGAAAATCCGGCCGACCATCGAGTCGGGCGCCACCTCGGCCATCTCCGGCACCACGACACCTTCGAGTATCTCGCCGTCACGCTGCCAGCGCACCAGCACCTGCTGGCCACCACTCTGATTGATGATCCGGGCGATGGCGCCGAACGAGGTGACCGGCTCGTCATTGAGCGCCAGGATCACGTCGCCCTCCCGCAGGCCGAGCTCGGCTGCGGGTCCGCCTCGCTGCACGAGACCAATCGTGGTATCCCAGGGCTCGATGCCGACGAGCCAGCGCTGCTGGTCGGGCAGGAAATCCGGTACGATCGTCAGCTGCTGGTTGAGCCCGTCACGGGATATCTCGACCGTCACCGGCTGCGGCGTGTTGGCCGCGTCGATGCTCGGCGTGACGATCCCGTTCATGATTTCTTCCCACACCGTCACCGGCAGACCGTCGACCGACAGGATCTGGTCGCCCACTTCGAAACCGGCCGTTGCGGCCGGCGAGTCGGCGCTGAGCGCACCCACGCGCGTGAACGGCACTTCCCACATGCCGCCCTGCAGCACGATGCCCGCATAGACCAGGAAGGCCAGCAACAGGTTGAACAGCGGACCGGCGATGAACACCAGCAGACGCTGCCAGGCGGGACGGTTGTTGAGATGCCGCGATTCGGGAATATGCAGATCGAGTTCGGCGGCCTCCCGGTTGCCTTCCTCGGTGCCCAGAGGGTACTTACGTTCTTCCCAGGTGCCGGTGTCCTGGATCTCTTCCATCAGCCCTTCGCCGGCCATCTTGACGTAGCCGCCGAAGGGAATCAGTGACAGCACGTACTCGGTCTCGCCAAAGCGTTTACGCAGCAGCTTGGGCCCGATACCGAGCGAGAAGGTCTTGACGTAGACACCAAACAGCTTGCAGAACAGAAAATGCCCCAGCTCGTGGACGATGACCACCAGCCCCAGAGTGAGCGCAAAGGCGAAAATGGTAAATAACAAGTTAGTCGACACGCTGTTCCTCTGACTCTCTCGTCCGCGGTCCCTCTGGTTCGTCGCTTCCGGACGCTAGCTCGATCCGGCAAACGTTCTCGCCACAGCCCGCGCCTCGCGGTCGACGGCCAGGGCGTGTTCAAGATCGTGTACCGGGCCGCCGTCGCTGGTCGCCAGCGTCTGTTCGATGACGGCCGGGATATCGAGATATCCGATCCGGCGCTCGAGCAGGGCGGCGACGGCAACCTCGTTGGCGCCGTTCAACACAATAGGCATACGCCCACCTTCACGCCCGGCTTCGCGAGCCAGCCGCAGGCAGGGGAATCGTTCTGGATCCGGCGCCGCGAATTCGAGCTTACCGGCTTGCACCAAGTCTAGCCGCTCGGTTGCCAGCGGCCAACGCATTTCCCCGCTGATGGCGTAAAGCAGCGGTACTCGCATGTCGGGGCTACCGAGCTGGGCCAGCAGCGCGCCGTCGCGAAACTCGACCAGCGAGTGGACGTACGAGCCCGGATGCACCACCACCTCGATCTGGTCGTACGGTAGACCAAACAGATGATGCGCCTCGATCACCTCGAGTCCCTTGTTCATCAGGGTCGCCGAATCGACCGTGATCTTGGGACCCATGTCCCAGGTCGGGTGGTTCAGCACCTGCTCGAGCGACACGTCGGCCAGCGCAGACGCCGGCCAGTCGCGGAACGGCCCTCCCGAGGCGGTCAGGATCAGGTTGGCGATCTCGGACGCTTGCCGGCCGACCAGGCACTGGGCGATGGCCGAATGCTCGGAATCCACCGGCAGCAGCTCGGCGTCGCCGGCCGCCACGGCCGCACGGACCAGTTCGCCACCGACAACCAGCGATTCCTTGTTGGCCAGGGCGATGCGCACGCCGCGCCCTGCGGCCGCCAGGGTCGGCGCCAATCCTACCGCGCCCACCAGAGCGTTCACCACGCAGTCCACCGCCGGCGGCTGCCGCACCGCGTCGATCAGCCCCGTGTCCGCGCCGGGCAAGAGCAGATCGCGCAACACCTCGTCGGCGCAAGCCTGTTCGTGCGCTCGCGGTTCGGTCACCGCAACCGCCGGTAACGGTTGATCCGGACAGACGCGATGCAAGGTATCGATCACCGAACGCAGCTGCTCGACACTGCGGTGGGCGGTCACGGCGACCAGGCGCAGCCGATCGGGGTAGTGCAGCACCAGGTCGACGGTCTGTCCGCCGATCGATCCGGTCGCGCCCAGCAGGACGATGCGCAACGGCTCGGCGAACTGCTTTCGCGGTTGTCCGCACCGGTACAGCGGCGCCGTCGCGCTCCCACCCGTAGCCAAGTCACTCGCCTCCCTCGCCCGTGACCCGCCGGCGGGTCGCTTCAGGCTAGACAACGAAGAAGCGGAAGTAGTAGTACAGGACCGATCCCGAGAAGAACAGGGAATCGAAACGATCGAGCACGCCACCGTGCCCCGGCAGCAACCGCGCACTGTCCTTGATCCCGACGTCCCGCTTCAGCAGCGACTCCACCAGATCGCCGAGTTGCCCGAAAACGCTCGCCACCACGCCTAGCATCACGCCTGAAAGCGGCGTCAGAAACGGCGTGAAGGTCCGCGTGCACAGCCAGCCCACCGCCGCCGAGGCCACGAGCCCGCCCAGCGAGCCCTCGATGGTCTTCTTGGGGCTTACTCGCGGCAACAGGGGATGACGACCGATCAGGATGCCGACCATGTACGCCGCCGTGTCGCCGGTCCAGGTCACGGCGGCCACGAAGAACACCAGCCGCGCGCCCACGTCGCTGCCCACGTCGGTCGGCGCAGTCAGCTCCCGCAACATCACCAGGTGACTGCCGAGCCAGCCCACGTACATCACACCCAGAATCGTGACCGCGATGTGGTTGAGCGAATGGGCCATGTCCCTGCGCAACAGTTCGCGGATCATGATCGCCAGCAAGGTGCCGGTGATGATCAACGATACCGCGGCGCCGCCACGGAACATGTACCAGCTGACGGCCAGCCCGCAGAAGATACCGAGCGCCTGGAACGGCCGATAGCCCTTGGCGGACATCAGCACGTAGAATTCACGCATACCGAGGAAGATGATCAGGTCGATCAGGAGCAGGAAATACACGCCGCCCCGCAAGGTGATGATCGCCAGGCACGGCGCCCCGAGCACGATGACCGCCAGTCGCGGCACGATGTCCGCCTTGCGGAAACGCCGCAGCAGGGGAACCTTTGCGGTGTCCGGTTTGTCGGGAGTTTCCGGCGTTGAAGTCACGGTCGGACTCTCAGCAAGCGTCGCCAGCGGGCGGGATCGAGAATCGATTTCGTGTCGGCCAGATCGTCCTGGTTCTCAACCGTGGGTAAGCATCCGAAGCGACGCTGCCGACCCTGGTAGTCGACCACCGCCAGCAAGAGGTCCCGTTCCCGGAAATCCGGCCACAGCACCGGTGTGATCAGCAATTCCGAATACGCCGACTGCCAGAGCAGGAAGTTGCTCAACCGAGATTCGCCGCTGGTGCGGATCACCAGATCGGGATCCGGAAGATCCGGTGTGTAGAGTTCGCGGCTGAAATCGGCTTCCGTGATTTCGTCGGGCAAGATCTCCCCCGCCTGCACACGCCGCGCCACCGCGCCGGCCGCCTTCAGGATCTCCTGGCGACCGCCGTAGGCCAGGGCGAGGTTGAGCAGCAAACCGTCGTTCCCAGCGAGCATGGCGACCGTTTCTGCGATCGCCTTCTGCAGCTGGTCCGGGAGATATTGCAGCTCGCCGCTGGTCAGCAAGCGAACATTGTTGCGAGCCAGCTCGTCGCGCTCGCTGGCCAGGGTCTCGCGGAGAAACAGCCAGAGTGCCTCGACCTCCTGGGCCGGTCGCTTGAAGTTCTCCTGGCTGAAGGTGTAGAGCGTGAGGGCCTTGATGCCCAAACGCCGACTCATACGCACGGCACGCCGCACCGCGTGGCGGCCGGCCCGGTGGCCGGCAACCCGCGGCAGAAACCGTTTCTGTGCCCAGCGTCCGTTGCCATCCATGATGATGGCGACGTGCCGGGGAACGTTTCCCCGCGCCACGATGCGCTCGATCAGCTGATCGTCGCTTTGCGCTTCCAGCTGGTTCTCGTCGCCGGACAGGTTATCGGTAACCGGTCCTCTCCCGGCCTCCTGCCCCGCCACGTTATCCGGTCTGCCGTCGTTTCCGGCCACGGTCCAACTCCTGAAAATCGGTCACGTCGTCGCGGGCGGGAAGGCTCAGATCTCCATGATCTCGGCTTCCTTGGCCTGGACGATCTCATCGACCTGCGTGCAGTACCGATCGGTCAGCTTCTGCACTTCACCACGGTCGTTGTGCATCTCGTCTTCGGTGATGGCGCTGTCTTTCTGTTCCTTCTTCAAGGTATCGTTGGCTTCCTGGCGCGCACGCCGGACAGCGACCTTGCCGTCCTCACCGATTTCCTTCACGATCTTCGCGAACTCGCGCCGCCGCTCCTCGGTGAGTTCCGGTATCTGGATCCGGATCATCATGCCGTCGTTGGACGGATTGAGCCCGAGGTTACTCGCCTGTATCGTCTTTTCGATCTCACCGATGGAACCGCGATCAAAGGGTTTGACCACCAGAAGCCGCGGTTCGGGAGCAGCGACGGTGGCGAGCTGGTTCAGGGGAGTCTGCGCTCCGTAATACTCGACCCGGATACCGTCGAGAATGGCCGGCGTGGCCTTGCCGGTCCGGATCTTGGCCAGTCGGTTCTTGACGTTGTCCATGGCCGAATCCATGGCCAGTTCAGCCATTTCCAAAGCATCACTACTCATGGTTGCGACTCCTTTTCAATCCGATTGCCGGACTTCCGTTCCCGATGTCTCCGGCCCGGTCATGGCCGCAGGGCCGGTCAGGCTTCCGCGCTGGACACCGGCGTTCTGATCCAGGTGCCCAGCGGCGCTCCCCGGACCAGCTCAACGAGATTGTTCGGGTTGCCGATGTCGAAGACCAGGATCGGCAGCGCCTGCTCGGCGCAGAGTGTGAAGGCGGTCAGGTCCATGACCTTGAGCTGCCGTTCGACGGCTTCGCGGTGGGTCAGGGTGTCGAAGCGCACGGCGTCCGCAAACTCATGCGGATCCCGGTCGTAGACGCCATCGACCTGTGTGCCCTTGACCAGCACATCGGCGTCGATCTCTAGCGCACGCAGCGCGGCTGCCGAATCAGTTGTAAAATAGGGATTCCCGGTGCCGCCGGCAAAGATCGCCACACCGCCGCAAGCCAGCAGCGACACGGCATCTTCCCGGCGGAACGCCGTACTGAGCGGCTGGATCTCACGGGGCGTGAACACCTGCGCCGCCAGCCCCGCCGCACGCAGATAGTCGCGAACGACGGCGCCGTTCATCACGGTACCGAGCATCCCGACCTGGTCGGCGGTAACCCGCTGGACGACATCGAGGTTGGCCGAACGGGCGCGAAAGATATTGCCGGCGCCGACGACGATGCCCACCTGAACACCCGCACCCACGGTTTCGGCGACGGCGTCGGCCAGCGCGCCCAGCCGCCCATGGCCGAACTGCTGGTCGTCCGACATGAGGGCTTCGCCACTGAGTTTGAGCAGGATTCTTCTGAAGGTCGTATCCGCCACTGGTTGCTGCTCCTGGTTCCAGATCCCAACCTGTTTCAACACGAGCGCTACAGGCTCGAGATCCTGCGTGGCAACCGGAGACCGCGTCACACGGCATAAAAAAGCCCGGGCTGCACGCCCGGGCGGTGCAGCGCGCCCGCAGGTCCGCCGGCTACCGTGACACGCTCGTCACGCGTCAAAGCGTCAGATTCAGGCGCCTATCTGGAAACGCGCGAAGCGTTTGATCTGCATGTTCTCGCCGAGTTTCCCGATGACCGACTTCAGGTAGTCCTGGATCGTCATGTCGGGGTCCTTGACGTAGGTCTGCTCGAGCAGCACGATCTCGCTATAGTACTTATCTACTTTGCCTTCGACGATCTTGTCAATGATGTTCTCAGGTTTGCCCTGTTCCAGCATCTGGCCGCGGTAGATCTCCTTCTCGGCCTCGATGACCGCAGGATCCACGTCGTCGCGCTCGACGGCGACCGGACTGGCGGCGGCGATGTGCATGGCGATGTTGTGGACCATCTCGTTGAAATCGTCGGTCCGGGCGACGAAATCGGTCTCGCAGGCGACCTCGACCAGCACGCCGACCTTGCCCCCCATGTGGATATAGGAACCGACGATACCCTGACTGGTGGCGCGGCCTTCCTTCTTGGCGGCCTTGGCGATGCCCTTCTTGCGCAGATACTCGGTGGCCTTGTCCATGTCACCGTCGCATTCCTTCAGCGCGGTCTTGCAGTCCATCATGCCCGCGTTGGTAGCCTCGCGCAGTTCCTTGACCATTTTTGCTGTTATTTCCATGTTCTCTCCTATCACCCGGGTCAAGCGCTCCACGCCGCTCAGGCGGCAAGATTCATCTGTTCCGAAGAAACCCGGCGCGCCGGTCAGGCGGCCGGGCTTCCCTGTTTCATCTGTTGTCTAGGCCTGATCCGACGTTGTCCCCTCGGCCGTTGCGGACGGCGCGGCGACGGGATCGGCAGGCTTGGCGGTATTCTTGTCCTTGGCCTTCGCAGCGCTCACATCATCGAGCGTCGCCGTGACCGGGGTGCTCTCGGGAGCCTCGGCCGCCATCTCGACAGCAGCCTTGGCGTCGGCGTGCCCCGCCTTGCCTTCTTCGATGGCCGCAGCCACCGTCTTGGCAAACAGGGAGATGGCGCGGATGGCATCGTCGTTACCCGGAATCGGGTACTGGATCACGGTGGGATCGCTGTTGGTGTCGACGATACCGATGATGGGGATGCCCAGCTTGTTGGCCTCGCGCACCGCGGTTTCCTCTTCCGCGGTGTCGACGACGAACAGCGCCTGCGGCAGGCCCTTCATGTTCCGGATGCCGCCAAGGTTCTTGTTGAGCTTCTCGTAGGTCCGCGTGACCTCGAGCTGTTCCTTCTTGGAGAAATTCTCCATGCGCCCGTCGGCCATCATGGCCTCGATATTTTCGAGTTTCTGCACGCTCTTGTAGATGGTCTGGTAATTGGTGAGCATGCCGCCAAGCCAGCGTTCGGTCACGTATGGCATGCCGCACTTCTCGGCGCATTCCTTGATCGCCACCTTGGCTTGCTTCTTGGTGCCGACAAAAAGCACCGAGCCCTTCTTGGCGCCGACCTTGTTCAGAAAGTCGACCGCGCGATTGAGCGAACGCAGGGTCTTCTGCAGATCGAGTATGTAGATTCCGCCGCGCGCGATGAAGATGTACGGCTTCATCTTGGGGTTCCACTTGCGGGTCTGATGCCCGAAATGAACCCCCGCTTCGAGCAGATCCTTCAGACCTACCTTGTGAGACATGGTTTCCTCCACCAGAGGTTGAGCCTCCCCGGCCATCAGCGGATGAAGAGAACGCCCCCATGGCGCCACCCGTCCTCATCCTCCAACCGGGTGTGTAATTGTGTGTCCGGAATCCTCCCGGGCACGTTCGGTCGCGATGTTCCATACCCTCCAGCGTATTAACGCTTGGAGAACTGGAATCGCTTGCGCG
Organism: uncultured Fibrobacteraceae bacterium; assembly: GCA_964384055.1. Lineage (GTDB taxonomy): Bacteria > Krumholzibacteriota > Krumholzibacteriia > LZORAL124-64-63 > LZORAL124-64-63 > CAYLIV01. The sequence goes on from CAYLIV010000014.1 coordinate 35,476, forward strand.
CACCGGGGCGACCGTACTTCTTGCGCTCCACCATACGGGAGTCGCGGGTCAGGAAGCCTCGCTTGCGCAGTGGTTTACGATTATCTTCATTGGCGACGACGAGCGCGCGGGCCAGGCCCAGTCGCAGGGCGCCGGCCTGGCCGGAAACGCCGCCTCCCTTGACCGTGCACCAGACGTCGAAATCATTCTCGACATCGAGCGCCCGCAAGGGCATCAGGGCCTGCTGTAACAGCGCAGCGTTGAAGTACTCGCCGACCGTGCGTTTGTTGACGGTGATCTTGCCGGTGCCGGTGGTCATCCACACGCGCGCCACGGCGGTCTTCCGGCGTCCGGTGGCGTAATAACGCTCCTCCAACTTTCTACCTCCAGAGAATCCAACAGGTTTTCGACTGATCGTCGTCTCGTCAAAGCACTACCCTGATCCGGGGCAGGCTCGATTACGTCAGCTCCACTTTACCCCGGTTCCACGGTCCGCGGCTGCTGGGCGGTGTGCGGATGATCGCCATCCCGGTACACGCGCAGGTTCGTCAGCTGCTTGACGCCGAGCTTGGTCTTGGGCAACATGCCCTTGACCGCCCGCATCACGACCTCTTCCGGATTGTTCTGCATCAGCTTCTTCAACGGCGTGAATTTCTGTCCGCCGATATACCCGGTATACCGCACATACTCCTTGGTCTCGAGCTTGGTGCCGGTGAGTTTCACGTCGCTGGCGTTGAGCACGATGACGTTGTCGCCCATGTCCAGATGCGGGGTGAAGGCGGGCTTGTGCTTGCCCCGGAGCAAGGTCGCCACGCGAGTGGCCAGCCGACCGAGCGGTACATCCGTGGCATCGACGACCAACCAATCCTTGGCGATCTCGTCTTTCTTCATCGAGTATGTCTTCACCTCAAGGCCTCCAGAACGTGCGCAACAGGGCACATTTTTCTACACCAAAACGCCCACTAAGCTGAGCGCAATTCCGCCACGGCAATTGCGCTCCCCGAGGACACATCGCGGGTGCGCTCATGGGTCGAATTGCGTATCTCATTATTTTACAGGCAATTGGGCCATTCGGACGGCTGCAGCCTGCTCGGAAAAATCCGGGCGGGAAAGTTAGCAAACAGAACGCCGTATGTCAAGGCGCCACGGGAAGTTTTGGCGGATCGCGCGAATCGTCACGATCGGCCGGCTGCCAGCACCGGGGCCAGTGTCTCGACGTAGGGAGGACGGATGACACCGAGTTCCGTGAAGAAGGCGGCGATCAGGTCCGCCGGGGTGACGTCGAAGGCCGGATTGTAGCCCTGAACTCCTGCCGAGGGTGCGACGGACTGTCGCGCGCAGGCGAGCACCTCGGACGACGAGCGCTTTTCGATGACGATCTCCCGGCCGCCGGCCGTTGCCGGATCGAAGGTGGATGCCGGTGCGGCCACGTAAAACGGCACGCCGTGCTCGCGAGCCAGCACCGCCAGCGGGTAGGTGCCGATCTTGTTGGCGGTATCGCCATTGGCGGCGATGCGGTCGGCGCCGGTCACCACGGCGTCGATCCGCCCCTCCCGCAGGACCGTCGCCGCCGCCGAATCGCAGATCACGGTCACGGGAATACCCTGGCTCGCCAGTTCGAAGGCCGTGAGCCGGGCGCCTTGCAACAGGGGACGGGTCTCGTCGGCGTAGACCTGGATTCGTTTGCCCAGTTCCTTGGCCGCGTAGACCACACCGAGCGCGGTGCCGTAGCCGCCGGTGGCCAGACCGCCGGCATTGCAGTGGGTCAACACCGTCGCCTCGTCGGGCAGCAGCGCGGCGCCGGCCAGGCCGAGCGCGCGGCAGGTCCGCAGGTCATCGGCGAGTATCCGGTCCGCCTCCTCGCGCAACGCCGTCGCGATGCGTTGCGCGTTCTCACCGGCGTCCACCAGCCGATCGGCCAGTGTGCCGACCCGTTCGAGGGCCCAGAACAGATTGACCGCCGTCGGCCGGGTTTCGGCCAGCGCCCGGCGCCCCCGGTCGAAACTCTGCCGGATGGCCTCGAGGTCCGTGTGCTCACGTCGCGACAGTTCCCAGGCCATAACCGAGCCGTACGCCGCGGCGACGCCGATCGCCGGCGCGCCCCGCACCGCCAACTCGCGGATCGCAGTGCAGAGCTGAGGAATATCCGTGCAGTCCCGCCAGGCGAGCTCTCCGGGCAGCCGCGTCTGGTCGATGAGCCGCACCGCGCCGCCACGGTACTCGACCACCGGAAACGGAAAGGGTAAGGCCATCGCATCCGGCTCAGCCATGAAACGCTCCGCCGCCGCCCGCGCGGCCGTTGTCGTCGAAGATCTCGCGCAAGGCGCTACCGAGTCGCGCCAGCGGCAAGCCCATGACGTTGAAATAGCAACCCTCGATCCGCCGGACCATCAAGGCGCCATAGCCCTGGATGCCGTAGGCGCCCGCCTTGTCCATCGGCTCGCCGGTGGCGACATAGCGCTCGAGACAGGGCCTCGGTAGCGCGTGGAATTCCACCTTCGTCCTTTCGTAGCCCGACCACCTGATCGCCGGACCGTCGGTCGCGACCAGCGCGATCGCCGAATACACCACGTGCCGTCGGCCGGACAGACGGCTCAGTACCGCCACCGCCTCGTCGGCATCGGCCGGTTTCTCGAGGATGTCGCCATCGAAAACCACTACCGTGTCGGCACCCAGTATCAGACGCCCGGGAAACCGGCTCGCCACGGCGTTAGCCTTCGCTTCGGCCAGCGCGACGCAGTACCGCCCTGGCTCGACCTTTTTCGCCAACAACTCGCCGGCCAGCGCCGATTCCACATCGCCAGCCGGCTCGACCGAGAAGGGGATACCGGCCGTACGCAACAATTCGGCGCGGCGAGGCGAGGCGGAGGCGAGCACCAGTTCCACTCCATCGGGCCAGGCCACGAAGGGCGTCAGCGTCACGTGGTCACCTCCCGATCGACGATGAGGGTGACGGGTCCCTGGTTGCTGAGGTGGACATCCATCATGGCGCCGAAGCGGCCCTCGGCGACCGTCGGCCATTGCTCGCGCAGCAGGGCACCGAAACGGTCGTACAGGCGCTCGGCAGCCGCGGGCACCGCCGAGCCCACATAACTGGGACGATTCCCCTTGCGGCAGTCGCCGTACAAGGTGAACTGGGAAACGAGCAGGATACCGCCGCCCACGTCACGCAGGGAGAGATTCATCTTGCCGTCCGGATCGTTGAAAACGCGCAGCGCGGGTATCTTGCGGGCCATCCAGCGCAGCTGTTCATCGGTGTCGCCGGGCGCGAAGGCCGCCAGGACCACGAGCCCCGACTCGATCGCTCCCAGCCGCTCGCCGGCCACGTCGACCGACGCCGGACCACTGCGCTGGATCACACACCGCATGGGCTGTCCTCACTCCCATCCCCGCCCGGTCTCTGCGCACGGGTCGATCATGAACGATCCGGGCTAGGTCAGCTGGTACCGTTCGATCTTGGTCACGCCGCGGATCTGGCGAATCCCCTTGAGGGTCTTCTCGAGGTTGTTCAGGTTGTGTACCTCGACCACCAGCGTCGCCCGCGCCACATCGTGTTCCGCGTTGAATTCGCCGCTCTGGATATTGACGCCGTAGGAGCTGAAGACCTGGCCTATCTCCACGAGCAAGTTCTTCCGGTCGCCGGCGGTGATGATCAGCTTGACGTGGAAGGTCTGATCCGGCGTAGCGTCCCAGGTAACATTGATGATGCGGTCCTCATCGAGTCCCGGATCGTCCAGGTTCGCGCAGCCGACGCGGTGCACCGAGACACCGCGGCCGCGCGTGACGATGCCGATGATCTCGTCGCCGGGAATGGGCTGGCAACAACGCGCGTAGTTGACCATCAGGTTGTCGACCCCCGCGACCTTCACGCCGGTCGTGTGCTTGCGCCGGATCGAGTCGTACAGGTCGCGGCCGAGGGAGAGCACCTTGCTCGCCGGCGAGGCGGCCGGCGGTTCTATCCGGTTGATCACCTTGTGATAGGCGATGTCGCCGCTGCCGACGGCAGCCAGCAGCTTTTCCACCTCGCCGTAGCCCATATCCTGGGCCATGTCCACCAGATCGTGATCGATCTTCAGCCGGATTTTACGGCGCGCCAGTTCCCGCTCGAGGATCTCCCGGCCGAGCTTGACGCTTTCCTGGAACTGGGTCGCCTTGATCCAGCGGCGGATGTGGTGCTTGGCCCGGCTGGTGCAGACGATATCCAGCCAGGAGGTGCTCGGTCGCGCGGTCTTGGCCTTGAGAATCTCCACGATGTCGCGGTTCTTCAGCGGCGTACGCAGGCTGACGATCCTGCCGTTGACCTTGGCGCCCACGCAGTGGAAACCGACCTCCGAGTGGATGCGGAAGGCGAAATCCAGCGGGGTCGCGCCGCGCGGCAGCTGAAACAGATCGCCGCGCGGGCTGAAGACGAAAACCTCGTCCCGGAAAAAATCGATACGCAGCGATTCCATGAATTCGCGCGGATCCGACACGTCTTCCTGCCACTCCATGATCTGGCGCAACCACTTGACCATGGACGAGAGACTGTCCGGGTCGGCGCTGCCGTCGCCTTCCTTGTATTTCCAGTGGGCGGCGATGCCCAGCTCGCTGCGTTCGTGCATCTCGGCGGTACGGATCTGCACCTCGATGTACTTGCCGCCCGGGACCTTCACCGTCGTGTGCAGCGACTGGTACATGTTCGGTTTCGGGGTCGCGATGTAGTCCTTGATGCGGTCGCCGATGGGCGGGAACAGGCTGTGGATCACGCCGAGGGCGTGGTAGCAGTCGGCCTTCGTGTCGGCAATGATGCGCAGGGCCAACAGGTCGTACACGCGGTCGATGCCGATCTCCTGCGTCTTCATCTTGCGGAAGATCGAGTAGAAATGCTTCGGCCGGCCGGCCATCGAACATTCGATGCCCGCCCGGTCGAGCGCGTCCTGCAACGGGACGCAGATCTCCTCGATCAGGCGCTCCCGCTCGGCGCGCGTCTGATTGATCCCGCTCTCGATCTCGAAATAGCGCTCGGGCTGCAGCACCTTGAACGACCGGTCCTCGAGCTCCCACTTGATCTTGGCGATACCGAAGCGATGAGCCAGCGGCGCGTAGACGTCGAGGGTTTCCTGGGCGATGTCACGTTGACGCTCGCGCGGCAGATACTCGATGGTGCGCATGTTGTGCAGCCGGTCCGCGAGCTTGATCAGCACGGTGCGCGGATCCTTGGCGATGGAGAGAATCAGCTTGCGATAGGTCTCGGCCTTGCGCGTTTCCGGATTGACCGCGCGGATGGTGCTGATCTTGGTCACGCCGTCGACCATCGTGCCGACCGACTCGCCGAATTTCTCGACGATCTCCGCCATCTCGAACTCGGTGTCCTCGACCACGTCGTGCATCAGGGCCGCCACGAGCGAATCCACGTCCAGGCGCAGGTCGGCCAGGATGTCGGCCACGATCAGGGCGTGGGTGAAATAGGGCTCGCCGCTGTGTCGAACCTGGCCGTCGTGAGCGTCACGGGCGAAGCGGTACGCCTGCCACAGCTTGTCGTTGTCCGCAAAGGGATTGTAGCCGGCGACCTTCTTGACGACGGTGTCCATCATCGCCTGCAGGTCGGCTTTGCCCGTAACCTTGTGGTTCGATTCGTTCATGACGGATCGGAGGTCTGGACGTCCACCAGCAGCTGTTGTACCGGGTCGTAGGCGCCGCCGCGCGGACGGAACGTGTTGCGACTGATCTGGAAAAGAATATCCCAGCGCATCTCGAGCAGATCGCGACCCGCCTGTTCGGTCTGTTCCCGCAATCGCCGCCAGGCTTCGCCGCAGCCGAAACAGACGAAATCGCGGGCCAGGGCCGGACTGCCCGCGAGGGATGACCTGTCGGGTCCCTGGAAGGTGAAACGCAGGTGCACACCGCCGCCGAGCGGAATCGGCAACCGCGCCAGGCGCAGGTCGCTGCACCGGAACACCGGCTTGCGGTTTCCCGACCCGAAGGGCTCCATGTGTTCGAGCTCGTGAACCAGGTCGGCCGTGTCCTTGGCCGTCATCTCCAGCAGGGGCAGGTCGAGATCGTAACACTCGGGGATCGGCCCGTTCGGCGCCACACTGGTCAGCACTTCGAGAAAGCGCTTGCGGAAGACAGGGATGTCGCTGGTGCGCAGCGTCATGCCGGCTGCCTGGGCATGACCGCCATAGCGGACCAGCAGCTCGGAACAGCTATCGAGCACAGCCTTCACGTCGACTCCGGCCACGCTCCGGGCCGAGCCGCGTGCCGAATCGCCTTCGACGGCGATCAGGATCGTCGGCAGCTGATAGAGTTCCACCAGCCGAGCCGCGCCGATGCCGATCACGCCCTTGTGCCAGGCGCTCGACGCCAGCAGCAGGCCTGGATCACCACGGTCCACGTAGGGCGCCGCCATGCTGACGGCTTCTTTTTTGAGTGCCAGGTCGGCTTCCTTGCGCCGCTGGTTGGTCCGGTCGGCTTCGGCCGCTAGGGCGCGGGCGACGCCCGGATCACGCGTCAAGAGCAGCTCGCAGGCGGCCATCACGCGCCCGATGCGCCCGCAGGCATTGAGGCGGGGCGCGATCTGGTAGGCGAGATCCGAGGCGGTGATGGGAAAGCCGCGATCGAGTCCGGCCACAGACAGCAGTGCCGCGAGACCGGGCCGGATCCGCTGGCGGTCGGTGAAGACTTCCAGTCCCTTGCGCACGAGGATCCGGTTTTCTCCCACCAGGTCCATCTGATCCGCCACCAACCCGAGCGCCACCAGATCCAGCACGCTCGACTCGAACCAGTCGGGCAGGCAGTCGGGATGGCGCCGTTGCAGCGCCTGGGCGAACTTGAAGGCCACGGCCACGCCGCACAGCTCGCGGTTGGGGTAGGTCGAGTCGGTGCGCCGCGGATTGACCACCGCCGCCGCGGGCGGTCGTTCGTCGAAGATATGATGGTCCAGGACGACCACGTCCATGCCCAGCTCGGTGGCGAGTTCGATCTCATTGTAGGCCGTCGCGCCGGTATCGACCGTCACCAGCAGTGTCACGCCGTTTCCCGCCCATTGCCGGATCATGCGCGAGGCGATGCCGTAGCCGTCGGTCGCCCGGTCGGGAATGAAAACCGGCTGCAGATCCACGCGCTTGCCGTCGAGCGACAACACGCGCAGCATCTCGGCCAGTACGCAACACCCGGTAATGCCGTCCACGTCGAAATCGCCGTGGATGGCGATCTTCTCCTGCGCGTGCAGCGCCTGCAGCATGCGCGCCACCGCCCGGTCCATTTCCCGGAGCAGAAACGGATCAGGAAGCTGATCGAGGGAGGGATAGAAAAACGACTCGAGACAGCGGGCGTCGGTCAATCCCCGGTTGCCCAGGATGTTCAGCAAACGGTCGGTCACCGGGAAGTCCAGCGGCACCACGCGCCGCATGCGGTCGAGCGTCTCCAGCGGCGGTCCCAGCTTCAGGCTCCACGGCCGGCCGGTCAGAATGCCGACCGGAGTATCGGCAGCCCCCCGCTCGGCGTGCGGATGGTCGTGGTCGCTCTCGCTGGCACAGCCGGACTCGAAAGGTAGCTCGAACTGCAACACGACCTCCACGGCAAGCGTCTGGGAAAGCTCGAGAGCTCCCAGCGGTGTCCCTGACGATTTCGGGGGAAGCCGGTCGTAAGCCGAGTTCTGTTACCACCGAGGCGGTGATGGTCATGTATCTGGGGACGCCGTTACCGGCGACCTCAAGCGACCTACCCGGGAGTTCTAGCGAGGCGGGCCACCTCATCCTCCCCTATTTGGTCTTGCACCAGGTGGGGTTTACCCTGCCGTTCCTGTCACCAGAAACGCGGTGAGCTCTTACCTCACCTTTTCACCCTTACCCCGGCAAGCCGAGGCGGTATGTTTTCTGTGGCACTTTCCGTAGGATCTCTCCTCCTGGGCGTTACCCAGCACCCTGCCCTGCGGAGCTCGGACTTTCCTCAGGTCCAGCGACCCGCGACCATCTCTCCGACTTCCCGCTGCTTATGATAGATCTGTTCGGGCTGGATGTCACACGAAAAAACGGCGTGTCGTCTAGTCGCGCGGAGAACCAGAGAGCGCCAGATTCGCCAGGTGGTCGGCAAATCCGTTATGCTCCCGCCGCACATGGCGAACCCGGAACGACTTGAGGCGCCGGGTCAGGAAGCTCACCTGCTGGTAAAGCGGCAGCAGATCCGGACTCTTCACTCGGTAGGCTCCGGTCAGCTGACGGACGACCAGCTCGCTGTCCATGAACAGATTCACCTGCTTGATCCGCCAGCGCTGGCAGTACTCGAGCGCGATCAAGACGGCCTTGTACTCGGCCACGTTGTTGGTGGCGCGGCCGATCGCCTCGCTGTGGGTGCACAGGTCCTCGCCGTCATGCTGGCTGAAGACGATGCCCACGGACGCCGGGCCGGGATTGCCCTTGCTGGCGCCGTCGGTGTGAATTTCGAGTACCCGACTGCCACGGGCGGGCAAGGGACTCTTTTCCAGATCGGCGGCGGCGGTCAATGTGGGCCACTTCTGTTTCTCTTTCTTGCCGCCCTTCTGTTTGCCGGACGCCGACGCCGGCCGCTTTTCCGGGGCAGCCGCGGTCTCGCCCTCCGGGCCGGCGGCTTCCTCGGCGACCAGGTCCCGGCGCCAGACGCTTAGGCGGCGGCGGAACTCACGGATGGTCAACCCGCATTCGCGGGCGAGGGATCGAATCTCCCGGCTTCTTTCCAGCGCTCTGATCAGCTCGATCAGGGTTTCCGGTTGGCTGGGTTTGGCATCGGATTTACCCATCTTCGCCGTCTTTCCACATTGCCCCGCGGCCGTTCAGCGAGCCGGGGGTGTCGTTCGGTCAGGCGCTACGAAAGGTTACGCGGCACGACGAAGCGTCCGCAGGCTTGGCAGCGAATGACTTTCTTGCCTCGTGCGATCTCGATCGCTTCCTGCGCTGGGAACTGGGCGTGGCAGCCGCCGCAGGCGGCCTCATCCAGATACGCCGCCGGCAGCGGAACACCCTGACGCAGCCGGCTGAAGGTCGCCCGCACGTCTGCCGGTACCATGCTCAGCAAACGCTCGATCTCCGTCTCCAGTTGCTCGCTCCGGGCGGCGGCTTGCTCGGCGTCAGCTGCCAGCTCGGCGAGCTGCTGCGCAAGTTCGCTCTGTTTGTCGTCGCTCTCCTGGCGCAAAGCGGCGGCTTTTTCCTGGCGACGCTCGGCATTCTCGATCAGCTGCAGGGTGGCGGTTTCCCGCGTATCGATCTGTGTTTCCAGGGAGGTGATCTCGTCCCGGAGAGCCTTGTATTCCTTGTTGTCGCGCACGAGGTCCAGCTGTTGACGTTTCTGGTCGACCTTCGACTCGAGCGTCCTGATCTCGCTTTCCTGGGCCCGGACCTGCCGATCGAGTTGTGCGCCCGAGGCCTCGGCATCCCCGGCATCGTCCTGGTATTCCTGACGCAGATCGGCCAGAAAACCACGTCGCTGTTCGTAGCGATCCACGACGCCGCGCGCCTGTTCGAGCAGCTGCGCACACTCGGCCAGTTCGGCCAGCAATCCGACGACGATTTCCTGTTCCATCGCCCCTCCCGCGCTGTGCGTGATCGGGAGCCGTCCGCGATCCATGATCGGCACCCGTGCGCTACCGATTCGCCGCCCGGAAAAAAAAAGGGCGCCCCGGGGCACCCGTCTCGTGTACTGCAGTCCGCTCCGGCCGGGCACGATGGTGATGGTGGGCGATACTGGACTTGAACCAGTGACCTCTCGCGTGTGAGGCGAGCGCTCTAGCCAGCTGAGCTAATCGCCCCCGACCATTTCGCCATCGTTTGCCGCCGACCCGATCACCGTCCGCATTCTCGCCGCGCGGCCAGCTGGTGGGCCCACCAGGACTTGAACCTGGGACCGGCCGGTTATGAGCCGGCTGCTCTAACCAACTGAGCTATGGGCCCAAAACCGGATCGGGAAAATAGCGTGCCTGACGCCGGCGGTCAACCCCAATCCGGGGTCAGACCATTTCCCCATATCCCTTGAGCTTGCGGCTGCGGCTGGGGTGGCGCAGCTTGCGCAGCGCCTTGGCCTCGATCTGGCGGACGCGTTCGCGGGTCACCTTGAAGATGGTGCCCACCTCCTCGAGGGTCCGCGGCGTCCCGTCGCCCAGACCGAAGCGCAGCCGGATAACCTTTTCCTCTCGTCGTGACAGGGTGCTCAGCACCCGTGTCATCTGATCCTTGAGCATGCTGTGGGCGGCGACCCGGGCTGGCGAGGGAGCGTTGTCGTCCTCGATGAAATCGCTGAGGTTGCTGTCCTCGTCTTCGCCGATGGGCCGGTCGAGTGATATCGGTTCCATGCTCGCCTTGAGCACGCCCTGGACCTTCTCCACCGGCATGTCGAGTTGGGAGGCGACTTCCTCCGGCGTCGGATCACGCCCCAGTTCCTGCAGGAGCTGCCGGTTCGTGCGATTGACCTTGTTGATGGCCTCGATCATGTGTACCGGTACGCGGATGGTCCGCGCCTGATCAGCGATGGCGCGCGTGATCGCCTGACGGATCCACCAGGTGGCGTAGGTCGAGAACTTGTAGCCCTTGCGGTAATCGAATTTCTCGACCGCGCGCATCAGGCCGCTGTTCCCTTCCTGGATCAGATCGAGAAATTCCAGCCCGCGATTGGTATAGCGCTTGGCGATACTGATCACCAGGCGGACGTTAGCCTCGATCATCTCCCGCTGGGCTTCCGATACCTGGCGCTTGCCGCCTGTGATCTCGGTTCCGATCTGGATCAGATCCTCGCGGTCAAGGGCAACCTCGCGCTCGATCTCCTGCACCCGTTTGCGGTAACCCTTGATGATCCGGTACGCTTCCTTGACCTCTTCCTTGCGGGTGGCGGACAGCTCTTTCTTGCTGTCCTTCAACGCCGCCGACATCGCCGAGAAGGGCAGATCGACGGACTGTTCGCTCTGCCGGATGCGAGACAGGATCTCGGTGACCTTGGCGTGGACCAGCAGTAGTTTGTTGGCCAGCAGCTCTACCTGACCGGGTGCCAGGTGCAGCCCCATGAACTGCTCCAGTATCTTCTTCTCGCGGGAGTGGATCATGCGCGTGAGCGTCGCGACCCGGGTGCTGTTCTCGCACTTCTCCAGCTCCTGCTTCTGGTCGGCGATGTCCCGTTGCCAGCCCTCGATCTTGTCGCTCGCGCGCAGAATCTTCTTCCCTTCCTTCTGCGCCGAGTAATGGACGTTCCAGGTGCTGCTGTCGTGCTGGACGACCTCGTCCACATGAATGTTGTCGGTCATCAGCTGGGTGGCGGTCTGGCGCAGTTCCTTGAGCGTGTGCGACGAACGCAGCGTTGCATGGATGACGCTGATCTGGCCGTCCTCCATACGGCGGGCGAGATTGACCTCGCCTTGCCGCGTCAGCAACGGCACCCGCCCCATCTCGCGCAGGTACATACGCACCGGATCGTCGTATTTTATGTTCGCGCGCGCGGTCTTGCGAACGCTGGCGGCTTTCTTCTTCTCGCGCTTCTTGCGGCTGGCGAGTTTTTTCTCCGCTTCTTCCTTGCTGTCGTAGTACTCGATCCTCAGTGACGATAGTTTTTCATAGATCCGTTCGATCACATCGATATCGAAATCGTCTCCGATCAGCTCATTGATCTGATCGTTGAGGACGTAGCCGCCGTTCTTCTTGGCGGACGTTCTCAGCTTCGCGATGATGCCTGTGAATCGCTTTTTGTTCATGCGTTCGCGACTCCCCCGTCTGCGATTGGCAGCATCCTCGACCCCGGCCTCGGGCCCGGTCGACGGTAACTGGCCGTCAGGAAACAGTGTCGTTGCTGAGGTCGGCGCTGCGGCCGTGGCCCTCGTTCTGCTGTTCCCCGCCGGCGACACCGTCGCGTCGAGTTTTACCGGCCGGAATCCTCGTTCATTGCCTCGGCTGACCGCTGGCGGTCAAGCGCTGGAGGCAGTCCTGGATTACTCTGGTAAAATCAGTCTTGTCGGGCACGCCCTCCTTGACCAAGAGTCCACTCACGTATTTTCGGTATCGCTCGTCGGGTTGTTCGTTCCAGCGTTGCTGTACGAACTCGGCGGGCGACAGTTCCTGCTTATCATCGTCGGCGCCCAGCCAGCGCAGTATTTCGTCGGCCAGACGTTCGGTCTCCGGCGACGCGAGCTTCAGCGAATCCCGCTGCGCGGCGAAGACGCGGGCGGCTTCGCCCGACTCGTCCCGCAGCAGGTGGGCGAACATCTCCGCTTCGACGGCCGCGGCGTTCACCTGGTTGAAAAAACGGACGCCCGTTTCTGATCGGGCCGGGCCGGCTCCGGGAGGCGGCTCGGACTGTTCGTCGGCTTGCTCCGGCGACCGTTGCGACGACCGTCGGGTCGACCGGCGACCGTCCTGTCGGCTCCCATCCTGTCGATCGGCGACCGCTTCGTGCAGTACATCCAGGCCGACGCTGAACAGTTGCGCCGCTTCCTGCAGCAGGTACTCCCGGCGGATCGGATCGGCCACCTCGGCAATGGAGCCCAGCGCCTGGCGCAGCGCGCGTTCCTGCCCCTGTCTGCCCGGCGCCTTCGCCGCGGCCACGGAGGCCAGAAACGGCAAGTAACCCACGGCATCGCGCAGGACCGTCTGCATCGCTTCGGCACCCCGGTCGCGCAACAGCGAATCGGGATCCTCACCCGCGGGCAGGCTGGCCACCTTGGGTTCCAGCCCGACGCTCAGCAGGTTATGACAGGCTCGGACCGCGGCCTGCAAACCGGCGCGATCGCCGTCGAACAGCAAGACCACGGTGCGGCAACCTCGCCGCAGCAACCTGGCCTGGTCGGTCGTCAGCGCCGTGCCGCAGGTGGCGACGACGTTGGCATAGCCCCCCTGGGCCAGCGCCAGCAAGTCGAGATACCCCTCGACCAGGATCGCCGTTTTCAGGCGAGCAATCGGCATCCGGGAAGCTGCGAAACCGTACAGCAGTTTCCCCTTGCTGAAGTAGGTACTATCCGAGGAATTGAGATACTTCGGCTCACCTTGGTCGATTACCCTGCCACCGAATCCGGCAACCTGTCGCGAGATGTTCTCGACCGGAAATATAACGCGTTGCCGAAAATAGGCAAACGGAGCCTGGCGTTCCTTCCGCCGCAACAACCCGCTTTGCAGGGCCAGATCCTCGCTGACGCCCTGCTTCTTCAGCGCCGCGGTGAAGGCCTCCGATCCCGGCGGCGCATAGCCGATCTTGAAGCGTTGCAGGATCTCCTCGCCGAACCCACGCTCCTGCAGATAGCGACGGGCGATGGCGCCGCGACGATCGTCCCACAGGGTGGCTTGCCAGAATTCGGCGGCAACCTCGTTGGCCCGGTGGTAGGCGCGCCGCTCCCCTTCCGACTCGTCGTCGCGCAGCAGATTGGACAGGTCGATGTCGAGGGGTCTGGCCAGGGTTTCCAGCGCTTCGGGGAAGCTGATGGCCTCGATACTCATCAGGAAGGAAATCACGTCGCCGCCCTCGCCGCAGCCGAAGCACTTGTACATCTGGCGGGCGGGCGTGACGATGAAACTCGGTGTTTTTTCCGTGTGAAAGGGGCACAGGCCCTTGAAACTGGCGCCCGCGAGCTTCAGTGACACGTACTGCCGTACGACCTCGACGATGTCCGTCTCGTCCTTTATCCGGGCGACGACGTCCTGCGGTACAACTCGCGACATAGCCCGATCCGTGCTTCAGACGAAAGTGTCCCGACGCCCAGGGGCGGCAACGCGGGGAAACAAAACAAGATATCACTCAGCGCGAGTATTCCGCAAGCGGCGCCCCGATTCGCGAGGCGGGACATGGGACCGCCGGCGAGTCTAAATGATTGATAATGTACAATTTTTGTTTGATCCGCCTGCTCCGCAAAGCTTCGGCGTTTGCACCCCGGTTGTCGGTCCGCAGCGCCGCGACGGGCTGTTCGTGAGGCTGCCGTCCTCAGGCCAGGCGCACGATCGTCGCCCCGAAACCACCACGACTGCGAGGCGCGTCGGCACACGAACGCACCCGGTCGTCGGCGGTCAGCCGTTCATGGAGAAACTCGCGCAGGCGACCGGTGCCGATCCCGTGGATGACCAGGATCTCGTCCAACCCCACAGGGATGGCCCGGTCGATGAGACGGTCGAGCTGCAGCCAGCCTTCCTCGCCGGTGGTGCCACGCAGGTCGATCTCGTGCTGAATCTCGGACGGCGTGTCGTGCCACCGCCAGGAAGCGTCGCGGGCCGGCGGCCGATGTGTTGCCGCGTCCTCGGAGCCGCCCAGAGGCGCACCATCGGCGTCGATGCATTCCACCGCGCCGCGAGCTACCGTCAGGCGCAATCCGTCGGCGAGAGCCACGAGTCGCTCGCCGCGCACCTCCACCACGGTGCCGACCAGGCCAAGATGGGGAATCCGCACCCGCTGGCCGGTGGCCACGGGCGGCGGCGCTGCCGGCTGTTCCGGCGCCGGCAGACGCCGCGTGAGCTCTTCCAACCGACGTCGCGCACGGCGTACCGCCTCCGGATCGGCTGCCGAACTGCGGATCTCGCGCACGGCGGCTTCGATGGCTCGCCGGCTTTCGGCCAGCAGCTGCTGGCCCAGCTCGCGGGTCGATTCGAGTACCCGCTTTTCTTCCCTGTCGATACCCCGCAACCGGTTCGTCAGCGCGTCCTGCCGCTGTTTCACGTCGGCCGCGCGCTGTTCGAGATCACGCTGGCTGTCGGCCAGCGCGCGGGCACGGTTGTTCAGTTCGCCCAGCAGACGTTCGATCTGGAAACGTTCCTCGCCCACCAATCCGCGCGCCCGATCGAGCAGCTCGTCGGCAAAACCCCAGCGGGCCGCGATGTCGAAGGCGCGGCTCGCTCCCGGATCGCCGAGGCGAAACGTGAACAGCGGTCGCAGGCTCTGCTCGTCGTAGTCCATGGCAGCGTTGACCATGGCCGGGTGGTCGTGTACCGCGGCTTTCAGCAGGCCGAAGTGCGTCGACGCCAGCACCGTTGCTCCCACGGCCGCCAGGCGTTCGAGTATGGCGAAGGCGAGCGCCGTTCCCTCCTGGGGATCGGTCCCGCTGCCGATCTCGTCGCAGAGCACCAGGCTGTTGCCGTCGGCCTCGTCCAGAAAGCGGCCGATATTGCCCAGATGTGCCGAAAAGCTGCTGAGGGATTTCTCGATGGACTGCTCGTCGCCGAGATCGACGAACAGGCGCTCGACCAGAGGGAGCCGGGTATCCTCACGCGCCGGGATATCCCAGCCGCACTGGGCGAGCATCACCAGCACGCCGGCGGTTTTCAGCGCCACCGACTTGCCGCCGGCGTTCGGGCCGCTCAGGACCACCACCTGGGTGTCGTCGGGCAGTTCCAGGTCCAGTGGCACGACCTCGCCTGCCGCGTCCGCATCACCCGCATCATGCAAACCACCCGCGTCACTCGCACCACCCTTACCACCCGCACCACCGGCGTCGTCCGCCGGCATCTCGATCGCGGCCGTGGCGCCCGCCAACGCGCGGGGACCGAATTGCAGCAGCAGCGGGTGGCGGGCGCGACAGAGCCGCAACCGGCCGCCGGCCACCAGTCGCGGTCGCCGGCACACGTACTTCCGGCTCCAGAGCAGTCCGGCGCGGATCTCGTCCACCAGCAGCAAGAGCCGGCAGGCCTCGCGCAAGCCGGGTGCGGCCTGTTCGAAGCTACGATTCAAGGTCGCGAGAATGCGCATTTCTTCGGCGGCTATCTCGAACCGCGCTTCGGTCAGATCATTGTGCAGTTGCACCGCGGCGGCGGGTTCCACGAAGAGCGTATTGCCCGTGGCCGAACGATCGTGCACGATACCGCTGATCTTGCGGCTATCGCCTGAACGCAGCGGCAGGCAGAAGCGATCACCCCGCAAAGTGACCTCGTCCGCCGTTGTCCAGCCCTTGCGACGCGCTTGCGCCATGGCGCTGTCCACCGTGCGGCGTACCTTGCGTTCCTGTTTCACCGCCTGGCTGCGCAATCGGCTCAAAAGCGGGCTGGCATCGTCGCGGATGTGTCCTTCCCGATCGAGCGCCCGGCGGATCTCCGAGGCCAGCGGCGCGAAGGTCGTCATCTGGACCGCGGCCTCGCTCCACACAGGATACTGCTCCCGCGCGCGCAGGAAGAAGGCACGCAGGCGTTCCAGATCCTCCGCCACACCGGCCAGGTGCACCAGATCGGGACCGTCGAGTCGGCCCGCCAGTGGCGCGTCCAGGATCGACAGCGCGCCGGCCACGTCGACCAGCGGCGGCCAGTTTTCCACGTCGCCCGCCGGGCGCATCTCATCTGCCAGGTCGTGGATGAGCTGGATCGGTTCGCGGGTGGCGAAGGGCCGGCGACGGCGAATCCTCTCGGCGGCCGGACCGTTGATGCACAGGGTGGCGATCTGATCGGTGACGCGCGTCCACTCGAGCAGCTGCGACGCGCGCCCGGTGCTCACGTCGCCGCCGATGCGCGGTTCTTGCTCGGCAACAACCAGTCGTTCCAGCAGGGATATCAAAGCTCGCTCCGGTTCGCGGCCGTGGGCTGTGCCCGGGCGTGCTGCTGGACTTTCTCCTCGACTTTCTCCTCGATTTTTTCCTGGGCCTCGCGGGCACGGCGCTTCGCCTCTTCGAGGACCGTACGCCAGAGTTCGTCCTCGTCGCCGCCCACCCATCGCTGCGCTTGCTGATACAGCCGCGGCGCGGCGTCGAAGACGAAACGGCCGACCGCGTCCTCGTCGAAGGTGGCCTGGATGGCCTGTCCGCCGGGTACGTGGCTGACCGCGATCAGGATCGAACTGGCCAGCAGGGTGCCCATCACCAGGCCCAGCACGGCGCCGCCCCAGCGATCGAGCCAGCCCAGGATGGTGGCGCGCACGACCTTGCGTACCACCGCGGCCAGAAGCCTGGTCAGCAACAGACCGACCAGCAACAGCAGAACCCAGCTGGCGATCAGGGCAGGCCGCTGCGCGAGACCGGTCGCGTCCACGATGTGCGGATTGACGAGCGCGGCGAACTTCATGGCCAGCAGGATACTGGCGATCAAGCCGGCACACTCGACGAGCCGCCGGACGATACCGACGCGGTAGCCCATGACACCGAAGCCGAGAATGACCAACAACACGACCAGGATCACGATATTCACGGCACACTCCCCCGATTCGCGATGGATGCTCAGCCCGCGAGCAGTTTCTTGACCATGGCGCTGACCCGTCCGCCGTCGGCACGACCGACAACCTTCGGCAGAACGGACTTGATGACCTTCCCCATGTCTCGCGGTCCGGCGGCACCGGTTTCAGCGATGGTCTCGGTGATGATCCGCTCGAGTTGCGCATCATCGAGTTCGGCCGGGAGATACCGGGTGACCACGGCCAGTTCGGCTTCGGCCTGTTCCAGCAGATCTTGCCTGCCGCTTTCACGGGCACCCTTGATCTGATCCTTCACCTTGCTGGCGTACGAGGCCACGGCTTGCAGCACGTCGCTGTCCGCGAGCTCTTCTCGCCGGTCTACCTCGAGCTGCTTGACGGCGGCCTGCAGCATCCGCAGGATCCCCAACCGCTGCTTGTCTCTGGCTTTCATGGCGGCGACGACGTCAGCCTGCAGCGTGGCCGCAATCTCACTTTTTCCCATCGTGTTTCCTTTCCTCGAGGTCGCGCTGGTTGCCGTAGCGGCGGTTACCGACCCGCGAGCGCCCAGTCTAGACCAGAGATCGACCTGCGGTCAAGACGACCACCGAACCGGGTCACGAGTAACGTCGTCGGAGTGTCTGGAGCGCCATCAAGCCGGCCACGGCGGCGGTCTCGGTGCGCAGGATGAAAGGCCCGAGACGCCAGGGTTGTGCAATCGACCCGTCGAGCAACGTGCGTTCGGACGCACTCCAGCCGCCCTCCGGTCCGATCAAGACCGTCAGGTGGGGCGGCGCGTTGGCCGGGACGTCGCGCAGCACATCGGCCCAGTCGCGCGCCGAATCGACGGCACCGAAATAGACAGGCCCGTCGGGCGGTCGGTTCAGGAAATCAGCCAATCCCACCGCCGGTTCGAGGATGGGTAGCCAGGCGCGACCGGCCTGCTTCACGGCGCTGACGAGGATGGTGCGCCAGCGTTGCTGCTTGCCGCCGCCCGGCGTGACGACGCCGCGGTCGGTCAACAGCGGCACGATCCTGTGCGCGCCCATCTCGACCGCCTTTTCGAGCATCCATTCGAAGCGTCTGCCCTTGACCACGCCGCAGGCGACGATCAGATGCGGTCGCGCAGTCTCGACCGTGAGCTCACGCACCGATTCGATGGTCACCGCCGCCGATTGCCGGCGCCCGTTGACCGCCATGTGCGCCTCTCCCGACGCGCGCGTGGCGAGACGTCCCGTGTACAGGCGGCCGGTGCCGTCGGTCAGCTGGAACTGCGACTCACGACCGCCGCGCAAGACCGTCAGCAGATGGTGACTCTGCTCGGCGTCGAGCTCAACCGTGTCGCCAACCGCCGGCGGCTGTCCGTTTTCGATGGGCAGGAAGAACAATCGCATGAGCCCTCCCCCGGTCCGGATGAGGGATTTGTTTGAGCCGGGCGTGCTCGGCGCAGCGCCGGTCCGGCCGGATCGTCACACCACCGACGGCCCCCGGCTCACGGGTCGCTGGAGCGAGGAGCGCTTCTTGAAGCTTGACCTGTCAACCGAACAGATGCCGTCCCGGCAACGGTACGTCGCCGGCGAGTTCGTCGCGCATATCGCCCAGTATCTGCTTCTGCTGCTTGTTCAATTTCTTGGGCGTCCAGGCGATGACCCGGACGAGCTGATCGCCGTGACCGCCACGGTTGAGGTTCACGATCCCCTTGCCGCGCATGCGGAAGATCTTGTGGCTCTGGGTGCCGGCGGGGATCTTCAGCGCCACCTTGCCATCGAGGGTCGGCACCTCGATCTTGGTGCCGAGCATCAGGTCGACCGGCGAGACGGGCACGTCGATCAGCACGTCGTTGCCGTGACGCTCGAACAGCTCGTCATCCTCGACTTCCATCACCACACGCAGATTGCCGGCGCCACCGCCCTGTTCGCCCGCATCACCTTGCCCTTGCAGATCCATGTAGTTGCCGGTGGTCACGCCGGCGGGAATATTGATCGAGACAGTCTCGGCGCCGCGGACGGTGCCGGTGGCGTTGCACGAACGGCACGGGTCCTGGATCAAGACGCCGCGCCCCTTGCAGTTGGGACAGGCGCCCTCGGTGACCATCTGCCCCAGCAGAGACTGGCGTACCTGACGCACCCGGCCGTGACCGCCGCACTGGGAGCACTGGACAGGGCTGCTGCCGTGCGCGGCTCCCGAGCCCTCGCAGTCCGGACAGGAAACGAGCTTGTTGATCTTGACCTTTTTCGTGACGCCCGCCGCCACTTCCTGCAAGGTGAGTGCAATCTTGATCTGGAGATTGCGACCGCGGTTGCTCGCCTGCCCGCTGCGCCCGGCGCCGCCGAAGATATCGCCGAAGCCGCCGAAATTGCGCAGGAACGACTCGAGCGCGTCGTTCAGGTCGACATTGAACCCGCCACCGCCGAACCCGCCCGCACCGAAGGCGCCGTTCATGCCGCCGTGGCCGAACTGGTCGTATTGCGCGCGTTTCTGCGGATCCTTGAGCACCTCGTAGGCCTCGGTGGCCTCACGAAATCTCTCCGGCGCATCCGGATCCTGGTTCTTGTCCGGATGGAACTTGACCGCCAGTTTCCGGTACGCGCGCTTGATCTCGTTTTCCGGCGCATCCTTGGCCACACCGAGTATCTCGTAATAGTCACGTTGGGTTGTCATGTTTTATTCCAGCCTACTGGGCGACGATCACCCGGCTCGGCCGCAGAACCAAATCCTGCAGCATGTAACCTTCCTGGACCACCTCGATCACCTGACCGGACTGGGCCCCCTCCTTGTCCATCTGGCCGACGGCCTCGTGCTGGTTGGGATCGAATTGCTCGTCCAGCGCCTCGATGCGGCTGACGCCGCGTTCGGACAGCGCCGCCACCAGGCGCTTGCGGATCATGTCCACCCCCGCGTAGATGGCCGAGACATCCGGCGTTTCGTCACCATTCTGCTCGGGAATCGAGCGTATCGCGCGTTCGAGGTCATCCTGTACCTCGAGCATGCTTCGTACCAGGTCCGCCAGGGCGAAGCGGCGCGCATCGGCAACATCGCGCCGCGCCCGCTTGCGCACGTTATCCAGTTCGGCCACGACGCGCAGCCATTTATCCTGAAACGTATCCCGTTCCGCGCGCAGGCGGTCCTCGACGCTGGGTTCGGGCGCGGCCACGTCGGGTTCCTCGGCACCATCGTCCGGCCCGGCGGCGGTCTCGGGATCGCTCGGCGCGGGGGCCTCGGCAAGCTCCTCGGCGACCACGTCGGCGGTCTCGCCGGCGGACTTATCGACAGTCTCATCGACGATCTCATCGGCGGGCACGGCGTCGGCTTCAGCGGCACCGGCCGGGTTCTCTGCGCCCTTCTGCTTCGCGTCTTTTTTCACCTTGCGTTTCTTTCTGTCCGCCATCGGTTGTATTCCTCCGATTCCTCGCCAGCGGGCCGTCACCGAATGCCTTGTGTCACCGAACTCAGGGGGAATCGTATCAAACGGTCGTCCGTAGCGCACGCCGCAGAAAATCCAGGCCGGTAAACGCACGCCGGTACGGCATGCGTCGCAGGCCGAGCACTGCGAGAATACCACGTCTGCCATCGAGATCGAAAGGACTCGTCAGGAGACTGAACGAACGCAGCTCACCGACCGGGTTCTCGGCGCCGATCCAGACGGAGAGGTCGTCGTCGCTCTCCTGGTCGAGACGTTCGAGGGCATCGCGAACGGTACGCGGCGACTCGATGAAGCGCAGGAGAGCCTTCAGCGGTTCCGGTTGCGAGAATTCGGGCTCATCCAGCACCCGGCGTACACCCTCGAGCTGGATATCCCCCGCCTCGATCTCACTGAAAAGGTGCTGTCCCAGGCGCGCGAGATCGGACGCGCACCGGCTGGCCCGCGAGGCTGCGGCATCGAGGGAAGGCAGCACGGCCGTACGGATCTCGGAAACCGTGCGTCCGCAGATTCGCTCGGAAAGGATCCGACCGGCGTCCTCGAGCACCTCGTCCGGTATGTCGTCCTTGACATTGACCATGCTCGTCCTGACCAGCGCGTTCTCGAGCACCAGCACCATCAGCACGCGACGATCACCTTTGGGGTAGAGGTCCACCCGCTCGGCCCGCACCGTCGCCCACGAGGGCCCCAGGATGATGCTGATGTTGGCCGTCAGATCGCTCAGCAACGATGCCAGCACCTTGATCATCTCGTGACTGCCCGCCGAACGCTGGATGTCGGCGGCGACGATCTGCCGGACTCCGCGCGGCGCCTCCGGCACCTGCAGCGGCCAGGCGCGGAGCAAACGATCGACGTAGTGCCGGTAGCCGAGATCGGTCGGCAGGCGACCGGCCGAGGTATGGGGCTGCAGCAGGTAACCGTCGTCCTCGAGCTGCTTCATGACCGTCCGGATCGTGGCCGAGGAATAGGCCTTCCTGAGCAGACGCTCGACCAGACCCGAACTGACCGGCCGACCGGTCTCGATGTTCAGGCGCACAACGGCATCGAGTATTTCCCGCGCTCGGGGAGTGTTCTGCTTCATGACGATCCTGCGGACGGCGGTTTGACGAACTCAAGATAGATATCCGGGGTGGTAAGTTAATACCGGCGTTCGGGAAGTGTCA
The DNA here is from genome assembly GCA_964384055.1 of uncultured Fibrobacteraceae bacterium. Lineage (GTDB taxonomy): Bacteria > Krumholzibacteriota > Krumholzibacteriia > LZORAL124-64-63 > LZORAL124-64-63 > CAYLIV01. The sequence goes on from CAYLIV010000014.1 coordinate 57,091, forward strand.
ACTTGATCGCCGCAAGCAACCCGAGGGCCGATCGCCACGGCGCACCGTACACCTGGCCGCAGGCACTCGAACGGGGTCAGGGAGCCGGCGGCAGCCGGCGGGCGATGTTCTGCTCGATGGTGTCGATGTGGAGGAAACCGCGGGGTGTGAGCTGCAGGCGACCGGCCGTGAGGTGCCAGAGATCCGCTCGTCGGCCATGGTGGAGGTCGAACCCGGGCGGCAGGAGCCGGAGCGGGACTCCGCGCGTCGTGCGCAGGGCCAGCACCAGCGTTTCGAGTCGGCGCGCGCGGCGGTCCAGCGGATCGGTCTCGGCCACCGGCAAGCGGCCGGCTTCGACCTCGCGCAGATAGGCGTACGGATCGCACAGGTTGACGTAGCGACGCCGGCCCCAGAAGCCGTGAGCGCCCGGGCCCAATCCCAGGTAGGGCACACGCCGCCAGTAGTTACGATTGTGCCGCGACTGCTGGTCGGGCAGGGAAAAATTCGCCACCTCGTATTGCTCGAAGCCGAGCGTCGCCAGGTGGCTCACGGCAGCGAGGTAATGTTCCTCGCTGGCTGCGTCCGCGGGCATCTGCAGACGCCCCGCCGCCACCGCGTCGGCCAGCGGTGTTCCCGGATGCAGTTCGAGGAGGTACAGCGACAGATGGCCCACACCCGCCAGCGCCGCCGTGGTCAATTCGTCGCACAGTTGCCGCGGCCGCACTCCCGGTCCGAGAATCCAGTCGGCCGCAACCCGGGGGAATTCCGCAACCGCCAGCCGGAGCGCCCGGCGCGCCGTGGCGGCGTCACAGTGCCGGCCGAGCAAGCCGAGGATCCGGTCGTCCAGACTCTGAACACCGAGACTGATCCGCGTGATCCCCGCCCGGCGCCAGGCGCGCAGCAGCTCCGGGCTCGTACTCTCGGGATTGGCCTCGGCGGTCACCTCCAGCTCGTCCGCAACCGCCAGCCGCCCGATGGTCCCGCTCAGCAAACGGTCCATCAGCGCCGGTTCGAGCACCGAAGGCGTGCCACCGCCGATGTACGCCGTGCGCAACGGCCGCCCGCCGGTTGCCAACAGCGGACAGCGGCTGCGATACAGCTCGAATTCGCCGACGATACCTTCGATCAGACGCCGGCGCAGCCGCGCGTCATGCCGCGCTGTCCGTGTGAAGTGGCAATAGGAACAGAGGGTCCGGCAGAAGGGAATGTGGATGTAGCAGCCGCCACCACTGTCTGCGCCGGCGGTTCGGTTGTCGGCTACGTCGGTCATCGGCTCAGCGAATGAGATCCCCCATGCGGGTCAGCCGGGGACGCATGCGATCCTTGTCCCAGGACCAGTAGATGAACAGGGCCTTGCCCTTGATGAGATCCACGTCGAGCGGGCCCCAGTAGCGGCTGTCCTGGCTATTGTAACGGTTGTCGCCCATCATGAAGATCGAACCCTCGGGCACGACGAAGGGCCCGTATTCGCGGTTGAGCTCGCTGCCGCGCTGGAAGGCGTAGGGATCGTGATTGGTATGCGGCTCGGGACACGCGCCGACGCGCCGCCAATCCGGGATGCACGAATGGTCACCGTCGCGATCGGCGAAATTCGACTCGTAGATCTTGCCGTTCACGTACAGTACGCCGTCCTTCAGTTCGACCGTGTCGCCGGCTACCGCGACGCAGCGCTTGATATAGTCGAGATCGCGGTTCTGCGGATACTCGAACACGATGATGTCGCCCTGGCGCGGGTCGCGAATCGCCGGCAGCTTCAACACCGGCAGACCCTCGACGAGTGTGTGCCCGAACACACGGATCCGATCGGGCGTCCTGGCGCCGTACAGGAACTTGCTCACGAAGAGGAAATCGCCCACGAGCAGGGTGTTCTTCATGGAGCCCGTGGGGATCCGAAACGCCTGGACGGCGAACTGCTTTATCACCAGCGCCATCAGAATGGCGATGCCGATGGAACGGACATAATCGAGCAGCATCCGGGCTCGTGAACGAGGCACGACCTTGCCGTTCTGCTTGTCGGATCTGCTCTTCTTGGGCTGCTGCTTCCGATTGCGGGAGCCGTCGTTCTCATCCAGGGTTGCGGCGCGTTCGCTCATCTCATCTCCGCTTCGTCACACACCTGCCGGTATCGCTGCGGTCAGCGTTCGACCTTCAGTACCGCGAGGAACGCCTCCTGCGGTATCTCCACCGATCCGACCTGCTTCATCCGCTTCTTGCCCTCTTTTTGTTTCTCGAGCAGTTTGCGCTTACGGGTAATATCCCCGCCGTAACACTTCGCCGTCACATTCTTACGGTACGGTCTGACGGTAGTACGAGCCAGCACTCTGGTACCGACCGCCGCCTGGATCGCCACGGCGAACATCTGGCGCGGAATCAGTTCCTTGAGTTTCTGACACAGCTTCAAACCCCAGTTGTACGCATTCTCGCGAAACACGATGCAGGTCAGCGCATCGACCGGATCGCCGTTGATCAGAATATCGAGCCGTACCAGATCGTTCTGGACGTGTTCGCGATATTCGTAGTCGAGCGACGCATAGCCGCGGCTGACCGACTTCAGTCTATCATAATAGTCCACCACCAGCTCGTTCAATGGTAGATCGAATTCGATGGTCACCCGCTCGGTGTCGATGTACTCCATCTTCCGTTGCACTCCTCGTCGATCGAGGGTGACCTGGATTATGGCGCCCACATATTCCTTCGGCGTGATTACGGACGCGTGGACGATTGGTTCGCGGATTTCCGCGATATCGTTCGCCGGTGGCAGTAGCGCAGGATTCTCGCAGCTGAGCTCCTCGCCCGTTTTGAGCTGTACCTGGTACTCCACGTTGGGCAGGGTGGCGATCAGGTCGAGGTCGTACTCTCGTTCGAGCCGTTCCTGGACGATCTCCAGGTGCAACAAACCGAGAAAACCACAGCGGAAGCCGAAACCCAGCGCGGCGCTGGTTTCCTTTTCGAAGGTGAAGGAGGCGTCGTTCAGCTGGAGCTTCTGCAGTGCTTCGAGCAGATCGTCGTAGGCGTCGTTCTCCGTAGGATACAGGCCGCTGAATACCATCGGCTTGGCTTCCGTGTAGCCCGGGCACGGTTCGGCGCACGGATCGTCGGCCAGGGTGATCGTATCGCCGACGCGTACATGGCGAACGTCCTTGGCTCCGGTGGCGATGTATCCCACCTCACCCGCGCTGAGCGACTGCTGGGCGATGCGATCGAGCCGGAACCAGCCGAGCTCCCCCACCTCGAAGCGCGACTCGCTGTTGAAGAGCGTGATCCACTGGCGCTTGCCGATGGTGCCGTCGAACAGCCGCACGTAGGCCACCGCGCCCACGTAGGGATCGAAGATCGAGTCGAAGATCAACGCGCGGGCCGGGGCCGCGGGATCACCCTCGGGCGGCAGTACCTCGTCGACGACGGCGCCGAGCAATTGCCCCACGCCCTGGCCGGTCTTGGCGCTGACCAGCAATACCTCGTCCGGATCGCAACCGAGCAGATCGATCAGCTGCTCGCGCACGAAATCGATCCGGGCGGCGGGCAGGTCGATCTTGTTGATCACCGGCAGAATCGACAGGTCCGCTTCGAGTGCCAGGTACAGGTTGTTGATCGTCTGCGCCTGCACACCCTGAACCGCATCGACCAGCAAAATGGCGCCTTCGCAGGCAGCCAGACTGCGGCTGACCTCGTAGTGGAAGTCGACGTGGCCGGGCGTATCGATCAGGTTCAAGGTATAGGTCCGGCCGTCGGTGTGTTCGTACTCCATGCGGATCGGATGGCTCTTGATGGTGATGCCCCGCTCCTGCTCGAGATCCATCGAGTCGAGCACCTGCGCCTTCATGTCGCGCTCGCGCAGGGTACCGGTAAACTCGAGCAACCGGTCGGCCAGTGTCGACTTCCCGTGGTCGATATGCGCGACGATACAGAAGTTGCGCAGATTATCCCTGCTCATGGCCATGCTGATCCGAACTGTTGAACGTGTTGATCCCGCTCGGAAGACTTCCGGTGCCGGCTTCGTTGCCGGCCCTACCCGCGGCGATGCTACCGGGAAAGAAACTAACCATCAAAACGAAAGGCGCCACTGAAAAACGATGAGCGAACGGGAATCCACGGTGCCCACCGGCTCCGGCGTATCGCTCTCGAGAAACTGATCCCAGCGATCGGGAACCGGCACCGCGTCCTGATCGAAGTTGAACAGGTGAGCGCCGACGTACGCATCGAGCGCCAGGATCATCATCGCCCCGCCGGCCCACCAGGCGAAGTCGCGCATCTGTTCCCAGAGTTCCTCGGCAGCGCTGTCGTAGAGCTCGCGGTTCAGCTCGTCCTCGGGCAGCGTGGCGGCGAAGTTCCTCACTCGCTGTGCTTTGCGATCCCGGGCGACGAGATTGCTCAGGTAGAAGGTCTGGATACCGAAAGCCACCGCGGCCCGCCAGTCGTTGCGGGCATAGAGCTGGCCCCAACCGGGAAACAACGGTGACATAAGCACTGCCCGGGTGGGGCTGATGCCGGTTGCCCAGAGGTCCGGTTCGGCGGTCTCGGCAGCAGCCTCATCCGCTACGGCGACAGCCGGTTGCTCCACCACTGGAGCTTCCTGGGCATGGGCGCCGCCGAGTGCCAGACACAGCACCGCCGCCGTGATCACACCGAGCCAACACCGGTTCGTCGCTCGCCCCATTGCTTCACATCCCGATCGGATCAGGTTATCCGCTCGCCGGCGGCGGCGCCAGCACGGTGAGCGCCCCCGGTTTCAGGAGCAGTTCGTGCCGGCCGGCGGCCAGCAGCCCGGGCTCGCCGTCCAGGTGCATGGGCACGGCCTCGGGCACTTCGAGCACGGCACCGCTGCTGCGAACGCGCTCCACAGCCTCGTGTTCGAGCACGCCGCCACTCGCGGCGGCCGGCAGCAGACGCAGGCCGGTCCAGATACTCACCGGCCGGATCAGGCAGAAGTCGAGCACGCCGTCGAAGGGGTCGGCCGCCGGGGCCAGGCGAAAGCCGCCGCCGGCCCGCGGGCCGTTACAGACTTCGGCCAGCAGAAATTTCCCGGTGCGCTCGCTGTCGTCGTGGTGCAAACGCCAGCGGGCCGCCTGCGGCCGGTACGACACCAGCGAGCTGACCGCCGACAGCACATAGCGCCACTTGCCCGCCTGACGCCAGACCTTCACGGCCCGGCCGGACACGCAGCCGCTGAGAAAGAAGCCGGCCGTATTGAAGAACATCCGCTCGTCGAGAGCGCACGCATCGAGTTGCCGGCGGTGACCCCGGCCGGCGACCGCCACACCTTCGGCAACACTGTCGATGCCCAGGCCGAAGGCGAAATCGTTTCCGCTGCCACAGGGTAGGACGGTCAGCGCCGCCGCGGTCCCCACCAGCCCGAGCGCGGTCTCATGCACGGTGCCGTCACCGCCGAGCGCCGCAACCACGGGGTGTGCCTCGGCTGCCCGTCCAGCCAGCTGCGTGGCGTGTCCGGGACCCTCGGTGAGCAGTATCTCCACCTCGTAGCCGACATCGCGCAGCCGAGCCGCAGCCGCCTTCGGTTCGTAGCGGTTGCGACGAGAGCCGGCGAAGGGATTGGCGATCAAGGCGACGGACTTCACGATGCTCCCTGCCCTGACGCATCCAGGTGTGTCGTATGCGGATCGGTCACACGCGTGCGCAGGCTGTTTCCCGGGCAAAAAATGGCGGGAATGTGTGGGAATCGAACCCACCTCGGACGGTAAACGCGCCCGACGAAGGGATTTGAAGTCCCCGGGGCCCACCAGGACCCATTCATTCCCGCCGGAATCGAAAAATCTATCGTCGCAACCCTACGCGTTCAACCCTGCGTGTTCAACCCTGTGCGCTCACCGCCACCATTTCCACGGCGACGAGCGCATCCTTGGGTAAACGGGCCACCTCGGCCACACCACGCGCGGGCGGCTGCTCGGCGAAGAAGGTCTGGTAGACCTCGTTGACGGCGCCGAATTCACTCAGGTCCTTTATAAATATGGTCACCTTCACCACGTCCGCCAAGTTCATTCCTGCCGCCTCGACCACCGCCTGGGCGTTGGCCAGCGCGCGAGCGGCCTGCTCGGCGCCGCTATCGCCGATGAGATCACCGGTTTGCGCATCGAGCGCTATCTGCATGGCGGTGAACAGCATCCCGCCGGCGACCACTCCCTGGCTGTAGGGTCCGATGGCTGCCGGAGCCTTGTCGGTGTTGACGATCCGGTGTGGCATGGTCTCTCCTGATCACTCCACCGTGACGGCCTTGGCGAGGTTCCGCGGCTGGTCGACATCCTCGCCGCGCAGCACGGCTATGTGGTAGGCCAGCAACTGCAACGGCACGACCGAGAGCAGCGGACACAGCATGTTCATGGTCTTGGGGATGGTGATGACATGATCGCTCAGCTTGGCGATTTCCGTGTCGCCATCGGTCACGATGCTGATGATCTTGCCGGCCCGCGCCCGCACTTCCTGCACGTTCCCCTGGATCTTCTCGTAGCTGCCGTCCTTGGTGCACAGCACGACGACCGGCATGTCGGGATCGATCAGGGCGATCGGGCCGTGCTTCATCTCGGCGGCCGGATACCCCTCGGCGTGTATGTAGCTGATCTCCTTGAGCTTGAGCGCCCCTTCCAGGGCGATCGGGAAATTGTAGCCGCGTCCCAGGTACAGGAAATTTCGCGCGTTGGCATAGACCTCGGCGATTTCCTTGATCTGGTCCGACTTGTCCAGCACCCGCTGGATCAGTTCGGGAATCCGCTGCAACTCGTCGAGCAGGCGGATACCCATCTCGGCGCTGATATGGTTGCGTCGCCCGAGCAACAGCGCCAGCAGGATCAGGATGGTCACCTGACTCGTGAAGGCCTTGGTCGAGGCGACACCGATCTCCGGACCGGCGTGGATGTACACACCGCACTCGGACTCGCGGGCTATGGTCGAGCCCACGACGTTGGTGATGCCGAGCACCTTCGAGCCGCGGCGCTTGGCCTCGCGCATCGCCTCGAGGGTATCGATGGTCTCGCCGCTCTGGCTGACGGTCAGACAGATGGTCCCCGGTTCGATGATCGGCGAACGGTAACGGAACTCCGAGGCGTACTCCACCTCCACCGGTATGTGCGCGTATTCCTCGAGCAGGTACTCGCCCACGAGCCCGGCGTGCCACGAGGTGCCGCAGGCCAGGATGATGATGCGGCGGATGTTGCGAATCTCCCAGTCGGTCAGAGAAATGCCGCCCAGCTTGACGTCCCCGGAATCGGGCAGGATTCGCCCCCGGAAGGCATTGAGAATCGTCTCGGGCTGCTCGAAGATCTCCTTGAGCATGTAGTGCGGATAGCCAGACTTCTGGATCTGGTCGAGGTCCCAGGTAATCTCCTGGATCTCCTTGCTGACCCGCTGGTTGTCGATGTTCATGGTCGCGACGTTTTCGGGGGTCAGGACGACCATCTCCCAGTCGTCGAGATAGATCACCTGTCGCGTGTGTCCGAGCACCGCCGCCACGTCGCTGGCCAGATAGTTCACACCGTCGCCGATACCGACCACAAGGGGTGAACCCCGCCGCGCGCCGACGATCTTGTCGGGCTCGTCCGCGTGCACGACGGCGATCCCGAAGGTGCCCTCGACCAGTTTCAGCGAGCGCTGCACCGCCTCTTCCAGATTCCCCGCGTACTGATCGCTGATCAGGTGGGCCAGCACCTCGGAATCGGTCTCGGACGTGAAGGTGTGTCCCTTGTTCTCGAGCTGGATCTTGAGCACGCCGAAATTCTCGATGATACCGTTGTGCACCACCGCCACCCGGTCCGCCAGGTGCGGGTGGGCATTGATCGTGTTGGGCGGCCCGTGGGTGGCCCAGCGCGTGTGGGCGATGCCGCAGGTGCCGTGCAACCTGCCGGCCGGCAGCGCCTCCTCAAGATCTTTGATCTTGCCCTTCTTCTTGACCAGCTGCAGACCGTCCGACTGGACGATGGCCATGCCCGCGCTGTCGTAGCCGCGGTACTCGAGCCGCCGCAGTCCCTCCAGCAGAACCGGGACCGCTTCCTGATCGCCTGTGATCCCCACTATTCCGCACATGGCTGACTCCTCCTCCAACGCTTAACCAGCAGATCGCACCAACTCGATGAGTCGCAACGCTGCCGTTTCGTCTTCCGCTTCCGCAATGATGCGTACGACGGGTTCGGTATTCGAGGGCCGCACGTGGACCCAGGCCCGCTCACCCGTCCATTTCAAACCGTCCCGGTCGTCGAGCGTACCCGGGCCGAGCGCCTCGAGCACGCCGGCCAGACCGTCGCCTGCGGGCAGGGCGTCGACAGGTACCTTCTGCTTGACCATGGCCACCGGCGGCAACGCGTCGGCGAGCGCCGCCAGGGTCCGGCCGCTCTCGGCCACCGATTGCAGGACCATGACGATGCCTACGAGCGCGTCACGTCCCGCGTGCAGCGCCGGATAGATGACGCCGCCGTTACCCTCGCCGCCGATGACGACGCCCTCGGCGAGTATCGTCTCGACAACATTCGCCTCGCCTACCGGCGTCCGGTGAACCGTCGCGCCGTGGCGTCCGGCAACCGTCTCGATCAGCCCCGTGGTCGACAGGTTCACCGCCACCGGGCCCGATTCATGGGCCAGCAGGAAATCGGTCGCCAGGGCGAGGGTCAACTCCTCGCTCAGGGCCCGGCCATTCTCGTCGACCAGCGCCAGTCGGTCCACGTCCGGATCCACGGCGAAACCCAGGTTCGCCCCCGTACGCTCGACGGTGGCGCAGAGTTCGGCCAGGTGGGCCGGCGTCGGCTCCGGATCGTGCGGAAAGTCGCCGCTCATGCCGCAGCCCAGCGGCGTGCATTCGACCCCGAGTCGGCGCAGAAGTTCCGGCACGATCTTGCCGCCGGCACCCTCGACCGCGTCGACCACCGCATGCAGCCGACAATCGGCGATACGCTGGCGATCGAGCCAGGGCAGGGCGAGAATCCCGGACAGGTGCAACTCGTCGGCATCGTCGCGCGTGCTCACCGCGCCGAGCCGGTCGTAGGCCACATGGCCCGACTGGTTCTCGTAACAAGCGAGCAGCTCGTCGTTCTCGGCCCGGTTCGGAAACAGGCCGTCCCCTTGCAGAAACTTCAGCGCGTTCCACTGCTGTGGATTGTGGCTGGCGGTGATGATCACACCGCCGACGGCATCGGTCTCGGCGACGGCCATCTCCGTGGTCGGCGTCGTGGCGACGCCGATGTCCCACACGTCGTGACCCGTGGAACTCAGTGCCGCTCTAACCGCGTCGAGGATCATCGGGCCGCTGGGCCGGCTGTCGCGTCCGACCACCACCGGTCCCGGCGGCAACCAAGCACCGAGGGCCGCGGCCCAGCGGGCAGCCGTGGTCGCATCGAGCCCATCACCGATAATGCCGCGGATTCCTGATACACTGACTCGTAACGGCACGGTAGCTCCTTCGACGGTGCCCGACGCTGGAGATATCATCGTCCGCCCGGCAAAACAGCTGAGCGGGAATATAAACACGGTAAAACGTACGGTACGGTTACACGCGTTGAGATTACAGCATACACCCATCAGCCGCGGCGAGAAAAGCACAATTGAGATTCCGATTGACCTGTTTCATTGCGGTCGCCGCTGGCACGCATATCCGCACGGAAACAGAAAAGAGCCTGCGTCGCCGCAAGCTCCACTTATTCATTTATTTTCTGGAGCTGGTGTGCGGACTCGAACCGCAGACCTGCTCATTACGAGTGAGCTGCTCTACCAGCTGAGCTACACCAGCTCCCGAATTCCATATTCTGGACCGGTTTAACCGGCTGTGGTGCCTGGGGGCGGAATCGAACCACCGACACCATGATTTTCAGTCATGTGCTCTACCAACTGAGCTACCCAGGCACCCTGATCGGGCAGCCGCAGCCGCCCGCGAAGACGGGAATAAAACACCCTGGCGGGCGCGTTGTCAAGATTCAAGCGCCGCGATCAGTGTGCCATTTCCGCCGTGGCCGTCAATTCTTCTATCTTCGCGAGCACCTCTCCCATCTCGAACGGCTTGTACATGCACGCGTCGGCGCGGCTCCAGGTCGCGATGAACATCTCGCGATCTTGGGTGTCCACCTTGCGGGCGGTCAACAGCATGATCGGAAACCGCTTCGCCCCGGGATCGGTATCCATCCACTCCTTCAACATTCGGCTGACCTCGTAGCCGTTACAGCCGGGCAGCATGACGTCCAGGAGCATGAAATCGGGCCCATCCCGTTTCGCACTCTCCAGCGCCTCGAGACCGTCCACCGCCGTCGCTACGTCGAAGCCTCGTAGTTGCAGGCTGTATTCCAGAGTTTCCAGGATGTCTTCCTCGTCGTCGACCACGAGAATCTTCAGGGGCCGGTCCATCACCTTGCCTCCGTTCGGTTGGGAACAGCATCCGGCGGGGTTTCGCCGCGCGCGGTCGCGCGTGCCGTCTGTGGGCGCTGATTATCCTGTATGAGCCGTTTTTCGGAAGTTGGTCTCGTTTGCTGCGCGGTCGGAGTATCCGCACCAGGCTGCGCCGGCGTTTCGTCGGGCAACGAACAGGCGATCGGTTCCCACTGGCTGCCGGCCAGCAGGCTGGGAGAATCGGCGGCCGCGCAGGCATGTTCCCAGGCGTCGTCGACGCCGGTAGTACCGGCGAATACACCGATCCAGAAGCCGGGAGCGAGTTCCTGGAGTCCGCTGGACGCAGCGGTGCCAAACGGATCCGACGGCGCGACTTCGCCGTGTTCACGCGGCTGGCGATACCCGTCGGACGTCCGTGTCAGCCGCTCGAGAAAGCGTCGTGCCGCGGTAGCGGCCGCAACCAGATCGCCCGTCGGTGGGGTGCCATCGGCTCGCCGAATGTCCAGCGCCATCAGCCGGACGTCGTCGGGGCCGGCGGCGGCAATCGCCGTCGTCAGAGCGCGCACAGCCAGCAGTACCTGTTGCGAGGCAGGATCCCGGGGCAACGTGATGCGGACCGTCGTCCCCTGGCCGGGAACGCTGCTCAGATCGATGACGCCGCCTTGCGCCTCGACGAGCTGCCGCGTGATGTGCAGGCCGAGTCCCGTGCCGGCCACCTGTTGCTGGTCCAGATGGGGCCCACGTTCGAAGCGCTCGAAGATACGGGCGAGCAGCCGCCGGCTCATGCCGGCGCCGTCGTCCTCGACCACGAGCGTGAAGGTGTGCAGGTCGAGGCAGTATTCCACGACGAGCAGGCGCGTCAACGGCGGCAACTGGTCGTGATGCCCCTTCAGCCGGACCCGGATGTGTCCGCCATCGTCGGTGTACTTCATGGCGTTGCCGACGATGTTGTGGACGATCTGAATGATCTTGTCGGCGTCGACGGTCGCCGGGTAGGCATCGGGCAGAGCGCAATAGTCGAGGTCGATGTTCTTCTGCTTGCCGGTCAGCGCGATCGGTTCCAGGGTCTCGCCCAGGAGCTGCGACAGATCGACCGGCCGGTGGTGTATGGCGAGCACGCCCGCCTCGGCGCGGGCTGCGTCGAGCAGATCGACGATCAAACGGTCGAGCCGGTTGATGTTACGCATGGTCAATTCCAGAAAACGCCGCTGATGATCGGACAGATCGCCGGTCTCCCCGTCGAGCACCAGCGCCACCGAGTTCTTGATCGACGTCAGCGGCGTGCGCAGCTCGTGGCTCAGGGTGCTGATGGTTTCCGACTTCTCGTTCTGCGTCGCCACTTCGGCCGTGGCGTCCCGCACCGCGACGATGTTCCCGCGGCCACCGCTCAGGGCCGGTCCGACGGCGATCTCGAGACAGCGTTTGCGCGCGCGTGAGGCCGTGACGATCTCTCGCTGGCGTCCCGCCGCTTCGAGACGGCGCACCGCCGCAACCAGCCACAGGCGCCAGGCGCTGCCGTCCTTGCCGACGGAATCACGCAGCAGCGTCGTCGCGGCGTCGTTGGCCTGCCGTATTTCGTTGCCGACGATCCAGGCCAGACCGACCGGTGCGGTCGACCACGCCGCCGCATCGAGATCGGCGAAACCGGTCGGCTCACATGTACAGTGGCCGGAGCACGGCGCCGCCGTTATGGGAGAAACCGTGTCCCGACACGACGGAGTACTGGGAATTTTTTTCTGGCACTGTCGACTCACGATCCGACCGCACCTTGTGTAAGGCAAACGAATACAACACCTTGGGGCGACAACAGTCCACGACGCAGACCGTCGCTGCCTCATTTTGCAATCGGTATGCCAGGAAACGTGCGAGACGGTCGGCGAGCATGCCGACGGGAGCGAGCGCCGTCAGCCGATCCCGCCGTTCAATCGGGATAGCCGACGGGATTGCGCTGATGCCAGGACCAGGCATCGTTCAGAATCGTCTGGATATCGCTGCGGACCGGTTGCCAGCCCAGCAGCCGGCGCGCCAGGTCGTTGGCGGCGACCAGGCGGGCCGGATCGCCGGGACGGCGCTCCTCCACGGGCGCCTCGACGGTCCGGCCGGTGAGCGCGGCGGCGGTATCGACTATTTGCCGCACCGACAGTCCGGCGCCGGTCCCCAGGTTGATGGCCTTGAATCCCGACTCCGTGGCCCACTCGAGGGCGGCCGCGTGGGCCGTGGCCAGATCGGCCACGTGGATGTAGTCGCGGATACAGGTGCCGTCAGGCGTCGGATAATCGTCGCCATGGATGCGAAAGGAGACCGCCGGGTCGGTCAGCGAGCGCAACAAACGCGGTAGCAGATGGGTTTCCGGTTCGTGGTGTTCCCCGAGGCGTGCCGTGGCGCCGGCGGCATTGAAGTAGCGCAGCGCGACCGCCGAGAACGCATGACCCGCGCTCGTGTTTTCGGCGGCGTCGGCGAGCGCCCACTCCATCGCCAGTTTTGTCCGGCCGTAGGGATTGATCGGCAGCAGCGGCGCCGACTCGTCGAGCAGCTCGGTCCGGGGATTGCCGTAGACCGCGGCGCTCGACGAGAACACGAAGCGACCGGCGCCGCCGGCGGCGACCCTCGCGATCAAGGCCAGCGTGCCGCCGACGTTGTTTCGCCAGTAGCGCAACGGATCGGCGATCGATTCCGGCACGAGCGAGAAGGCGGCGAAGTGGACCACCGCATCGAAGGTGCTGGCGAAGACCGCGTCCAGAAAATCGCCGTCGGCAAGATCGCCCTCATGCAGGACCGCGTTAGCGGGCAACGCCTGGCGGTGACCGGTGCTGAAATTATCCAGGATCTCCACCTCGTGCCCCAGCTCGATCAGATGCGCCGCGGTGACGCTCCCGATGTAGCCCGCGCCGCCAGTCACCAGTACGCGCATGGTTCACTCTCCCCCATGGTTCACTCTTTCCCTGGTCCACGGTCGTTCGTGCCCGCCGACACCACCGCGAGTTCACGGCGCTGCCGCAGGTAGGAACCGGTCAGCGAGCTGGGATGCTGCGCCACCTCGTCGGGTGTGCCCTGGGCGACCAGGCGTCCGCCGTCCTCGCCGCCGCCCGGCCCGAGATCGATGATGTGATCGGCCTGGGCGATCAGGTCCAGGTTGTGTTCGATCACCAGCACCGTGTGCTCCTTCTCCACCAGCTCGTGTAGAATCTGGACCAACGCCTTCACGTCGTCCACATGCAATCCGGTGGTGGGCTCGTCCAGCAGATAGCAGTTCCGACGTCCCGACGGCGTGGCTAGCTCGCGCGCGATCTTCAGCCGCTGGCTCTCGCCGCCCGACAAGGTGGGCGCCGGCTGGCCGAGGGTCAGATAGCCCAGGCCGACTTTCTTGAGCAGCCACAGCCGCTCGGCGATGGTCGTCTGGCGCGCGAAAAACTGCAGCGCTTCGTCGACGGTCTGTTCGAGCACCTCGGCGATGTTGTGCCCCCGGTAGCGGATCTCGAGGGTCGCCGGACTGAAACGGCTGCCCCGGCAATCCTCGCAGGGCACGCTGATGTCGGCCATGAAGTGCATCTCGACCCGGTGCGCGCCGAGCCCCTGGCATGACGGACAGCGCCCGCCGGCGGTGTTGAAGCTGAAACGGCCGGCGGTGTAGCCGCGCGCCAGCGCTTCCGGCGTCGTGGCGAACAATTCACGGATCGGTCCCAGGATCTGCAGATAGGTCGCCGGGTTCGACCGGCTCGACTTGCCGATGGGCGTTTGATCCACGCGCACGACCTTGCCGATGGCGTGCGCGCCCTGGATGCCCGAGAAGGGATGGCTGCGGCCCGTACCGCCGATGACGTGTTGCGTCAGACCGTCGTGCAGGCAGCCGTTCATCAAGCTGCTCTTACCCGATCCGGACACACCGGTCAGGCAGACGAAGCGCCCCAGGGGGATTCGGATGTCGAGCTCGCGCAGGTTGTGCAGGCGGGCGCCGCGAATCTGGAGGAACGAGCTGCACTGCGCCCGTGCTTGTCGCCGCGTCTCGAGTTGATGTTCGCCGCGCAGATACCCTGCCGTCAGGGTTTCGCCCTCGTCGAGCAACGTCGACAGCGGCCCCTGGAACACGACGTGACCGCCATGGCGGCCTGCGGCGGGGCCCATCTCGATGAAGTGTTCGGACGCGCGCAGAACCGCCAGGTCGTGCTCGACCACGACCACTGTGTTGCCCCCGGCCACCAGATCGCGCAAAGAATCGATCAGCCGGTCGATATCCGCGGCGTGGAGCCCGGTCGTGGGTTCGTCGAGCACGTACAGGGTGTCGACCAGCCGGGAGCCGAGCGCGTTGGCCAGATGGATGCGTTGCGCTTCACCGCCGGAAAGGGTGCGCGTCAAGCGGTCGAGCGTCAGGTAGCCCAGCCCGACCCGCTCGAGAAAGGTCAGGCGATGGAGCACGTCCTCGCGCACCTCGCCAGCCGCCGCCTGCGCCGATTTGGACAGCCGCAGACCCTGGATCCGTTGCAGGGCCTCGCCGACGGACAGGCGTCCGATCTGCCCGAGATCGAGCCCGCCCACGCGGACCGCCAGGGCCTCGCTCCGCAGCCGGCTGCCGCCGCACGCCCGGCACAGGGTGTCGCCCATGAAGCGGCGCGTGAAGAAACGGTGATGCCCCTTCTCCATCTTCTGGCGCATCCGTTCCAGGAAGGGAATCACACCGCGGTAACCGCGGTCGCTGTCTTCCAGGATCACGAGTTGCTGCTTGCGGGACAGGCTGGCGAACGGAACATCGACCGGAATCTTCCCGCGGGTACAGAAGCGCAGCAGGGCGCTCTGCTGGCGGGCGAAACTGTCGGTCCGCCACGGCTTGATCGCACCGTCGCGCAACGACAGGTCGGGCTCCGGAACGATGAGCTGCTCATCGAACTCGAGACGGTTGCCGAATCCGTTGCAGACGGTGCAGGCTCCCTCGGGCGAGTTGAAGGAGAAGAGCTGCGGCGTCAGCCGCGGAAACTCCCGGCCGCACTGGCCGCACCGCAGATCCGCCGAGAACGCCTGGCGCCGGTCCTCGCCGTTAGCCCGCAGATGGACCCAGCCACCCGACTGGTGGAATGCCAGTTCGACCGCCTCGACGAAGCGGGAACGCACGCGGCTGCCCAGCTTCACGCGGTCGACGACCACCTCGATCGGCTCGTCGGGTTCGGGCAACGGCAACGCCTCGTCGGCGTCCGGATCGAGCCGCACGACGCGCCCGCCGACGATCGCCCGCTGGAATCCCTGGGCCAGCAGCGGTTCGGCCCACAGCCGTCCGGCGGCCGCCCTGGTCATGGTCAGCGGATAACAGATCAGGAGCAACGCTCCGTCGTCGAACTGCTTGCGCGCGGCACGCCAGACCGATCCGGGAGATTCGCAACTCACCGGCACGTCGCATTCGGGACAGAACAACTTGCCGACGCGCGCGAAGAGCACGCGCAGGTAGTCGTTGATCTCGGTGACGGTGCCCACGGTGCTGCGGCCGCTGCGCACGGCGTTGCGCTGCTCGATGGCGATGGCGGGACTGATCCCGTCGATCCAGTCCACGTCGGGTTTGGGGAGGCGCTCCAGGAACTGGCGTGCGTAGGTGGAAAGGGATTCCACGTAGCAACGCTGCCCCTCGGCGTAGAGCGTATCGAAGACCAGCGACGACTTGCCCGAGCCGGAGATACCCGATACGGCCGTCAATCGACCGCGGGGAATGGACACGTCGCAGTCCTGCAGATTGTGCTGGCGCGCACCCTTGATGCGGATCCACTCGGACACGAAACAATCCTCGGTATGTGTTGCACGGCTGTTTCAGGCACCGGCCACCCGGACACGTTGATCGAACCGCCGGCCGATTTGGGCAAGGAAATAGCATAACAAGCTTTCGAGTCTCGCAAAAGGGAATTACTCTTGAAACGGAAATATGCCGGAACTCGGTACCCGCATCGGTACCCAACAACGAGGAGCACCATGTCGGAACACGCCGCACCCATCGAGGCGCTACTGGCGACCATCCATACACTCAGATCGCCCGGCGGTTGCCCCTGGGACCAAAAACAGAGCCTGGTCGACGCCGCTCGTTATCTGCTGGACGAAGCCGCCGAACTGCTCGACGCCACCCTCGCCGACGATCCCGAGGCAACCATCGAGGAGCTGGGCGATCTGCTGTTCATGCTCTGTTTCTGCACCCGGATACTCTCCGAGACGCACGCGGTGACTTTCGCGGACGTCGCTGACCAGGGAAACCGGAAACTGATCCGACGCCACCCCCACGTGTTTGGCGACAACCCCGCCCGGGACACCGCCGAAAGCCAGCAGCGCTGGAACGAAATCAAGGCCCAGGAGAAACGGGAAAAGGGATTCGCACCCGATGATGCTTCGGTGTTGAAGGACTTGCCGGCGGCCTGCGCACCGCTTCACCAGGCGTACGTGTACCAGGACAACGCCGCGGACGTGGGCTTCGACTGGCCGGACATCGGCGGCGTGTGGGACAAGATCGACGAGGAACTCGAGGAAGTCCGCGAGGCGGCCGGCAGCGACGACCGTCAGGCAATCGAACACGAGGTCGGCGATCTGTTGTTTGCCGTCACCAACCTCGCGCGCCGCCTGCGCGTGCAGCCCGACCTGGCCCTGCGCAAGGCCAACACCCGGTTCAAGCAGCGTTTCGGGCACATCGAAAACCACTTCATGAATATTTCGAAACCGATTGAAAAAGCGTCGCTTGACGAGATGGAATCAATCTGGCAGCAAGCCAAGACCGTCGATCCG
Source organism: uncultured Fibrobacteraceae bacterium (assembly GCA_964384055.1). Lineage (GTDB taxonomy): Bacteria > Krumholzibacteriota > Krumholzibacteriia > LZORAL124-64-63 > LZORAL124-64-63 > CAYLIV01. The sequence goes on from CAYLIV010000014.1 coordinate 74,128, forward strand.
GACTAGTCTGGACAGCCGTCACCGTCTTCGATGCCGTTGTAGGTTTCCGGCTGGTCGGGGCACGCATCGTCGACGTCGTCGATGCCGTCGAGGTCGTTGTCCGGTTCAGGACAGCCGTCATGGTCCTCGAAACCGTCCAGATCTTCGGCGGTATCACGGCAGGCGTCCTCGGCGTCGATGATGCCGTCGCCGTCGGAGTCGCGGAATTCTTCGGGACAGCCGTCGCCGTCGCGGTAGCCGTCGAAGTCCTCGGCCTCGTCGGGACAGCGATCGAGCAGGTCGTGGATACCGTCACCGTCGTTGTCGGGATCCGGCATGCCATCCTCATCGGCCCAGCCGTCGAAATCTTCCGGGGCGTCGGGCGCCGCGTCGAGGGCGTCGGGAATGCCGTCGGCGTCGTTGTCCAGGTCCGGGCAGCCGTCGTCGTCACGATGGCCGTCGGGATCCTCACGGCGGTCCGGACAGTGGTCGCGCCGGTCCGGAATACCGTCCCGGTCGCGGTCGCGTCCGCCGAGGGGCAATTGATAGGAGAGCGCGAAGCGATAGCTGATGTCGGGATAGGCGGGAAAGAAGGCGGTGGCGTCGTCGTCCGTCGCCAGGGACACCTCGTAGGTCGCGTGGGCGGCGAGTCCCTCGACCTTGCCCCAGCGCAGACCGGCAGCCAGCAGCTTCTGGTGCTCCTGCGCCGACACGACGTCGCTCCACTGGAGCCGCGCCTCACTGTACTCGATCCAGAGCGCGGTCTTTTCCTGCCGGAACTCGACCGCGGCGCCGGCGAGCAGGAAGTCGTTTTGGTGGTGCGGCTGGTCGCCGGCGAGGGCGGGGTAGCGAGGATACCACGGCTGCAGGCCGGTGACGTGACCGGCGCCGTAGCCCTGGCGTTCGTTGCCGTTCCAGCGATAGCCCAGATTCAGGTGCAGACGCATCTCCGGCAGGTCGCCGTCCGACCAGAAGCTCCAGGTGGCGGCGACTCCCGCTCGCGAGGAAACGACACCCTCGGTCAGCCCCGCGCTCTTGTCGCCGGTCGGTAGCGTCGTGCCTCCGGTGACGGCCCAGTGCAGCCGGCCGCCCGCCCGACCCAGCAGCGGGCCGAGTCCGGGCAGATCGGGCAGACCGGGCAGCCTCGCCGTCAGGCGCCAGCTGGCGTCGCCCAGCCCGCCGCCGGATTCGGGATAGCTCCCGAAACCACCAGTCCAGGTTCGCCACGGCACACCGGCGCGCAGGTTGAGCCAGGGCCACGGTCCGTATTCGCACGCGAGGTGCAAGTCCTTCACCTCGACCAGCGGCAACACGCTCGACGATTCGTAGTTCACACCGTGAAAGCGCAGCCCGAATTCCATGGTGAACAGACCGTCGGGAGGCAAGGCCGCGGCGGTCAGCCGTGAGAGCATGACCGAATCCTGATGGGGCGAAGGCGGTCGTGGCGCCGCCACATCGCCGCTACCGCTGTCCTGCGCCACCGCTGCCGCGACGAAAACGACACCGACGACCAGGGCGCCGGCCGGGCACAGCAACAGCCGCGCTGCCTGTCCGACGGTACGCGCAGCTAGCATCACACGAGACCTGAGCCGTAAGAACGATCTCACTCGTTGGCCTCGTTCTCCTCGTCGGCACCGGTCTCCTCGTCGACGCCGGGCTCGTCGTCGGCGCCCGCGTCGTTCTGCGGCCCGGTCGCTGCGTCGGCAACGCCGTTCTCCCCGTCCGACTCCGCTTCGCCCTTCTTCACTTCGTCCAGATAGTTCATCTGCAGTTCCATCACCGCCGTGTCGAGCAGCGAGAGAATCTCGGCGGGCGTATCGGTACGGCACTTGGCCTTGAGCATCTCGAGCAGGTCGATACTGCCCCGGGCCTGGTCGAGATCCCGATCGATCTTCCCGGTCAGCGGATTCTGGATCTTGCCCAGATGCTGCATGGTCGCTGCTTGCAGTGACATCACCAGTCCGGCGAGAATCTGATCGTGTTTGCTGATTCCGGATTCGTTCATCGTCACTCCTTTGTTCGTTCGCTGTTCAGCCGCGAGTGCACGGGCTCGGGATCACGCGGTCAAGGCCGCACCCGCGCCATCGAATTCGTCGTGGACCGAGCCGACCACCGTCTCGATTAAGTCCTCGAGGGTCACCAGACCCAGCGAGCGGCCGGCACGATCGACCACCAGGGCCGCCTGCGTGCCCTGGCTGTGCAGTTCCTCGAAAAGTTCGTACGGCGACATGGCTTCGTCCACCAACAAAAAAGCGTGCACGAGGTTTCCGGGAATTCCCGGTGCGACCGATTCGTCCCCGGACAGGAAGAACAGGTCACGCACCAGCAGGTAGCCCGGCAGCTCACCATGCTCGTCCACGATCGGCAGGCGGCTGAAGCCCGACCCGGCCGCGACCTGCAGACATTCTTCCAGCGTCATGTCGTGCCGCACGGTCACCAGCCGGCTGACCGGTCGCACGATGCTGCGCAGATCGCGATTGCTCAACTCGAGAAAACGATTGAGCGTGCGGCGAAACTGCAGATCGCCGGCTGCCGGATTCGATGTGGTCAACAGCAGCGCCGTCAGCCGACCGGGATTCAGGTCGCCGGGACGGTCGGTCGCGGTCTGCGACAACAACCTGCGCCAGAGAGCAGAGTAGCCCAGCAACAGCCAGCGGATCGGCGCCACCGCGATCATGAACAGGGTGACCAGCGGCACGGAGATAACGGTCAGCCGTTCCGGGAAAGCGCGGTACAGCGTCTTGGGCAGGATTTCCCCGAAAAGGATGACCAGTACGGAGATCAGGATCGCCGCCAGCACCTCGCCGCGGGCGCCGTAGCGGCTGGTCAGCGCCCAGGTCATCACTGCACTGTTGAGCACGTTGAAGAGATTGGTGCCGATCAGGCAGGTGAGGATCGGATCCTCCAGATCCCGCAGTTGGCGTCGCAGGGTAAACACCCGGCGCTCGCGGGCATCGTAGTGCTGCCGCAAGCGGATCTGGCTGACGCTCATGTACCCGGTCTCGGCGCCGGAAAAGAAGGCCGAAGCGAGCAGGCAGATGCCGCAGCTGATGATCACCAGGTCCCAGCCCAGGACACCCCCGAATACGTCCGGCACGGTCATGGCAACGCCTCCTCGAGGGGCTGCGGCCGCGCGAGCTGGATGCGTTCGATCCGGCGTCCGTCCATGGCCAGCACCGTCAGGCGCGATCCTTCGTGAATCACGCGGTCGCCCGGCCGGGGTATGCGGCCCAGGCGCGCCATCAGGAAACCCGCCACCGTCACGTAGTCGCGCGAGGCGGGCAGTACGACGCCGGTCGCTTCGTTGACCTCGCGCAGATCCAGACCGCCGGAAATCACCCAGCGTCGCGGCCCGACCCTGATCGCCGTCGCGTCACGCCCGGCCACCTCGGCCGCCGGGCCGAGCAGCGCGCGCAGGCAATCGGCGAGGGTCACGATCCCGGTGAAATCACCGTGCTCATCGACGACCGCCGCCAGGTGCGCGCCGCCGGTGCGCATCTCCGTCAGCAGCGCGGCCACATCCTTGCTTTCGGGAACGAACAGCAGGGGCCGCAACGATCCGCGCAGCGGCTGTTGTCTACCCGCCCAGCCGAGGGCGTCCTTCAGGTGGACCCAGCCCACGGGCTGCGACCTGTCGGTTTCCATCACCGGGAACCGGTTGAAGCCGGCCCGCCGAGCGGCGGCCAGCGTGCGGCGCAGCGACCAGTCGCGTTGCAGGGTCTTCACATCCGGACGTGGGGTCATCACCTGATGTACTTCGAGCTCCTGCAAGAGCAGCACGTGGGCGAGGAAACGTCCCTCGGTCTCACTCAGCACACCCTCGCGCACCGACAGGTCGCAGGCGGTCTGCAATTCATCGGTGGATAGGGGCCGGCCACCGGTCGGCTCCTGAGGCAAGGCCTGCAGCAACCTTTCCAGCGACGAGCCGATCACGCCCACCAGAGGACGGGTCAGCGCGACCCACGCCGCCAGCGGTCGCTGGCTCAGCAGGGCGATCGGTCGCCGGCGGTGCAGCGCCAGTATCTTGGGAGTGATCTCACCGAAGAGCAGCAAGGTCAGTGTGGCGGCGGGCACGGCGATGGCCAGGCCCCGCGGTCCGAACCAGGACAGGCACATGGATGTGGCCACGACACTGACCGCGGTATTGATCACCAGATTGCCGATCAACAACGACGAGAGGAGACGGTGCGTATCGTCGAGCAGCGCCGCCACGCGCCGGCCGGCCCGGCCGCCCGTGTCGGCGAGTCGGGCCAGATCGGCTGCACTCAACGAAAAATACGCCGTCTCCGAACCGGAGAAGGCGGCCGACAACGCGAGCAGAATCAGCACCAGGACAAGGTCCACCTCGGCTACTCCTCCCTGATCGAACGCGCGAACCTGCGGTAGCATAGCGGGTTCCTTGACACCCTGCAAGAGGATCACTATGATCCCGGGCGTATCCTGATTCAAATCGACATGCTGCGCGCAGAACTCGGATCGAGGACTTCGGTGCAACGTATCCTGGTCATTCGCTTCGGGTCTTTGGGCGATCTCATCCTGTTGTGCTGGTCGCTCGCCCGCCTCGCACAGATCCCGGATCGGACACAACGCAAGGTCACGCTGGTGACCAAGGGGGCGTTCGCGGAACTCGCCGCTCGGTGCACCGGGATCGACGAGGTCGTCCCGCTGGCCGGCTCGGGCGCTGGCGCCACTCACGACCTGGCGAGCCGCCTGCGTGGCGTACCCTGGACCCGAATCGTCGATGCCCACAATATCTTACGCGGTCACCTCCTGCTGGCCCTGCTCGGCCGGCGCCCGGACGTGCGTCTCGACAAGGACACCGCCGCCCGCCTGGCGCTGCTGTGGTGGAAGAAATCCAGTCCGCGGCTCGAGCGGTCGTTGCGTGACCGCTTCGACGCGCTGTTCACGCGGCTGTTTCCAGCCGTTGCCGAGGCGCCCGTCACGCAGCCGCTGACACCGGGCCCGATTCCCTCCGACGAGCCCATCCTCGGTATCGCCCCCGGCGCCATGTGGCCGACCAAGCGCTGGCCGGAGACAAAGTTTACCGAGCTGCTCCAGCTACTTCGGCAACGACGCGAAACGCCGATCAGGATTTTTCTTGGCCCGCGGGAGAAGGCGTGGTTCGACGGCAGCTCGCTGGCGCGTTTTGCCGAGGATGACGCGCGTACCACCGTCTGGCGTAACCGGTCCCTCGTCGACGTCGCTGCCGGCCTGGCCGAGTGCGCCTGCCTGGTGACCAACGACAGCGGCCTGTTGCATCTGGCCGAAGCCGTGGGCACGCCGGTGGTGGCGCTGTTCGGCCCCACGGTGCGCCAGTTCGGGTACTTTCCCTGCCTGCCCGACAGCCAGGTCAAGGAGATCGATATCGACTGCCGCCCCTGTTCGCGCACCGGAAAACGCGCCTGCCGGCGCGGCGACCTGGCCTGCCTGACGGCGATCACGCCCGACACGGTCCTTGCTTCCGTGTTGGCCGGCCCGGCCTGGCGGATCCGGTCCGCGGGAGAGAATGCTCGTGGCTGATCCGGCGCACACCACGTCCTGCCGCCCCGGATTGCTGCTGCGGCTGTACCGCGGCCTGGCGCCGGCGGTTTGCGGTGCCACTGCCCTGGCCGCTCCGTTCTCGGCCAAGTTGCGCCGCGGTCTGGCCGGCCGCGACGGGCTGCTGGACCGCGTGCACGCCGCCGCCGATCGGTTGCAGGGCTGCGTCTGGGTGCACGTCGCGTCGGTGGGCGAGTACGAGCAGGCGAGACCGATCATCACCGCGTTGCGCCGGCGCACCGGCGCCGACGCGCTGCCCGTCGCGGTGACCCACTTCTCCCCCTCGGGTTTCGACTTCGCCCAACGACATCCCAGCGGCGACTTTCATGACTACTCGCCGCTGGACCATCCGGACACGATGCACCGGCTGGTTGCGGCCTGGCAGCCGCGTCTGCTGCTTTTCGTCAAGTGGGACTGCTGGCCCAACCAGGTACTGGCCGCTCGCCGGCACGGGGTACCGGTGGTGCTGCTGGCCGGCTCGTTGCCGCCGCGGTCGGCACGCCTCGGCGGTCCGGCGCGACGTTTCTTCCGCAATCTGTTCGATTGCTTCTCGCTGGTCGGCGCCGCCAGAGAAGCCGATCGGCGACGTTTCGTACACGAGCTGGGCGTCTCCTGTCCGGTGCAGGTCACCGGCGACACGCGCGCACAACAGGTCATACGGCGTTACGAGAGCGCTGCCGACGGCGAGGTCGCCTGGCGCCTGCGCGTTGTCGGCGGCCGCTGGCTGGTCCTCGGCAGCACCTGGCCGCCGGACGAGGCGCTCTGGCTGCCCGCCCTGCCTGAACTGCTCGCTCGCTTTCCGGATCTGCGCGTGGTGCTCGTACCCCACGAGCCGCTGCCCCGGCGCCTGCAGCAGATCGAGGCGGCGCTCGAACAGCGGGGTATCACCTCGCGGCGCTTGTCGGCACTGATGGCCGACGAGGCGGTCGTCGCACCGTCCGGCACACCGGCGACGTACCGTTGTGTGCTGGTGGACTCGGTGGGGGTGCTGGCGGAGATCTACCGCGTCGGCACACTGGCCTATGTTGGCGGCAGCTTCACGACCGGCGTTCACAGTACCCTCGAGCCGGCCGTGGCGGGACTGCCCGTGATGTTCGGTCCTCGTATCAGCAATGCCGAGGAAGCCGGCGTACTGGTGGAACGGGGCGCGGGCTTCGTGTTACGCAAGAGCCACGAAGCCGTGACCTGCGCCGGCGACCTGCTCGACGATCCGACGCGCCTGGCCGCGGCTGGAGGCATCGCCCGCCGGATCGTCGACGACCAGCGCGGCGCCGTGCAGCGCAGTCTCCTGGCGATCGAGAAGTTTCTGTGACGGCTGGTCGGCGTCTCGCCGCTCACGCGCGGTAGGAAATCGGGTCCTCGAGACCGGCGGCCGCGAATCCACGCAGGCGTAACCGGCAGCTCTCGCACCGGCCGCAGGCAGCCTCTTCATTCACGTAGCAGGACCAGGTCAGATGGAGCGGCGCCGCAAGTTCGCGGCCGCGCCGTACGATGGCCGCCTTGTCGAGTTCGATGAGCGGCGTGCAGATCCGGATCCGCGTGTCAGGGCGCGTACCGGCGTCGCTGGCGGCGGCGAAGCGACGGTAGAACTCCGGCCGGCAATCCGGATAGCCGCTGCTGTCCTCCTCCACGGCGCCGATGTACAGCGCCTCGGCACCGATCACCTCGGACCAGGATACCCCGATGCACAGCAGATGCGCGTTGCGAAACGGCACGTACGTTGACGGGATGACGCCGCCCGGCTCCGGAAGCCCCGTTTCGACCGGTAACGCATCGTCGACCAGGCTGGAACCGCCCATCTGGCGCAGGTAGCCGATGTCGGCGACAAGCCGCTGCGTGACGGCGTAGAAGTCAGCCAGCTCGTGAAAGGCCCGCAACTCGCGCCCGGCGGTTCGCTGGCCGTAGTCCACATGCAGCATCGCGACCCGGTGCTCGCGCCTGGCCTCGGCCAGACAGACGCAGGAATCGAGTCCGCCGCTGACCAGCACGACCGCCAGCGGCGGCCGGGTGTTCTGCTCGGAGGCGGTAACCGCGGCAGGATCGGTATCGTGCATCAGACGCCCCTCTCCACATCGGGCCACAGCACCTTGTGCAGCTGGATCTGCAGGCGCACGCCCAGTTTGTCGGCCAGGATCCAGGCTGCCAGCTCCGCCGGCGACAGCGATCCCGCGGCGGCGGAAAAACTCACCGGTGTCGACGCCGGCAAGCGCCCCGACCGCTGTACCAGGTCGCAGGCCCATTCGTAATCGTCCCGATCACAGCAGACGATCTTGACCTCGTCGTCGGCTCCCAGACCGGCCAGGCCCGACCAGTCGATACACGACTCGTCCAGACCGCTGCCCGGGGTCTTGACGTCGACCACCCGCCGCACCCCGGCGGGCACTTGATCCAGCGCCACGGTGGCGACCGTACCGCTGGTCTCCAATACGACCGTCTCGCAGATCGAGGTCAGCTGCTCGAGCAACTCGACGACCTCCGCCTGCAACAGCGGTTCGCCGCCGGTGACCAGCACCGTGTCCAGTCCGAAGGCGCGCACCGAGGCGATGATCTCCCGCCGGCTACGGAACTCGCCGGAGTCGAGGGCGTATCGCGTATCGCAATAGACACAGCGACGATGACAGCCGGCCAGTCGTACGATCACACCGGGAAGGCCGGCAAAACGTGACTCGCCGAGAATGGTCGCGTATATTTCACTGATCTCGAGCATCGCCTCTCCCCGGGCGCAGCTACCTCTGACAAGGAGTCGACTGACAGTGCAGAATCTAACCCATACCGCTCGCGGTGACAATCGGCCACGCGGACACGGCGACCGCACCGCGGCCCGCACCCTGGCCCTGGCGCTTCTCGGTTGCCTCGTGCTCGCCGGCTGCTTCGTGCTCGCCGGCTGTCGCGGCGAATCGTCTTCGCCTGACGCGTCCGTACCGAGTGCGACGCCGTCGGCCACGACCGCGACGAGGTGTGCGCTGCGCGTGGACACCTCCGGGCTCGCGGAATTCCTCGCGCTGGCCGACCGGATCGCCACCTCCGACGCGCTCGATTCCGAGACCCTGTCCCGTCTCGGCCAGGGACCGGTGTACGCGCGCTGGCTCGACAGCCTCGACGAGAAGCGCAAGCAACCGATCAACCTGGGCAACTGGATGGACCGCACCTTCCGACCCGGTGGCTTCACGGGCGGTCCCGGCAGCAAGAACGTCGACATGAAGCGCGTGCAGAGTTTCCGCTTCGTTCACGAGCACGCGCAGCAGATCACGCCCTTCGTCGAATCGTTCCGCGCCGAACAGGCCGGTTGCGGGATCTTCGACCATCTGGACGGATTTATCGATGCGGAACGGCTTCCCGATTTGCTGTATCTCGACTTCCTGGCCGGAAGCACCGAGATACGTTTCTTCGACGACCACCTGCTGGTGGACGCCGGACTCGCCTATTGCTCGGGCCGCGAACAGCTCGTGCGCATTCTGGCCTCGGTGATCTACCGGCAGGTCCAGGCGATACCCGGCGGCCATCCGCGGGACGCGTCCAGCGGCGGGACGTCGGTGGCCGAGGTGTTCCGCATCCTGACCAACGAGGGTATCGCGGCCTGGCTGGAGGACAGCGCCAATCTGTTCTTCGCCTACCGCCACCCGCGTCTACGGGGCGCCACTCCGGTCCCGCGCGACATCTTCGTGCGCAGCGCCCGCATGCTGGCCAAGATCGACCAGCAACTGAGCGTGATGTTTGCAGATCCCGAGAAACTCGCCGCCGAGGGCTACTCGGTAAGCACGTCCATCGCCGCCGCCGGGGCTTTCGAGAAGGTCGGATACGCCATGGCCTGCGTCATCAAAGACCGGCTCGGCCGGCAGCGCTTGCAGGCCGGCCGCCTTTCGCCGCTGGCTTTCGTCAACGCCTACCAGGAAGCGGCGTCGATGCGTCCCGATCAGGCCGCACAGGATACCGACAGCCGGGCATACTTCCTGGAACAACAGCCGGCTTTTTCGGACGCCGTTGCCGCCGGTCTCGGCGAGTTACTCGCCCGGTGAACCATAAAAACGGGTGACACGAACGAGCGACACAGAAGACGGGCTCCGTCCTCGATCCGCGGACGGAGCCCGGTCACCGGCAATACCGTGCTGCCTCAGTCCGGATAACCCGGAAACACCGGTTCGATATCCACCGGAATACCCTCGAGCTTCGCCAGCGCGTCGCTCAACACCGCCGGCATGTGGTTGTAGCGTTCGATGAAACGCGCCGTGCCGGCATAGTCGCCATGGGCTTGCAGCAGCAGTATCTCCTGTAGCAGCGCCTCGATGGTCGGCAAGAACTCGCTCACGTTCACGCGGAAGCGCCCGCTGGCCGCGTCGAACGCGATGCCGCCCTTCTCTAGCAGGTAGTTGAACTGGATGGCGTTGGCGGCGCCATGCGCCTCACCGATGCCGAACCGTACCGAGCGGAACAGGCCGGCGAGATAGGTCGTCGCCTGCTCGCGCACGATGTTTGTCGGGAAGTAGTCGCGACCATCGCCGTGCAGCTTGAGGATGTCCCACTCGCCCATGGCGTCGGCCTTGGCTTCCTCCAGAGTCGAGTAGTGTTCCTTCAACTCCAGGCGCACCTCGGTCTGGCGACCGTCGATGGTGATCTTGCCCGGCCCCAGACCGTGGCTCATCTCGTGCCACAGCGTGTGCAGGAAGAACGACTCGGCGGTCAGATCGCCGAGCTGGTCCTCGGCCACCAGCACCGTGGCGATCGGCGTGAGGATCTTCTCGAACTTGGCGTTCATGATGTTGCGCAGCAGCACTTTCTTCGAACCCTTGGCCTCGCGAACCCGCTCGTCGTTGGGCAGGTTGAAGGCGATGGTCTGCACGCCGGCGCGCGTATCACCCGCCGTGTAGACCTCGTCCACCACCCGGATGGGCGATTCGCTGCCGCGGTTGAAGTTCTTGAACCGGTCGTCGATGGGCAGATTGGCCTCGAGCCACGGCAGTTCGTTCTTGAAGGTGGCCAGCCGTGCCGACTCCTCGGGATCGGTGACCGTGACGAACGCCTCGAAGGCGGCTTTGTACCCGAACAGGCCGTCCTCGTAGGTCTCGTAAGGGCCGATGGTGATCTCCACCGGACTGTCCAGATCCATCCAGAGCATGTCGGACTCGTAGTAGTCATCGCTCAGAAAGGCCGCCGCCCGCGAGCGCAGGAAATCGCGCAGCGACGCGTTGTCGGACAGATCGGCCGCCTCGTTCAGCAGTTGCGCGGCTTTGCGCAGGTGATCGGCGAAGAAGGTCGAATAAGGCACTGCGATCAAGCGGCCGGACTCGTCACGGCGTACCATCGTGAAGAGGTCGTCGAGGTCCTGCTCTCCGGACTCGATCCGCGCCCGTTCCGCCGCGTTCAGATCGGGCGGGTAATAATTGGCGCCATCGGGATGCGACGTGTCGCCGATAAACGGTTCGAAGTGCAGGCGACGATCCCACGGTCCATAGTTGATGCGAAAATACCGTTCGGCCCGTTCGCGTTGCGGCGCGGGCAGCGCGTCGATCCGCTGCTGCCAGCCCGGCCGATCGGGACAGGCTTGTCTCCAGAACAGCTCGTCCATCACGCGTGCGGCCGACACGAGCTTGTCCAGCACGGCCCGCTCGCCGGGGGACAGGTGGTCGAGGTTCGGCGCCATCTCGGTTCGCGAGTAAGCCTCGATGCGATCATCCAGATCGGTCACGACGGTCTCCATGGACGTACCACATCCGTGGTGCCGGCAGGCACACGCGGGCAACAACACGACCATCAACACCAGGGCGGCACAGCATGCCAACGTGGACAGGATTCTCATCCCCGTTCTCCTTCCTCCGACAAAAAAAAACCCACGGCACAAGCCGTGGGCTGACGTTAACTGGCGGGAGCGACGAG
>CAYLIV010000015.1:0-78003 GCA_964384055.1 uncultured Fibrobacteraceae bacterium
CGTGCCAGGCGTAGATCGAGGTGCCCGCCGCAGCCAGGGCCGCCGCCACGTCGTCCTGGGTCGACAGGGGATTGCAGCCCGACCAGCTGATCTGCGCGCCGGCCGCCGCCAGCGTCTCGACCAGCACCGCGGTCTCCTTGGTCACGTGCAGGCAACCGGTGATGCGGAAGCCAGCCAGGCTCTGCAGCTCGGCGTGTTCCTTGCGCAGCGCCGTCATCACGGGCATGCGCGACTCGGCCCAGTCGATCTTCATGCGGCCGGCTTCGGCCAGGTCCAGGTCGCGGACCTTGTAGGTGTCGCCGGTACTGAATTGTTCACTCATGGTTTCTCCTGTTCACTCCTGTGGTTGCCGCCTGGTCGGCGGGTGCGGCGGGTTGCCCCGCCGGCAGTCCATGTATCGTACGTTTGCTCTCACATGCGTTCAGTTGTTCTCGTGCTTGTGCGCGACGGCAAGAAACACGTCGGGCCACACCCACTGTTCGCCCCGGCGTCGCGGCGGTAGCACGTCGCGGCCCACCGCCGGCGCGGCCCGACGACGGACGCGATAGTGCAACTCGCTCAGCCCCGCCGCCTGGAAAAGCTGGCTCAGCTCTTCGTGATCGAAACCGAGCCAGTGGTGCGCCAGTTCGGTGCGCAGCCAGGTCAGGTTGTGTTTCGTGAAGGCGATCACGACAACCTTGCCGCCCGGTTTGACCACACGCGCCATCTCGCGGATCGCCCGCTCCGGTCGCGCCACGTGGTGGAGCGCCATGGAACAGTACGCCGCGTCAAAAGTATCGTCCGCCAGCGGCAGAACCTGAATATCGGCAAGCTGGAACCGCACCCGGGTCAGCCCTTCACGCTGGCACAGCTCGCGGGCCCGCGCCAGCATCGCCGGCGAGTTGTCCACGGCCAGGACATCTTTGACCGCCCGGCCGAGATGGGGCAGCAACGCACCGGTGCCGGTCCCGATGTCGATCACCGACTGGTGCGGATCGACCAGCGCACTGACCGCACCGATACTGATGTCCGGGTCCTCGTACTCGCGCCGGATGTGGTCCCACTGTTCGGCGACGCTGGCGAAAAAGTCCCGCGCTTTGGCGTCCCGCCGGTCCAGTACCGCTGTGAGCGCCTTGTCGTCGCGCGCGGCACTGCCAACCCGGTCTGCTGCAGCCGTCACGGAATCGAACAGCTCGGCCCCGCCGGGGAACTCGCGCGCAGCTGCCGCGCGGTACCAGCTCCAGGTTCCCTCCTTGCGTTGCCGCAACCAGCCGCCGCCCAGCAGCACCGCCAGGTGTTTCGACACCCGCGGCTGATTCATGTCCAGAATGCTCACCATCTCCCGGACGTTGAGCTCCTCCCGGCGCAACAGGCGCAGCAGGCGCAGCCGTGTCGCGTCGCTGACCGCCTGGAATATGGTGACCGGATCGATTGACGCCGTGTGCATACTGCCTCCGTGGTACGAAACCCCGCCGGTAGTATCGCGGATTTTCGGCGGGATGACAAGCAAATTAATTCCTTTATCGTTATTAAGTGATTATTATTCAAGAATTCACCGCAGTATTTTTGATCAAGGCGAATGAAATCATCGTAAATTATTTTATATCAACATGATGGTAGAATGGAGAGGATAGTAATATGTGCTGCATACAGGCCGGAATCACGGACCGGCAGCGGGCAACACGTGACCACGGCCCTCCGGCGGGGCTCATCGGCGGGACTTCAGGCCGAATTTCGCGCCGACGCGACGACCCCTCGCATCCAGGCATACCACAGCAGATCCGAGAGCGGCACGATGGGCATCTGCGGCGCTTCGAGCGCCAGACCGTCGGCGATCTGGCCCAGACAGCCCGGGTTGGTCGTCACCACGAGCTGGGCGCCCGACGCGGCCAGCAGACGGGCCTTGCGCCGGCCCATGGCCGCCGACAGCTCGGGATGCCGCAAGGCGTAGGCACCGCCGCTGCCGCAACAGACCGACGCCTCCGCGACCGGCTGGATCGACAAACCCGGCACCCGGCCGAGCAGGCGGCGCGGTTGTTCAGCGATGCCCTGGCCATGCAACGCGTGACACGGGTCGTGGAGCGCCACGCGCAGTGGCACCGTGCCAAAGGCCGGTAGATCGAGGCTGTCGAGCAGGACCGATGCGTCACGCACCGTGCCGGCCGGCGGATCGGGATACCCGCGCAGCTCCAGTCCACAACCAGCGGCCTCGACGACGATATAATCGCACGCCGGCGCGTCCGCGAAAGCCGCCTGGTTGCGCTGATGCAGTATCGCTCGACGCTCGTGCCTGCCCGTGTGCGCGGCCAGCGCACCGCAACAATCCTGCCCAGCCGGTATCACGACAAGACAGCCCGACGCGCGCAGCAGCGATCGCAGGCGTCGGCTGACGCCCGGCAGAAGGGCGGCGTTGGCGCATCCCCGAAAGAAAGCCACCGACGGTCCGGACCCGTCCGCCTCCCGGTCGTCGACGGTTGGGGTTCGTTGCCCCGTCAAGGTGTCGAGCTGTCTGATCAGACGGCGGTCGTCGCTGCTGGCGGCGGGCACGGTGCCGAGCATCCGCCCGACGAGCCGCAGCGGCGCCGGACAGCCTTCGAGTCGCTGGCGCCAGGCGGCACCCGCGACCCGGCGCAGCACCCCGCGTGTCATGGTTGCCAGCGTACCCAGCCACGCGAGCAACGGGCGCGAATCGAGCACGCGCGCCGGGACGAGCGATCGTTGTTTCACACCGTCGGCTGCCAGATCACGAGCGTGGTCGAGCAGATCGCCGGTGATCCCGCTCGGACAGGTCGCTTCGCAGGCGTGGCAACCGAGGCAATCGTCGAAAGCGGCCAGCACGTCGCTGCCGACGGGCGCGGGCGCATCGCGCAGCACTTCGCCCAGCAGGAGCAATCGGCCGCGCGGCGATCGCGTCTCGTTGGCGGTCGCCAGATAGGTGGCGCAGTGGGGCAGGCACAGGCCGCACTGGATACAGGTGCGCAGCAGCGAATCCAGCCGCTCGCGGAGCGCATCGTTGTCGGCACCTGGTGCTGCAACGGCGTTGTGGGCTTCAAGCATCGGGTGCCCCCCGGGGGGTACTGACACGCGTGGCGATCGAATCACCGGTTGTGGCGGCCGCGCGCAGCCAGTCGGGCGTGTCGAGGCTGTCGCCGGGATCGAACAACGCCTTGAGGCCGGCCAGCACACTGCGTGGAACCGAAGGGGCGGGCGGCGGTGGCGGTGTCACCACACCGCCGCGCAGAAACGGATCAAAAAACCAGCCCGGCGCCGCGTCGCGGACCAGCGCCGGCAGCCAGACCAGGCGCGGCGCGGCGTTCCAGACGAAACGCGTCACCGGCGGCGGCAACGGTTCGTCGTGGGGCGTATCGATCAAGCGGCAGGCCAGTGTCCAGTCAGCGCCCTGGCCGGCCCAGCCGGGAATCGCGTCGGAGGCGAGCAGGTTCACGGCTTCGCGGCAGGGAAGGCGAGCGCCGTCCCGGGTAGTCAGGCCCCACTGCCGCGCCCAGGCCAGCAGCGCGTCGTTCTTCCGATCCAGATCCCAGGCCCGGTCGCGCCCGGCGGCCAGCACCGTGAGCGTTGCCGTCGACGTCGTCAGCTCCCCCAGGCACGCCGCACCGGATCGCGCGCCGTCCCAGCGGCCAAGCTCGGCCAGCAGCGGCTCCAGGCAGCGACGGTCGAAGGCCGCCGCGCGGAAGCGCCACCAGGCAACAGTTTCGGGTGCGGGCCGGAGCTGCAGGGTCGCGCCGAGCGGGCGCGCCAGCAACCGTCCCGATCCGCACAGCAGATGCGGCAGGTCGTAGCCGGCGACGTTCTTGAAGACGGGTGCGCCGGTGTGGAACGCGCGGCCGTCACCGGTCTCACCCCACAGCTCGAGCAGGAAATCGCGCGCTGTGCCCGTACCGAGCACCGTCGGACCGGGCAGCAGGTTGGCCACGGCATCGCCGACGGTGCCCACCGCATCCTCGGTGAGCGCTGCGTCCTCGGCGCCCGCGTCCCCGCGTCCGGCCCGGCGCAGGCCCAGCCCGACCGGCACCCAGAAGCCGCGCGCCAGGGCGGTGGCCTGTATCTCGGCCAGCGGCGTCGTGGCCGGCGCCGTCACGGTCAGGCTGTCCCACCGATAGTGCGGCTGCGACGGCAACGACCGACCGCCGCTGTACGTGGTCCCGGCCGGTGGCACGAGCTTGCCGGGGTTGCACAGATCCCGCGGATCGAACAGCTCCTTGATGCCGGTCATCAGTCCGGCCGCCGTGGCCTCGAGCTGCTGGCCGATGACGTGCCGTTTCTCGATACCCACGCCGTGCTCGCCGGTGACGCTGCCGCCCATGGCCAGCGCGGTCTCGATGATGTGATCGGCAGCGGCGTGCGCCCGTCGGGTCGACGCCTCGTCACGATCGTCGTACATCACGCCGGGATGCAGGTTTCCGTCGCCGGCGTGGAAGGCCGTGGCCACCTTCACTCCGTGTTCCCGCTTGATGCGCCCGATGGCCGTCACCAGATCCGGCAGCCGTCCGAGGGGTACGACCACGTCCATGGTGACATAACACGGCGATATCCGGCCGACGGCGCCGAAGGCCTTCTTCCGGCACCGCCACAATTCCAGGCGTTCGTGCTCGTCGGCCGCCAGGCGCACCTCGCGCGCGCCGCCGGCCAGCAGCCGCCGCTGGGCACGATCGGCATCCTCGGCGACGGCCTCACCGCCACCGGCGAACTCGACGATCATCGCCGCCTCCACGTCGGTCGGAAAACCGAATCCGAACGCGGCTTCCACCACTTCGAGCACCGGCTGATCGACCATCTCCACGGCGACCGGCATCAAGCCGCCGCCGAGCAGGTCGATCACCGCGGTCGTCGCTTCGTCCAGGCGCGGGAAGACCGCCAGCAGCGTGGCGGTCTCTACAGGATCCGGCGTGAGTTTGAGGTCGGCGTGCGTGACCAGCCCGAGCGTGCCCTCGCTGCCGGTGAGCAGACCGAGCAGGTCGATCCCGCGCTCGCAAACAAGGCCGCGGCCGGTGGTCCAGCGCCGGCCGCCGGCGTCGAGCCACTCGAGGCGCAGCAGGTGCTGCAGAGTGACGCCCACCTTGAGGCAGTGCGGCCCGCCGGCGTTCTCGGCGATGTTACCGCCGATGGTCGACGCGGACTGGCTGCTGGGATCGGGTGCGAAGTGCAGGCCGAACGGAGCCGCGTGACTGCTCACCCGATCGTTCAACACACCGACGCCCACACGAACGCGCCGATCGAGCACGTCGACCGGCCCCAGGTCGTCCAGTTGTACGACGGAGATCACCACCGCGCCGTCGCCCGGCACCGCGCCACCGCTCAGTCCCGTGCCGCTACCGCGAACCACGAAGGGGACGTCGTGATCGGCACAGGCGGCGACAACCGCAGCCACCTGCTCGTCGGTGCGCGGCAAGACGACTGCCAGGGGTCGGCCGAGGGACAGGTGCGACGAATCGCGGGCGTACACGGCACGGCTGGCCGCGTCGGTCAGACAGCGAGCGGATCCCACCGCCTGGCGCGAGGCGGCCAGCAGCTCGTCGGCCTGGTGATTTGGTCCGCTCGCCGCCACGCCATCAGCCTCCGTGCAACGGCTCGCCGGCCGCGGCGTGCACCGCTTCGAGCACCGCTTCGCTCAACGAGGGGTGGGGATGGATCACGGCGCTCCACTGTTCGAGGCTCGCCTCGAGACCGAGCGCCGTCGCCGCGCCGGCGATCAGTTCGGTCACCCGCGGACCGACCAGATGCACGCCCAGTACGGCGCCCGTCTCGGCATCGGCGACAACCTTCGTGAAACCGTGGGGCTCGTTGAGTATCGACGCCTTGCCCAGGGCGGAGAACGGGAACTTGCCCGTCGTCACGTCGTGGCCGCGACTGGCGGCTTCCTGTTCGCTAAGGCCGACCGAGGCCACCTCGGGATTGCTGTAGGTGCACGACGGCACCAGATCGTACTTGATGGGCGGCAACGGCTTGCCCGCCGCTTGGCCCACCGCCACGAGCGCCTCGCGGGAGGCGACGTGGGCGAGCTGCGGCGTGGCGACGATGTCGCCGATGGCGTAGATGCCGGGCACCGGGGTCTCCTGCTGCCCGTCGACCGGCACGAAGCCCCGCTCGGTTTCGAGGCCGACCGTGTCGAGACCGAGATCGTCGGTCACGGGCCGCCGCCCCACGGCGACCAGCAGGCACGCCGCGTCCAGGGTCAGCGGTTCATCGGCTTGCGTGTCGCTTTCGCCGACCGGCGTCAGGGTCGCGCGCACGCCGCCCTCACAGGCCTCGACGTTATCGGCGCGACAGCTCGTGTGGACCTTCATCCCCTGGCGCTTGAGAGCCTTCGCCACCTCGGCGCAACACTCGGGATCTTCCAGGGGCAGCACACGATCGAGCATCTCGACCAGATTTACCTTGCTGCCGAATGCCTGCATCATCGAGGCCATCTCCAGCCCCACCGCACCGGCGCCGAGCACGATCAGCGACTCGGGGATGTGGTCGATGGCCAGGAGATGATCGCTGGTCAGGATCTTTTCGCCGTCCACGTCGATCCCGGGGATAGCCGTCACCATCGAGCCGGTGGCCAGGACGATCTTGTCGGCGGCGATTTCCTGCGTTTCGTCCGCGCCGGCGACGGCAATGCGCCCCGGCCCGGCCAACCGGCCGTGCCCCGACAGCACGGTCACACCGGCACTCTTCATGAGCAAATCCACACCCTTGCTGCCCTTGACCGTCGCCATCTCCTTACGCTTCTGCACCCTGGCCCAGTCGAAGCTCGCGGCCTCGGTGGTCACGCCGAAGGGTCGCGATCCCTTCTTGCAGATCTGCCACACTTCCGCCGCGTGGAGCAAGGCCTTGGTTGGAATGCAGCCCCGGAGCAGGCAGGTCCCCCCGAGCCGTGGTTCCTTCTCGATCAGAACGGTCTGCAGTCCGAGCTGGGCGGCGCGGGCCGCGGCGACGTAGCCGCCGGGACCGGCGCCGATCACGGCGAGATCGTAACGGTCGCTCATGGGAGACACCTCACTGTTTGCGGACGGTCATGATGCCTGGGTTCCGGACATCGCCGCGCGACGCACCGGCGAGACGCGCACGGGTGAAGCACGTTGAACGAATAGTGTAGTTCGTCGGCGAGGGCGGGGCAACCGCGCATCGGTGACGCCGGGCAGCGTCTCGGCTTTCGCTGCCCGACCGCACCGCCGCCAGCGACGGCGCGCCGCTTCCGGCCCCGACACTTTTTCTCAGCGATCGGCAACCCACAAGGCTTCGCTGGCGTATCCCGATCCTGTCGACTACAGTCGACGCCAGTCGAACCCCGTCGGCGCGCGCCGGAAAACCCCTGATCCGCGCCGACCATTCCCGGAGGAAACCATGCGAATCCCTGCAATTTTTCTGCTAACAGCCCTGTGCCTGTGCTGCCTGGCGGCGAGCGATACCGCCTTCGGCGCCGAAACCGTCCTCGTCGACGGCATCCCCCACATCCGCAACGGCAGCGAGCCGAGCGGCGGCGTGCAGGACCTGCACCTCGACGAGATCTGGCGCGTCGGCGGCGACGAGGACGAGGTGTTCTTCGGCGCCGCGGTCCGGGCCATCGCCGATGACGACGGCAACATCTACGTGATGGACAACCAGCTCAGCGAAGTGTCGGTACTGTCCCCCGACGGCGAGTACCTGCGCACCCTCGGCGGCGAGGGCGACGGCCCGGGCGAGCTGCGCGGCCCGTCGGACATCTTCTTCCTCTCCGACGGCCGGCTCGCCGTGTTGCAGACCTTTCCCGGCCGCGTGATCACCCTCAATACCGACGGTACGCCGGGCCCCAGCTTCACCTTCGACGCCGGCGACGGCACCGAGGCGAACTTCGGCGTGTTGCTGGCCGGTCGCTGCCGGGGCGGCAGCTTCGTCCTGAACGGATTCAACATGCGCATCGAGGGCCCCATGAACACCCAGCGCTTTTTCGTCGCGCGTTGCGATGAGTCGGGGAAGCAGCAGCACCGATTCTACGAGAAGGACTACGCCATCAGTTACGCGGATTTCGTGATCGACGAGGGCGGCATCGATTTCGTGGGCGGCCGCATGGACATCGGTCCCGACGGTCTGCTCTACGCCGCACCCGATCCGCACGCCTATGCCATCGAGGTGCGCGGTCCGGACGGAACCCTGCTGCGCGTGATCGAACGCGAATACCAGAGCTACACCCGTTCCGCGGCGGAGAAGCGCGTGGCGCGGGACTTCACCGAGGCCTGGGGACGCAATCACCCGATCCCGCCCCGAGACGTGGTCGTCGAGGATGTCGATGACGACATCGCCGGGCTGTGGGTTACCGACAGCGGTGAGATCTGGGTTTCGACCAGCCAGGGCGCGAACAACATCCCCGACGACGTCGTCGCCCGTTTCGATGTCTTCGACGGCGCCGGCGAATTCGTCCGGCAGGTCGATCTGCGCGGGGACGTGAACCTCGACGCCGACGTGCTGCAGCCGGTGAGCGCGCAGCGCTTCGTGGCCCTCGCCGGCGCCGGCGCCAGCTATCTGAACAAGATGGGCGTGCAGAGCGAAGGTACGGAAGGCACCGAAGCGAGCGCAGACGAAGCGATCATGGAAGTCGTCTGTTACGCGGTCCGCTGACGGCAGTGGCACGGCGGTAATCGACGCGAGGCCGGTCGCCTACCGGTAGGCGACCGGCGGAAAACCGCTTTCGGGGAGGCGGATCCGCTCAGAACGCTTCCCCCATGCCCAGATACATGTTGCCATGTCCTTCGTCGGTACGGCCGAAATCCGCGCGCAGGTAGATCTTCTCCGTCTTGCTCAGGAGTATGCGCAGGCCGAATCCGTAGGCGGCTTTGAGCTCGTCCAGGCGCAATTCGCCCGGCCGGTGCGCCACGTCGCCCGCCGCGGCGAACAGCACGAAGCCGGTTCGCCACCAGGTCTCGTGCCGGTATTCCGCCTGCACGGCATAGCTGTTCCGATCGCGGAAACGCCCTTCGTAGTAGCCACGCAACAGATTCTGCCCGCCGAGCATGGGCAGCACCTGGAAAGGCGGCGCTCCCTCGCCGTGCCGCGCCAGCAGACGCGTGGCGAACACCTGGGTTTCACTCAGCGCACGGTAGCGGCGTAGATCGAGCGCGGTGATACAGTAACCGAACTCGCTGCCGAAAAGCCCGTCGCTCAGCGTCAGCGACAGCTCGTCGAAGCGTCCGGCCGCGGGAAAGAAGACATTGTCCCGACTGTCCCGGATCACCGACCAGCCGAGGGTGATCAGCCGCCCGCCGCCCGCGCCGGTCAACGGGGTGCCGTCGAGTCGGCCGCCTGTTTCCTTCGCCACGATCCGCTCGTCGACGAAGCTCAGCTGCGGTCCCGTACGCACACCCTGGTGCACCTGACGCTCGTACGCGGCCTCGCAGAAGAAGGTTCTCGGCGTGTAGTCTTCGGAGGCTTCGCGGTCGGTCGCGTTGCCGACGCCGTAGAAGGTGGTCGGAAACTCGCTGAAGCCGATGGTACCGGCCACGTGGATCCGGTCGCCGTGCAGGTAGTGCTCGGTGGCGAAGGCCGCGGAGTGCTGGCTGCGTTGCGTGATCAGACCGATGAGGCCGTACTGCGACGGCCTGTCCTCCGCCGCGGCGCCGGCCGGGCGCGTGATGTACGACGCGGCCACACCGCCGCCGGACTTGGTTTCCGGCGTGTAGAAGTAGAAGGGAAACGGGATGAAGGTATTGCCGGGCTGCTGCGGCTCGGCAGCTCCCCCGTCCGGCGCGACCACCTCGTCGGTTACCGCCTCCCGGGTTGCCGTATCTTCCGGAGTATCTTGCGGCGAATCTTCCGGCGTATCCTGCTGTGCACGACCAGCCGGGGCGATCACCAGCAGCATCGTGGCCAGCAGGAAAACGAGTGCGCGGCGGCAGGATGCAATGTCACGGCGGCACATGTCACAGGTCCCTTCGTTCGTCCCGGAATACGCGAACGCCGAAGATATCGCGCTACGTTACGAACCGCCACAAGATAAACCAACAGACGAGCAGCGGATCCGCACCCTCCTTCATTGACGCCCACCAGTCGAGAATCTATCATAGGCCCATGCGAGCAGTCAGGCGCGCGAGGACGCCGCGCCGTCACCGGGGTGACACGTCCGCGGGCGGACGTGCGACCCACGTTTTTTAGGCCGAGGAGGACTCATGAAGATAGCTGTCCTGGTCAAGCAAGTACCCGATTCGGAAACCCGGATCACGCTCAGCGAGCCCGCGGCTCAGCTCGACGATTCCGGGTTCACTCGCGTGCTGAACCCCTACGACGCCTTCGGTGTCGAGGAAGCCGTCCAGATCAAGGAAAAGCTGGGCGATGTGGAAATCACCGCGATCACCATCGGCCCCGACCGGGTTCTCGAGTCGATCAAGAAGGACTGCCTGGCCGTCGGTTGCGACAAGGCGATCATCATCAACGACCCGGCCCTGGAAAACGCCGATGCGCTGGGCCTGGCCCGGGTGCTGGCGGCCGCGTTGCAGAAAGACCAGTACGATCTGATTCTCAGCGGCCTCAAGGCCATCGACGACGACGACGGACAGGTGGGCATCATGGTCGCCGAGCTGCTCGGTATCGGCCACGTGTCGGTGGTGACCAAGCTCGATCTAGGCGACGGCAGCCTGACCGCGACCCGCGAGATCGAGGGCGGCAAGGAAATCGTCGAAGTCGCACTGCCGGCGCTGGTCACCTGTCAGAAAGGCTTGAACGAACCGCGTCTGCCCAGCCTGCCGAACATCATGAAGGCCGGCAGCAAACCCATGGAAACGATGACCTGCGCCGACCTGGGTATCGAGGCGCCCGCCGCGCTCGTGGAAATCAAGCAGTACTCCCCGCCACCGGCGCGGGCCGAATGCAAGCTGGTGGAGGCAGAAGAGCCTGCCGACGCCGCCAGGGAACTGGCCCGTCTGCTGCACGAGGAAGCCAAGGTCATCTGAGCACGTGAATTTCCGTGCTCCGCGGAGCACTTAAAAACGGGGAGAATACAATGCCGAACATTGCGGTTTTTCTGGAACAACGGGACGCGGCCGTCAAGAAGGTCGCCTGGCAGATGCTCAGCGAGGCCCGGAAGCTGACCGACGCCGCCGGCGGCGAGGTCTGGGCCGTGCTGTTGCACGGCGGTGACTGCGACGCGGCCGAGGCCGGTAAATACGGCGCCCACAAGCTGATAGGTGCCACCGACGACGGATTCAAGACCTACAACAGCGAGATCTGGGCCACGGCACTGCAGAACTTCTGCCAGGCCCAGAAGCCCGACCTGCTGCTGCTGGGCGCCACGGCGCTGGGCAAGGACCTCGGTCCCAGGCTCGCCGCCAAGCTCGGCTGCGCCTGCGTCAGCGACGCGGTCGGCCTGAAGTACGAGGGCGGTTTCGAGATCCGCCGGCCGGTCTTTGCCGGCAAGTGCTTCACCGATGTGACCTTCAACGGCGACACGGCGGTCGTCGGCATCCGGCCCAACGCCTTCACCCTCAACGAGGTGGGCGGCGACGCCACCGCCGAGACCTTCGATGCGGCGGTCGGCGGTGTCGATGCCAAGGCCGTGGTCAAGAGTATCGAGGCAGCCGCCGAGGGTAAGGTGGAACTGACCGAGGCGGAGATCATCGTCTCGGGCGGCCGGGGTATCAAGGGCCCGGAGAACTACTCGGTGATCGAGGATCTGGCGGGCGTGCTCGGTGCGGCGACCGGCGCCAGCCGCGCCATCGTCGACGCCGGCTGGGTGGAGTACTCGCACCAGGTGGGCCAGACGGGCAAGACCGTGGGCCCAAATCTGTACATCGCCTGCGGCATCAGCGGCGCGATCCAGCACCTGGCGGGCATGTCCTCGTCCAAGTGCATCGTCGCCATCAACAAGGACGCCAACGCGCCCATCTTCAAGGTGGCCGACTACGGCATCGTCGCTGATCTGTTCGACATCCTGCCGACCTTGACCGAGGCCTGCAAGGAAATCCGCAGCTGACCGATCGGCCCGATCGAATCGGTGCGGAGAGCTCGGTTGCGCGAGCGGGGGGCTGTATTTCTGCAGCCCCTCTTTTTTTTTACCGGGGTGGCGGTTTCGGGGACAGAGGGCCGCCGTGCTCCAATCGCCGAGGGCTCCAGTCCGCGCGGCGGCCCTCTGTCCCCGAAACCGCAAGGTTAAAAAGGAGGGTGGGAAATATGCGCTAAGTAGGGTGGTCTGGGAGCCGATATGGGAGACAGATACCCATATTGCCGAAGGTCATCATGCGACTCGACTTCCCGGGGGTTTCGGCGCGATTGCGCCGAGGAAGGCGAAGGAGGCGCCCATGCCACCATCATACGAACAACGGCGACGAGCCATGCGCCAGGCGCAGTACAAAGAGTTCAAGAGCTTTCTGGACGAGAACTTCCAGGATATCACCAACGCGTCGACCGTCGAGGCCGAGCAGCAGGCTAGAGCCCGTGTACGCGCCAAGATGGAAGAGCTCAACGCCAAATATCGCAAAGCTTTCCCGGCCAAAGCTGAGAAAAAACTGCGCAGGGAAAAGGCACCGAAATAAAATTCTACTCGCCACGACCTAGCCGGGCCTCGGCCAGCGCGATTCCCTCGTCCGCCTCGACGACCAACTGCGTCAAGATCTCGCGCAATGGCTGGACCTTGTCCACCAGCCCTACCGATTGGCCGGCCATGAGCGATCCGTGCTCCACGTCGCCGTCGACGGCGGCGTCACGCAATGAACCGACCCAGTAGTGCTCCACCTCGTACTGCGCGGTCTGACGGGTGATCTCACCGGCTTTGAGTTTCTCCAGCAGTTCCAGCTGTAGCGTGCCGAAGTGCGTCATGGCGTGATTGTTCAGCGCGCGGACCGAGACCACGGGCAGCTTGTTGCTGTACTGGGGCGTGGAGATAGCCTCACGCGAACGGGCGCGGGCGAAGACCTGCTTGAACTTCTCGTGCGCGCCGCATTCCTCGGCCATCACGAAGCGGGTGCCGAGCTGCGCGCCGGCCGCTCCCATCAAGGCCAGATGGGCGATCATGCGTCCGTGCGCCACGCCGCCGGCAACGAAGATGGGCACCTGATCGAAACGGTACAGGATGTCCTGCAACAGCACGAGGGTCGACGTGTGGCCGATGTGACCGCCGGCTTCGCTGCCCTCGAGGATCAGCGCGTCCGCGCCATAGTCGATCATCCGCGACGCCATGCTCTGGGTACTGGCGAAACAGATCACCCGGGCGCCGCCCGCCTTGGCCCGCTCGACCTCGGCCCGCCGCGGAATCGAGCCGGCGAACACGATGTAGTCGACCTGCTTGGCGGTCGCGGCCTCGAGATGCGCCAGGTAATTGGGCGCGATGGTGATCAAGTTGACCCCGAAAGGCCGGTCGGTCAGTTTCCGGGTGCTGTCGATATATTCCTCGAACAGCTCGGGCGGCATGTTGCCGCCGGCGAGTACACCGAAGGCGCCCAGGTTGCTCATCAAGGAGACCAGCGGCGGATCGCTTATCCAGGTCATGGCGCCGCACATGATGGGCAGGTTCACGCCTAAAAAGTCCTGGCCGGATTTCCAGACTCGATCCAGACGTTTTGTCGACTCTACCGGTTTGGCCGCTGTCATTTTTTTCTCCGTGGTCGGGGGCTGTTCTGCGTGGGTGGGGGTCACCGTGCTCCATTCGCCTGCGGCTCGAGTCCGCACGGTGACCCCCACCCACGCAGAACAGCACGATGGGAAAGAAATCCAGGTGGCAGAACACTAGATCATGTCGCGAACTTAATCAAGACCGATGCGATCCAGAAACTCGAAGGACCGCTCCGTCCAGGCATTGGCGCTGACAAAACGAGGTCAGTCAGCGAGTTTCGACGCCACGACCTCCGCAATGTCGAGGGCCTGGAGCGTGTCCTCCCGTTCGGTTTCCTTGATCGCATCGCCCAGCATGGTCAAGCAGAACGGGCAGGCCGAGGCCACCTGCGCGGCGCCGGTTTCGGCCACCTCGTCGATGCGGTTGTGGTTGATGCGCTGGCCGATGTCCTCCTCCATGAACATCCGGCCGCCGCCGGCGCCGCAGCAGAAGCCCGTGCGGCCATGACGCGCCATCTCGTGTTGCTCGAGACCGGGCACGGCGTCGAGCACGCGCCGGGGCGCGTCGTAGATGCCGTTGTGCCGGCCCAGGTAACAGGAATCGTGGAAGGTGAAGGTACCGCTTTCGCCGTCGCGCAGTTGCAACGCCTTTCGTTGCAGCAGATCGGCCAGGATTTCCGAGTGATGGTACACCTCGACGTCGGCCAGATCGAAGTCGGGGTACTCGTTCTTGATGACGCTGTAACAATGCGGACAGGCCGTGATCACCTTCGTCACGCCGTATTTTTTGAAGTTCGCGACGTTTGCTTCCGCCTGCATCTGGAAAAGGTATTCGTTGCCGACGCGCCGGGTCGGGTCGCCGCAGCAGCCCTCCTCGGTGCCGAGCACGGCGTAGTCGACGTCGGCGGCGTTCAGCAGGCGGCACAGGGCCCGCGCCACCGTGGCGTTGCGATCGTCGAACGAGCCCGCGCAACCGACGAACAGCAGATACTCGGCCTGGCCCTTGTCGCGCAAGAGCGGCACCTCGAGATCGCCGGTCCAGTCCTCGCGGGCGGCGCTGCTGGCGTTCCAGGGGTTGCTGTTGGTCTCGAGCCCGCGCAGCGCGGTCTGTAGCACCGACGGCACCTTGGCCTGGGTCATGGTCAGGTAGCGCCGCATGTCGACGATGTTCGGAATATGATCGATGGCGACCGGGCAGTGGGTAACGCAGTAGCCGCAGGTGGTGCAGGCCCAGATGGCCTCTTCCTCGATGACGCCGCCGATCAGCTCCGGCCGCTCCATCTGTTCCGCGAGCGCCGCCGCCTCGTCGTGTCGCTGCGCCGCCTTGAGCTTGCCGATCGCCACCAGCGGCTCGGCCAGGGCGTAGGCGCTGTCGCGTTCGTCGCAGATGATCGACCGCGGGTTGAGGGGTTTGCCCGTCTCGGTGGCCGGGCAGGAGTCCTGGCAGCGCCCGCACTCGGTGCAGGTGTACAGGTCGAGAAAGCGTCGCCAGGAGAATTCCTCGAGCTTGCCCACGCCGAAGCTCTCCTTGCCTTCGAAGTCCATCCGCTCGAGCGACGGCTGCGGCGTCAGACGGGCCAGGAAAGTCGCCGGCAAGGCGGTCAGGACGTGGAAGTGCTTGCCGAACGGTAGGAAATTCAGGAAGGCCAGCACCAGGACGCTGTGCGCCCAGAACAGTCCCTGAAACCAGGCGTCCACCCTCGCGGTTTCAGCGCCGGCGAAGACCCCGCTCAGCCCCGTGGAGACGAACGCGTAACCCCGTTCGTGGTTGTGCGGTTGCAGCACGAACAGGGCGGCGTCGCCGAACAGGTCGCTGAGTATCAGGGCCGCGATCCAGAGCAGAATCAGGCTGCCTTCGACGCTCAGATGCAGACGCGCCGGACGCAGAATCAGTCGTCGCCAGAGCGCCACCACGATCGCCGCGATCACGATCACGCTGAACACGTCCTTCACGACGGCGTAAATCAGGCCGAGCGGTCCGGCCAGCAGCGGCAGATTGAAGTCGGCGTCGAAACCGCGACCGATGGTGGTAACCGTACGCAGTGAGACGACCAGGAATCCCGCAAAGATACCGACGTGCATCCAGCCGGCCACGCGTTCGAACAACAAGCGCTGCTGGCCGAAGCCGATGGTCAGCAGGGCCCGCGTGCGCTGCCGCCAGCGATCGAAACGAAAACCGGCCTCACCCGCGCGCAGCAGCCAGTACCGGTCGGCCATGGTGTTGATGAACAGCGCGAGGGCACAGAAGAGCAGGACGGACATGAGTATCGGATTCACGAGATCCCCTTCCCCACGACTTGTCAGAGATGACACGCGATGTGCGGAACCGACTGCCGGCCGGCCTGTCGGATACTCAGGCACGAGATCCGGCATCTACCCGCAGCGACCGTCCCCACGAACATAGGGCAGACCCGTCTCAAGGAAAAGTCGAAAACTGGGCCGGCGAATCCGCCGTGTCGACGATGGCGCGGCACATGGTCAGACCGGCCGGTGTTTCGGTGCTGATCGCCTCTTCCGGATCCATCTCGAGGAAGGCCACCTTGCCGAACAGCCGGTTGTGATGACGCTGCAGGCCGGACCGGCGAAACACGTACAGCGAACCGTTTTCCCGGTGCCAGACCTGGCCGTTGCCGAGAGTATTGCGGGCCGAGCGACCGGGTCGGTTTTCCGGGTCGTAGTAGGGAATCAAGCCCATGTGGGTGTGCCGCCAGTAGAGCGGTGTCTCCCGGGTACACGAAAACAACGAGTCGGCCTGATCCCGTTCCACCAGGGCGCAGGCGTCAGCCACGCGCCCCGGGCGGCGCAAGGGCAGATCGGGTGACAGCAGTACGACGTACTCCGGCAGATCGGCGGCTCCCGGACCTGCATCCGGTATCGTCTCGTCTGTCCCCGGGCGAACGTTCACGGTTCGCGACTCTGATTCCAGGCTTGCGAGACAATGGAGCACGGCATCCTCGGCGCTTAGGTCGGGATCGGCCAGCTCGGCGGGCCGCTCCACCACCGGGTAGCCCCAGCGGCGGACGGCGTCGGCGTGTTGCCGCTCGCTGGTCGAGACGACGATACGCTCCGGTCGCGCTTCCCGCGCGGCGACGAGCGAGCGGCGCAGCACGGCCGTGCCGCCGAGATCGGTCAGACAGGAGTCTCCGCTGACGGAGTCGCAGGAGACGGGAATGATGACGAGATAACGTGACACGGATCGGCGTCCCTCTGTTTGCTGTTCAAAGCTTTTTGCGGCCCGGTACCGGTCGGGATTCGCTGGACAATTGCCCCGCCGGCCGCTACAGTCTCGAAAATTCAGCTGACCGACTCGGAATATTTTTCCTTCCGCGTTCGGCCAATTCCCCGTTGCTCAGGCGGCTCTCTTCTTCCCGGCCCGGACGCGGTCACGGTGCGGATCCGGGAAAACGTGACTCTACCGCCATCGACGCCGGAATCGGCGGCTCTGCCGGTGAACCTGGTGGTTGCACCAGGTGCGCCGCCCGGCGGTGGTCGCGTGCTTGCAAGCAAAGATCGATCCCGGTTCGCAATACTATGGGAGGTCTCCGATGAACGATTTCGCTGCCGGCGGAGCCGGTGACGGCGACGGTCTGATGCGCACCGTGCTGACCGAGTCGAAACGTATCGCGGTTGTTGGTATCTCGGCCAAACCGGATCGGCCAAGCCACCGCATCGCCGCGTTTCTGATCGACAAGGGTTACGACGTCGTCGGCGTCAATCCGGTCCTGCAGGAAGTCCTCGGCGTGAAGGTCTACCCGTCGATCCAGGAGGTGCCGGGTACGGTGGACCTCGTCGACGTGTTCCGACGCAGCGACGCGATACCGCCGATCGTCGACGACGCCATCGCCGCCGGCGCCCGCGCCGTGTGGTTGCAGGAAGGCATCGTCAATGAAGAGGCGGCCGCCACCGCGCGGGCAGCCGGGCTCGCCGTGGTCATGGACCGTTGCACCTTGAAGGAATGGAACCGTCTACTGGGTGAGTAGGAACCGACGTATGAAGAAAACACTGATCACCGGCGGTCTCGGATTCGTGGGTCGACAGCTCGTGGACTGTCTGGTCGCCGACGGCGAAGAGGTTGCCTGTCTCGACGTGCTGCAGCCGGGCACCGAGCCTCCGGCGACAATCGGCGCCTACGCGCTGTCGTCGGCCACTGCGCGGTCCGACGCGGGTTGGCTCTACCGCGGCGACGCCGGCGAGTGGCGCCTGTATCACCAATCGCTCGAGGAACCCGAGCCCCTGCTCGCGCTGATCGAACAGCTCGCGCCCGACGTCATCCATCACCTGGCGGCACAGAGTTCGGCCGGTCTGTCCTTCGACCTGCCGCGCCAGACCTTCGTGACCAACCTGTTGGGGACGTTGAACCTGCTCGAGGCTGCCCGTACGCTGCCTGAAGGGCGCTGGCCGGTGGTTCTATCCATCGGTTCCTGCGAGGAATACGGTGCCGTCCAGGAACCCGGCCAACCGCTGACCGAAGAGGCACCGCTCGAACCGGTATCGCCGTACGGCGTCAGCAAGGTCGCTCAGACCAAGCTGGGACAGCAGTACCACACCTCGTTCGACTTGCCGGTCATCGCCGTACGCGCCTTCAGCCATACCGGCCCGGGTCAGGACCGGCGTTTCGTCTTCCCGTCCTTCGCCGCGCAGATCGCCGCCGCCGAAAGCGGACGGACACCCCCGGCGCTGGCGGTGGGCGATCTTTCGCCGGTGCGCGATTTCCTCGATGTGCGCGATGTGCTTGCCGCCTACCGGTTGCTGGTCGACAAGGGTGAGCCCGGCCAGGTCTACAACGTTTGTTCAGGCCGGGCATTGACGATCCAGGAAGGCTTGGAGATAATGCTGCGAGGCGCCTGTCGCCCCATCGCGGTGAAGCCCGATCCGGCCCGGTTTCGGCCGTCGGACATTCCCCATCTGGTCGGCGACAATACGAAACTATGCGCTGCGACCGGCTGGCGCCCCCAGCACGACATGCAGCGCACCCTGGCCGAGATTCTGGACTTGGCTCGGAAGGAGATTTGATGATTCGCATCTGCATGATCGGCACCGGATACGTCGGTCTGGTTTCCGGCGCCTGCATGGCCGATTTCGGCCACCAGGTTACCTGTGTCGACATCCTCGAGGAACGCATCGCCGAACTGATCCGCGGCAACATTCCCTTCTACGAACCGGGTCTCGATCGTCTGGTGCTGAAGAATCACGACGCGGGCCGGCTGTCGTTCACCACGAGCCTAGCCGATGGCATGAAGGACGCGGATGTCATCTTCATCGCCGTTCAGACGCCCATGTCCGATTCCGGCGAGGCGGA
This sequence comes from uncultured Fibrobacteraceae bacterium, assembly GCA_964384055.1. Taxonomy (GTDB): domain Bacteria; phylum Krumholzibacteriota; class Krumholzibacteriia; order LZORAL124-64-63; family LZORAL124-64-63; genus CAYLIV01. Next base: position 18,797 of record CAYLIV010000015.1, read on the forward strand.
CCTGAGCTACGTCATGAAGGTCGGCGCGGAAATCGGTGGCCTGCTCAGCGAATACAAGGTGATCGTGACCAAGAGCACGGTTCCGGTGGGCACCGCCCGACGCCTGGAGCGGGTTATCAGGGAAGCACAGACCGGCGCGGTCGAATTCGACATGGCCAGCAATCCGGAATTTCTGCGCGAAGGTTCGAGCATCGAGGACTTCATGCGGCCGGACCGGGTGGTCATCGGCGCGGAGACCGAACGCTCGGAACGTATCATGCGCGATATATACCGGCCGCTGTACCTGCTGGACACCCCCATCGTCCTGACCAACATCGAAACCGCGGAGCTGATCAAGTACGCCTCGAATTCGTATCTGGCCGTGAAGATCTCCTTCATCAACGAGATGGCCGGACTGGCCGAAAAGGTCGGTGCGGATGTCGCGGTCATCGCCAAGGCCATGGGGCTCGACAAGCGGATCGGCCCGAAGTTCCTCCATGCCGGCCTCGGCTACGGCGGGTCCTGCCTGCCGAAGGACACCAACGCCATCGTGCACATCGCCGGCGAGGCGGATGCGCGCATGTCCATCGTCGAAGCAGCCATCGCGGTGAATGCGGATCTGCCGGAGCGGGCGCTGGCCAAGGCGCGCGGCTTGATCGGCGACCTGACCGGCAAGACGGCAGCCATGCTCGGACTGGCTTTCAAGCCCAACACCGACGACATTCGTTCGGCGGCGAGTCTCGAGGTGGCGCGACTGCTGCTCGAGGCCGACGTGAAGATCCAGGCCTGCGACCCGGTCGCCGCCGAGATGTTCGCCGGCGTCTATCCGGACATCGCCTATTGCGACACGCCCTACGCCGCGGCCGAGGGCGCCGACATCTGCATCCTGATCACGGAGTGGAACGAGTTCCGGCAACTCGATTTCCAGCGCCTGAGCGAGCTCATGGCCCAGAAGGTGTTCCTGGACTGCCGCAATGTCTACGATCGCAAACATCTGGCCGAATATGGCTTCGCGTACGATTGTTTCGGCCGGCCGGAGCAGCGCGCGTAGCAGGGAGCCGGAGCGCAAGAACGCAAGAACGCGAGCAAGAAAGCAGCGATCATGATCGAAGGCGTGTCTGTCAAGCAACTGAAGGTCATCCCCGATGAACGGGGCTACCTCATGGAGATGATACGGGCCGACGACCCGTTCTACCAGCAGTTCGGCCAGGTGTATCTGACCGCAGTTTTTCCGGGCGTGGTCAAGGGCTGGCACTATCACGAGCTGCAGACGGACCACTTCGTCTGCGTCAAGGGCATGGCGAAGGTCGTGCTGTACGATCGTCGCGAGAGTTCGCCGACCTGCGGTGAAGTGAACGAGTTCTTCATGGGCGAGCGCAACAATATCCTGGTGGTCATCCCGCCCGGCGTCCTGCACGGCATGAAGGGCACCGGCACCGAGACGGCCATCATCGTCAACTGCCCGACGCACACGTACAATTACGACGATCCGGACGAATTCCGGGTTGATCCGCATGTGAACGACATACCGTACGACTGGGGATTAAAGGACTTCTAGAAGAACCGCGGGGCTGCGGTCTCGAACACGAAGCGCACGGCGATCCGGCAGCGTTTCAGGCGTGAAAGGACATCATGGTTCTCGAAAAAAAGACCGGCATCAGCCGCTACGACCTCGTCACGCCGATGCTGCCGTGCAAGGAAGAGATCCTCGACAAGTTCGAGCGGTTCCTGATGTCGGGCCACTATATCCTGGGCGAGGAAGTCCGGCTGCTGGAACAGGAACTGGCGACTGCCTGCGACGTGCCGGAAGCGGTCGGCGTGGCCTCGGGTTCATCGGCCCTGTTCCTGGCCCTCGCCATGGCGGGCGTCCGTCCCGGCGACGAGATCATCACCACGCCCTACACCTTCGAGGCCACCATCGAGGCCATCATCCTGCTCGACGCCACGCCGGTGCTGGTCGACATCCGGCCGAGTGATCTGAATATCGATCCGGCCAAGATCGAAGCCGCCATCACCGACAAGACCCGGGCTATCTGTCCGGTGCACGTGTTCGGCGCGCCGTGCGATATGCATCCGATAATGGCCCTTGCCGAACGGCACGGTCTCGAGGTCATCGTCGACATGGCGCAGGCCTTCGGCACGATGTACGACGGCAAACCCTGCGGATCGTACGCGAGGATGAGTACCCTGAGTTTCTACCCGACCAAGAACCTGCCGGGGATCGGCGACGGCGGCATGGTTTTCTGCCGCCAGCGGCAGGACGCCGAGCGCATCCGCAAGGTGCGCGGGCACCAGGCCGTGCGCATGAACGATCACCTCTACACGGGCTGGAACAGTCGGCTGGACGAGGTACAGGCAATGGTCATCCGGATCCGGCACGCCCGATTCGCCGACGAGCAGAACGATCGCAACCAGGTCGCCAGCATCTACGATCGCTGCATTCCGGCCGCCAACCGGCTACTGTTGCCCAACGATGGCACGGGTATGCGCGTGACCTATCACCAGTACTGGGTTCGGTCCCGGGCGCGCGACCGGCTGCGGGAAAGACTGCAGACAGAAAACGTAGAAACGGGTGTTTACTACGACCCGCCCTTGCATCATCATGAACTCGCCGAGTACTGTCGAGTAAGCGGTGAATTGCGCGAAGCGGAGCGCGCGGGTGCCGAGATACTGGCAATACCGATCCACTCATCATTGCCGTTTGCCGACGCAGAGTTCATCGGGAGCATCATTCAGGACTTCCTAGCGAGCGAAGGGTAGACCACCGGAGCGCAACAACCCTTCGACCGGAGGCTAACGACGTTGAAAACACGGATCCTGAGTTTCGGTAGTCTCGCGTCGCCGCTGGCCAAGGCGCAGACCCAGGCGGTCGTTTCACGGCTGCAGATCCTCTTTCCGCGGCTTACCTGCCAGATGACCATGATCCCCTCGCCTCTGGCCGAGCAGGAGAAGGAAGGCGAACCCTTCATGGCGGCTTCCGCCGCGGAGGTCGAGTACCTCGAGGAACAGCTGCTGGCCGAGGAATTCCGGCTCATGGTCGTGCGGGCGACCGATCTCGTGTTGCCCTTGCGCGAAGGCGTGACCTATTGCGCCGTGCCGGAACGCGACACGCCTTTCGACGCGTTCCTGAACCGACAGGGCAAGATCGCCGACGAGATGGAAGACGCCAGCCGCATCGGCGTCTTGAATCTGCGTTCCAAGATCCAGATGAAGGCTCTGTGGCCCGATCTCGGCATCTCGATCCTGCCGGGCGGTCTCGACGCGGCCATGGAAACGCTGCTGCGCAAGTGCGAGGTCGACGGCCTGGTCATTCCGGCCGCCGCCACCGAACACCTGGGCATCCAGGGTATCGTCTCGGAGATCTTCTATCCCGAGATGATCCTTCCCAGCAGCGGCCAGGGCATTCTCGTGCTCCTGTGCCGGAGCGAGGACAAGGAAGTGCGCGATCTGCTCAAGGATCTCCACTCGGAAGCTACCTTCCTGGAGATGGAAGCCGAGCACGCGTTCATGCAGCACTTCGCCAGCGACCAGGATCTACCCGTCGCTGTTCTGGCGCGGGTCGAGCGCGGCCGCATCGAGATCACCGGCGCCGTCGGCTCGATACAGGGCGAAAACGCCAACAAGCTCGGCACCGAGGGCGATGCCGCCAACGCGGTGGCACTCGGCACCGGGCTGGCCCAGAATCTGCTCGGCAGCCTCGATTCGGTCATCGAGCTGCTCGCGGCGGACTTTCCCGACGGCTTGCCCGCCGAGGATGTAGACGAGATCCACGACGACAACCCCGAATTCGATCCCGACATCGAAGCTGAGCTGGCGCAGCTCGAGCTGCCCCCGGAAGACGACGACTGAGAAGTTGACAGAGAAGATCGCGACCCCGCATCCGCTGCCGGCCGACTCGGTCCAGCCCGAAGATCCGGACGGCGACGCGCGGACCGCCGTGGCGAGCCCGCTTACCACTCCCGATGCGCGGTTTTTGCTTTTTCCCCCCGCGGCGTGCTAAACTTACCTGCTGGTACAGTCAAACCTGCTCGTGTCGAATCCAGGAGTTTTCCATGCGCGTGATGCTGCTGAACCTGTTCCTGAGCGTCGCGGCGTGCAGCCTGCTGCCCGCTACCGGCGCCGCCGTTCCCATCGCCGATCTCCACCAGAACGACGCCACGGGCGTGCCGACCATGCTCGGCGACACGGTCACGGTCACCGGCGTAGTCACCGTGCCGACCGGTCTGCTGGACGACTATCACCTCGAGGTCTACGTGCAGGATGCGACCGGCGGCATCAACGTCTGGATCAACGGCGGCGCCGGCAGCTACCCGGTCGCCCTCGGCGACAGCGTGACCGTCACCTCCCGGGTGGCCCAGTACAACGGGCTGACGGAACTGGGCACCAGTTCGTCCTACACCACGATCGTCAATCACGGCGCCGCGACCGTGATCCCCTTGCCCCTGCCCATCAGCTGCGCGGAACTCGAAAACTCGTTCCACGGGGACTACTCGGAGCCCAACGAGAGCGCCCTGATCCGGCTCGACAACCTGACCATCGTCAGCGGCACCTGGCCCGAGACGCCCGGCGGCAACACCATGATCCATGTCAACGACGGCACGGCCACGACCCTGCTCTACATCGACGAGGATACGCCGGTCAACGGCAGCGACCATCCCGGGGACAACTTCTCCGCCATCGGCATCCTGAAGCAGTACGACGCCTCGGCGCCGTACACGAGCGGCTACGAACTGGTGCCGCGATACGCCAGCGATATCATTCCGCCCGGCGGCGCCCAATTGCTGCCCGGCCGGGTGCGCAACGTCGCCCAGACCAGCGCCGATGTGCTCTTCGAGACCTCACAACCCGGATCGAGCGAAGTCGAATACGGCCCGACCGACGCCTACGGTTCCACCGCGGGTGATCCCGGCGCCATGGTAGTCAACCACACCGTCCCGCTGACCGGATTGACCCCCGATACCATCTACCATTTCCGGGTCAAATCGACCAATAACGGTGGCACCGACTACGGCCCCGACCAGTTGCTGGCGACGGCCAGCGACGTGCCGGGCGAAATCCACGTGATGATGAGCCACGGCGCAGAGCACGAGTACGCAGGCGGTTACGACGAGGTCAGCCAGCTGCAGAACCTTTCCGTACAGCTCGCCCTGAAGCTCAACTCCGCCGCCGTCACCTCGGTGGACGCCGCCTTCTACAGCCTCAGCATGCAGAACGTGACCAACTCGCTGATCCTGGCGCACGACCGCGGGTGCCAGGTACGCCTGATCATCGACCAGAACAACAGTACCGACCACGCCGAGCAATGCGCCGCCGTCGGCATCCCCTACATCGTCAGTTCCTTCGCCGGCAACCACGCCACCGGCTTCATGCACAACAAGTACGTGGTGATGAACGGCCGCGACGGCGATCCAGCCAACGACTGGGTCTGGACCGGCAGCGCCAACATGAGTTTCTACGGCAACAGCGACGTGAACAACGCCCTGCTCATCCGGGATCACGGACTGGCCCAGGCCTACACCCTCGAGTTCAACGAGATGTGGGGATCCGACACGCAGATTCCGGGCGCCGGCGCGCGCATGGGCAGCATCAAGCACGACAACACCCCCCACGAGTTCACCATCAACGGCCTGCGCGTCGAGCAGTACATGAGTCCCTCCGACGGGGTCACCGGCAAGATCATCGAGGCGATCACGAGCGCCGATCACTCGCTCTACTTCGCCATCCTGGCCTTCACGCACAACGACGTATCGCTCGCCATGCGCGACCGGCGCGACGCGGTGATCGGCCTGCAGGTGAGCGGCGTGTTCGAGCAGGACCAGGGCACCTGCTGGGAGGGCAGCGAATATTTCGCGTTGCACGGTGAAACCTGCGCGCCCAACTACTGGAATCCGCCCGCCGATGTCTGGCTCGACACCGCTCTCGATCCGGAAGACTATCTGCACCACAAGTACCTGATCGTCGACGCCAACTGGACCGACAGCGATCCGCTGGTGCTCACCGGCAGCCACAACTGGAGCTATAACGCCGAGACGGTCAACGACGAAAACACGGTGATCATCCACGACGCCAACGTCGCCAACCAGTATCTGCAGGAGTTCGCGGCGCGGTATCACGAGTCGGGAGGTAGCGAGGATCTGGGCGTCGCGACCGGTGTCGCCGACGATGCGATCGACGATCACCCGTCCGGCGACCGGGTGCAGGAGCGCCTCATCAGCACGTTCTCTTGCTACCCGAACCCTTTCAATCCGTTGTCGCGCATCGAGTTCTTGACCAACGGCCCGGCACGCGTGAGCGTCCGGATCTTCGACGCGCGCGGTGCGCTGATCCGCGCTGTGGCCAGCGACGAGCCCATGGGGCCGGGCCTGCATATTCTCGGCTGGAACGGCACCGACGCCGCGGGCCGGGTGATGCCCAGCGGCGCTTATTTCGCGCAGCTGAGCGCCACGGGGCACGACGGAGCGCAGCAGCAGCAATCGCTGCGCATGATGCTGGTGCGGTGACCTGAGCGCCTGGGCCGATGACGACCTACAGAAGTTCGCGCAGGGTGTCGCCCGTGATATTGGCACCGCAGATGATCACGACCACGTTCTTGCCGACCCAGCGCTCGCGGAGCTTCTCCAGCGAGGCGAGCGCCACCGCGGCCGCGCCCTCGATCAGCATGTGATGCTCGGTCACGAAGCTGCGCAAACTCGCCGCGATCTCCTGCTCGCTGACCGTCACGTAACGATCTACCAGCCGCTGGCAACAGGCGAAGGTGATGGCCCCCGGTTCGATGCCGCCGGCGGTGCTGTCGGACAGGGTCGGCAACGAAGGTGCGGCCACGATGGCGCCGGCTGCCACCGACTCGATCATCACCTGCGAGTTGGCCGGCGAGCAGCCGATGATCTCGGCCCCGGGACACACCGCATCCAGGTGCGTGGCAATACCGGAAATCATCCCGCCCCCGCCCAGCGCCGCCAGAACGACGTCGATCCGATCGAGCTGCCGAACCAGCTCGACGGCAATGGTTCCCTGGCCGCCGATCACCTGCGGATCATTGTACGGCGAGATGTAGACCAAGTCGTTCTCGGCGGCGTAGCTGCGGGCGATCACCTCGGTCTGCAGGCAATCGTCGCCGGCGAAACGGATTTCCGCGCCCAGCCGCTCGCACAGCCTCAGCTTGCCGCGCGCCGTCGCTGCCGGCACGAAGATGATGCAGCGCGCTCCCACCCGGTGGGCACTGAAGGCGACCGCCGCGCCGTGATTACCGGTCGAGGCGGCCACCACGCCCCGCGTCCGCTGCGTCTCGTCGAGGGACAGCACCTTGTTCAACGCCCCGCGCACCTTGAACGAGCCCGTGTGCTGCAGATTCTCCAGCTTGCAGTACACCTGCGCGCCATGGCGGCTCAGAGAGGGTGAAAACTCGAGGTAGGTCTGGCGGATATGCGGCCGAATGCGTGATTCGGCGCTCAGCACTTCCTGTGACAGATCCATGCAGGGCCTCGTTGCGTCAGTCGTCGAAGCGCAGCTGGCGGGCAATGGCCGCGGCGGCGAAGGGATCGCGCATCTGTGCGGTGCCCACCTGCACCGCGGCGGCGCCGAGGGCGAAGAACTTCAACGCATCCTGCGCCGTGCCGATGCCGCCGACACCGACGACCGGCACGCCCACGTTCCGGATGATCTCATCGACCTTCGCCAGCGCCACCGGCATTATGGCCGGCCCCGAGTAGCCACCGAAGCGGCGCGGTAGCACGGGCTTGCCGGTGCGCAGATCGACATCCATGCCGATAAGCGTATTGACGGCCGAAATAGCGTCGGCGCCACTGTCGCTGGCCGCGGCCGCCAACGGCGACAGGCTGGTGACGTTCGGCGTGAGCTTGACCAGCAAGGCCCGATCCGGCAACCGCGGTCGCGCCGCGTCGACACAGGCGGCCACCGTGGCCGGATCGCTGCCGAAATCGTGGCCGCCCTCGGCGACATTCGGACAACTCAGGTTCAGCTCGACACCGTGCCAGTGCTCCAGACCGGCCGCCGTTTCGTGCAACCGAGCAGTCATCTCGCCGAACTGCTCGGGTACGGTTGCGGCCAGACTGACGATGGTCGGCACGGCACTGCGTTCGAGTTCCGGCAGCACCTCGTCGAGAAATGCCGCGAAGCCCACGTTCTCGAGCCCGATGCTGTTGAGCGCTCCGTATGCCAGTTCACACAGGCGAGGCATGGGATTGCCCGTCCGCGGTGCCGGGGTCACGGTCTTGGTGACCACGGCGCCCAGGCCAACGTACGGCGAGCTGAACTCGACCGAAGCGATATCATGGCCGGTCAACCCGTAGGCGAAACAGCCCGACGCTGTCCAGACACGTCCCGGCAAGCGCCGCGGACCGAGCTGGAACGGTTCACAGGGATCGATCGTCCACCACGCCGGTTTTTCCACCGCGCTCGCCTCCTACTCGTCGCCGGCAAACCGTTTCCAGTCGATGGACTCGGCGGCGAAGACCGGTCCCTGTTGACAGCTGGTCGCGTTCACGAACGCTGCTTCCGACGACGCATCGGGCGCCACCAGCGGCACGACACAGCCCTTGCACACACCGTATCCGCAACCCATGTGCTCCTCGACCGAGACCAGGCAACGCCAGTCGCGCTCGCGGGCCAGCGCGGCCACGGCAGCGAGCATGGGCAACGGCCCGCAGCCGAGTATCAGTCCGCGCCGTGCGCCCCCGAAGGGATCGTCGTCCCGGCAGCAGTCGGTGACCAGACCTCGATAGGGATCTTGTCGTGCGGGCAAGTCGGCCGGTCGGTCGTCGCTGCCGTCACCCGCGCCGGCGCGCTCGACGCTGACCTGCCAGGACTCGTCGATCAGCGACCAGGGGATGTCTGCCCCGTCCCGACCGCCGAAATACGCGCGGTCGCCCTCGCGCCCGTAGCGGTGCCACCAGGCCAGTAACGGCGGCAGGCCGACACCACCGGCCATCAGAATCACCGGTTCAGCAGCGACCGGCGCGGGGAACGGCGTCCCCAGCGGTCCCAGCACGGACAGTTCGTCGCCATCGCTCAGTTCAGCCAGCATCTGTGTCCCGCGGCCCACCACCCGGTAGAGAAACGACGCCCGGTTCCCGTCGGCTGCCAGGATCGAGAAGGGTCGGCTGAACACCAGCTGTCGCTCGTCCCGGAAATTGAGCATGGCGAATTGCCCCGGCGCAAAAGCCAGTGGCTGCGGTAGCTCGAGATCCAGGCGGATCAGTCCTCGCGAAACGGCTTCGTTGGCGGCGACGCGAGCGACATGTTGCCAGCAACGCGAGGCGGTGGGCAGGTTCATCAGAATTCTCCGGACGCGGTACTATCGGCGAACGCGGGGGCCACGTTCGCTGCCGGTGTGGTGCCGGGCTGGGACACCGTCGCCGACGTCGTTACCGGCGGGGAAGCATCGAAGATCAGATCCGGACGCTTCTTCCGGTAGATCTTGCGCCGGCGCAGACCGCCTTCTGCGCTGTCGCCCGTATCGGGGCCCGCGTCCGCTGCGGGTGTATCGAACGCGGCCGGATCGCGTGTCGCGTCGTCACCGGTCTGCTCGGTGGCGGCCAGCTCGGCTTCTTGCTGGCGGATATCTTCCTGGCGTTGCAGCAGGTAGGCCAGCAGGTCGCCGGCGTCTCCTTCACGGATCTGAAACGCCTGTGGGCTGTCCGGATAGCTGTGCAACAGTTGATCTTCGAAGATCGCCGCCGAATCGGGCAGCGCCAGCTTTTCGCGGCAGACCTTCACCGCGCCGAACAACGCCCGCGCCGCCTGCGTGCTGTCCGCATGATCATCCGCGGCCACGTCGAGGTACAGATCCAGCGCCTGACGCGGGCGGCCCAGACTGAACAGCAGCTCATTGGCCTGCAGCAGCTTCAACGACGGAACCCTTTCTTCCTTGACGGTAGCCAGCGATTGCTCGGCCGCTAGGTAGTCCTTCAGCGAAGCCAGCATCTGACGCGTGCGACCGATGTCGTCGAGATCATCCCGTCCCTGCTGGGATTCCTGGAACTTCTCCTGCGCTTCTTCCAGTTGCCATCGTTCGAGATAGAGGTACCCCAGCAGATCGGCGATCCGGTACCGGGTCGACCCGAGATCCCAGTCCTCGGGCAGGTTCTCGAGCAAGGGCGCCGCGTCGTCCAGCTTACCCTGCGCCACGAGGCTCTCGGCTTCGATCAGCGCGACGTCTCCCTGGGCGTTGAATATCTCCGCCTGGTCATGCAGCTCTGCGGTCATCTGCTCGACCACATCGTACAGAGCGAGCTTGACCTTCACCCGCGCCAGCAGCAAACGCGCGTCGAAGGCCAGATCCTTGTTCTCGGTTTCCTCCGCCAGACCGGGCAGGATGTTCGCCGCATCCTCGTACAGCTCGAGTTCCCACATGCAACGCGCCAGCTTGAAGCCTATCTCGGGCGCGTCCGCCGCCTCGGGGAAGCGTTCCCGGAAATTCTCGAAACTCGCCTTGGCCTCCTCCCACTCCTCGAGCACGAACGCGTTCTCACCCTGCACCTTGAGGGCCTCGGCCTGGAAACGGCTTTCGGGAAACGCGAGCTCGAGCTGGGACAGGTACTCGCTGGACGAACTGACATCGCCCACGAGCATGTAGTTCAGGGCCTGGATGAAAATCGCTTCCTCGAGATACGGTGTCTGCGGAAAATTCGAGAACAGCAGGTCGTTCTTGCGGACCGACATCCGATACGACTGGATGCGGTGGTAGGCCTTGGCCTGGAGAAAGAGCACGTCGTCGGTCAGGCTGTGGCCGACGTATTCGTCGAGGATCTTCTGCGCCTTGCGCGCTGCGTCCTCGTAGTTCTTGCGCTGGCTCGGGGTCGGCTCGGCGACGTTCTCGTCTCGCCGCTTGATGCGTTCCTCGCGCTCGTGCTCCGCCTCGTCGAAGGCGCGCTTGGCGTTGAAGTAGGTATTGTACTTGGCGCAGCCGGCAACCAGCACCAGGCCGGCGAGCACGCCAAACACGAGCAACACCGGCCACCGCAGCCGGGCTTTCGTCGGCCGTCCTCGTTCGCTCGAACCGTTCACAATCGACATCCTCGTCGGGAACCACGGTGCGGACGTCCGCCCGCACGTACTACTGTTCTACGCTAACGCCAATGTCCCGGTAGGTCAATCGACCGCGCAGGAAGGTCGCCAGCACCTTGCCGGTCAAGGTCTCGCCGATGAACGGCGAATTCCGACTCTGGGAATGGAAATCACTCACGTCGACGGTCCACTCGCGATCAGGATCGAGCAGGACGAAATCCGCCCCCGCGCCTTCGGTCAACCCGCCGGCCGGCAAGTGCATCAACTCGGCGGGCCGCTCGCTCATACACCGGATCAAGGTGCCGAGATCCATCTTTCCGTCCTTGACCAGGTAGGTCACCGCCACGGCGAAGGCCGTTTCGAGGCCGATCACACCGAAGGGCGCCTGATCGAACTGGTACTCCTTCTCGGTGGCCGTGTGCGGCGCGTGGTCGGTGGCGATGCAGTCGATGGTTCCGTCGGCCAGGCCGTCGGCGATCGCCGCCACGTCCTCGGCTTCCCGGAGCGGCGGATTCATCTTGAACAGCGGCGAGTAGTCGCGGCAGCGCGAATGATCGAGACTGAAGTGATGGGGCGCCGCCTCGGCCGTGACGTTCACGCCCTCGGCCTTGGCCTTGCGGATGATGTCCACCGCGCCCTGCGTCGAGACGTGAGCCACGTGCAAATGGCCGCCGGTCGCCCGCGCCAGTTCCACATCCCGGAACACCGCCGAATCCTCGCTCACCCGCGACATGCCGGACAGCCCCAGACGCGCCGACCAGTAACCGGCGTGCATCACGCCGGAGCCCACGATGCTCAGGTCTTCCGCGTGGGAGACGATCGGCACACCGAGCATCTTGGCGAAACGCAAGGCGTTGCTCATCAGACCCCCGTCCGAGACCGGCAAGCCGTCGTCGGTGAAACCGACCGCGCCCGCCTCGACCATCGCGCCGAATTCCGTCAGCCCCTCGCCCCGGCTCGCGGGACTGATCGCCCCGGTAGGGAAGGCGCGGCAGAGCCCCGATTCCTTGCCGCGGTCGATGACGTAGCGCACCAGACCGGGGTTGTCGATGGCCGGCTTCGTGTTGGGCATGGTCACCACACCGGTAAAGCCGCCGGCCGCGGCCGCGCGACAGCCGCTGGCCACGGTCTCCTTTTCTTCCTGGCCCGGCTCACGAAAGTGCACGTGCAGGTCGATGAAACCCGAGGCGCAGACCATGCCGCCGCCATCGAGGGTGGGTATGCCCTCAATCTTGTGCGCGCCGACGCCGAGGGCCTCGATCCGACCTTTGCGGACGTGAATGAATCCCTTGCGTTTGTTGAGTTTGCCCCGGCGGCAGAGCCGCACGTTGGTGACCAGATACTCGGCCGGAATTCGTTTCCAGCTCCATTCCATCGAAGACCTCTTTTCGTGATCGGTCCCGGCAGGTCGCCCGTCCGTGTCGGGCGGCGACCGGCAGCCAGGGCGTTATCCCTTGAGCGCGTTCGGATCCCCGCCGGACAGCAGATAGATGATGGCCATCCGCACGGCGACACCGTTGGCAACCTGATCGAGAATCACTTGCCGCGGACCGTCGGCCACTTCGGAAGCGATCTCGACGTCGCGGTTCATCGGTCCCGGATGCATGATGATGCACTCGGGCTTGAGCTTGCGCACCACTTCCTCGGTAATGCCGAACATGCGGTGGTACTCGCGATTGCTCGGGAACGACGGACTGTTGTGCCGCTCGAGCTGGATGCGCAGCACGTTGACCACGTCGGCATCGTTCACGGCCGTGTGCAGATCGAATTCGACCTTCGCTCCCAGGCGTGCCAGATGACCGGGCACCATCGTCGGCGGGCCGCACAGCGTCACTTCGGCGCCGAGCTTGGTCAGTCCCCACAGGTTGGACCGAGCCACCCGACTATGGCTGATGTCGCCGATGATCGTGACCTTCTTGCCCCGCAGATTGCCGTGGCAATGGCGCATGGTCATGATGTCCAGCAGCCCCTGGGTCGGGTGCTCGTGGCAACCGTCGCCGGCGTTGATCACCGAGCAGTCGAGCACGTTCGCCAGGTAGCGCGCCGCGCCCGCCGAGGAGTGACGGACCACCAGCATGTCGATCTTCATGGCCGCCAGATTCTCCGCGGTGTCGCGCAGCGTCTCGCCCTTCTTGAAGCTGCTGGCTGCCGTCTGGAAGTTCACGATATCGGCCGACAGGCGCTTCTCAGCCAGCTCGAAACTGATACGCGTCCGCGTACTGGGCTCGTGAAAAAGGTTGACCACCGTGCGGCCGCGCATGATCGGCACGTTCCGCACGGGGCGGTCGAACACGGCGCGGAAGCGGGAGGCCATGTCGAGAATGGTCAGGATCTCCTCTTCGGACAGATCTTCCAGACCGAGAATGTCCTTGGGTTTGAAGGCCATCACTCCTGGACCTCCCCCACCAGGACCTGTTCCTGCTCGTCGAACTCCCGCACCTGGACCTTGACGATCTCCCGGCTGGAGGTCGGTACGTTCTTGCCCACGAAATCCGGTCGAATCGGCAGTTCGCGGTGTCCCCGATCAATGAGCACCGCCAGCCGGATCGCCTGCGGGCGCCCCCAGTCCATGATCTCGTCGAGGGCCGCGCGCACGGTTCGGCCGGTGTAGAGCACATCGTCGACCAGGATGACGATCTTGTCCGTGATGTTCATGGGCACGTCGGTGTGCGACACCGTGGGCGAAGGGCCGAGCGTCGACAGATCGTCGCGGTAGAAGGTGATATCCAACGCGCCCTGCGGCAGCTCTCGGCCTTCCACCTGGTGAATCGCTTCGCCCAGGCGCGAGGCCAGCGGCACGCCCCGCCGCTGGACACCGAGCAGGACCAGATCATCGATGCCCTTGTTCGCCTCGATGATCTCGTGGGCCATTCGTTTGATTGCCCGTTGCATCTCGTGGGCATTCATGATGACGGCTTTTTCCAGAAACGACATGACGCTCCTTCGGATTCGGCGAGTGAGCTGCACACGGGAAATGAGCAGCGGGATTCAGCGAGCGACGGGCAAAAAAAACCGGCGGGGAAACCAGGAGTCTCCTGCCGGTGAACATCGTGCCAATCCTCCCTTTTTGGGCCTCGCAGGACCACATTAAAAAGGACAGTCGATTAACCCTTTCGCGACGGGTTTGCGGATGGCAAACGCAGCGGGTGGGCAACTTGGTCGTTTCATTCTAATAGCCCGCTTCGGTGGCAGCAAGGCGATTTTTTTCCAGCCGAAGGATCGTGCAGCCACAGGCTGCCAGGAGCGTTCGGTCGTGGGAGGCGATCACCAGCGCGCTCGTCCGCGGCAAGGTCGCCAGCAGTTCGAGCAGTCGCGCCGTGCCGTCGCGATCGAGAGCGGCCGACGGTTCGTCGAGCAGGATCAACGGTCGCCGGGACAGAACGGTCAGCGCCAGAGCCAATCGCCGCCGCTGGCCGCTGCTGAGGGCGTGCGGGTTACAGCCGGCCAGCGCTGCCGGCAGTCCCACGCGCGCCAGCAGATCGCCTGGTTCATGGCTCGCCAGCGCCGGATCGAGGGCGATCTCCTCGGCGACCGTCGTGCGCGTGAACAGATACTCGGGGAACTGTGGCGCCAGCAACGCTGCGCCGTGATCGAGGTCGAAACCGCGTCTCCGGTAGAGCCGCCGTCCGGCCAGCAGACAGGTGCCGGCGTCGGGCGGGCGCACGCCCGCGGCCACGGCCAGCAGCGTGCTCTTGCCGCAGCCGTTGGGACCGACCACACCGATGCGGTCACCGGCGCGGATATCCAGATCGACACCGGAAAATCCGCGGCCCGAATCGCCGAACCGACAAGCCAGACCTTGCCAGCGGGCAACAGGTTCGCCGGCGCCGAGGCCGGTATCGCGAGAGTCCCCACGCCGGTCGCCGGTCGCGCCGGTGTTCGCCGGAGCCGTTGCCGGGCCGACGATGCGACCGGCCGCCGCGTGATCGAGCACCTCGCCGACCGGGCCCGCCGTCACGATCCGGCCGTTTTCGAGGACCACGAGGCGGTCCGCCAGGGCGGCTTCGTCGCGATCCTGGGTCGTCATCACGATCGTGCCGCCGGTGTGCGCCCGCCAGCGGCGCAGCCGGTCGTGCAGCCATTGCGTCTGTCGGTCGTCCTGCAACGAACTGGGTTCGTCGCAGCACAAAACCGCTGGCTGGAGCGCCTCGATCACCGCGAGATTCAAGCGCTGCTTCTCTCCCGCCGACAGCAATCGCGGGTCCAGATCCGCTGTGTCCGTCAATCCGTACTCGCTCAACAGCCTTGCGGCGTCGACGTGCTCGTGGCCAAGAGACAGCTCCGCGCTCACACTGCCGGCCACGAACGATTCGTCGGGATCCTGGAACACCAGGCCGCAGCTCGTGCGCAGTGGGGAATACTCGCCGGCGAGATAACGTAACAGCGAGGTCTTGCCGGAACCGTTGGCGCCGAGGATGCCGACCCACTCGCCGTGCCGCACGCTAAGGTTGATCTGCGAGAGTATCGTGCGCGGGCCGTCGGTGCCGTCGCGAACCAGCGACCAGTCGCGCAGATCGAGCAGTACTTCGCCGGGGTCATTCACGCCGCAGTTCCTGCAGATGGCGTCGCGCCTGTACCGCCCAGCTCGACGTGTCGTCCAGTCGCAGAAACGCCTCCCAGGCGGCAATCGCCTCGGTGGTGCGACCGGCTTCCTGGAGCGACCGCGCCAGGCTGAAGGCGCCACGGCGATGATCGGGGTGCGCCGCGAGCAGGCGCTGGAAATCGGTAGCCGCCTCGGCGAAGCGCGCTTGCAGAAAGCGCACGTTGCCCAGGGCGAACCGGAAATCGGGATCGTCCGGACGCTGCTGCGTCAGCTCCGCCAGGATGTCGTGCGCCTGATCGTGCTGCCCGCGCTTGAGCAACACCAGCGCCAGGTTGTAGCGGGCGTTGACGAATTCGGGAGCGGTCTCGATCGCCTGCCGGAACTGACGTTCGGCTTCGACCAGCTGTTCCTGTTGCTGGAACTCGACGCCACGATTGTACGAACGCATCGCCGCGGCGCGCTGTCGCGTGGATTGCCACTCGTCCGCACTGAAATCGAGGATCAACACCGAGCCTGTCGCCAAGCGGTCGGGATCGGAAACGCCGTTGGCCCGGGCGATGTCCTCCGCACGGGCAGGATCGCCGTAGTAATTGTCGGCGATCAGCGCCAGGCTTTCGCCGGGGGCGACCTGGTGCTCGACGACATGCGGACCGGCAACGAGTTCCGTACGCCACGACTCGGTCCGACTTACCCGTTTGGCGCAACCCGCTGCCAGGAACAGCGCCGCCACCACCGCGCACGCCACACCTGCCGTCCGGTAGTATTTCCAACCCATGACCCAACCCACTATCTGCCGCGAACGGCGTCCTCTGCAGCGATGTTCAAAATCGTTGTTCGGTTTCATCCCGTCCCGAACCGGTTTCCACGCCGGATCGTGGATCTCCGGCGGCCGCGACCTCATCGAGCACGGCGATCATAGCAGCACTTTCGGTCGTGGCATAGAGACGCTTGCGCAGGGTCGAGGCGCCGGGATAGTTACGGAAACAGCGGGCGATGTGTTTGCGCACGACAAGGCACCCGGTTTGCTCACCACGACGCTCGACCGACTTGCGGATGTGCGCCTTCGTCACGTCGCACATGGCGACGAAACTCGGCCGCGACGACTCGTTCTCGCGCCACGCCGCCTGCATCTGTTCGAAGATCCACGGATTGCCGATGGCGCCGCGGCCGACCATCACGCCGTAGCAGCCGGTCTGCCGGATCATCTCCCGGCAGCTCGGCGCGTCCACCACGTCGCCGTTGCCCAGCACCGGTATATCGAGCGCGGCAACGAGCTCGGCGATGTGTTCCCACTCCGCATGTCCGGTAAACTTCTGCTTGCGGGTTCGCGCGTGCAGGGTGACCCAGGACACGCCGGCTTCCTGCAACAACAAACCGACCTCTCGGTAATTGACGCTGGCGTTGTCCCAGCCGCTACGAATCTTGGCTGTGACCGGCACTGCACTGGCCCCTATTGTCGCCGCGACTATTTTCTCCAGCAG
Organism: uncultured Fibrobacteraceae bacterium; assembly: GCA_964384055.1. Lineage (GTDB taxonomy): Bacteria > Krumholzibacteriota > Krumholzibacteriia > LZORAL124-64-63 > LZORAL124-64-63 > CAYLIV01. Next base: position 35,825 of record CAYLIV010000015.1, read on the forward strand.
CGGCACATCGGCCAGCAGAGCACTACCGCCGCACTTGCGCACGACCTTCTTGGCCGGGCAGCCGAAGTTGATATCGAGCACATCGAGGTGTCGTCGCCGGACGAGGCGCGCTGCGTCGGCCATGTCGTCGGGATCGGCGCCGAAAATCTGGATCCCGACCGGACCGGCCTCCCCCGCGGTGTCGATCAACTCCCAGGTCGGCGCGCTTTCGTACCGCAAGCCCGCCGCGGAGGTGAACTCGCAGAAGGTCAGGTCGGCGCCGTGCTGCCGGCAGATATCACGGAAGACCCGATCGGTGATACCGGCCATGGGCGACAGAACGCAGCGCACGTCTTCCAGCCACGGAAGTCGAGGATCCAGTCGTACTGTTTTACGCGGTAGCACGGAACGAGTACCTCGGTTGCTAAGGAGGTCGCGAGCAATACCGACGACGCGTCGCCGGCCCCGGTTTCCTTCGGGAACGTGGTACACAATGATGGCATCGGCGCGCCGGGTCAACCCAGCCGGAGCATAAAATCAGGCTGAACGACCCGTTCCTACCCGCGGCTATCGGTGGATCGATGGGCCGGCAATGTTCGTAATCGTGCGACGCGACAAATGGGTCGTATGTCTTAATGATTATCCGGCTACGTGTTACTGGTGTTTTCTAGATTGTATTTGAAGTACCACACCGCCCCGGTGCCGGGCGAAAATATCTATGCTGCCTCCGGTTTTTTCCCTTGAAAACCAGCCAAATCCTCGGGTACTCTTGGCCCCGCGTTCACTTCGGAATATTCCTCAGTACATTTTTCGTATCGAGAATATAATTGAATTTTCGAAGGGACTTAGCGCGCTGATGGACAGATTTTTACCACGATCACGGACAACGCTGGCGGCGGTCACAATCTGCTTGTCGGCGATGACGTTGTCGGGTGATACGAAAGCACTCGGGAAGGTCCCGTTTATTGTATTCGAAGCACCTGCTTGCCAGGCACCTGCCGATCGGCAGGAAACCAACGTCGGCCGGATCGACACTCCGTCAACGGCCGGCGCTTCGCTCGCCATCTGGGGCGACTATCTCGCCACCTCCGTCCTGAACGATACCGGGAAGAACCTGTTCATGACTGAACCAGAGTTCCCCTGCGGCGGTCCGGCTACTACTGTTGTATGCTGGATTGTCGGGACGTGTGACGATAGCCCGGTCGCCCCGGAAGGCACCTCATGACGCAATTCCTTGCCGCTGCCGTACAGACCGAGCCCGAGTTCGGCTCCGTGCAGCAGAACGTGACCACCGCCCTCGAACTGATCCCCGCCGACGTCGATCTGGCCGTTCTGCCGGAGCTTTTTGCGACGGGGTACCAGTTCACCTCCCGGGACGAAGCACGGCAGATGGCCGAAGATCTCGAGACCGGTCCCACCTGCACACGGCTACGGAAGGCCGCCGCCGAGCAGCGGACGACGATCGTCGCCGGCGTGGTCGAAGGCGAAAGCGATCGCGTCTTCAACACGGCAGTCCTGTGCCGTCCCGACGGCAGCTGGGACAAGTACCGGAAGATCCACCTGTTCTGGGACGAGAAGGACATCTTCGATCCCGGCGACGAGCCTTTCCCGGTCGTCGCGGCGTGCGGCACACGCATCGGCCTGATGATCTGTTTCGACTGGGTGTACCCCGAGGCCTCGCGCGCGCTCGCCCTGGACGGAGCGACGGTCATCTGCCACCCATCCAATCTCGTGCTGCCGTACTGCCCGGATGCGATGATCACGCGCAGCATCGAGAACCGTATCTACTCCATCACCACCAATCGCGTCGGTACCGAAAACCGCACGGGTAATGCCTTGACCTTCATCGGGCTGAGCCAGATCATCGGTCCGACCGGGGAACGTCTGGCCGCCTGTGGTGGCGACGCGCCTGGTGTGGCGACCGCCGCCATTGATCCCCGCACGACCGACAAGCAGATCACACCGCGCAACAACCTCTGGGAAGACCGGCGGCCGGAGTTCTACAAACGCTAGCGTCGGATCGCATCGCCAGTCGATCGCCGCGTGAATCGGCAGCGTCGTGTTCCGGTCACAATCCGAGTAGAGCAACGGTCACCCGACAAAAGCGGGATCATCATGTCCCGGGCGGGTTGAAAGCGTATGTTGCGATCGAAGCCGGAAACTCCAGATGTGAATACCGAAATCCCCTCCCTCCCCCGGGCAGCCGATCTGAATCCGACTGCCCGCGTAAACGCTTCCCGCTTGGCAGCCGTCTTTCTTCGTGAACCCCGGAGGAGGTGACGGCTGTGGAAGAACAAGCTCATCGGCAGGATCTTGATCTGGCCCGCCGGGCGGTGCAGGGAAACGAAGCAGCTTGGCGCAGTCTCTACGACCAGAGCTGCCAGCCACTGTTCAACTTCCTGTGCTATCAGGTGGGTAACCGCGAGGTAGCCAGAGACTTGTTGCAGGAAACGTATTTGACCGGCTACGAGAGCCTGTCGCGCTATCGCGGCGAGGGATCGCTGCTCAGCTGGTTACGTACGATCGCCTTGCGCAAAAGCCTGGACTGGAAGCGGGTTCTCGTGCGCAGGATCCGACATTTGCGCGTTCTCGCGCGCGAACCACGGGATCCGATCACCCAGCCGGGTGATGCACGGCTCGACGTGGAGTCGGCGACCTTTCGCAGGACCCTGGCCAAACTCTCGACGCGTCAGCGTGCCTGTCTGCTGCTGCGCGAACTCGAGGAACTCTCGTTCTACGAGATCGCCACGGAGATCGGCTGCAACGAGGCGACGGCCCGCGTCCACTACCACCGCGCCAGAGCAAGAATGAAAACCATGCTGACCGAGGAGAGCGCCAGTGCGCTTGCCGATGGGATGGGAGGGCAGCAGGTATGAAGAAGCATCTCAAGAAAAACGCGTTTAGGTTGAATGACGATGAAAAGGAAGCGGTCTGGTTCGACGTTTCCCGGCCACTCGCCGGAGACAGGAGACAGGTTCCACGATGGCGGCCTCTGCTGGCATCGACAGCTGTCGTTGCCGCATCGCTGGCGTTGGTGATCGTGCTGACCAACGATCCGTCCGACCGTCAACGGTTCGTCCAGGAAGTTGTTATACCCGATGTCACGGTGTCGACCGTCGGTGAAAAAGCGGCCGACGTTTCCAAGTCGGACACCGGCAGCGAGAGCGTCGAAATCGCCGCCGATAACCGCTCGGTCGCAACCCCGGTCAAACCGGCAGGCACACTGGAACATCAGCCGGCAGGCACGCCGCAGGTAGCGAGCGCACGCACGCGGCAAGAATTGTCGGAGGGCGCGCTGCTGGGTTTCAACGTCTACGATGCCGAGACCGGTGAGTATTTGCCGTACGCCGCCGTGACGGTCTCCAGCGAAGTCGACAGTGTCCTCGCCCACATTGCGGGTCGCTCTGAACCGATGGCAATCGAGCCGGGCACCAGGCAGACCGTTCAGGTCTCGCATCTGGGATACGCCTCCCAGGAAACGACGGTCATACTGGAACCTGGACAGAATCTGGAATTGGCCCTGGCCATGCCCCCGGAGACTGTCGAGACACTCGAAGCGTTCGAGGTCGAAGCAGCGAAGATGATGATCGAAACTCGTAGTACCGGGTCAGCAGCGAAGCCCCAGAGTGAGAAACGCGAGTATCGTGTACTCGACTCCATCGGCGAAACCGTGGCGCGACAAGCAGGCCCCGCGCGGCGTGAAGGTGAGCTGTACGTACGTGGCGGTCGCTCCAGCGAGATTCCGCCCGGGTCCTCCGGCACGCCTGTGGACGATCCGCTCGGCGGCACCGGGAAAAAACGGGCCGTGTTCGGCGCTCCCGCCGAGTCCGGCGGCACCGACAATCCCAACGACCGTCCCTACGACCTGACCTACCACGAGCACTACGGCGTGAATCCCTTCGTCGCGACCGAGGAGGATGCCCTGTCCACCTTCGCCATCGATGTGGACAACGCGTCGTACACCATCGCGCGGCGATACCTGCGGGACGGGAATCTGCCGGACAAGGATGCAGTACGCGTCGAGGAATTCATCAACTACTTCGACCAGGGCTACCCCGAGGTCGCGGCGGGCGATTTCGCGATCCGGGCCGATGGCGCCCCGTCGCCCTTCGGCGCCGGCAAGCACCTGTTGCGCGTCGGGCTCCAGGGACGCGACGTGGCCACGGCGGACCGCAAGCCGGCCAACCTGGTCTTCGTCGTCGACGTCTCCGGCTCCATGAATCGTGAAAACCGGCTGCAGCTGGTCAAGAAAGCTCTGCGCATCCTGCTCGACGAGCTGGAACCGTCGGACAGCGTCGGCCTGGTGGTCTACGGCAGTCGCGGCGAGGTCATCATCGAACCGACCAGCATCGAAGAGCGCGGCCGGCTGGAAAAGGCCATCGAGCGTCTGCAGCCGGGCGGCAGCACCAATGCCGAGGAGGGCCTGAACCTGGCCTACGACATGGCGCGGCGCCACTACCAGCGCTCGGCCATCAACCGGCTGATCCTCTGCTCCGACGGCGTGGCCAACGTGGGCCGCACCGGCGCCGATTCCATCCTCGAGCACATCCGGCGCGAATCGGATGCCGGTATCACCCTGTCGACCATCGGTTTCGGCATGGGCAACTACAACGATGTGCTGATGGAGAAGCTCGCCGATCAGGGCGACGGCAACTACTACTACGTGGACGAGCTGGCCGAGGCCGAGCGCGTTTTCCGGGAGAACCTCACCGCCACGCTGCAGACGATCGCTCGCGATACGAAGATCCAGATCGAGTTCGACCCGGAACACGTGGTGCGTTATCGGCTGCTCGGGTACGAGAACCGCGATGTCGCGGACCGCGACTTCCGCAACGACGCCGTCGACGCCGGCGAGGTGGGTGCCGGGCATCAGGTCACCGCCCTGTACGAGCTCAAGCTCTCGGACGCGGCGATCCGGGCGCTCGACGAAGAGCAGACCGCAGCGGCCGCGAAGATCCGCCTGGCCACGGCCCGCCTGCGATACGAAGTGCCGCCGGGCGCAGCGGAAGCGGGACTGGTGAAGGAGATCGCAACGCCGATCTTCCTTCGGGAGTTCACGAACCAGTTCGCCCAGGCTGCGCCCCGGCTGCAGCTGACGGCGCTGGTGGCTGAATTCGCCGAGATTCTGCGCCGAAGCTACTGGGCCAAGGACAGCCGGCTGAGCCAGCTCGTACCCATGGCGCAGCACCTGGCAGAGACGCTGGCCGACGATGCCGATGTCGTTGAACTGGAAAAACTGATCTCACGGGCGGCCGGACTGGTCAAAGAGCGCTAGGCACCGTCAGTGCAGTGTGTGCGAACCATCATCCGCGGGGGCGGCTTGCGAGGCTTCCCCCGCGACCTGTTCCGGTCGGTCGGGGAAGGGTTCGGACTCCGGATTCAGCAGCAGACAGAGTTCCCACAGCCGCAACAAGCCGTCGAAGGGCAGACTTTCGGCGATGTTGACCACCTCGTCCTCGAGTAGATTGGTCAGATAATCGGTCTGCTGATCACGTTCTTTGAGTTGTTCGACCAGCGGCGCCTCCCGCAGTTTCTGCACGTTGGATACGCGGGGCCCACGCAGAAAATCGAGATAGGTGTCCCACTCGCCGCGGAAGTACTTCAGGCAGATCAGGCTGATCTCGACCTCGGCTTCGCTGAGCGGTTGCCATGATCCGTCGCGGCGCTGCGGATCACGCGATCCCGGTGCGGAAGGCTTCTTGCTCTTGCTCATGATCCCCTTCTCGGGCGCATCCGCTCAGGCACGCAGATCCATTTCCTTCGGCACTACCACCACACCGTCCTCGGTCACCCGGAACAACTGTCGGTCCTTGTCGGCGTCGAAGCCGATGGACATGTTCTCGGGAATGCATACGTCCTTGTCGATGATCGCCCGCCGTACTTTGGCATAGCGCCCGACCTGTACACCATCCATGATGATCGAATCGGTGACGTGGCAGTAGGAGTTCACCTTGATGCCCCGACCCAGGATCGAGTTCTCCACGCGGCCTCCCGACACCACGCTGCCGGCGCCGATGATGCTGTTGGCGACCACGCCCGGCAACGCTTCGTCCTCGGTGAAGCCGTGCACCGACTTCGCCGGCGGTATCGGCGCGTGCCACGACCGATATGGCCAGTCGTGATCGTAAAGGTCGAATCGCGGTTCGCGCGCCACCAGATCCATCGAGGCTTCGTAGTAGCTGTCGAGGGTTCCGATATCGCGCCAGTACGCGGGTTGGCCGTCCTTGGTCCGGAAGGGGAACGCGTAGACCTCGCCGCGCGCCACCATCTGCGGGATGATGTCTTTCCCGAAGTCGTGGCTCGAATCACTCACCCGCGCGTCGGCGCACACTTCCCGTACCAGACCTTCGGTATCGAACAGGTACACCCCCATGCTCACCAGACAGTGATCGGGGTCGCCGGGAATCGTACGCGGTTCGGCCGGCTTCTCCTCGAAACCGATCACCCGCCAGCTCTCGTCCACCTCGATGATGCCGAAATGGTGCGCTCCGTCCCGCGGCACGACCGCGGCGCACATGCTCAGCGGCGCCTTGTGCTCGAGATGGAAATCCAGCAGATAGCCGTAGTCCATCTTGTAGATGTGGTCACCGGACAGCAGCAACACGTGCTGGGGCTTGTTCCGCTCCAGCAAATAGACGTTGTGGTACACCGCGTCGGCGGTGCCCTCGTACCACTTCTGCCCGATGCGATGCTGCGGCGGTATACGGTAGAGAAACTCGCCTGACGCGTAACTGAAGACGTTCCAACCGCGTTGCAGATGCTTGTCGAGGGAGAACGACTTGTATTGCGTGAAGACGTAGATCTGCCGTAGGCCGGAGTTGATGCAGTTGGAAAGGGTGAAATCGATGATCCGGTACACGGCCCCGAAGGGAACGGCTGGCTTGGAACGGTCCTTGGTCAGCGGATAAAGCCGTTCGCCCTGTCCACCAGCCAGAATGATGGTCAGTGTTTCCCGGAATGGCCGGAGTGTGCTCAAATGTCAACGCCTCCCTCGAACCCGCGCTGTCGATGCTGCGTGCGCACGTCGAGGGTCAACTCTCCACCATCTTCTCGGTCAGCAGTTCCTTGACGGTGTCGAGCAATTCGGTGACATCCGACGATTTGGTTATGTACGCGTCAGCAGCCCAGGTCATGAAGTTTTCTCGGTAACTGGAGTAAGCCGTGTTGAGTATAACCGGAATCGTGTTGTCGCGGTCAAGAATGCGTTGCAAAGCCTCGATGCCGTCCATGCCCGCCATCCTGATGTCCAGGATGACCAGATCCGGTTGCATCGTCTCCACGTACTCGAGACCCTGTTCCGCGTTGCTGGCGGTCATGGTCTGGTACCCGGCGCGCCGCAACTCCGTTTCGTACAGTAGGCGCAGATGAGATTCATCGTCGACGATCAGGATCTTCTTCACATCGTTCCTCCTTGTAGGCCTCTCTATTCTCCGTAATTCAGGCCAACCATGAGCTAAAAATACACCAAGCGAGAATCGGCCGCCATAGTTATTCCGCGTCGGTATCCGATTCCGGTCTCGGCTTCGGCAACGGCAGGATGAAGGAGAAATTCGCGCCGCCTTCCGGTCGGTTACTGGCCGTCAAGATCCCACCGTGACCCTTGATTATCTGCGAGCAGATGGTCAGTCCGAGGCCCGACCCCGAGGTCTTGGTCGAGAAAAACGGCGAGAACAGTTTCTCCGCGGTGTCATCAGCAAAACCAGGACCATCATCCAGGATTTCCACCATCATACCGCCCTCCAGCAAGCGCGTTCGGACGAGCAGCTGTCCGCCTTCGGGAAGTACCTGGATCGCGTTGACGGTCAGATTCTGCAAAACCTGTTGAATCTCGCTCGGATTGACCTTGATCTCCACACCTTGATCCTGGAGATCGAAAACCAGTTTCGCACCGGCTTCCTTGATCCTATCTGCATATCTACCAACGGTTTCTTCGACAAGGGCAACCACGTCGGCACGGGTACGCCGCAGCTTCTGCGGGCGGATGAAATCGAGCAGATCGTGAATGATGGTCTCCAGCCGCAGCACCTCCTCGGCGATGATGTCGGCAAACTTGCGATTGGGATCGTTTTCTTGCAGCGACCGCTGCAGCGTACGCGCGAAGCCGCCGATCGCCACCAGTGGATTGCGCAATTCATGAGCAACGATGGCAGAAGTCTCACCCATGACCGAAAGACGTTCCATCCGCAGTAATGTTTCCTGATCCTGCTTCTGGCGCTGGGCGGCCTTGCGCAGGTCCACCAGGCGCCGCTCGAGTTCATGGTAGAGCCGGCTGTTCTCGATGGCGTTGGCGGACTGGTTGGCGAACAGCTGCAGGAACTCCAGGTCCATGTCGGTGATCGGGCTGTGGCTGATCGCGTTGTCCGCGATGATCACGCCCAACGGACCGCGACGGGTGGTCAACGGCGCCACGGCGAAACCGGCCACGCTCAGTAGACGGCGCATGTCGTCGGTACCGGCGCTCCGCATCTCCGGACCGACCAGAAACGCCTGACGTTCCTGCATCGCACGGATCAAGATGTGATCGATCTCGTCCAGCGGCACCCGCATGTGCTGCACGATCTCGTTGACCACCACGTCGGTCGTCTTGAGCGAGCTGTCGTACGAGGTCATCATCTCGAACAGATCGGTGGGCTGCTCGGCCAGATCCTCCCAGATCCGCGAGGCCTCACCGGGATTGCTCGGCCCGATGGCTATCTCGCCCTGCAGGATCTCCTGCTCGTCGTCGATCAATAGCAGGAAAGCCCGGTTGAAGCGCAGCCCCTGGCCGGCCGTCATGCAGATCAGCACCGCCTCGAGCACCTGGTCCAGGGTCAGGTTGGCGCCGTAGAGCGCCTCGCTCACCTGGTTCAGCAACGACAGCTTGGAAAGTCGCGCCGACCGCAGCTCGGCCAGCGAATCGCGTCCCCGCTCGTGATCGAGGACAACCAGCCAGGCGGTGCGGTCGTGGAGGTCGGTAAAGGGATCGCACCGCGCCAGCACCGGCATGACCTCCCCCACCGAATTACGAATCTCCATGCGCGCCGACTCATGTCGGCCCTCTTCAGCGAGACGGCGGCATTCAATCAGGTCCGATTGCGAGACCAGAAAGCGGTTGAGCGATCTACCGACGAGATCTTCACGTTGCCAGCCCACCAGCTCGCCGGCGCCGGTACTGGCCAGGACGATCTGATCCTGCTCGTCGATGACGAGCAGAGGCAGGCTGCTATGCAACACGCCGGCACCAGCGTGACCGAAACACTCCCGCAAAGCATCATCGTAGGTCATACGGCAACCCCGCTCGCTTGGACGCCGTCCGCAAGCAGATCGCGATAGCGCTGTTCGTACGCGTCGGCAGCCCGGTCCCACCCGAACTCCACCTGCATGGCCCGTTCCACGACCGCCCGCCAGTGGTCAGGATTCCGCCAGAGTTTCTGCGCCCGCAGCAGTGTCGCCAGCAGACTCGACGCGTCGTATTTACGGAAGACGAAACCGACACCGTCCGGTTCCATCGCGTCCTTGACCGTATCGGCCAGGCCCCCCGTCCGGCGTACGACCGGCAAACTGCCGTAGCGCAACGCGTACAGCTGGGAAAGTCCGCACGGCTCGAAGCGCGAGGGCATCAGGAAGCTGTCGCTGCCTGCATAGATGAGATGGGCCAGCGGCTCATCGAATTCGTCGCTGAAGGCCAGCTGTGTCGGGTGCTTCCGGCAGGCTGCCCGCAACTGCTTGGCGTATTGCTTGTCGCCACGGCCGAGCACCACCAAGGAGCAGCCGGCCGCCAGCAATTCGTCGAGTATCTTCAGGACGAGATCGAATCCTTTCTGTTCGACCAGCCGTCCGACCATGCCCAGCAACGGTCCGCGCGCCGGATCGAGGCCCAGCTGCCGGCAGAGCGCCGCGCGGCACTCCTGTTTGCCCGCCGGTTGTTCGTACCCGAAGCGCACCGGCAGCAACGGATCGCGGCGCGGATCCCAGACGTCATAGTCGGCGCCGTTGAGGATGCCGGAAAAGTCCGCGCGGCGTTGCTTCAACACGCCGCCGAGACCGCAGCCCAGTTCCGGGTCGCTGACCACCTCGCGTGAGTAGGTGGGACTGACCGTGTTGACCAGATCGGCCGCCAGGATGCCCGCCTTCAGCAGGTTCATCTGGCCGTGAAACTCGAAGTCCTCGGGAAACTCCGTCAGTTCCCGCGGCAACCCGAGAAAATCGATGTCCTCGGCCGGGTAGACCTCTTGGTGGGCCAGGTTATGAATCGTCAGCAGCGTGCGCCCGGGTCCCGGCAGTGAACGTCCGCCGTACCAGCGTTGTCGATACACCGCCGCCAGCGAGGCCTGGGCGTCATGGCAATGAACGATATCGACGGGCCAGTCGAGCATTGCCGGCAGATTCAGCGCCAGCTGGGTATGGAAGGACGCGCGCGCCAGGGCATCGACGAACGGCACCTCGTCCGCACCGCTGTAGATACCGTCACGGCCGAACAACTCGTTACTCTCGGTCATGTAGATCTTGACCGGCGCCCCGGACGATCCCTTCAGGTGGATACGGCCGGTGTAGACGTGCTGCCCCACCCGGACCGAGACGGGAGCGTACTTCTTGATCGGCCGGATGCTCTCGGCCACGCGATCGAGGTGCCCGTACAGGGGCAACACGACCCGGACATCGTGCCCGCGGGCCGCGACCGTCGCCGACAGGGACGTGGTCACATCGGCCAGACCGCCGACCTTGGCCCACGGCGAAAACTCGGCACTCACCATCAGAATCCGCACTACTGACTCCTTCTCGTATTCGCCTGCGTTGTTGTCGCAGCGACCGGCAGCCGCGCGCCACACGCCAAAACCACTCAGAAAATCAGATCTTCCGGACCAGATCACGCAACCGTTCCGCCGCGCGTTCGGGCGCCGTCGTGTTGATGAACATTCCGGTTCCCGTCTCGAACCCGGCCACGCGTGTCAGCCGCGGCGTCAATTCCAGGTGCCAGTGAAAACCCGCCTCGAGAGACTGCCGCAACGAGGCATCCTGGCCGTCGTCAGACGGCGACGAAAAGAACGCCAGGTTCACCGGCGGATCGCCCAGCTCGACCTTCACCAGTCGACTCGTCAGGTCGAGCACCTCGGCCAACGCCATGCGCTCCGCCGCCGACATGTCCGTCATGCGCGAGCGGTGCCGGCGCGGCAGCACCATCAACTCGAAGGGAAAGCGGCTCGCGTAGGGCGTGAAGGCCGCGAAGTGCTCGTTCTCGAGTACCACACGGTCGCCCGTGCGTCCGGCATCGGCCAGCACGTCGCAATACAGGCAGCGCTCCCGACGAGCGAGGTGATCCAGACAGCGACGCACCTTGCGCTGCACGGCGGGCGGGACGACCGGGGTGGCGATGATCTGACTGTGCGGATGGGCCTGCGTCGCGCCGGCGGCCGCACCCTGATTACAGATGATGGCCGTGTAGCGCAGCCGCGGGTCCTGGTACAGGTCGTTCAGACGCCGGCAGAATACCGCCAGCAGCGCCTCGAGTTTCTCGGGACCGAGTTGCGCCAGCTCGTCGCCGTGTTCGGGCGAGTGCACTACCACCTCGTGAACGCCGACCCCGGACAGACAACGGTACAGATCGCCGGACTGCTGCCGTACTTCGCCCGCCGGCACCAGGGCGGGGTATTTGTTGGCAAACACGCGAATCCGCCACGGCGGTTGATCGGGTTGCCCGCCGGGCGGCCGCCCGGTCGCCAGGACTTCCGGGGTGGTCGACGCCTCGTTGCCCGGGCAGAAGGGGCAGTCACCCTCGTCGTCACGCTGCCGCTCGGCGAGCCACACGTCGTGAGGCCGGCCGTCCCTGTCCGCGGCGATGATCACCCAGTGACCGAGGATCGGATCCCAGCGCAGTTCAGACATCGAAACCTTCCAGCCGATCAGCCTGCAGCCGCAGAAAAATGACCGGTCAGAAAAAAAATGGGAACCCGAGAGAAGATCGTACGTAGCATACACCCATGAACTGAGAGTGCAACATGGCATCCCCCCTTGAAGCACTTGTCACGACGGCGGACGAAGAGCGGAAGCGGAGCGAGCAATCGCTTCGCTTCCGCTTTTTTTTGCGGCGCCGGCGCCGGTCGTCTCCGCTCAATAGAGCGGTAGGCCGCGTGTGGGCAGATCCCCGGCGGCCAGTCGCCCGTCGACGTACTCGCCGAGGGTCTGGAAAGTGCCTTCGTCCAGCAATCGTTCCAGTTTACGCGGCATGGTCTGCTGTCCACTCTGGCTCCGCAACCTGGTCCATAACGGCTGGCCGGCATCCGGCCGGTAGTCGTCGAGTTCCCAGGGATGCGCGTAAACGATGACCGGCACCCGTTGTCGCAGCGCGCCGCGCCGGATCAGGCGATACGCCCACATGGGCAGCAGCCTGAGATAGCCGCCACCCGAGAACGGCAGGTTCAGCCCCAGCACGCGCCAGGTAGTCATGGGCACGATCACGAAGGGGTCGGCGCGGTCATTACCGAGCATGAAGGGCTGTCGCGGCGCCGCCGGTTGTCCGTAACGCGGATGCGACACGGGAAACAACGAGCAGTCGTAGCGCAGTCCGCGCGCGCACAGCAAAGACCAGAATTCGTGCACGGATGCGGTGAGGCTGAAACTCGGTGCACGATAGCCGGTCACCTGCGACACGCCGGCGTTGTGCAGCGCCTCGAGGGCGCGATCGAGGTCTTCGCAAAACTCAGGTTCGGTCAGGCGGAAGAGCAGCGGATGGCCGTAGCTGTGGCAGGCGATCTCGTGTCCCGCGTCGACGATGCGCCGCACCATGTCCGGGTGGCGCTCGGCCGTCCAGCCCAGCACGAAGAAGGTCGCCCGCACCTCGTGACGACGCAGCAGCTCGAGGCAGCAGTCCGTGTTGGCGGCCACGCGCGATTCGAGGGTCGACCAGCTGGCGGGCGGCACCTGCTCCAGGTAGTTGTGGCCGTGGAACCATTCCTCCACGTCGATGGTGATGATGTCCGCCACCGTTTGCACGCTAGCTGTCCTCCCCCGTGCCGGCCGGACACCGGGGCACCGCGACGCAGGCGAACTGCAGATACCGCATATCCGACAGACTGCCCAGTGCGAGCAGATTGGCGAGCGTGAACTTGAGCGAGCCCGTGGGCTGGACGCCGACGATCTGCTCCAGGCGCCAGCCGGATCCCGTGAACAGGTCCCGGAGACTCGACCGCGTGAAGAAACGCAGGTGCGTCCGGTCGAGAATGCCTTCATCACGGTATTCCCATTTGCCGTGGACGACCAGGTCCCAGCAGTTGTGGAAATGCCGTACGTTGGGAATCGACGCCACGAGCCGCCCGCCGGGCGCGAGCTTGTCGATCAACCCCGCGAGCAATTGCTCCGGATGGACGAGATGTTCCAGCAGATCATTGACCACGATACAGTCGAAGTGTCCGGCCGGTAAATTGGGCAGCTCGGCGATGGCGTCGCCGTGAAGTACCCGGTCGAGTCGCTGCGCGGCGATCTGCGCCGCGCCGGGGTCCAGCTCCACTCCCCACAGCTCACGATCACGCTGCCGGCCCAGACTCGCGGCAAAGGCACCGCTACCACAACCCAGGTCGAGAATCCGCCGCGCCTGCTCGGGCACGAAGGGAAGCATGTCGGGTCGTGGATGCTCGAAGTAGTCGGTTGTCGTCAACGGTTCCGTCCAGTTCGCTGCCGTGCAAAGAGCCCGTTCGTGTTTTGTGCACGCGAATTGCGTCCGCAAGCGAAACAAGCAACGAGTGTGCCCGAACTGAACCGCAGCGGCCGCGCTGCGCAACTGTAACATCAATTCACAACTGCGGGAAATCGTGATTTTCCGGACCCTTTCAGCGCGATCGTGGAGCGGGTCGAAACGTCCCGTCGGGAGTGAATTCCAGCAGCAGCCGCTCCAGGTCGGTGACGTGCCCCACGATGATCAATCGGTCGCCGGCGGTGAGCGGCTTGTCGGGCCGGGGCATCTCGTTCCGGGCGCCGCCGAGAGCATCGCGCTTCTTGACGGCCAGAACCGAGATGTCGTAGTGCTGGCGTAGCTGCAGGTCGCGCAACGACTGACCGATGAACTCACGCGGCGGGGTGAAGACCTGTACCCGGTAGGCCTCCGGCAATTCCACGCAATCGCGCATGCGGGCATCGCCGGTGATCAGCTTGATGCCCATGTCTTCCTGGTGCAGCACCTCGCGATTGTAGATCTCGAAGATCGCCCGCCGGGTGACCAGACCCACCATGCGCCGCGCGTCGCGCGAGTAGAGCACCGGCAGATCGGAGCTGTCGTGCTCGCCGAGTTTCAGCAGACAATCTTCCAGGGTGTCCTGCCGACACACCGCCTGGTCCGCCGGCTGACAGATATCGGCCGCGATCAACACCTGACCCAGGCTGTCCGCGTGCAGGATGTCCTTCACGTCGTGAATGGAAACCTTGCCTACCAGCTGCTGGTCGCCGTCGACGACATAATAGTGTTCGTCCTGATTGGAGAGAAACAGCTTGAGGATCTTGTCCAGCGAATAACCGACGGGGATGGTCGGCGGGTTGATTTCCATGCAATCCTCGACGTGGTACTTCTGCAGGATGGCGCTTTCCCGACCCATCTCCAGCTTCTGCCCCCGACGCGCGAATTTCAGCGTGAAAATGCTCTCGTCGTTGATCGCTCGGTAGACGAGCACCGCCGAGGTGGTCGCCAGCATCAGCGGCAGCATGATGCGATATTCGCCCGTCATCTCGAAGAGGATCAGGATCGCCGTCAGCGGCCCGCCGGTGGCGGCGCCGACCATCGCCGCCATGCCCACCATGGCAAAGGCGCCCACGGCACCGATGTTGCCGGGGAACAGAATCATCATCAGGGCGCCGAAAGCGCCGCCCACCATGCCGCCCAGGAACAGCGCCGGAGCGAAGATACCGCCGGAGAAACCGGTGCCGAGGGTCAGGTTCACCGCCACGAGCTTGATCACCACCAGCAGGGCCATCAGTTGCCAGACCATGCCGCCCTCGAGGGCTTCGACCATGGAGGAATATCCGACGCCGTAGACCTGCGGGAACCAGATGAGCAGCAAGCCCAACGGGATCGCGCCCAGCACCGGCTTGAAATAGGGCGGGAAGCGCAGTCGATCGAAGAACTCCTCGGTGCCGTAAAGCGTGCGCACGTATACCACGGCAACCAGCCCGACAACCACGCCGAGCAACAGATAGAACGGCAGCTCCGCCGGTGAGGACAGGGTGAAGCCGGGCACCGGGAAAGCCGGCGTGTCGCCGAGGAAATGACGGCTGACCGCGGTTGCACAGACACTGGCGACGATGATCGGACTGAAGGTGACGACGGCGAAGTCGCGCATGAGAATCTCGAGCGCGAAGAAGGCGCCGGCTATGGGCGCGTTGAAGGTCGCGGCGATGCCGGCCGCCGCGCCGCACCCGATGAGCGTGCGCAGCCGTTGCGGCGAGAATCGTAGCCACTGACCGAGGCTGCTGGCCATGGCGGCGCCGATCTGCACGATCGGACCCTCGCGGCCCACCGAGCCGCCGAAGCCGATGGTGATGGCGCTCGCGGTGATCTTCACCGCGGCGACGATGGGCCGGATCACTCCGTTCTTGAAGACGATGGCGTTGAGCACCTCGGGCACGCCGTGTCCCTTGGCCTCGCGCGCCAGGAAGTGCACGACCGGACCGACCACGACGGCGCCGGCGAGCGGCAGCAGCAGCTTGCGCCACCAGGCCAGCGGTTCCAGCAGCGATACCGTGTCCTCGCCCATGCCGATGGCCACGGATTGGAAGAGCTGCACCAGCCAGCGAAAGGCGATCGCTCCCACGCCGCCGATCAGCCCGACCAGCGCGGCGACCACGACCATGACCGTGGTCTCGTCGAGGGAAAAATGGTGTACCAGATGAAACAGCGTCCTGCGTAGGCGGCTGAACCTGGCTCGCTGTCGTTCGGTGATCATTGCCACACCATCCACGATTCCCAGACGGACGACGGGTACGCCGGTCGCCGGCGGCGCGGTGGCCAGACCGGCGGCACGGTCGGTAGCGGCGTAAAACTGGTAGTCGAAGCCACGAGAGTCAATATCCGGGGCCGAACTGTCGATTCTGAACGGTCGCCAAAATCCCCGCTCGGCGCTAGACTGGGGCGATATAACCGCCGCCGGGTTGTCGCCGGGCGGTCGCGTAGCCGTCGCCGGACAGCCGCCTGGCGGACGTCGGCACCCAACCGGGCTCCATCCAGAAAGAGACGAAATCGCATGAATCGCTCCGATACTCCCCGCACACTGCCTTCCGCCCTCGCAGCCGATGGATCGCTCTCGGTGACCTATCTCCAAAACGGACTCAAGGTAATCTGCAAGCAGGACGCACGCACGCCGGTGGCCATTTGCCACGTCTGGGTGCGGGTGGGATCGAATCGCGAACCCGATGGACTGCGCGGCTGGGCCCACGGCATCGAACACATGGTTTTCAAGGGCACGGCGCGGCGGCAGGAATCGGATTTCGCCCGCGAGGTGGCCGATGCCGGTGGCAGCACCAACGCCGGCACCGGCTACGAGACGACGAGCTACCACATCGTCGTGCCCAAGGAGCGGCTACCGGTTGCCGTGGACATACTCGGCGATGCGCTGTTCAACGCCTCGTTCGAGCCTGCGGCGCTCGAGGCCGAGCGGCAGGTGCTCGTGCACGAGAACCACATGTACGACGACATCCCGAGCGGCTTCGGCGTTACCTGGCGCTGGGGACTCGAACTCGCATTCGACCACAGTCCCTACCAACATCCCATCGGCGGACGCGACGAACAGCTGCTGTCGGTGCCTCGCGAGGATATTCTCGATTTCTATCACGCGACTTATCGTCCCGACAACATGACCGTGGTTGTCGTGGGCGATCTGGATCCGGACGCCACGGTCCAGCTGATCGGGCAGCGATTCGGCGCCGACGATCGTCCCGCCGGGCAGTTGCCTGAACCACCCTGCGAGCCGCCGCAGCGCGCGCCCCGTTTGCGGCTCGAGACCGGCGACATACAGCGGGCGTACGTCAAGCTCGCGTTCCACGCACCGGCCGAGACCGCGTCCGAACGACCCGCCATGAGCGTGGCCAATCACGTTCTCGCCGATGGCCGCAGCTGTCGACTGTATCGCGTGGTCCAGGAGCAGAAACGGCTCGTGAGCGATATATCCACCATGTCCGAAAGCGGACCGCGCGAGGGCGTATTCCTGATCGACTTCGAGACCGACATCGACCGGGTCGCCGCCGCACTGACGGCCACCGCCGAGGTCCTGGAGCAGCTGCGCAGCGAGCGCTGCGACGAGCAGGAGCTCGCGCGCGCCAAGATCAGGGTCGAGCGGTCGTACCGGCTCAGCGCCGAGACGGTGCAGGGGCAATCGTCGACCATCGGCTATCACGACGCCATGGGTGATCTCGAGGGCGCCTTTCTTTTTCCCGACCGCGTCCGGGCCGTCACGGACAAAGATGTCCAACTGCTGTGCCGGGACATGTTCCGGTCGAGCAATTGCTCCTGCGTGATCTATCTGCCGACGGGAACCGACGCGGAGGCGGCGGGCATACCACGCAGCGCGGAGCAGCTGGCGGACCTGCTGGCGCCGGTGCTCGGCGACATTGATACGGCTGACGCCGCGGCTCCGGCAGCCGGTGGCGACAACGACGGAGACGCAGCCGCCCCCACGCCGGACGCTCAAGCGGCGACCCCCGACAGGACGCGCACCGCGGGGATGCGCACGGCGCCCCCGGTTGCGGGAGATTTCGAACAGACCCAGCTCGGGTCAGGCGTGTCCGTCCTGCTGCGCACCGACCCAAGCTTGCCCGTCGTCTCGCTCGTGCTGCAGGCAGCCGGCGGCGCTCGGCGTGAAACACCAGCGAACGCCGGTCTCGCTTCCTTGTGCCAGCAGGTGCGCGTCAAGGGAACAGGCGAACTCGATGCCGAGAATATTCACGAGATCATCGAGAGCCGCGGCGGCACCCTGGCCCCGCGCAGCGATCGCGATTTCACCGCCCTGACCCTGACCGGCTTGTCGATCCACCTGGAGGCGTTGCTCGAACTGACGGGCCAGCTGGTCTGTCGGCCGTCCTTCCCCCTGCCGGAGATTGAACAGGAACGCCAACTCGCGATCGAGCAGCTACGCGCCCTGAGCGATGACCCGTTCCAGTTCGCCGCCCTGAAACTGCGCGGCCTGCTCTACGGCGACGAGCATCCGTACGGGCGGCCCCTGGCGGGATCCGAGGCGAGCCTGGCGCGACTCGACCGCGATGCGTTGCTCGACTACCACGCGCAGGTCTGGACGACCGGTAACCTGCAGATCGTCGCGTCGGGCGACTTCGTTGCCGACACGTTACTGGCGCAGCTGGAAAATGCCCTTTCCGGATTACCACCCGCCGGCGCTCCGGACTGGCCGGATCTGTTTGTGCACCGTCCGCCGGCGGGAGCGGTTCGCGAGACCGTGGAACGCGATCAGAACCAGGCTATCGTAATGGTGGGGTGGCCGGGACCGGCGAATCCGGACCAGGACCGCGTACCACTATTGATGCTCAAGGAACTGCTCAACGGTCAGAGCGGTCGTCTGTTCGAAGCGCTGCGCAACCGACGCTCGCTGTGCTACAACACCGGGCTGCTGAGCACGTCGGGATTCGCCCCGGGCATGATCGTGGGGTACGTACTGACCGACCCGGTATCGGGCGAGGACGCCCTGGCGGCCCTCTGCGACGAACTCGCCACCATGTCCGTGGCCGACGCCACCGACGAGGAGTTCGCCCGCGCGCGGGCGAAGCTGACCGGCAATCTGCTGATCGGTAATCAGGCCAACGGCGCCCGGGTCGGGCGCTGCGCTCGCGATATCATGTACGGCCGTTCGGCCAACGATCTGCCCCGTCTGCTCGAGGCGATCGCCGCCTGCGACGTGCGGCAGGTCAGGGAAGCCGCCGGCCGGTATTTCGACGTCGAGAATCGTTACGAGGTCGTGATCGGACCGCGGCCGGCGGCACACGGCTGAAGCCGCGAGCGTAAAAAAAAAACCGGGTCGACGCTACGCCGACCCGGCTAAAAAAACAACGTGAACGCGAGCTACGCAGACACCGAATTACCCAGACACCTTGTACCGATCCGGTGCGTTGGACATATCGACCAGCACCGTACGTTTACTGAACAATGTGCGGTGCATGACGCCCTCCGGGACGTGGTACACGTCGCCCGGCTGGAACAGATTCGACACACCGTCTATCTCGATCACCATCTCTCCCGAGATCACCGTTCCGCGCTGATCGCAATGGGTGTGGTCGGGAAAGGACACACCTTCGTCCATGACGAAGAAAACGACCTGCTTCTGGTCATCGCTCATACAGTAACCGTTTACACCGGCAACGGGGACTTCGACTTTCGGGAGCGTGAGAATTTCGGACGGAAGGATGTCGGCGGTACCGCGAGTCTTGGCTGCTTCCATAGAAAACCCTCCTGTCTTCGGTCTTTAACTGGCCCGGAGCCCGGGCGCGTCATACTCACAGTCTACCGGAGTCGCCGGCAATGGCAAGCAGGACTGGCGAACTCCTCAAAAAACAACGACTAACCGCCGCAGCCCAGCTTTCCGGGCGCTTGCCGTATACAGATTTCCCGTACGAGAGGCCGGTAGCCGGGAACATCCTGGCACCTGAGAGGTCGCCGGTGCGGACCACGGCTCTTGCGGTGCACGAAATGCTCGGATCAGCGGGCGAACTGGAAGTTGGCCAGTACCGGGAAATGGTCCGAGGCGGGCGTCGCCCGGTCGCCGAGCAACGAGTCGAAATCGACCTTCAGGACCGAGTTGACTGCCCGGCAGCCCCGGAAGAACACGTAGTCGATACGCCGCGGCCCGAACAGCAGCTTGCCCAGCCAGTCCCGCAATCCGATACCACGGAAAGTCGCGCTCTGGCGCGGACACTCGGGACCGGCATCGGCCCAGGCGTCGTACATGGGCAACAGGTCGTCCACGTGCTCGCTCATGGCCTTGATCTCGGGCGAATCGGCAACGGCGTTGAAGTCGCCCGTCAGGAATACGGGAGTCTCCGTACCCAGGCGTCGCACCTTCTCGCTGACGTACCGGCGGATCAGCTGCACGCTCTTGAGCCGGTGCCCGGCATTGAGCGCCTCGAGGTGCGTGGTCCCAAACAGAAACGTCTTGCCGCTGGCCATGTGTTCGAAGGTGTTCCAGGTAACCAGACGGGGCCGCGTACCGAAGTGAAACTGGGACGCGGGCACGTCAGGCGTCGGCGATAGCCAGTAGGTGTCGCCCACCGGCTCCGCGGGCCGTACGGACTCGCGCCGGTAGAACGTCGCACAGTACCAGTTCTGCAGGCTGCCGAGCTGGTCGACGCCGAGATTGCCCTCACCAACGAATTCATAGTCCGGCAACAACTCGGCCAGTTCGCGCAGCTGCGGCAGATTGGCTTCCTGGGTGCCGAGCACATCCGGCCGGTACGTATTGATGATGTCGGCGACCACGCGCTTCCGCTCACGCCAAGGGTGGCTCCTGGCCTTCTTGGTGGAGGTGAGCAGATTGAAGGTCATCACGCTGAGGGTGGGGCCTTTTTCTGTTTGCTCGTGCAGTGTGCGGCTCGGTCGAGCATCCTGCTGCAGTCGATCCATCCCTGTCTCATTCATGGTGGAAATCTCGGGTGCTATTTCCTGTGTACGTTGTGTCGCGTCGAATTGTCGTCGGGAAATCGCGTCGTATCGTGCCGGCGTTATCTGGTTTCCGTTACTTCCGCTGCAGGCGGCGAAATCACCTGACGCTTCCCGTATTCACTGCAAATTCCGGGCCAGCGATCAGGTTCCCGAAACATGTCTCGGCTATCGTGTTTATCGACAGTGGAATATAGTCACCGTTAGCCGAAAAACCAAGAATGCCGGGCGTTTCCGGCAATCAGTCGCCGTTTCCATCCGCACGAAACAGGTTGCGCTGCAGTGGCTTTTTCGGCAAGGCGAGGCGTTCCAGGACGTGGTTGACCCAGCTGCTCCGATCCCCCGCCGGCAGGGGCAGGGGCGACAGGTCGAACTCGCGCAGCAACTCGTCGATCAGACCGTCGATCGTACGCTGAAACACCACCGAGGTGTCCCGGGTGCCGTCGTAGGACGGCGGCGCCACGACGGGAACCTTGACCAGCAGTGTGTAACTCGCCATCCAGTGTCGGATGAACGTCTCGATCTCCGGCCGCCGGCCGGCCGCTTGGACCAGGTAGGCGTAGTTGTCCACCACCGCGCGGTCACAGATGATGACATCGAATTCGGCGGCGAGCTGGATCTCCATCGCCACCTGCGTGTGCAGGATCCAGCGCTGGGCCTGATCGGTCGTCTCGCGGTTGATGGGCAGCGGGCAGCCACGAGCGACCTCCTTGACGAGGTCGACACTGTAGTCCATCCGCTTCAGGGCCGCGGCCAGCTCGAAACAGAGGGTCGTCTTGCCCACACCGTGGGTGCCGATGAACGCGATCTTCATGGTGAGTGAAGGTAATCGAGTCCCGCGGGAGTGTCCAGCACCGGGTCGTGCGGCGGTGGCGGCCGGTTGCGGCGCATCCCACGCGAATCCCGGCATTCCGGTACGGGCCGGTGGTCGCCCCGCGGTCGCGACCGCGCTTGGCACTCGCTGCCGGCCGGTGTACAATGACCGGGGTAACTCAGCAGCAATTCGCGTATTCGATCGAGCCACGAAAGGAAGCACGGTGAACGACTCGATGGCCCCGGCACCCGCGGTCAGCTACTGGCAAGAACTCCAGGGCGGCCTGCGCCCCAGCTCTTTTCTGAAATACGGCGGTCTGCTGGTCTGGCTCAGTGCGGGGCTCAACATCGCGGACAACGCCCTGTTCCGCCTGTGGGATATCGACTCGCTCACGCTGTTTCTGGCGGCCTGGATCGGCTGGCTTCTTTCGCTGACGGTGCTGGCGGCCGCCTTCAGCCTGATCGGTTACCGGCCGTTCATGACCGGATTCGGCTGGATCGTCGGCATCTTCCACCTCGGACAGGCGGTCGACCTGTTTCTGACGCTCTTTTCCGGCCCCGGCCTCACCTTCGCCATCGATGCGGTCGCCCTCGCCAAGTACATCACGCTACTGATATTCGCGGTTGTCGAACGCAAGAAGATCGGTCGCCGGATGTGCTGGTTCCTGGGTAGCGTGGCAGCCCTGGAAGTGGCGAAGATTGCCACGCGGGTCAGCTTCTCGCCACCTGAGCTCGTCTCGCTGACCGGTGACGTACTGCTGCTGATCGCCCTCGGCTGGGCGGTGTTCCGACTCCGGCACAGCGTGCGTGATCAGGAGGAACACTGGGCGAAGAAGCGGCTGGCCGAACGTTCGGCGTCCTTCGAGGATTTCGACAATCCGTGAGTGCGACATGAAGGACATCTTTACCATCACCACCGCACGACTGCTGCCGACGAGTCGTGAGATCCTCACGCAGCAGGGTGTGCCCGCGACGCTGACACCGCGGCCTCAGATTCTCGATCTGGCCGAGCGGGCCCGCGACGAGTTCAACGCGCTGGTCGAAGCATCCGGCATGCTGGTCTCGGTCGACCACGACCAGTTCGCCAACGTCTTTTTCGGTGAAGGGCAGAACGCCGCCGCCACTCCCCTGGCCGACATCCATCCCCGCGCCGAACAGCTGGCTCTCTTCGTGGTCACGATCGGCGAGGCGGTGTGTGCGCGGATTCGCGCACTTTTCGACCAGGACTGCGCACTGGCCACGATGCTCGACGCCGCGGCCTCACTCGGCGCAGATCGGGCATCCGACCGGGCCGTACGGCGTTACCGGTCGCTCCTGACCGAACAGGATGCTGTCCCGGCCGATACGGTGTTTATGGCCTACAGTCCCGGTTATTGCGGCTGGCACGTGTCGGCGCAGCACCGCCTCTTCGCCCGCCTGCAGCCGGCGGCCATCGGCGTCACCCTCCGTGGAAGCAGCTTGATGCAACCGCTCAAATCGGTATCCGGCGTCATCGTTGGCGGCCCCGCCGATATCCACCGTTTCGACAATCAGTTCCCCTTCTGCAACGAGTGCGAAACCAGGTCGTGCCGCGACAGGATCGCCGGGCTGACCGATCGTTAACCGGCGTTGCCCGCAGGCGTCGTTTCCTGGCGTATCTGGTAATATCGGCGTCGATATGGTATCATCGTCGCGGCTCGTAACGAGGAGGGGACGCTCATGAAACGGATGACGATCACGTTACTGGTTTTATTACTCGCGGTACTGATAGGCAGTTCCGCGCGGAGTTACGAAATTCTGCTCGACATGGATCTCGACGACGATCCGACCACGATCAACGACTTCACCTACGACCTCTATGCCGGGGTGCGCCTCGTAATGCAACCGTCGGAGCCCGACGAGACCATAACGTCCATCTTTTTCGGCCTGGGCGGTTCGTGCCTCGAGTGCCAGGGCGTACACGAGTACGGCACCGGTTTCGATCTCGACGCGCAGGGCATGTACGCGGACTGGACGGAGGTTCCCGAGCTCACCGTGCCCGCCGACGGCATTGCCGTGGACTGGGCGTTGTCGCTGGATTGCATCGACGATCCGGGATTTCACGCCATCTTCCGGGCCGACGCCACCGACGGCCAGTTCACCTTGAGTGCGCCGATGTTCATCGCCACCTTCGATGCCTGGCAGCAGCCGCCGCCGGGCGGCGGCTGCCCCGAACCCGCCAGCAACCTGGCCGCCTTCTTCGAACAGGGCGAGGACGGTTTCTGGAACTACATCCAGATCGGTGGGCCGGCTATCGGTGTCGAACAACGAGTCTGGAGCCAGGTCAAGGCGCTGTACCGTTGACGCGAACAAGACCCCGGTGGATAGCCGCATCCGGATAGGCCAGGAGGAACATCATGTTCGCCACACGCTTGCGCTTCGTCTCATGTTTGCTGGCCGGCGCGCTCGTGCTCGTGCCCGTCGCCATTGCCGGCGACGCCACCCCGCTGCCAACCGGCATGACGATTGCCGAACTCGTTACCGATCTCGATCAGGATGGTGCGCTGGAGCGGTTGCACGCCGCCTGGGATCAGGAATCTGTGCAGCTGTTCAACGCCGATGGCCGGCTCGTGTACACGACGGTCGGTCTGCCGGCGGCGCTGCCCGCCGGTGCGCAGCCACGTTTCGATGATCGGGACGGTGACGGCTTGCCCGATCTCGTCGCGGGCGAACGACTGCTGGCCAGCGGCCGCGATCTACTAGCCGCCGCCAGCCGGCGCGGCTGTCCGAGCTTCACCGAGATTTGGAACAGCGGCCCGGCCCTCAACAACGTCTGGGACAGCGAAAGCGCCGACCTCGACGGTGACGGCGCCGACGAACTGGTGGGTCAGGCGTACTATTACCCGGGTACGCTGGTGCGGGTTTTCGAGAACGATGCGGACAACAGCTTCACCGAGACCTGGGCCAGCACGCAGCAGAGCACGCCCTCGATTGTCGCCCTGGCCGTCGGCGAGACGGACCACGACGACCAGCTGGAGATTCTGGCCGGCGAAGCGGGCACTCTCGGCCGACTGTACCTCTGGGAGAATGTGGGCGACGACACCTTCGCGCCCCGCAGTCTGGGCTTCCAGCTCGACTGGCAGGTGCGCGGCATCACCGTCGACGATAGCGATCGCGACGGGCGCGTCGAGATCATTGGCGCCGGCTCCAGCTCGACCGACGGCGGCAGTGTAAAGATTTTCGAGCACAACGGCGTGCCCGGCGAAAACGCCTATACCGAGGTGCACGAATACACGACGCCGAGCTACCTGCTCGGTATCGAGGCGGGCGATGCCGACAACGACGGTCGGCGCGAGGTGCTGCTGAAGGTCGGCGGCTGGGCTGGATTCCCGACCTACATCCGGCGCCTGGAATACAATCCCGTCACCGTGACCTGGGAACACAAGCTGTTCGAGGCGGCAACCACCGGCCTGCCGATCAGCGCCCTCATCGCTGATCTGGACAACGACGACGAAAACGAACTGGTGGTCGGTAGCAGCAGCGTTATCTACATCTACGAATCCCTCGCCGACGACGGTTTCACTCCTGTCTGGACCAGCGACTTTTACATACCGGGTAACGTCATGGATCTTACGCTGGGGCCGGACAGCGGGTACGGATACCCCACCGTGGCGTCGTGCTCCTTCGAGGGCCAGATTGACCTGTTCGGGTATGATGGGGCCGATTACACCCGTTTGCTGGATCCGGCTTTGACCGTTAGCGGGAGCGCACGCAGCATCGACCTCGACCTGCTCGACGGCGCCGATTCTCGGATCGACCTGCTGCTCGCCGAGAGCTCGCAGGTCCGTATCGCGGTCTACGAATGCGACGCCGCATCGGCGGTCGGTGACACCGATCCCGACGCCGCCATCGAGAGTATCGTACCGGGCGGCCTGGATATACGGCTCGCACGCAGCCCCTTCCGCGCCGGCGACGCGATCCGCTGTCGACTGCCATCCGGATCCGGTTCGGCCCGTTTACAGATTCTGGACTTGCGCGGCGAACTCGTACGCAGCGTCGATCTTGGCGGCGGCGACGCGACGAGAATCTGGCACTGGGACGGCCGGGACGGCCAGGGACGGCGCCAGGCCAGTGGTGTCTACCTGGTACGATTGTCCGCCGTCGGGAGAATTGCGAACCGGTCGCTCGTTCTCGTGCGGTAAGAATCCGGGTTCATAACCGAAAGCAAATCAAGAGTTGCCCCGGGGCAACTCTTGATTCCCAGCTTACGCTACCGGCAGTCGTGCCCCTGCTCGGGCACGAGACCCACGGGCCGAACGACGCTACTCTTTCACGTAGGTGATGGCGCAGATGACCGCGCCCTGCGGATCCTGCAATACACAGAATCTTCCGACGCTCGGAATATCCATCGGCGGCTTCACCATCTTACCGCCGAGCGTCTCGACCTGTCCCGCCACGGCATCGACATCGTCGACCGTCACGTAGGTGCTCCAGGCGGGCGGCATCGCGCCGCACTCGGGTGGTTTGGCCATGATACCGCCCACCGATTCGCCGCCGGTCTTGAGCACCGTATACTTCATGCCGTCCATTCCGGACATCTCCATGTCCTCGGTCTCCCAACCGAAGATCTTGGCGTAGAATTCCGCGGCCGCGGCCGGATCGTCGGTCATCAATTCCGTCCAGCCGAATGCTCCGTGTTTCATGAGGTCATCTCGCATGTGAATCTCCTTTCCGGTTTATCGACCCCCACATGATACCGCGACCCGGAATTATCGCACCATCCGTTTGCGACTCGGTATCCCGGTTGTACGCATCGACGTTCGGGCGGGCACTGCCGGTGGGAACAGCTCGCAGATCATACGACCCGCCGGACCGCCGATCTCGATGCCTGCAACGCTTTCGTCAAACGCTGCGGACCGCGAGCGATCTCCAGAAGATCAGCCATGACCGCCTCCGCCGTCGGCCAGCGTCCCGCTCCGCTGCCGAGCAACAGTTCGCGGTCGCCACCCTTGCGTTCCAGCACCACGGCGTTCTGCTCGTGCCAGGCTCTGAACAGCGGTGAAGCGGCATCGGGCACCACGAGGCGCACCGAGGCATCCCAGCCATCCCGGACGCGACGAAGCGTGGCCACCTGTCGCGTACCCGGTGGCAATCCGCCGGCGGAGATCGGTTCACGGACGACGCGGTCCGGATCGAGCGCCGGTCCCCCGAGCACGCTCGCGATAACGCAGAGTTTGTCAGCCGCGTCGCGTCCATCGAGGTCGCGACTCGGATCGACCTCGGCCAGCCCTCGCCGCCGGGCGGCCGCGGTCGCCGCCGCCAGCGATTCGCCTTCATCCAGACGTTGCAGCACGAAGTTGGCTGTGCCACAGAGTATACCCTGCACACCGACAACGCGGCGAGCTCCGGGCCGGCAGAGCGCCTCGAGCACCGGTACCGCAGCCCCTACTGCCGCACTCCCCCGTACGCGCACATTCGTGGCGCGGGCCAGCTTCTGTAAGCTCGCACTCCGACTGGCGAGCAGCGCCTTGTTCGCGGAAACCACATGCGCGCCCCGCTGCAGGGCCGCTCTAACGGCCCGGTACGGCGTGTCTACTCCGCCCAGCGCCTCCACGAGAACGTCCGCCTCGCCGCCGGCCAGGGCTATCGGATCGGTCCAGACCAGGGCCTCCGGAAGCGCTGAATGTCGGGTTCGATCGCGTACCGCGACTCCCGAGAGGATAAAATCCTGAGGATAGTCAGCAAGCAAAGCAGCGACTCCGCCGCCTACCGTACCGTGGCCGAGCAGTCCGACCCGTAGGGGGGCGGTCGCCGGGGGCGCGTGTTCGAGGTGGGTTTCCAGATTCCCGATTCGGGTCGCCAGGTCGGCGTTGATCGAGCCGAGCTCGAAATCCAGTCCGCGTTTCGCGGCGAAGCGCACGGCCTTGTGCTGGATGATCGAGCCGTCCGTGCGCAGGGCGTCGGCATAGTCGGCGCATGCGAAACGCAGAGGTCGGGGCACCTTGCCGGCCGGATCGCTCTCGTAGAGCCCGTCGACATCCTTGATCAGGCGGCAGCGGGCGGCGCCGAGTTCGGCAGCGAGAAACAGCGCGGTCAGATCCGATCCGCCTCTACCAAGTACCACCGGCTGCCCCAGGCGCGTGCAGGCAACGTAGCCCGGGAAGACGACGACATCCTCCCTGGCCAGCGCCGCGGGTAGTTGCGGTCCCTCCAGGGTCAACGGCGACGCGTCGACGGCATCACCGGCGGCGACCAGACCCGCGGCGCCGGGTGTGATCACCACGGACGGCACGCCGCTGCGCTCGAGCTGCAGGTTCAACAACGCTGCCGATTCGAATTCACCAGTCGCCAGAAACGCCGCGCGCGCACTCGAGTCGACGGCCGACCCGAAGCGGTCGCAGCACGCCAACAGTTCGTCCGTCCGGCCGCACAGCGACGACACGACGGCAATGACCTTCCACCCGTCCCGACGCCAGCGGTAGATCTCGTGGACGGCGCGCCGCAAACTGGATTCGGAGAGGAGCACCGAACCACCGAACTTGAGCACGATAAGAGGTTTCGTGTTCATCGCGCACCTCCCCCGGTTGCACACAGGGACGGGGCGCCGCTGAGCGCCTGTTCGAGGTCGCGGATGATATCTTCGACGTCTTCGAGTCCGACCGAAACACGGACCAGGCCATCGGTGATTCCGGCGGCCGCTCGTTCGGCAGGCGGTACGTCGGCGTGGGTCATCGATGCCGGATGGGTGACCAGCGTTTCCACTGATCCGACGTGTTCGACCAGACGGCACAACCGCAGCCCTTCGCTGAAGCCACGGGCCGCCTCCAGACCACCGCGCAGTTCCAGCGCTACGACCGCGCCGTGAAAGTCGCGGTGCTGTATGGCGGCCAGCTCGGATCGCGCGAGCGAAGGATAGGCAACGCGAACTATCTGGTCGTGTTCGCTCAAGCGGCCGGCGATGATTGCCGCTGAACGCGACTGCCGGCGCAGGCGCAACGGCAGGGTTTTCAGGCCCTGCAACGTGAGCCAGGCGTGCCACGGAGTCTGGATCGCGCCCGTAGACTTGCGCACGAATCGGAGCCGTTCGAGCAGGGTTTCGTCACGACTGATCAGTGCACCGCCCGGGGCGACGGAATGGCCATCGATGAACTTGGTCGTGGAGTAGACACAGACGTCGGCGCCGAATGCCAGCGGCTGTTGCAGCACCGGGGTGAGGAAGGTGTTGTCTACGGCCAGCGGTACGCCGGCTCGTCGTGTGATCTCGGCGATGGCGCCCAGATCGGTCAGCTCCAGGGTGGGATTGGCCGGCGTCTCGACAAACACCAGACGTGTTCGTGGCCGCACTGCCGCACGGACCTCGTCGGGCCGCGTCGCATCGACGAAACTCGTCGTGATGCCCAGCGGATCGAGGAATTGCTGAGCCAGCCGTGTCGTGCCCCCGTACACGGATCGGGCACAGATCAGATGGTCCCCCGCTCGCAACAGCGCCAGAAACAGCGCGGTCTCGGCGGCGAGTCCGGTAGAAAAACAGACAGCGGACGGAGCATTCTCGAGTTCGCCGAGGGTTGCCTCCAGGGCGCTCACCGTCGGGTTGGCGACGCGCGAATACTGGAACGCAGCCTGGCTCCCCACGCCGTCCCGACAGAAGGTCGTCGACTGGACGAGGGGTTGGACCAGAGGCACGGAATCGCCGGCGCCGGCGCCAGCATGGGAACAAATACTGTCGATGGAATGGCTTCGAGGGAAGTACTTCATGCCGTAACTCCTTTGTCACGGCATCAAGAGACTCCAGGTGGGGCGGTAGCGGACCGCGCTGTCGCGGTGTTTTTTGACAAGTCCCGTCAGACGACGGTCTCGCCCGCATCTCGCCCAACACGAGGTTGGGTGTCGGCACCGCGGCGAGCTGATTCTCGCTCGGTTGCCGCCCGCTGCCACGATGTGGCGCGGGACTCTTGATGCTCAATTGTTCAAGGTGTAGAAATTAGAATCGTTGATTGCGCGTGTCAAGGCGATCCCGGAAAAATCTCTTCGTCATCGTCTGCTCGCCATGGCGACGTAACGGCTGGTGTTTCGAATTACGGATCCGACGGCGAGCACCTCGACCTTTCGATCGAGGTGCCACGCACTGAAGGCGGCATTTCGCGGTCTATCCTCATGGTCATAAGGACTCCTCCTCGATCGTGAAAGACCAGAGCTGGTCGCCGATAACGACGCCGAGACAGGGGAATCGACGTACGACCGGTCTGAGCTTTCCGAGATACTGTACCTTCCCCTCGACCTGGGCTCCGGGGCGGGTGGTCGACGATCGCTGTTTGCTGGTACGGCTTGCCATGACTCTACCTCCCGTTCGGTGTTGTTTGCTGCTACCTCGCCATGCGCAGAACACGAGTCGCATGTGCAGGTGGGAGAACGTCCGGGCAGTCGGTTTTTCGGAGGTAAAAATACCGCCGATAAATCCGAGGGCCGATACCTCCTTTCGCCGGGCCGGTTTGCTTGCGGTCGAATGGGTCAGTTCAAACCGTCGGTAGTACCGTATGGTAAACGTAGGGATTGGTCGCATGGCAGGTCAATCCGCAGTACGCCGGTGTCGGAGGCGCAACGGCAGAACCGGTAGCCCGACGCGGTAGTCAAAATATGGCGCACTAGCGTTGGCGTTTACCGGCGGCCGACACTAGATTGGATACTTCAACCAAACGCAACGATGGAGAATACGGAGTGTATTTCCCCTTCCGACCACGGTCCATACCAGACGTCAGGTTCGACGCGTTCAACGTCGCCGGCTACCCGGCCCGAGCTGTGCTGTGCGTGACCATCGTGTCGCTGCTGTTCGGCGTATCGTGGGCCCAGACGGACCGGGGTCACGCGGCCGGGCACGACTACGACGCCGACAACGCCGCCGAAATAATGGAACTCTGTGCGGGCTGTCACGGCGAGTTCGGCCAGGGTGGCGGTGGTGGCGAGTACCCTCGTCTGGCTGGATTGCCGGCAAAATACCTGGCCGATCAACTACACGCCTACCAGAACGGGGACCGGGAAAGCATCGCCATGGTTCCCTATGTCAACGAACGGGAGCTGCCCGAAACCGATTTGCTGGATATCACTCTTTTCCTCTCCCGGATCGAGTTGCCGAGCAAGATGCCCAAGCTGGATCCGGACCTGCCTGCTTACCAGAAGCTCCTGATCGCGCAACGGGTATTCAACGTACCGCGCCTGGCGGGAGACACGGCCAGCGGTCGAACGATATACGATCGCCAATGCAAGCTGTGTCACGCGAAGGCCGGCGCCGGCAAGGGAGCCATCCCACAGCTGGCGGGGCAGTACACGGCCTATCTGCGCACGCAGCTGGACAACTTCCGCAGTCGGACGCGAACGCACAAGCGGATGCTGGAAAAACTGAAGTCGCTGTCTGCGGAGGACGTGGAAAATCTACTAGCGTACCTGTCCGTGGCCGACGATTGACACCGTGGACGTCGATGTTGTTATCGCGGACCGGTGACGGCTTGGCGGCCCGCGATCAGCGGGTCGTTGACCGGGCGATTCGATCGGCCACGAACCCCCCCACGGCCGCGAGCGATTTGTCCCGACGTCAGCACAGCAAAAAAGGTCGCCGGCATCCGCCCCCTGGCCATGGCAATGAAGTTCTTGGCGTCCTGGAGCCCGTAAGGATGCGGAAAGGCGTCGCGCAGGGTCAACCAGATCCTGCGGTCGTTCGCCTGCAACGCGAGGTCTTCCGCGTCCCCTTCCTGCCACTCCCGGACAACCGTTTCACCCGATTCGAGCCGGATCAATCCGGTTTCCTCCAGCCGGTATTTCTGTGTATGACGCGGTAGGCGTTGCTCGCCATGAGAGGCGCATCTTTTCGTTACTCCGTTTGCACGAAAAAGACGCTCACGTCTAATGGACCGGACTTCGTTTGTAGGAAAATGTCTCCTCGCGAAGCTGACCGTCCTCTGAACGTATGGCAAGAAACACGGTGATCTCGTTGTCATTGACCTTGTGGAAGGTCAACCCGTCGAAGAACAAGTCTGTTTCGGTGAAGGCAACCAGAGGGAAGTCGATCGTCTCGTCCTTCTCCTCCCAACCCTTGAGGTCCGGATGAAAATGTTTGAGGCGAAGGACCACGGAGCTGTCGACTTCACTCAAGCTGAAGAGTTCGAAAAACACCGTCTTTCCGCTCTTGGTAAGGCGATACATGCCGATCATGCTGCCTGCCCGCGGCGGCAACCAGACCTCCTCACACCGCCCGCCTAAGGCTTCTCCAGCCCAGTGTCCTGATATCCACGCGACATCCTCGATCTTCGCCGCCTGGCCGACCTTTGCCGGTTCCAACGCCAGCGTGTGTTCTGTAGCGTTGTGCTGCGCTCCCGAATGTACACCGTAGAACATTATCGCCACACCAAGCCAGATGCCCGTAGTCATTGCCTTGCGCATTACCGCCTCCATTCGAAGATCTGAACCCATATCCGTTCAGATTCGAGTCTCGGATCTTCGTGACGAAATCAGAATCGTTCGCGCCGCCGGTCTGGAGCACGACGTTACCGCTCTGGATGTACGTACCGACGTTTCTCTAGCCGATGCTTTCCAGCAGAGCGGTGAGATCCTGTCCTACGCGCTGGCCCCCGACGAGGTCGTTTAGTTCTCGTAACGCAATATAAGTTACCAGAGACGATACCCACACCTCAAACAAAACCGCCCCGCAGGCCCAAACCCACGAGGCGGTCATCCGAACCATGTCACCGAGACAATCGCGCGAACCAAGCCCGAAACCACCAGCACAATCGCGCCGGCGCCCCCGCTACTCGGCCCCCATAGCCTCCAGCTTCAACAACTTCTCCCATTCCCCGTCGACCCACTTCTGCGAATGCTCCAGCATCCACTCGTTGCCGGGGCGGAACAGGTGCTTGAAGCGCCCTTGCTTCTTCATCCAATCAACAATGGGCGCCTTCTGCTTGGGCTTCTTGTTGATGTTGTAGACGCCGTTCTCCACCTCGAACAGCGGCCAGAAGCAGTTCTCGACGGCTTCCTTGCAGATCTCCATGCCGATCGCCGGATCGAACGCCCAGCCGATCGTACACGGCATCAGGATGTTCAGGAACGCAGGCCCGTCGGCGGCCAGCGCCTTCTCCACCTTCTTGGCCAGATCCTTCCAGTGGAAGGGTGTCGTCTGGGCCACGTAAGGGATGTTGTGCGCGACGAGGATCTTGGTGAGATCCTTGCGTTCCTGTTCCTTGCCTTGCTTCACGCTACCGGACGGGGCGGTCGAGGTGTGAGCGCCGAAGGGCGTCGCGCTCGAGCGCTGGATGCCGGTGTTCATGTACGCGTTGTTGTCGTAGCAGACATAGAGCATGTTGTGGCCACGCTCCATGGCGCCGCTCAGCGACTGCAGGCCGATATCGTAGGTCCCGCCGTCGCCGCCGAACGCGATGAAATTGATGTCGTCGCGTTCGACCGGCAATTCGCCGCGTTTCTTCAGCGCCCGGAATGCTGTCTCGGCGCCGCTGATCGTGGCCGCAACATTCTCGAATGCGCTGTGGATGAACGATGTCTTCCACGCAGTGTACGGGAAGATGGTCGTGACGACTTCCATGCAGCCGGTGGCTCCGCCCACGACGGTGTCCGGGCCGGCGGTCAGCATGATCTGCCGCAGTATGTTCGAACCGGTGCAGCCTGCGCAGGCCCGGTGGCCTCCGGTCAGGAGGTCCGGTTGCTTGGTCAGTTGCTTCAGATTAGCCATCGGTTCGCCTCCTTTCCTAGAGCCTGGCGCCCACGAGGTTGACGGTTTCCATTTCCTTGCCCTCGGCGATCTCGACCAGCTGGTCGATCACCTCCGCGGCCTGCCGCAGATCGAAGTCGCGGCCACCGAGGCCGTACAGCCAGTTGTGAATCGGTCCGCCGTCGGGCATACCGTACATGGCCGAGCGGATCTCGTTGAACACCGGACCGCCCGCGGCGCCGAAGGACGCCGAACGATCCAGCACACCGATCGCCTTGCGGCCGGCCAGCACGTTGGCGATCTGCCGGGCCGGGAAGGGACGGAACATGCGGATCTTCAGCATGCCGACCTTCAAGCCCTTGTCGCGGTAATCGTCGATCACGTCCTTGGCCGTCCCGGCGCTCGAACCGAGGACCACCATCACCAGGTCGGCGTCGTCGAGCTTGTATTCCTCGAAGTAATCGTAGGTCCGGCCGGTCAGCGCGCCGTATTCGTCGCTGACCTGCTTGACGATCTCGGCGGCGCGCGGGTAGGCGGCCAGCTGAGTGGTCTTGTGCTCGAAGTAGTAATCGGGCAGATCCAGCGGACCGACGGTCACCGGATTCTCCACGTCCAGCAGCGAGTACTGGTGCTTGTACGGTCCGATGAAGTCGTAGGCGGCGTCATCGGACAGCATCAGCAGGTTGTCGGCGGTGTGGCTGATGATGAAGCCGTCGTAATTGACCATCACCGGCAGCCGCACGTCGGCATGCTCGCCGGTCCGGAAAGCGATCAGACCGTTGTCGTATGCTTCCTGGGCGTTCTCGCTGTACAGGTGGATCCAGCCCGCGTCGCGACCGCCCATGGCGTCGCTGTGATCGCAGTGGATGTTGATGTTGCCGCTCAGCGCACGGTTGACCACCGCCATGGCGATGGGCAGCCGCATGGAAGCGGCGACGTAGAGCATCTCCCACATCAATGCGAAGCCCGCCGAACTGGTGGCGGTGATGACCCGCGCACCGGCGGCAGCGGCGCCGATGGCCGCCGACATGGCCGAGTGCTCGCTCTCGACGAGAATCATCTCGGCGTCCGATTCACCGTTGGCGATGAAGTCGGCGAACTTGTGCATCATCTCCGTCTGCGGCGTGATGGGAAAGGCCGAGGCCACATGGGGCCGGGCCTGCTTGAACGCGTATGCGACCGCCTCGTTTCCGGACAGCGCCACGAGTTTCTGTTCCATGATCGTATCCTTTCTCGCAGCTATTTTTCTTCCAGAACCATGACCAAGGCGGCTTTGCCCTTCTTGGCCGGCGGACACTCGTGCGCGCAGATCCCGCAACCCTTGCAGTGTTCCAGGACGATGCCCTTCATCTGGGGCTTTTCGCCGGACGTGTCGATCTCGATCGCCGTGTCCGGGCAGTAGATCCAGCAGAACATGCAGTGGGTGCAGTTGTCCTCGATGAAATCGGGGACGTACGTCCGCCAATCGCCTGTTTGAAACTCCTCGGCGTTGCCGGGATCGCGAATGATCCCCCCCTCGAGGAGATCTTTGGTTGGAATCAAGCTCATTCGGACACCAGCTCCTTGTGGGCCCGCTCGACCGCGGACAGATTGCCGTCGAGGACGGCCTTGGAGAACTTGTTGCTGAATCGTTCCGCCATGGAACCCTTGAGCTCATCTATGGTCATCAACGGTTCGACCGCCATCAGGGCGCCGACCATGGGCATGTTGGGGATGTCCCGGCCGAAACTGTCCAGGGCGATCTTGGTGGCGTCGACGGTGTAGAGTTTGCCGTGATCGACACCCAGACGCTTGCGGATACTCTCCGCCGGCTCGCTGGTATTGACCAGGAAGACCGTATCATCGGCGGTGCCGTCGGACACACCGGCGGTTCGCGACTCGAGCAGCGTCGGATCCAGGACGATCACGATTCCCGGCTTCTCGATGCTGCAGTGCCGGCGGATCTGCTTCTCGCTGATCCGCGTGTAGCCGCGCACGGGCGCGCCGCGACGCTCGGGGCCGTACTCGGGAAAACCCTGTCCGTACTTGCCTTTGTCGAGCACCGCTTCGGCCACGAAGATGGCAGCGGTCTTTGCGCCCTGGCCACCTCGCGCGTGCCAGCGGATCTCGACCATCTGATCTGCCATTGAACACTCTCCTTTTGCTTGCCGATCCCTTACTCAATAAATCTGCATACCGTGCTTTTCCAGCCCCGGAAAAGTAGTCTGCAGCGGACCGATAGACAAATAAAACCGACCGCTGACACCGCATATCCAGAGAGCAAAAAACCAGCGTGTTTTACCGCCGAGACCGCCGCAGTGCCCGGCTGCCCCCCGGTGTTGCGCCGTCACGGCTTTCCTTCCCGGCGCTTATGGTCTACGATGCGGCCGTGGCGTTATTCGCTGCTGGTTGTTTTGGCTAGTATCGGACGTTCTGTCGCAGAACTGGAGTCGAGAAGCGTGACAATGAAAATCATTACCCTGGACGTGGCCACACAGACGCTCAACAGCCGCTACCTGCTCGGCAACGCGGCGCTGAACGAGGCCCGGCAAGTCGTCGGACGCGCGCCGGCGGTCTGTATCGTCGATCAGCCCGTGCGCCGTCATCACTCACCTGCGCTCGGACGTGTTTTCGCCGCCGGCGGCCGGTCTGGCTCCGTGCTGGCCCTGCCGGGAGGCGAGCGGGTCAAGACCCTGGCGATGCTGGAGCGGATCTACGCCTGGCTCGCCGGGCAGCAGCTCGCGCGCGACGGCTATCTGATCGGCATCGGCGGCGGTGCAGTGCTCGATGTGGCGGGTCTGGCCGCGGCCACCTGGCAGCGCGGTATCGCCTTCGTGTCGGTGCCCACCACGCTACTGGCCATGGTCGACGCGGCCATCGGCGGCAAGACCGCCGTCAATACCGCCGGCCTGAAAAACCCGGTCGGCAGTTTTCATCCCGCCGTGCGGGTGCTGGCCGCGCCGGCGCTGCTGTCCAGTCTGCCGCGGACCGAGTGGCGCAACGGTCTGGCCGAGCTGATCAAGACCGCGGTCATCGGCTCGCGGGCGCTGCTGCTGGATCTGCTCCGGCGCGAAGACACGCTGCGGCGCCTGGTGGGCACGGGCGACCGGCGACGCGCGAACCCGGACATCCTGCGCGCCTTGCCCTGGACCGACTGGATCGGGCGCGCCGCCCGGATCAAGGTCCGGATCGTCAATGCGGATTTCCAGGAAAGCGGTCCCCGGCAAGCCTTGAACCTGGGACACACCCTCGGCCACGTACTCGAAGCCTTCTCGCTCGACGTGCCGGGCCGCCGGGGCGACACCCGCCGTGGCAACGCCGTCCGTCCCCTGAGCCACGGCGAGGCGGTGGCCGTCGGCATGGCCACGGTCTTCCGGGTCGCCGTCGCTCGCGGCATGTGCCCGGCGGGCGACGCGGCGAGACTGGAACGTCTGCTCGGCGCCTGCGGGCTGCCCGTCACCGCGCCCGCCCCGCCGCGTAAACACCTCGAAAGGCTGCTAGCGGGTGACAAGAAGATGCAGTCGGGACAGGTCCGCTGGGTGCTGCCCCAACGTCTGGGACGCGTGGTCCTCGACCAGCGCGTGAGCTGCGACGAAGTGTTGACCCACCTGTAGCGCGCCCCGCAACGGGGCCTGCCGCGTGGCGTGATTCACGCACGAAAAAGCCGGAGGCGCCATCGCCTCCGGCTCCGTATTCGGTGCTCGTTCGAGTGCGTTATTTAGCCAGTACGATCTTCCGCGTCGCCAGCTGCGATCCGTCATCAACCCGGACGAAATACACGCCCGCCGCGGCCACGGCGCCGCTGCCATCGGTGCCGTCCCAGTGCACGCTGTGCTGGCCAGCAGCGACCTGACCGTCCACCAGATCACGGACCAGCCGGCCCCGCAGATCGTAGATCCGCAGTTGCACGCGGCCCGAGCGCGGCAGGTCGTAGGTGATGGTCGTCTTCGGGTTGAAGGGATTCGGCGCCACCCGGGCGACCGCCAGGTTCGACGGCAGTTCGGAACCACCCACCGGCGTGGTGCCGCCCTCGGTGTAGACTCTATCGCTGTAGCCGCCACAGTGACCGTCGGCATCGACGGCGGCCACCAGGTAGTAGCAGTCGTAGGGCGGGGTGTCGTCCACCGAAGTACCGGGATGGGCGACCTCGGCGATAGCCAGACCGATACCGGGCATGAACACCTCGGCGGTGTCGCGATAGACCACATAGTGATCGATATCCGGTTCGCTGTTGGCCGACCAGGACAAGCGGTAGGTACCGCCGCCCAGGTCGGAGACGCTGGCGCCGCCGACCGCCGCCGGCGCGACGAAGGTAGCTCCCGGACCGCCGAGGTGACCGATATCCGAGCGCGAGGCGTCGGGATCGTCGTAGAGGGCGTCCGGATTACCGCAATCGATACACGGCGAGTACTGGGCGAGCCCGAAGTCCCCACCCGCCGCATCGACAAACAACGGATCGGCGAAGACACCGTGCTCGACGACGATCGTGCCGCCGAAGTCGCCGCCGCTGTTGTTCCAGAAGTTGTTGTACTCACCCACGAGTCCGGCTCCCAGGCCCAGCAGCCCCAGTCCGTTGTTACTGAAGATGCTGCTGTTGCGCAGGTAGTAGGTGTCGCTGGTCATGAGGAACAGGCCGGCGCAGGCGGAGCCGGTGTTCTCCGCTATCAGGCAATTCTGGATCACGCCGCC
Organism: uncultured Fibrobacteraceae bacterium; assembly: GCA_964384055.1. Lineage (GTDB taxonomy): Bacteria > Krumholzibacteriota > Krumholzibacteriia > LZORAL124-64-63 > LZORAL124-64-63 > CAYLIV01. Next base: position 73,570 of record CAYLIV010000015.1, read on the forward strand.
GGTCGCATTGTTGAGGTAGAAACCACCACCCATGCTACCGCTCTGGTTCCCCTGTGCCAGGACGTTGCGCAGGTCGATCTGGCCGCCCTCGCTGTGGATGCCGCCGCCGGTACCGGTCCCGGCCTGGTTGGTCACGACCGTCGCGCGCAGCAGAAAAAGGTCCGTTTCGTGGGCATAGATCGCGCCGCCGCAGGCCTGGCTGTTGTTGTTTTCCAGATGCAGGTCGGTACCGACGAGGGAGCTGTTCTGCGCGAAGATGGCGCCGCCGTCGTGGCAGGAGCCGTTATTCAGGAACTGGTTGTCTTCCAGCGTCACCTGGCTGTTGTCCACATACACGGCAGCGCCGACATAGTCGCTTTCCACAGTGCTGCAGAGGTTGCCGTCGAAGGTGTTCCCGCGCAACATCACATTGGCGGCGTCGACGATGGCGATCGCTCCGCCCCGAGACGCGGTGTTACCGGTGAAGCTGCAGTTCTCGACCGTCCCTCCGCCCCCGTAGACGATGATCGAACCGCCGTAGCCCACATCGGTGCCGCTGGCGGCGTTGTTGTCCACGAACTCGCAGTTGCTGATCGTCGGCTGGCTTTCGCGGACGAAGACCGCTCCGCCGTGGCGACCGGATACCGGATCGGAATAGATGGCCCCACGACATTCGTGGAAGGTGAAGCCATCGACCCCGGCATAGTCGCCCGCGCCCGAATTGAAGCGCAGGGCGGTGGAAAGCCCTCGTAGACGCGTCGTATAGACGTCGTTGTCTCGCTCGCTGAAATCGGCGGCGTAACCGCCATAGAGCTGGACCGTCGAGTTGACCGTCACGGTCTCGAGATAGTCACCGCCGGCAACCAGCACCGAATCGTGTCCGGTACACGCCAGAACGGCGTCGTTGATGGAATGGGCCGCGGTGGCCGGTGACTCGTAGGGCGGCGTGTTGCTGCCGGTCTCGGAAACATAACGGACCTTGTGACCGAGAATCACCAGCGGCGCGTTGCTGAAGCCGTAACCGTCCTCGGTACCGGTACTCGGGAAAATGGTCAGACTTCCGGTCTGGGTAGCCGTATTGGGCACGTTCCAGATGAAGCTGCCGTCGTTGGGCGTATTCTCGGCGAGCAGGATATTGTGGCAGCCGCTGGAGAGGCTGAACCAGATATCGACGTTATTGACCGTCGGGCCATCGGTGAACCAGGTGATCTCGGTCGCCGCCTCGCCCATGATCGGTTGCCCGCCCGGCGCCGTGACGACCACCGTGACCGGCGGCGGCAGGTAGTCGAGTTGGGTCAACGAGGTCGGCACCGCGGCCGCGCCATACTGGATATAGCCGTAGCCGGCCTCGCCGAAGTTGGTACCCCAGGAATTCTTGATGATCCACGCTCCGGCCCCATCGCACAGGCGATCGTCGTAGCCCACGATCAGGACGAGGTGGTTCGTCGTGTAGCCGGGAAGGGTGTAGCAGCCGGTGCCGAGGTTGTCGAACTCCTCGTGGCTGGCATCGATGGAGGTGCACAGCGGGCCCTCGAGAATGGCGGCCTTCATCTGATCGTGGTTCTCGGAAACCGAGTGCCAGTCGGGGATGAAGCCGAACGGGATGTGTTCGCCCTGGCGGCACGGATACCCGTCCATCATCAGATAGGGCAGACACGGCTCGAGCACGGCCCCGTAGGTGTTGAACACATAGTACGCCGTACCTGACCAGCCACCGTCACAGCCTCGATCCCATGGGTTGCAGTCCATTACCTGCTGCTCCGAGAGATTGAGGTTCTGGCCGTAGTTGATCAGGATGTACGACTCGAGTTCCGCCGTCGCCCCGAAGGCCCAGCAGGAACCACAGCTGCCCTGGTTCTTGACCGACGTGACACCGCCGTGATCGCGCCAGTCGAAAAACGGCGGTAGATCGTCCCGGACGACCGGATATACCTTCAGCCGCTCTTCGAGAATCTCGTCGATGTTGTCGGGAGGCACATAGCCACGCCCGAACTTTGGCAACGTGGTCGGTCCGGTTTTCAGACGTGTGCCGTCGGCGAGCCTGACCCAGCTCTCATCGCTGGTTGTCGGCGGATCGTCGGCGGCCAGGGCCTGAGCCGGCGTACCACCGATACTCAAGGCAATCAGTACGGCCCAGAGCAAGGTGAGGGGAAGAATCCGCCGACGGGTCGCCGGGCTCGCGGCTGTACTGGTTTTGGCGCTGATCGCGTGGGTACTCATTCCTGGCCTTTCGGGAAAAACCGGTCACCAAAAAAAACCGCGAACACTCGCGGTCGGAGACGAAGTGTTTTTGTGGCTATAATTATACTATATCTGACCCCGAAGTACAATTTCCCGTATTGCAGCGGCCGCAGCGGGTTTATCTCACGATACGCGCTCTAGTACACGCTCAGCGGATCCACGTCGATGACCACATCGAGCCCGCGCTCGGCGCTGCGCAACGCGCGTGCACATTCGGCCAGCCACTGTTTCTCGCGCCGGGAAATCGATCCCTTGATCAGTAACTGAAAGCGGTAGCGGTCATGCAGGCGGGGAAACACGCCTGGAGCCGGTCCCAGAATATCGCGATCCGGCTGCTGCAGGACATCCCGTACGGCTGTGGCCAGCGCCGCGGCGGCGGCCTCGGTCGCGCCGAGTCGCCGACCACTCAACCCCACGCGGATCAAACGCCTGTAAGGCGGATAGCCCAGTTCCCGCCTGCACTCCAGTTCGGTCGTGACGAAGCTGTGGAAATCGTGTCGGGCAGCCGCCAGGATGACCGGGTGCTCGGGCTGATAGGTCTGGAACACGACCGTGCCCGGACTGGTCCTGCCGGCACGACCGGCCACCTGTGTCAGGAGCTGGAACGACCGTTCCGAGGCCCGGAAATCAGGCAGCGTCAAGCCGTCGTCGGCGGCCAGAACGCCGACCAGACCCACGGCAGGGAAATGATGTCCCTTGGCCACCATCTGGGTGCCGACGAGGATCTGCGCCTGACCAGCGGCAAATTCGCCGAGGATTCGCTCGTGGCTGCCGCGACGCCGTGTCGTGTCGTGATCCAGGCGTAGCATCGAAACATCGGGGAAATACGCCGCCAGCGACAGCTCGACCTTTTCGGTGCCGCCACCGGCCGGCAGGAAGACCGCGTCGTCGCTCGTGGCGCGACCGCTGGCCGAGGTGTCGCTCGTCGTGGTTTCGCTCGTCGCCTCGTTGCAGGCGGGACAGGATTCGGGCACCGGCCGGGTGAAACCGCAATAGTGGCACAGCAACCGGCGCGGTCGCAGGTGATAGGTCAGGCCGATGTCGCAGCTGGGGCACATGAGTGCCTCGCCACACGCCTGGCACTGCAGGACCCGGGCGAAACCCCGCCGGTTGTAGAACAGGATGACCTGTCGATCTGCTGCGAGGGTTTCGCCGATATGCTCGATCAGTCGCTGCGAAAATCCATCCTGAGCGCCGCCTCCCCGTAGATCCACGGTCTCGACCGTCGGCAGCGGACCACCCATCCGGTCGGGCAACGTGACCAGGGAAAACCGGCCCCGCTGCCCGTTGTCGAACGACTCGAGGTCGGGCGTCGCCGAGCCGAGCAACACCACCGCACGATTCTCCCGCCCCCGGACCAGCGCCGTGTGTCGGGCGTGGTAGCGGGGTTTCTCGTCCTGCTTGTACGAGGATTCGTGCTCCTCGTCGACGACGATCACGCCGAGATCGACCACCGGCGCGAACAGCGCCGAGCGGGGCCCGACGACTACCCGTACCTCGCCGCGGGCCGCCGCCTCGTGGACATGGCAGCGCTGGCCGGCGGAAAGACCGCTGTGCATGGTCGCCGCCCGGTCGCCGAAGCGGGCCGTGATCCGGGCGAGGGTCTGTGGAGTCAGGGCGATCTCGGGAAGCAGGTAGATGGCGCTCCTGCCCCGCTCGAGCGCCTGTTCGATGACCTGCAGGAAGACCTCGGTCTTGCCGCTGCCGGTCACGCCGTGCACGAGCACCGATCCGAAACGCTCGCCTTGTAGATGTTCGCCGGCGGTCGAAACCGCCTCGCGCTGGGCCGCCGTCAATTCGATGGGCGTCGGGTCGTTGGTGGGAAACACCGTTGCGCGGTGACGGCTCTTGCCACGCCGGGTTCCCGGAGCGGGAGGATGGAAAAGCGGCACGACCTCACCGAGCGGCAGTGCATAGTAGTCGGCCATCCACCTGGCCAGGCGCCGGCGCTCCCCGTTCAAGCGATAGACTGCGGGCAACAGACGCCGGACATCGCGCAGCGGGAAGCCGTTTACCTCGGTCGTGGCCGGCGAGACTGGTTGTGCGCCGACCACCAGCCCGATCACCTCACGTCGCCTGCCGAAGGGTACAGCCACGAGATCGCCGCGGCGGGGTGCACGCTGTGCGCTCCGGGCAGCGGACGGCGAGGCGGACTCGGCGCTCGATCGCGATGACGGTGGATCCGGTGCTGGTCGATCCTGTGGTGGTGGATCC
>CAYLIV010000015.1:78103-82304 GCA_964384055.1 uncultured Fibrobacteraceae bacterium
GGCACGGCCCGGGAAGTCGATATCCTGCAAAAAATAGCCCGCCGCTACGGCCGGGCGGACAATCGGCTCCCGTGCTGGCTCGAACCGGCCTGCGGGACGGGACGTTACCTGCGCTGCCTGGCGCGACGGGGACAGCGGATCGTCGGCTTCGACCGGGATCCGGCCATGATCGCCTACGCAAACGCCACGTTGCGCCGCCGGCGCCTGCAGCGGCGAGCCTGGGCCTTTGCCGGCGACATGACCGACTTCGCCATTATGCTGCCGCCAGGGTCGATCGATTTCGCCTGTAATCCTGTCAACTCCATCCGTCATCTCGAGGACGACCGTCAACTGCTCGCGCACCTGGATCAGATGGCGACCGTCCTGCGGCCCGGAGCGGTCTATGCCGTGGGCGTCAGCCTGCGCAACCGGACCAACGATTTCCCGAACGAGGAGGTGTGGGAAGGCAGACGGGGTCGTTGCACGGTGCGCCAGGTCGTCACCTACCTGCCGCCTCCCGCCGCGACACCCGCATCGCCGACGACCGCGGAACACGCGGCAGCACCGCGCTTCGAAACCGTTCTCTGCCACCTGCAGATCCGGCGGCCGCGCGGTGAGGAACACCGCGACGCGCGTTTCCGGCTGCGCAGCTTCGACCGGGACGAGTGGCGCGCGCTCATCGAGCGGTCCGCACTGTTCCGGGTGGCGAGCCTCGATGCCGCCGGCGAAGCTCGAGGCGAGAGAATCGTGTCGTATCAGTTCGAGATCCTCGGCCGGTCGTAGTCGGCGGATGGACGAAGGCCCCGACGAAGCGCCGGGGCCTTCTTGGTCAGATGCCTGACGCGAAACGCGACGACGCTACTTCAGCACCGTCATCCGCATGCTCTGCTCGAATTCGCCGACCTTCAGGCGGCAGAAATACACACCAGAGCCGACAGCATGGCCACGATCGTCCTTGCCCGTCCAGTTCACGCCGTGGGTACCGGCGGTCAGCTCACCGCTGTGCAGCGTGCTGACCAGACGGCCCGACACGTCGTACACCTGCAGCTGCGCGTCCGTGGTCTCACGCAAGCGGAACTGGATGGTCGTCGCACCGCGGGCGGGGTAGAACGGGTTCGGCTGGTTGGGCAGCAGATATGCGATCCGCGTCATGCCCGGCACGAACTCGTCCTCGGGAACGGCCAGCGGGCCGCTCGAGAAGACCTCGAGTGCGAAATCGTCGATCGCCGCCTCCACGAGGCCGCCGTTGTTGTTGTCGCAGGCCAGGAAACGGAACATGACCTGATCGGTCAAGGTGATATGGGCATTCAGATCGATGCTGGACTCGGCCCAGAAGTTCTGGTTGCCGTCGATCATCTCGATCTCCACCCAGCTCGTACCACCGTCGTTGGACACGTCGATGTAGAACTCGTCGTCGGTGGAGAAGCCGGCCTCCGCATACCAGCGCCAGTACTTCACGAACGCCATGTCGGCGCTGCTCAGATCGAAGGTCGGGCTCAGCAACGTCGTGCAGCCGTCGTCGACATCCTCAACACCGGGCTCGCCACCGGGCGTACCGTTGCCGGTCACGAAGCACAGCGTACCGGGAGCGGGCGTGTGGTCGAAATCGGTCTGCATGGCTTCACCGTTGTACATGGTGCCGTTCGGATCCACGCGGACCCAGAGACCGGTGGTCGCGGTATCACCTGCGACGCCGAGCTGCCAGCCGGGATCTTCCGGATCCTCGACCTCGTACGAGTAGGTCACCTCGGTGATGTACATGGAGTAGACATCTCCAGGAGCACCCGCAGGCGACGTGCTCTCGAGACCGATGCCGTCCTCGGCCTGGATGTAGAAATCGATCTGCGTGTTGGCGGGCTGGCCGGGAATGGAGCCCGTGTAGGTGTCGCGAGTAAGGACCATGCCGGTCGAGTTCCAGCTCATACCGTTGATCCGATAGTACAGGGTCACCGACTGCACCGTGCTGAAATCGGTGACTTCGGCGCTGACCGCGTACGGCCCATAGGTATCGGTGGTAGCGAGGGTGTAATCCACATCGGTGATCTCGGGACCGGCGATGTCGTTCAGGTAGAAGTCCTGGACGACGACTTCACCGCTGACGAGATCCACCGCGACGTCCTGCGACGAGAACCCGGCGCGGCTCGCGCGGGCGGTGTAGCTGTCGGCCGCGGCCGAACCGCTGTAGGCGCCGCTGGCATCGGTCGAGAAGCTGTACGAACTGCCCAGCAGCTCGACGGTCGCACCGGCGATGGGCGCGTTGCCGTAGCTGGCGTTGTACACGTGGCCCTGCATGTTGCCGAAGCCGACCGTGGCGGCGATGACCGCGGCGTGGGCATCGACGAAGCCCCAGCCGTAGGTGTTGTCCTCACCGACGCTGCCCTCGTCGCGAGCGGTCTCCAGCAGGATCTGCTTGATGCTGTTCACGTCGATATCGGGATTGGCCTCGCGCATCAGGGCAACGATGCCGGCCACGTGCGGGCCGGACATGGAGGTGCCGTTCCAGCCGTCCTGGTAGCCGCCGCCGCGAACCGACGAGTAGACGTCGACGCCGGGGCCGACGACCTCGGGCTTGATGAGGTTTGCGGGCGGTTCGGGACAACCGCTGGGGCCGCGGCTCGAGAAGCCGGCGATGGGATAGGGCCAGCTATAGGCCGTGGCGTCGACCGCGCCGATGGAGAAGCAGTTGTAGACCGTCGTGGCCCGGTCGGCGGGCGAGCCGATGGTCTGGGAGCTGGAACCCTCGTTACCGGCGGACCAGCAGGTCACGACGCCGGACGCTTCGCAGTTGTCGATAGCCGTCCACCAGCGCGAATCACAATCGGTGTAGCCGCCGGGGAAGCCCTCGTTGACGCGCCACGAGTTCTGGATCACGTCGGGCACATCGTCGACCGTGAAGGGATTGCCGTCGGGATCCGCAAACCACTGCAGGCAGACGATGATGTCGTTGTCGAAATCGGAGCTGACGCCCTGGTCGATGGCGTTGGTGGCGATCCACTCGGCCTCCCAGGCAACACCCACGGTATCGTCATCGGCGACACCGGTCATGGTGCCGGTCGTGTGGGTGCCATGACCATGGTTGTCGACCGGATACGTGGTCCCGCCACCCAGGACGTCGAGCCAGCACTCGTTCCAGGGCTCGTGATTGCCGCGCCAACGCGACGTCAAGGCCGGGTGCGTGCCTTCCACACCGGTATCGAGCGAGCCGATCAGGCGGCCGGCGCCGGTGTAGCCCAGCTCGTACCAGACCATGTCGGCGCGAATGGCGCGCAGGCCCGGGGTCACGCCGATACCGCGATTGCTGTCCATCTCCGAGTGCGGTCCGTCGTCCATGCCCATGGTCACCGGTTCGATCAACTCGACACTGAAGTTGGACTCGATGAAGTCCACATCGGGGCGATTGACGAGATCGAGCACCGCGTCCTTGGTCGCATAGACGACCATCATGTTCGTGATCCAATATGTCGTATAACCGAGAATGCCACCGGAGCGATACTGCTCCTCGAGGTGGTTCGCCAGTGCGGGCTGCGACTCGGCGGCCGTGCGTTGCAGCGCCTGAATGACCTGCAGGTGGCGATCCTGGCGCGTCGCGCGCTGATTCACCAGCTGCAGTTCCAGCCCGGCAATGTCGGCTTGTTCCGTCAGGTGCACCAGGACGCTGATCCGTTCATCGGCCGCCATTCCGTCCAGTTCGGCCTGCAACGCGGGATGTATCGTCCCCGCCTGCGCGCCGGCAGCGACCAGCAATATCAACGTCAAGAACACGATCTTCGCAAAATTCATGTCTTCCTCCCCCTCAACCCCCAGTGCGGGGTTCGTTGGCAGCGAAAGTCGGCGTAGGCCGACCCCGAAGTTCGGCGAAGTCCAGCGGAATGTCACACGATCAGAAGAAATCGATGCATTTGCCGTGGTCGTCGCTCGAATGTAATAAAAACAGGAGCGCTCGTAGAGTATATCACACTCTGCTGCAATTCGGAATCAAAGTCCTGGGATTTCACGCTTTGACGCAGCGGTGATCGACGCGTCGCACCGGGAGCGGATCAGGAGACTGGACCAGAATCGAAATAGCGGTATAATGGCGGGGTGCGCGGGCAACATCCAGGTTGGGCAGCACGTCAAGCTGTTGTAATCATGCAAGTTGCATAGTATTTTATGTCGTCGGCGGACGGGTGGCAGCGGCGATGAACGGCAAAAGGGGACACACATGGCGCTCGATCTCGACATC
>CAYLIV010000016.1:0-81102 GCA_964384055.1 uncultured Fibrobacteraceae bacterium
AAAGAGTGGCTCCTCCGGTAGGACTTGAACCTACAACCCTTCGGTTAACAGCCGAATGCTCTACCATTGAGCTACGGAGGAACCAGAATCTGTCTGAATATCGGGCGCACAGACCCAACCCGCTAATTCTCGGCGAAAGCAGGCTGAACTTGAGCAGGCGGCAATATAGCCGCTGGCCGCGTTCCCGTCAAGTCGCCCGGCGAAGACAAAACCTAGCCGAAAAGCAGATAACGCGCGGGATTACGACCAGCGACAGGGGCGCTCGGGGTTGATTGTCCGTCTGATGAAGCGACCATTTAGCCGGCTAGTTCTCCAGCGCGATCACGAAGCGCCACGGTTCGTCGCCCATCCCGTCGAATACCTGATGCGCCGCGTACACGCGCAGGTTGCCGCGGATGCCGGGCGCCAGCAGCATCTTGCCGAAGCCGAATCCGGCGTTGGCTCGCCAGCCTTCGGCGCCAAACGCTGCCGCCGGCCCATCGACAGTCCACGTCCGTCCCCAGTCGGTGAACACGATGGGCTGCAGGCCGAGGCTCTTCAGCAACGGCAGTCGCGTCGCCTTCAACAGATCGAATCCCAGACGCACATCGAGCGACGCCCAGGCGGCTCGATCGCCGGCCAACGTCATTTCCGGATAGCCGCGCAGTGTCTTGTAGCCACCGAGGAACGCCTTCCAGTGCAGCGGCGCCTGCCGGTCGTGGGACAGCCAGTTGCCCCGGAGCAACACGCGGTTGCCGTGCGCTTCGAGCAGGTCGGCCTCGACCGACAGTTCGAGCCGCCGCATGTCGAGGTATCCGGGATGGGCGCCTGGATCGGCCGGATCACCGTATCCGACCAGCAGCGGGCTGTTGCTCAGCTCGTGCCATTGCAGGCTGCCCGAGCCGCTCAGGCCGCGCCAGCTCCAGAACAGGTTCGTCGTGTAGGCGAAAGTATTCAAGGCAGGAATCTGTAGATTGTCGGCCGGGTCGAGCGACTGGCCCAGCAGATTCCAGTCGGTGCCCATCCGCAATGGGCGCTGTTGCGCATACAGGAAACCGCCGCTGAGCCGCAGCTGCGGTTTCGGTCGCAGGTGGACCTGCATGCCGCCGCCGCGGTCCTCGAAATAGTGGTACGGTCCCTGGCCGCTCACCAGGCCGACGAAACCCCCGGGGAGCGTGGCTTCGCCGCCGAAGGTCCGCACCCGTTTGCCGCCATCCAGATGCAGCGACAGCAACGGCCAGGGCCGGCCGCGTCCGCTCTCGTACTTCAGTCGGCGCTGAGCCTTCAGCAGTGTCAATCGCGTCCGGGCTTCGTAGTACGGACGCTTGCTCGAGAATCCGTAGCCGCCGCTCAACCGTAGATCGGTCCCGTACTGCTGCAGTTGCTGCAACCGCGCGCCCATGCCGAGGTACGGCCCCTGCACGCGATTGAAGCCGGCGCTGTGCAGCTTGTTCAGCGAAAACCGCCACGCCCTGCCGGCCATCATGTCCGCCAGTTTCTCGTGACCGACGATGGCCAGCGAATCGAGTGCGGCCCCGTCGAGTCCGAAATCCGTCAGCGTGGCGTCCACGGGCAGCAACCACGCGTCATCGACGTCGGTCCAGAAGGCGTCGAGCGAATCGGCCGCCGCCTCGGGCGTTATCCACAGCGCCAGTGTGTCAGGGTCGGCGGATGCAGAACCACCGGAGGTAGAATCGACCGACGTGGGATCCGCAGCTACACTTCCAGTAGCCAGCAACACCAACCCGACCGCCGTCACCAACGCCCGAACCGTTTCCGCTCGCATCGCGCGGAGCATCCTACCGCCCATCCGCGCTCCCTTCGCCCGCGTCATCGGGATAGGTCACGCCGTTGATGGTGTGGTTCAACGTCCGGACGTACACCTCCACGTTCTCGGGAATGCCCGTCAGGGGGATGTCGCGCAGTTCGATCTTGCCGTAGATGTCGTCGACGACCCAGAAGTCGCCCTTGGGAATGCGGCGGATCTTGTAGATCGGTATCCCTTCGAGAATCATCGGCATGGGCACGGTGCCGGTGAGGTTGGCATCGATGCGGCGGATGACGAAGTCCGAGTAGTCGATCCAGACCGTGCCGCTGCTCAGGGCGTCGAACTGATTCTTGGGCGTGAAGGATATCTTGTAGACCACGTTCAGGCCGACGAGCTTGCGGTCCAGGATCGCGTAGCTGTACGCGTCGCCTGAATCCAGCGAGAAGGGCTGCGCGTGCCTGACACCCTCGCCGGCACTGTTCCAGGTGGCGTTCACCTCGTCGTCGATCTTCTCCTTGACCATCTCATCGCCCTTGAATTCACGCTCGCGTTCCCACAATGTGGCCTCCTGGTAGGCGCCGTTCTTGTCCTTGCGGGTGCGCGCCGCCGATTCGTACACGATGTACTTCTGCGGTTTGCCTTCTTTTTTCGCGAAGCGAACGACGGCGTTCACGAGGGTCGTGAACTCGTGCTCCTTGATCCGGTACCGGTCCGCCTCCAGCCGTTCGCCGATCCGGCGGATCACCTCTTCGACACGGATACGCGGTGCGGTGACGAGGATCGTGTCGATGGAGTTCTCCTGGAAGGGAATCGTATCCTCGAAGGCCAGCAGGATGTTCGAACCCGCGAGCAGCAGGCTGTCGATATTGACGAAGTGCACACCTGCCATGGTGGGCACGGTATCCGCGCCGGCGCTGGTGATAGAGGAATCGGCGCCTGCCGTGTCCGCGCCGGGTTGCGCCGCCGTCCCGAGACCGGCGAGGCCCGCCGCGCAGGTCAGCAGCAGCGGCAACAACAGGTCTGACCGGAACCTGACTCGCATCGATGGGCCCTCCTGAGGGTGACGGCTGCCGCGGCGTCGCGTTCTCGAGCAATGCCTATGCGCTGTCGATCAGCGGCGCCGCGTCAACACCATGTCGCGAAAGGCGGAGCCAGGCAGCCTGGCCGCGCCGGCCGGGTGTCCAGTGAATCGGCTCCTCAGTACCACGGAATCACACCAAAGGTTTCGAGCTTTCTCGGCACCGCCTCGCCAGCCCGCGCCCTCTCCGCCATTCTCGCAGGTTCCGGACGTCAGCCGTGGGGTGCTGCGCCGGATCGGGCGGGCGGATGCAATTGCGGGACCGGTCGCGTCGGGGCCGTCACCGCCCGGCGAAGCGGCAGCCACGATCAACGCGTCCCGCTGCCTGCTGCGACACTTCAGGCGGGCGCCACGAAACGCGGGCCATATCAAGAACGCAGACCTGCGGGCGCCGGTTACCTCGCCATCATGTCCTCAGGGGTGGGCAGCGCAGGCGGAGTCGTCAACGGGTGAAGGCGGCTCGCGGACCGCCGGGATGCGCCCATGCTCACGCTTCTTCGACCTGTTGCTGTTCGATCAGGGTGTCGACCGCCGTCAGCAACTCGTCCATGTCGAAGGGCTTGGTCATGAAGCGGGCCGCTCCCGCCCCCAGCGCCTTGAAGTAGTCGTTGTGCGTGGTGCGGCCGGTCAGGAAGATGATCGGGAGGGTGACGGTCTGGCTGATCTGCCGCAATCGCTGGGCAACCACGTGGCCGTCGCCCGCGGGCAATCCGATATCCAGGATGATCAGGTCGGGATGATCGAGCACCGCGCGGCGCGTGGCCGTGGCGCCGTCGCCGGCAGTCAGCGTCTCGTAACCGCGCGACCGCAAGCGTACACAGATCGTCTCGACGAGATCCGGATCATCGTCAACAACGAGTATGCGTCCCTTGTACATCGCGGTACCTCACCGAAAAACCGGCGCTCCCGGCGTTCGCCGTCAGCCACCAGATACCATAACCTTCTGATGATACAGATAGGAGCGGGCTCGGCTCACTAAAAATCTTATGCTTATATGTGAGAATTTTATCAGGTCCATTCGAAATACGACGGTAATTTTTGCGGTAATATACACAGCGTGGCAATCCGGCCCCTGGCCCGACTGCCTGAAGGACAACGACATACCAACCCGGGCTAACTCCAAATCGCCCTTGGAGCGTCATGACTTCTTGCATCGCCCAGCCCAACGGGTGCGGTTCGGCCATCGGCGCCGCCGACGCCGCGACGACGAACCGCGGCTTCCTCCGCGACAATACCGAGAGCGCCATCGAGGCGCTGCTGAACAACCCCGCCGCCATCACCGTGAGCAACCTGCGCGACGGCACCTATCGCTTCGCCAACGACAGTTTCCTGCGCCTGTCCGGCTACCGGCGCGAGGAGATCCTCGGCTGCGCGGCCCCGCAGCTCGGCATCTGGGAACGACCCGAGGAACGGGGCATCCTGGTCTCCGCCCTGCGCCGGCACGGCCGCTGCGAGAACCTCGAAACGCGGCTGCGCTGTCAGGATGGCCGGATATGCATCGTCCAGGTGTCGGCCTCCACCCTCGACGTCGCCGGCCAGTCCTGTCTGCTCGCCGTCGTCACCGATATCACCGAGCAACGCCGACACGAGCAGGCCCTCGCCGGCCGGCTCACCTTCGAAAAGACCACCGCGGCGATCCTGTCCGCGCTCTTCCGTGGCGCCGACGACGATGATGCGATCCCAGACAACGCAGCCCAGGACGACGCAGCCGTCTGCGCGGCCCTCGCCCTGGTCGGCGAGTTCACGCGTGCCGACCGGTGTTACGTCTATCGACGACCCGACGCTGAACAGGTGGTCCAGGACGGCAATCCGGAATTCCTGACGCGCCATGCCCTGTGGAACGTGGACGCGCCGGCGGACCGCGCGAGCGCCGACAGCCCGCCCGATCGGATCGACCTGCAGGACCAGAGTTGGGCCCGCGGCTCCTGGCAACCGACCGGCCGCTGGTTATACAGGATGTGAGCAACCTGCCGGATCGCCAGAGCGTCATCAAACAGGCCTGGCAGGCCGACGGCGTACGCGCCTTGCTCGCCGCGCCGGTGTACGAGGACGGCCGCCTGGCCGGTTGCCTGGTCGTCGATTCGCGTTATCCGTTGACCCGCTGGCGAGACGTGGACATCGACCTGCTGCGAGCTACAGCCGAGCTGCTGGGCGTCGCCTGGAAGCGGCGCCGGCGTAGCCATTCGGAGCCGGCGACCGGCGCGCCGAGCGATCCCGAACCACACGCCGTGCACGACACCACCGAGCCGATCCCGAACGACTATCTGGCCAATGTGGTCCACGAGATCCGCACGCCTATGAACTGCATCCTCGGCATAGCCGACATCCTGCTCGACAAGACCCGCGGTCGCGAGCAGCGGCAATACCTCGACACCATCAAGAAGGCCGGCGACGCACTGCTGTTGCTGTTCAGCGATATTCTCGATCATTCCAAGCTCGAAGCCGGCCTCATGACCCTCGACCCCCGGCCGACCGACTTCGACCAGACCGTCGCCGACGTGGTCGAGCTGCTGCGTGTGCAGGCCCGCGCCAAGGGACTCACGCTGGCCTACGAACGTGATCCCGCGGCGCCACGCCGGGTCGTCTGCGATGCCGGCCGCCTGCGCCAGGTGCTGATCAATCTGCTCGGCAATGCGGTCAAGTTCACCGCCGAGGGTCGCGTGACCCTGGCGGTGAAAGTCGTCGAGACCAACGGCCGGCAGGCCCTCGTCCGCTTCCGCGTCATCGACACGGGCATCGGCATCGAACAGGCAGCCCTGTCGCGGATCTTCGACCGGTTCGTCCAGGCCGACGGCTCGACGACCCGCAAGTACGGCGGCTCCGGGCTCGGGCTGACCCTGTGCAAACAGCTCGTTCGACTCATGGGCGGCCGGATCGTCGCCCGAAGCCTCCCCGGCTGGGGATCGGTCTTCGAGTTCACGATTCAGCTGCCGTGCCAGCAGCGGCAAGCCGCGGTCGGCAGCAAGGAGCACACGGAACCCGTCCCCCCACGATCGGCCGACGGGGCCCACGTGTTGGTGGTCGAGGACAATCCGGTCAGCCAGAAGGTGATCGTTACCCTGCTCGAGATGCTCGGCAGCCGGGTTACCGCGACCGGCAACGGCGAGGACGCCTGCAGCCGGGCGCGCGCGCACTGTTACGACCTGATCCTGATGGACTGCCAGATGCCCGGGATGGACGGGTACCGCGCCACCCGAACCATACGCGCTCTGCGCGGCGAAAACGGTCGCGTTCCCATCATCGCCATGACGGCCAACGTTTCACCCGACGAGCGCCGGCGCTGTCTGGACGCCGGTATGAACGATTTCGCCAGCAAGCCGCTGGACAGGCAGGCGCTACAGGTGATTCTGGAGCGATGGGTGAACCGGGAAACGGCGTCGAGCTGATGGGGGGCGGTGCGGCGATCGCAACCGTACGGCGAAACCGGCAAGGCGGCGAGTCGAGCCAGCTGCCGACGCACCGAGGCTAGGCGCGGCGGAGAAACCGGCGCAGATCGAAACTCGACAGGGTGTTCATGATATTGCGGCAACAGACGCCCGCATCACGGGCCAGCTCCACGCCGTGCCGGTAATCCACCAGCCTCGCGGCGCGGTGGGCGTTGGGACTGATTATCATCATCACGTCCAGCGCCTGGGCCTTCTGACAGTAACTCCAGTTGATTTCGTAACACTGTGGATTGGCGTCGATCTCCACCGCCGTGTTGGTCTGCGACGCGGCAGCGAGCACGGCGTCCAGGTCGACCGGTAGCGGCGGCGGCCGCAACATCAGATCACCGATCGGCTTGCCCAGGATGGTCACCAGCGGATTGCGGATGACGGCGATCACCTGCGCGGTCAGTTCCTCGCGGGTGGCATCGGGATTTTCGGGCAGGGAGGCGATGACGTAATCGAACTGGGCCAGGACCTCGTCGTTGACCGAAAGGCTGCCGTCGGGATTGGCATCGACCTCGACACCGTGAAGTATGTCGAAACCGTTCAGGCGCTTGCGCAGACCATCGATCTCCTGACGTTGCACCCGGACCGCCTGCAGATCGATGCCGTTGCGGTGCACTTCCGAGCGGAAGTGATCGCTGATGCCGATGTACTCCAGTCCGATCTGCTGCGCGGTATCGACCATGGTGAACAGGGAATGCGCACCATCGCAGTAACGTGTGTGGCTGTGCAGGATGCCTTTGACGTCGCACTGGCGGATGAGATCCGGCGTGGCAGAAGCCAGGCCATCGCTCGATTTTTCGGTTGGTTGGCGACTGGATTCTGCGTTCGGGCTGGAACCCATGTAGATCACCTCGTCGGGGATAGGCACATCGTCGTCGCCATTGAAGTGAAAGCCCCGTTGTTGTTCGTCGGACACGGCTGTTCCCTGGTGTCTGTTGCTGCTTCTTCTCGACGCATTCCGTTATCTGACCAGAATACGTTCAGTCCGACGAGACCGCAACTGGCGACGACCTCTGGGCTCAGAAAGCACCCCAGGTCTGCTTACCCGGAATATAGTAACTCGGGCAGAGGAAACGGAACATCTGCGCCAGCCGATGCCATTTCCGGTGTTCCTTTTCGTTCTCGGCGCTCAGCTCGTCCAGCTCGTCCGCGAACAGCTCGGTAAAGAAGGCCTGCGCGGCTTCGCGCCGGTCGTCTTCGGTTTTGAACTGGTCGCGCAACCGGTTCAACTCGCCGTAGTCGAGCCACATACCGCCGCAATTCCCGCACTCGTCCACCTCGATCTCACGCTTGACGCTCGCGAAGTGACGCATCATGACCATGTCGTCACAGTTCGGACACATGCGGCGCCGGTCGTCGTCGACGTACACGCTGCCGTCCCGTTCCACGTGCAACAGGTTTTCGCCCGCCGACTCATGGGGTTCGTCGACTTTTTTCAGCTCCCGGCAATCGAACCAGATACCGCCGCATCCACCCTGGCAGACATCGACGCTGATCTCCCCCACATGAATCTCGGTCAACTCGTAGTCGCAAGCCGGACACTTCACGGTGAGCCTCCTGATTTCGGTGCACAACCACCCGTTGGCATATCCATCTCGCCCCCGGCCGACACGCCGGGGCACCGTGGCCGATCGCTGGCTCGATCGCTGGCCACTCGGTTGTGTTTCGGCAGCTCACTCGAAAATGTTGAGGGAAAAAAGACCCGGCCCGCGCGGGTGCGTCAGAGCGTGATGACCTTGTCGGCCAGCCAATGCTGTTCGATGATGTCCTTCATCGACCCGACCTCGGCCGCCGCCACGTCGTCGGCCAGTGCGTAGTGGTTCAGACAGGTGCCGCAGGCCAGCAGCCTGACACCCCGTTCCCGCAGCGCGCACAGCTCCTCGAGGATGGGCGATCCCGAGACCACCAGCTTGACCCCTTCGGCGTAGAAACAGACGCTCGCCGGCAGTCGGTCCTCGAGATCGAGCAGACCGAAATAGGTCTGGGTGAGCTTGTGCGACAGGCTCGCCTCGGCCTTGCCCATACCGTTGTTGTTTACCAGGATGACGGTTCGCTTGTCGCTGGGCATGGAAGTGTTACCTCTCCGGTTCAGGTTCGGGTTCGGGTTCGGTGTCGGGTCGCTCGGCGCCGTCGGGCATCGCGTGCGCTAACGGCACGAAAGCCAGCAACGTTTCCGGAAAGCGGTCGCTCACGATCAGGAAGCCGCGTTCGCGCTCGCCGTCGTGTAGCCGGACCAGCCCCTCCCAGTTACGCAACGCACCGCCGGGCGCCAGTTGCAGGACAACCGGCGGTGTATCGGTCAACACGACCGCGTCCGTGGTGTACTGTAGCTCGATCAATCGCTCGACACCCGGACTGCGCGCGTGCGTGGCGCCGACCCCGAATTTTTCGGCAATACGATCGACCGCCGGCGACAGCTTCGCCTGATCTCTCGGGAAAAAATAGTTGATAACCCAGAAGCGGCCGTCCGCATCGAGACTCGAGGCGTCGGTGATCCGGTACTCGACCGTCGGGCTGGGCAGCGAACCGCGCGCGTTGAGCTCGAGATCGAAAAGTCGCGCCCGCGGATCGCCGTGCACATTGGCCCCGTTGGCCTCGTGCAAGGTCAACAGCCGATCACCGGCGACCAGCAACGTCTCGTCGCTCATGTTGGGCAGTTGCAGCGACCGCTCGATGGGAACGATCTTGTCCAGATCGAGCGACGCCCCCTGCAGTCCCGGCTGGAGGACGCCACGGACCAGGTAGCTGAGCATGTCTTCGTCGCCCCAGGCCTCGACCGCCAGGTAGAGATCGTCGCCGTCGATCGCCACCGCTTCCAGGCCGTCATATCCTTCGATGCGCTCCGGCAACTCGCGCAGCTCCGGGCAGGGCACGTGGCGGGGGCGCAGCGGCCGGCAGCAGCGTCCGTCGATCCAGTCCAGGATCTTCTGCTTGGCCAGGCAACAGATGAATGGCGTCTCTTCCTTCGCCAACCGATTGGGCAGTTGCGGCAGGATGAGCAGCTCGTCCCCGTACCAGGCCAGCCCCGACACCTCGGCGAGAGGGTCGGCCACCGGGCCGCACAGGGGCAGGATAAGCGGTTCGGTTTCCGGGTAGGGCGTGGTCGCGGCTGCCGCCGCCGCGACACTCCCCGAGACGAGCATCAGAAACAGGATCGCAGCAATCGTCCTCACGTCGATCCGCTCGCCACCTGCCGTACTCCCCGGTGCCTGCACCATCGCGCCGCTACTCCTCCGGTTTACCGGCTCCGTCATCGCCGGCTCGCTCAGTATAGCTCGTACTTGGCCAGCCGCCCGTCGAGGCCACCGTTGGCCAGCGGCTTTTTCCAGGCCGGCCGTAGCCCGACCTTCTTGATCAATTCGCGCTTGCCGAAGTAAACATAGGCTTCGCTGCCCGTGCAACGACGTTTCAGAAAATCGCCCAGTTCCGTGTAGAAGGCGCCTATGTCCTCGCCCTTGCGCAGTCGCAAGCCGTACGGCGGATTGCAGACGATGACGCATTCCGTGAGTTCGGGAATCTGCCGGAAGTCGAGGGTGCGCACCCGGAGCTCATCGCCGTAGGGCAGCGCCACGTTGTTGCCGCGCGTGATCTTCACCGCCTGGGCGTCGATATCGCTGCCGCGGATGAAGCCGCCGTCGATCTCCCGGATCCGTCCGTCGGCCGCGTCTTTCTCGGCCTGCCACAGCTCGGGCTCGAAATCGGGCAGCATGGTGAAGCCGAAACGCCGGCGCAAGTAGCCCGCCGGGATGCGGCAGTATTTCAACCACGCCTCGCTGATCAAGGTGCCGGATCCACACATGGGATCGTACAGGGGGCGGCTGCCGTCCCAGCCGGTCAGATCGATGATCGCCGCCGCGACGGTCTCCTGCATGGGCGCTTCCACCGACTCGCGCCGATAGCCGCGCCGGTGCAACGAGCCGCCCGAGGTGTCCAGACTCACCGTCGCTTCGTTGCGCGCGAGGTGCAGGCTGATCCACAGATCGGGATCGATCGTTTCCACATCCGGCCGCCGCCCCACACGATCGCGAAACTGATCGACGATGGCGTCCTTGACCTTCAGCGCCGCGTACTGGCTGTGGCTGATGGCGCTGTTGGACACGTTGGCGAACACGGCGAAAGTCTGCTCGGGTGTCAGCAAGTCGCTCCAGTCGATCTGCTGCACCTTGCGATAGAGGTACTCGGCGTTGTGGCATTTGAAACGCAGCAGCGGCGCCAGCACGCGGGTCAGCAAGCGCGAGCGGTAGTTGATCCGGTACAGGGTCGGCGCATCGGCCTCGAAATACAGGCCGCGGTACGCCGACCTGATCTGCCGTGCGCCGAGTTCACGCACCTCGTCGGCGCCGTACGGTTCGAGACCGCCGGCGATCTGGGCGAAGTACCGATTGTCCTGCTGGTAGAGGAACATGCTTCTGCTCACACGTTGGCACAGCTGACCACGAACCTGACCACCGCAAGGTAAACGCTGGCCGATGTCGTGTCATGTCCGACAATGCGTACCCGGGATAATCGCTTGTTCTTCCGTAGCGATCTTGGTATAATCATTTACTGTAACCGATTTACATATAATTGCTTACGAGATCGTGAGCAAAAAAACGAAACATCGTGATCAAAACTGGGGGGTTGTTATGAAAACACGCACATCGTTACTCGTACTCGGGTTGGTCGGCACGCTGACCGCAGGTTTTTCGTTCGCCGATTCGGAGGTCCCGGACCTGGACCTCAGCTTCGCCGTGACCGCAGCGAGCGAACCGGTCTCCCTGTACACGCTGCCCAGCGGACTGGGTATGCCGTTCACCCTCGGCCAGGCCCATGGCGGCAGTCCCGGCACCGACGCGACGATCACCCTGACGGTCATCGTCAATTCCGAACAGGGTGACCCACATCCCGTACAAGCCTGGCCTGCCGAGGACATGTGGCTCCAATCATCACTGGGCGGACTCGTCATCACCTGTATCAGCGGTACGTGCGCCGATGGGAATACCGACATCAACGGCGAGACGCGATTCCAGCTGCCGCTGCGCGCCGGAGGGCACAGCGATCCACCGGACGACCTGCTGCAGGTGTACATCTCCGGCATGCCGTTGAACCAGCCTGGTTTCGAGATCTTTATCAACAGCCCGGATATCGACGGCAGCGGACAGGTCGACCTCGCCGACGTGATTCCGTTCGCGCAGGTGTACCGGGTGCCTGAATCGTACGATTATCTCGCCGATCTGTGGTGGGATGGTGTCATCAGCCTGAGCGATCTGGTTTTGTTTGCTCAGGGCTACGGCGCCGAGTGTCCGTGATCGAATGTCTGTGTATCGAGTGTCCGTGAATAAGGAGGGAACACGATGAACAGAGCGATGCCAATTCTATTGAAACGTTCACTGATGGTCTTGTCCGCCGTGGGTCTGGCCACCGTTTGCCTCGCCGCCGACCACACCGACTGGCCATACGCGGAGGCGTGGACTGTCTCCGATGTTCCAGCCTCGGTCTACACGCACCCGGACGGCAACGGACATCCGCTCGCCCATTGCCAGGCCTTCGGTGGGGATCTGGGGCATGACGCAACCATCATCATGCGCGTGGTGACCATGGGCGGCGATCCCATCGAGAATTGGCCCTTCGAAGACCTCTGGATCGAACCGAACCAGGGCGGCATGTTCGCCTGCATTGCTGGCAACTGTGCCGATGCCAATACCGACGCCAACGGCGAGACCAGTTTCGCGACGCCGCTGGCCGCGGGTGGCTACAGCAACTACCCCGACGACTTGATGGTCGCCTACATGAGCGGGCTGCCGGCGGAGACACCCCCCATGGCGGTCTACGTCAACAGCCCCGATCTCGACGGCAACCTGGTCGTCAATCTGACGGATCTCGTACTGTTCGCCATGGCCTACCGGAACGGCGAAATGGCCTACCGCTACGACTACTGGTGGGATGGCGTACTCGACATCAGCGACGTGGTATTGTTCACGCAGGGGTATGGAACCGAGTGCCCTTGAAAGAGAACGGTGCCGGCCGGCTGATAGTGATGCCGGCCGGCCGTGATGTGTTCAGGTTTGCCGGCTGACGCGCCGAACCGATCGGCGACTTTCCGCTCAACCCTGGGCGGGGAAACGCTCGTCCAGTGTCTCGTTCCAGGCGGTGATCCGGTCGGCGCATTGCTCGCACACCGCGTCGACGTCGCCCGCGACGGTCGCCTTCGTTATCTGGTCGCCACCCTCGATGGCGTTGACCACGGCCATGTCCTCCTCGCCCACGACTGCACCGAATACCGTGTGCTTGCCGTCGAGCCAGGCGGTCGGCACGTGGGTGATGAAGAACTGGCTGCCGTTGGTCGCCGGCCCGGCGTTGGCCATGGACAGGATGCCCGGCCGATCGTGCGCGAGCGCATCGACGAACTCGTCCTCGAACTGATAGCCCGGCCCGCCGCGCCCGTCGCCGCCGGGGCAGCCGCCCTGGATCATGAAGTCGTCGATCACCCGGTGAAAGTTCAGGCCGTCGTAGTATCCGCGCCGGGCGAGGTTCACGAAATTAGCCACCGTCACCGGCGTCTTGTCCGCAAACAGTTCCAGATTGATGGTTCCCTTGGTCGTCTCGAGCGTCAATGTGACATCACTCACGTCCGGTCTCCTTCCTGATGAGCCTGGCCGAGCCCCTGTCGCGATCCGCGACGAATCCCGGCGTTTCACAATCGTTCTTCATCGGGTACGATAACAGCCGGACGACGAGGAAGCCATCACGGAAAGGATCAGGATGGAGAACCACAGCACCAACGGATTCGTGAGCCGGGCCACGGTGAACCGGGTCGTCTTGCTCGCGCTGGTGATCGTCATCTCGGCGGTCTTTCTTGCCATGATCCGCGGTTTTCTGATGGCGATCCTGCTGGCGGGCATTTTCTCGGGCCTGGTGCATCCGCTGTACCGGCGCTTCAACGTCTGGTTCCGCGGCCATCGCGCCGTGGCGTCGCTGCTCACCATGCTGCTGCTGGTGCTGGTCGTGCTCTTGCCGCTGGGCACCTTGCTGGGCATCGTCACCGCCCAGGCCATCAAGGTGGGCGAATCGGTCACGCCCTGGGTGCAGCAGAACCTCGCCCAGCCCGACCGGATCACCCAGGCCCTCGAGTCGCTGCCCTTCTACGACCGTCTCGAGCCCTATCGCGAACAGATCCTGACCAGGGCCGGCGAGCTGGTCGGCACCGTGAGCACCTTCCTGATCAACGGCCTGTCCGCGGCCACGGTGGGCACGGTGAATTTCCTGTTCCTGGTTTTCGTCCTGCTCTACACCATGTTC
The DNA here is from genome assembly GCA_964384055.1 of uncultured Fibrobacteraceae bacterium. GTDB lineage: Bacteria > Krumholzibacteriota > Krumholzibacteriia > LZORAL124-64-63 > LZORAL124-64-63 > CAYLIV01. The sequence continues at coordinate 13,538 of CAYLIV010000016.1, forward strand.
TTCTTCCTGATGGACGGCGACAAGCTGCTGGCCCGCATCCTGTACTACCTGCCCCTGCAGGACGAAGATGAGCGGCGGATCATCGACAAGTTCACCTCGGTGACACGCGCCACACTGAAAGGCACGGCGGTGATCGGCATGTTGCAGGGCGCGCTGGCGGGCATCGCCTTTGCGGTGGTGGGCATCCAGGGCGCGGTTTTCTGGGGCACGATCATGACCGTGCTGTCCATCATCCCGGGCATCGGCACAGGTCTGATCTGGGTTCCCGCCGCCATCATCCTGATCGCCGGCGGCTCCATCGGCAAGGGTATCGGCCTGGCAGTCTTCTGCGGCGTGATCGTCGGCAGCATCGACAACTTCCTGCGTCCGCGCCTGGTGGGCAAGGACACCCAGATGCACGACCTGATGATCCTGTTCGGCACCATGGGCGGCATCGTCATGTTCGGCGTGCTCGGATTCATCATCGGGCCCATCGTCGCCGCTCTGTTCATCACGGTGTGGGATATCTACGGCGTGGTGTTTCGCGGCGTGCTGCCGGAGGTGCGCTGGGTTGGCGCCGATCGCGACCAGGAGGCCCTCGCTGCACCGGAACAGGAAGACGACAGCGACGATCCGGACAACGACCGGCCAGAGGACGACTGATGAACAGCGAGGAATTCGTACAGCGACGGATCGACCAGTATTTCTGCGACCAGGAACTGACCTGCACGATCTCCACCCTGAGAATCCTGTCCGAGCACTTCAACGTCGACGTGCCGCCGGCGGTGTACGACGCGGCGACCGGCATGCACGGCGCCGGTCAGTACGGCGCCCAGTGCGGCCTGGTCGAGGGCGCGTTGATGTTTTTGGGTGTCGTCGGCAGACAGCGCGGCTTCGACGAGGACGACATCGTCAACGCCTGTCACGATTACGCCGCCTACTTCGACAAACGTCTGGGGAGTCTGATCTGCGCCGTGTTGCGGCCCGAGGGCTTCAGCGACGACAATCCACCGCACCTGTGCCGCGACCGCGCCTGCGTCGCGCTGCTGATGGACATCGAATTCATCACGAAGTTCCTCGCGGGTCGCTCGTCGAGCTGAGCGAGTCGACGACGATCAATCCAGAAACAGATCCGTTGCCAGTGCCGAACCCGGCTTGACGGCGTACGCGTCGAAATCGTCGACTCCGGTCTCGCGCAACACCTGTTCGTCGAGGTAGAAATTCCCGGTGCACTCGCCGCTCGGACGGGACAGGATCGCGTACGCGGCATCGCCCATGATCTCGGGCGTGCGGCTACGATCGACCATGTCCTGACCGCCGAGCAGGTTGCGCACTGCGGCCGTCGCGATGGTCGTCTTCGGCCACAGCGCATTGAAGGCTACCTGCTTGTCGCGGAACTCCGCGGCCATGCCCAGCACCCAGACACTCATGGCGTACTTGGCCAGTGTGTAGGCAGCAAAACCGGCGAACCACCTGGGATTCAGGTTCAGCGGCGGACTGATGTTCAGCACGTGAGGATTGTCGGCCTTCTGCAGATGGGGCAACGCCAGTTGCGTGCACACGTAGGAGCCGCGCGCGTTGACGTCGAACATGCGATCGTACATCTTCAGCGGCGTCGCCTCGGTGCCGGTCAGGCTGATGGCGCTGGCGTTGTTCACCAGGATATCGATCCCACCGAAACGCTCGACTCCGGCGGCGATCGCCGCCGCCACCTGATCCTCGAAACGAATGTCCGTCTTGCACGCGAGCGCCTGCCCGCCGGCCGCCTCGATCTCGGCCGCCGCCGTATCGATGGTGCCCGGCAGCTTGGGATGCGCCTGCGTCGTCTTCGCCGCGATGACGACATTCGCGCCGTCCCGCGCCGCTCGCAAGGCGATGGCCTTGCCGATTCCCCGGCTGGCACCGGTGATGAACAGGGTCTTGTTCTCGAGCGGTCGCGCTTCGCTGGTCATGGTGGGTTCCTTTCGGGCATCGTTCGGGTTCCGGCCGGATGACGGGCGCCGTGGCGAGTTCAAGGTGTCGGCGTCTGTGTCCGGATTGCAGCGGCCCGGATTCAGTAGTAGCGACAGTCGCGACGGAAGACAAGCGTAAAATCGGTGCTCATGAGCGTGAATCGGGCCGGATTCGACTGTATAAAAAGGAGTGATTGATCGCTATGTCATTACTTTATTTTATGAAGTATTTATAAAACAACAACAGTATCGATATAATTTCGATACCGTCTATCATTTACGTATCTATATTCTTTAATATCAATCATATCACAATCGATCTGATACTACATTACCATACTCGTGCGAGACTCAAGAAGTTTCACAATATTTTTCAATTATTCGCTTGCTATTCTTGTATTTTACGCTATACTGTAGACTGTTATCAATCTTCCCGAATTCGTATTTCTCGTCCCACGAAACCATACAAAGGGGCGTCATTTGCCTGCGTTCACGTCCGGCCTGTCGGCTTGAAAGTCGATGCGGAATTCTCGCACTTGCTAGTGCGCCGTCGCCACGGCTGCCGGCCAGGAGACCAACGCGGGCGCCGGCTCCAGACTTGCGGCCACACCCGCACCGCGCGCGGCCACACCTGACGCCGACCCGTTCGAGCGTGTGCCCGTTCGAGCCTGTGCGCGCGTTCGAGTACGCACCCCGATCGACACACCCCTCAGTCGAACTCCGCCATCCGCCCCGGATCCGCCAGGTGGGCCTGTATGTCGGCGAGGTGGCGTTCGTTGGTGCGGTTGGACGACAGCGGGGGAAGATCGTCGAAGGGGAAGAACCGCACATCGAGGGTTTCGTGGCTGGTCCGGCTTTCGCCGCCGATGATCTCGCACCTGAAGACGATCTTGTAGGCGTGGAAGAACTCCAGGGGGCGGCCGCTGCGGTTGGCGTCGTAGACGCCGATGACCTTGGTCGGCTTCACCTCGTAGCCGGATTCCTCCTCGCACTCGCGCACCACCTGGGTGCTCGGGTACTCGCCCACATCGGCCCAGCCGCCGGGCATGCACCAGCGCCGATCCTGCGCTTCCTGGACCAGCAGTATCTCGCCGTCGCGCACGATGGCGCCGCGAACGTCGATGCGCGGTGTGGGGTAGCCTTGCTGGTCGCGGAATTTCTCGAGCATCTGGCCGGGCAGCGTGGTCGGGTCACCGTCGACCATGGTCCCGAAGATCTCGGCGGCGATCTCCTCGAGGCGTTCGCCGTTGGCCGTGTCGTACTCGTTTCGCGCAAAGGTCCTGACGATCTGACCCAGTGACTGGATCTCGCGGGCCCAGGCGAGCCAGCGAGGGTCCGCCGGCGTCCGATCCGAACCCTTTTCCGGGCCATTTTCTGCTGGCGGGTCGTTCATGATCGCGTGCTGCGGGATCCTTTCCGCCGCCACCGAGCAGGTTGGCGGTCAGGTCGCCAGATCAGCCTTGGCCGCCATGCGCAGGCGGGGCAACAGGCTGACGTCGAAACCCGGCTTATTGCCGAGGCGAACCGAGCGAACTTCCTGCACGGCCATGCGGATGCCGGCCAGGGCGCAGGTCACGTCGAAATTGTTGAACCGATAGCCGAAGTTTCGCAGTTTCTGCATCGCGGCCACCAGATTCTTCTCGGCGCCGTTCATATCCTGCTGCATCACACGTTCGAAGCCGATGCACATCTCGTGGATGCCGAGCCAGAAGGCCTCCTCACGTCCGAAGGCTGCGTCCAGCCCGCGCTCCGAATGTTCGACGGCTCCATCGTATACCCGGTTGTTGAATGCGGTCACGGTCCGTTGCAGATTGAGATCCGTCATCGAGTGTCCTCCTCGTGGCGCATGTCGCCGCTGTGCTTCCTGTTGCACAGCTATTCCTGGTTGTTCACGTCCTCGCTGTCCTCGTCCTCGTCGTCGACATCGGTTGGCGCCAGAAACTTCTCCGCCTCCTCCTCGAAAGCGAGCTTCCGCGTATCTTCCATCCGGTCGATGTAGAGAACGCCATCCAGGTGGTCGCATTCGTGCTGGGTCACGACTGCAGCGAAACCCTCGAGGTTCAGCTCCAGCGGACTGCCCTTCTCGTCGTACGCCTTGACGCGAATCGAGGTCGGACGCTCCACGTAACCGCGCAGGCCGGGAACGCTCAGGCACCCCTCGTACATGCCGAGCCGGTCGTCGTCGTCGATGACCGTGATCTCCGGGTTGATCAGCACCCGGATGATCGGACGGCCCTCCTCGTCCTCCTCGCCGCCGGAGAGCACCAGACGCAACGGCACATGCACCTGCGGTGCAGCCAGGCCGATCCCGCGGTATTCGACCAGGGTCTCGAACATGTCGCGGATCAGACGCTGCACTTCGGGACTCGTGATCTTGGCCGGGTCGATCGGATCGCATTTCTGACGCAGCACGGGGTGACCCATGCGGGCAACTTTGAGAATGGACATGACCGGACTACTCCTGGACGGACATCATGAGGGGACACTGATGGCCACCGGCCTGCCCGTCGTCAAGCTTCCCGGGAAGCCCGCGCGGCGGCATGCCGGCACAACGGCCGCTCCAGCGACCCACCATAATCCAAATTCGTCATGTTGCAAGGGAAGTACCGGACAGGCAAGTCGTCCTCTCCCAGGGGATTCCCCTGGCCGTAGTCGCCCCGACGACACGATAAATGAACATTCGGGCTCCGGGGGCCGGCCGCGGTAGGGCGATTCTCGGTCGCGAAGCGGTGAAATCTTACCCACGACGGCAAGCGTTGCCCACTGGCCCGCTCGTCGGGATCAGCTCACGGGACCGGTAAACGAGACCTCGGTAGACAACGCAGCCCCTCTCATGGGAAGATGCCAGCGGCCGCGGTTCTCCCGACATGCACACAGACGGTCACGATCGCAGGAGGCAATCATGGTAGCCGGGTCTTTCCTGGATTCGTTCGAGTCCGACAGCTGGCGCACGGAAGTGACGGAGACGATCACGGAGATTCTCGCGCGGTCTGCCGAAATGGCCACCTACGCCAGCGGGATCGTGGTCTATGGCGATGCGGATGACGATCCGGAGGGCGCGATATCCGAACGTTACCTTGCCGTTCTCGACCGGGAACGTCTGCTGCGCCAGGGCATCGTCGCCCGTCTGTCGGACGAAGAAAAGCGCGACGAAGTCCTGCCGGCCTTGCAGCTGCTCGATCTGCTCGACACCTGCGTGCGCATCAGCGCCCTGTCCACCGAGCTGTACCAGGTCACGACGCTGCTGCCGGACGAGATCGACGACGAACTTTACCGGGCGCATCTCGTCGATCGCGCCAAGGCCCTCGAAGACATGCTCAACGTGACAACGATGGTTTTCAGCGCCGGCGACCTGGAATATGCACAGGACACCATCGAACACACCGCCCAGTTCATATCCGAAACCGAGCAGGCCATCGTGCGGTTGACCGAGTCGGACCTGACGGCCGCCGACGCCATCTGCCTGAGCGCGACCCTGCGCCTGTACACGCACATCGCCTGGACCATGAATCACTTCACCACCCTGTTGTTTTCCTCGGTCGACGTTCGGACTGAAGACGACGAGCCCTCGTGACGATGACCAGCCCTCGCGATGGTGACCAGCCCATGAGTCTGCTGACCGCCTTCCTGATCGTCCGCGACGAAGAGCATCTGCTCCCCGGATGTCTGCGTCATCTGGAGGGGCTGGCGGACGAGCTGGTCATCCTCGATACGGGCAGCACCGACGGTACTGCCCGGGTGATCGAGCACGCCAGGACCTCGGGCCGCTTCACCCATGTCCACACCCACGGTATCGAATTCACCGATTTCGGCAGTGCCTGGCAGGCCAGCCTCGACGAGGTCCGTACCGATTGGGCCCTTTGCATCGCCGCCGACGAAACCGTGTCCGACGAACTGCGCGCACGAATCAACGCCATGCGGCGAAGCGGCGAACTCGACACCCGTGACGGCTGGTATCTGTCCCACGCGAACCGTGTTCTGGGACACGTGATGCGTGGGTGCAAGCTACATGGCGGTAAGGTATTGCGCCTTTTCCGCACAGCGCGCGGTCGTTTCAACAGGGCCCTTGTTCACGAAGGTATCGAGCTGGACGACGGCTGTACGACCGGGACGATCGACGGCGCCTTCTACCACGACACGATGACCACCTGGCGTGGCTACCTGCGGAAGGTCGATCAGTACACGACGCTCGATGTGGTGGCGAGCAACCGCCGGTTCAATCCGCTGCATCTGTTGTTGACCGGTCCGATCACCTTTTTCAAGCAGTACGTTCTGCGCTATGGCATCATCGACGGCTGGCCGGGATTCGTCTGGTCGCTCACCTCGGCCTGGTCGGTCACGCTGCGCGACTTCAAGCGGCTACGCAAGGCGCTTGGGCACGACTATCGCGCACGGAAGGACAGCTGACTTGAAGGCGCGTACGACATGAACATCCTCTTCGCCAGTTGCATCGAACACTGGGGCGGCGGTGAGAACTGGATGCTGTCGGCGGCGCTCGGCCTGCGCGATCGCGGCCATGGCGTGCGGCTGGCGGCACGTCGGGGCAGCGAATTGCACAAGCGTGGTCAAGCAGCCGGTCTGGCCGTGACCGGCATCCGCTTCCACGGCGACTTCGATCCGGTGGCCTCATTCACTTTCTGGCGCCTGTGTCGCCGCCACCGAATCGACGTGCTGTGCACCAACATGGACAAGGTGCTGCGCATCGCCGGACCGGCCGCGCGACTGGCAGGTGTGGACGCGGTCGTGCCGCGGCGCGGCAGCGAGATGCCCATCGGCAATAGGATCAGCCACAAGCTGACCTGGAAGCACATCGCCGCGGGCGCCATCGCCAACAGCGAGGCAACCCGGCGCACCATGCTCGAGAGCGCTCCCTGGCTGCCCGCCGATCAGGTGCGCGTGATCTACAACGGCATCGATCTCGAACGCTACGCCCGGCCCGAAACCCGCGAGGCCGTCCGCGGCATGATGGGCAGCGACGAGGACACGCCCGTCATCGGCATGGTCGGCGAGTTGACCGGCCGCAAGAACCACATGCTCGTCGTGCGCTGCCTGCCTGCGATCGTGGAGCGATTGCCCGACGCGCAGGTCTGGATCGTCGGCGAGGGCGACCAGCGCGAGGAATTGCTGGACGAGGCGGAGCATCTCGGCGTGCGCGACCATCTGCATCTGCTGGGCTTCCGCGACGACGTACCCGAGCTGCTCGGTGCCGTGGACGTGCTGGCCCACCCGGCCTTGATGGAAGGTTTCGGCTACGTGCTGGTCGAGGCCATGGCGTCCGGCCGGCCGGTGGTCGCGGCGGCCACGAGCAACATCCCGGAGATCGTCGTCGATGGGCTGACCGGCTACCTGTGCGCGCCCGAGGACGCGGAGATCTGGACGCGCCGGCTGTTGGAAGTGCTCGAAGACGGCGCGCTGCAGCAACGGCTCGGGCAGGCCGGGCAGCAGCGGGCGCAGGAGCTGTTCTCGTTCGAGCGGATGATCTCGGAGGTGGAGGCGTATTTCGGCGAGCTGGCCGGCGACCCACATCCGTCAACAACCGGGTCGGCTGCGAAATCCGAAGATACGATCGGGTAGCAGAGCGAATACGACACACTTGCGACGCTTCAGGGAAAATCCAGCCAAATGGTTGGCGCCTCTCCACAAATTGCCAGAAAAATGGTATAATAATACCCTAACTCTATAGCATTCCATTTAGTCCCTGATATCTCCGGCAAGAGCAGAGAGACGACGATGCGACGAACAACTATAGGTATCTGTATTCTGATCCAGGCGATGATGCTCGGGCACGGGATCGATGCGCGAGCCGACTGGGTTCCCCTCGCTCCGGATGTCACGCAGCGGGCGCTTGCCGTGCCCGAATACCGGCCGCTGCTCAGCGCCGACCAGCAGGCGCCGGGCCGCACCGTGCTCGAATTCGAACTTCCCGGCTTCGAAACGCGGCCGGTAATCATCGACGGGCGCGCGTACGCCCGGATCGTGCTGCCCGGCCACGTGCAGCGTTACGATCGCGGCCAGCCCGCCCTGCCCTACGTCACCGCCACCCTCGCCATTCCTGACGCCGGCACGCCGGCCGTCCGGTTGACCGATATCCGTACGACAGAGATCCCGACCGCGCCCATCGTGCCTGGCAAGGGCAGCATCCCTCGTTCGGTCGATCCGGCCACCGTGCCCTATACGTTCGGCGAGATCTATACCGGTGGCGGCGTCTTCCCCGCCGACTGGATCGAGAGCGTGTCGCCGTTCATCGTGCGCGATGTGCGCGGCGTGAACGTGCGCATCAATCCCCTTCGTTACGATGCCGACCGCGGCGTACTGGTCGTGCTCCAGCGCGCGACGATCGTGGTGGAGACCGCGGGCGCCGGCGGCGTCAACGTGAAGCAGCGACCGTCGCCGCTTGCCGACGGCGGATGGCTCGACCGCACGAGCGGCAGGCAAATCGACCGCCAGTTCGGTCGGCTCTACGGCGAGCTGTTCCTGAATGTCGAAAGTACAGCCGGCAGTATTCCCAGCAACGAATTCGACGGCAGTGCCCGTTACAACCCTGTTCCAGGCGGCGGCGCCGGCGCTTCCCTGCTCGTGATTACCGACGATGCTTTCGTCGCCGCCCTGGACACCTTCGTCAACTGGAAACGGCAGCGCGGATTGCAGGTCGAGCTGGTCACGACCGGCGAGATCGGCGGCACGCTGCCCGACATCCAGGACACCATCACCGAGCGTTATTTCTCGGACCTGGGCCTGACCTTCGTCGTTCTCGTGGGCGATCTCGAACAGATCCCCGCCTACGCCGGCGAGTACGAGGGCGCGGACGACGACACGCGCTACGTCATGCTCGAGGGCGACGATCTCTATCCCGACGCCTTCATCTCGCGCATCTCGGCCCAGAACAGCACGCAGGTCGAGACGCAGGTGGCCAAGTTCGTGCGCTACGAGAAGGAACCGGACCTCGGCGGTACGTGGTACCAGCGGGCGGCAGGAATCGCCAGCAGCGGCGGCACCCCGCCCGATCACGAACGGGCCGACTTGCTGCGGGTCGATCTGCTGGACTACAACTTCACCGACGTGGACCAGATCTACCAGATCGACGGCGACAGCTCGGCCGAGATCACGGCGGCGGTCAACGCGGGCCGCAGCCTGATCAACTATCTCGGCCACGGCGTGACCTACGCCTGGACCAATCCGTATTTCAGCTACACGCACGTGAACGAGTTGACCAACGGCTGGGCTCAGCCGTGGATCATCGACGTCTCGTGCAAGAACGGCGACTTTTCGCGCGCCGAGTGCTTTGCCGAGACCTGGCTGCGCGCCGGCACGCCACTGCAGCCGCACGGAGCCGTGGCCATGTATTCGGCCGCGACCACCACGCCGTGGGTGCCGCCCACGGTGATGCAGGCCGAGGTGGTGCGCCTGCTGACGACCGAAACGGAAAACACCATCGGCGCCCTGTGTTTCTCCGGCATCATGGAAGTACTGGACCAGTACCCGGGTGACAGCGGCCTGCAACTCGTGGAGCAGTACAACATCTTCGGCGATTGCTCGCTGGTGGTCCGGACCGCGACACCGACCGCCCTGAGCATCAGCCACGATCCCTACGTCGAGCTCTATGCCCCTTCGTTCAGCGTCGATGCCGGCGTGCCCGGCGCCACCTGTGCCGTGTGCAGCGACGGTATCGTGCACGGTGTCGGTGTCACCGACGCCACCGGACAGGTTGACATACAGCTCGACAACCCGGTCATGACGCCCGGCGACGTGACCCTCACGGTGACCGGCTACAATCTGGCGCCGCAGATCAGCACCGTCGAGGCGCTCGTTCCCGCCGCCATCAGCGTGACGCCGGACACGATCCCGGTCGGCGTGCCTACCGACGTGACCGTGACCGTGAGTGAGCTGGTACTCGCGGGAATCGCCGATGTGGCCATCTACATCGAGGGCTACGGCGTCAGCGGCCTGCAAGACATTACCGACGGCACGGGTTCGGCCACGATTTCGGTCACGCCCGCGTACGGCGAGACCTTGACGGTGCGCGGTGTCGCCGACGGCACGAGTCACGATCTTTTCGTCGAACCGCTGGTCGTCGACGGGGCGGCCGCATTGACCGGCGCGACCATCGACGCGCAAGTGGTCTCCATCGGCATGACGGGTAGCTTGACGCCCTTCATCGAGGGTACGGTGACCGGCAGCGCCACCGAGACCGGTTTGACGCTCTTGCTCAGCGGCGCGGGAATCGATACGACGGAAACGGTCCCGGGATCCGTCGTGACCGTTGCGGTGACGCCGGTTCAGCTCGGCACCGTGAATGCCGTGCTCGCCAAGACCGGCTACGACATCTTCACCACCCCGATCGACGTGGTGGCCGCCTACTGCTCCCTCTCCGGTGGCGTGGCCGACAACGACGGCGGCGCCCCCCTCGAGACGGTGCGTGTCTTCGGCTTCGCCGCCGGCGACGACCCGGGCGGCGTACCGGTCTTCGACGTGGTGACCGATCTCTCCGGCGCCTACCTGCTGACCGACGATGTACCCGTCGGCTCGTATGACATCTACGCCGAGAAGTTCGGCTATGTGGGCCACCAGGAAACCGTCTTCTTGCTGTTTGGCGCCAACACCTTGCCCATCGGCCTGGACGCCTCGTCCAGCGGCGCCTTCACCGGAACGGTCACCGACACCTCCGGCACCATCCCGCTGGCGGCGAGCGTCAAGGTCTACCGGGCCGACACCCTCGAGCTGATCGAGGAAGTAGAGAGCAGTGAAATCGACGGATCGTATGCCACCGGCGCCCTGCCCGCCTTCGACTATCAGATCGTCACCATGGCCAAGCGCTACGTTCGCCAGACCGTCTCGGTGACCATGGTCGAGGGCGCAACCCCCCTCGATTTCGCCCTGGTGCCGACCAACGGCGACATTCTCCTGCTCGACGACAATGTGGCGCGCGGAGCGAGCCGGCTACGCGGAGACAAGCTGGACAAGAATGGCCGGGTCATCGCCCGCGGGTACGAAACGCGTTCGGGCCGCTCGGTCGACGAGCTGGTGACCGAACTCGAGTACTACGGCTTCACGGTTACCGTCGAGGACATCGACGAGACGAACCTGACCACCTGGCCGGAATACGACCTGTTGCTGGTGAGCTGCGGCGACAACACCAACACCATCTACAGCAGCTCCATGCGTATCGCCCTGCGCAATCACCTCGTCCACTACGACGGCAAACTGCTGATCGAAGGCGGCGAGCTGGCTTTCAATCACGCGAGCGCCCATCCCGATTTTGCCTGGGAAGTGCTGCACACCGCGAGCCACGAGGCCGAAAACGGCGGCAACCTCACCGTGGACGACGCCACGCACTACCTGATGTCGACGCCCAACCAGGTCGTCGGCCCGCTGGGCTTCGATTACGTAGGCTACGGCGATGGCGACGTGGTCACGCCGCGCGCCGACGCCCAGCTCGTCGGTGGCTGGACCGATTACCCGGGGAATGCCAGCATCGTCTGCTACGATCCGAACCCGTCGCCCATCGGCGGCCAGGTCGTGTTCTTCTCCTTCAACTACGCCGCCGCCTACGCGGCCGGCCGCGCGCCCCTGCTGCAGAACGCGGTGCTCTGGCTCATCACTCCCGAGGTCGGTACAGGCAGTATTTCCGGTACCGTCGACCTGGCGGAAACCGAGGACGACTCGGGTGCCGTGGTCACGCTCACGCCGGGGGATATCGAGTTCGTCACCGCGGCGGACGGCGCCTACACCTTCCCCACGCTGTTTGCCGGGTCGTACCAGATCACCGTGTCCAAGGACGGCTGGGCGGGCGCGGTGGCCGATATCGATCTCACCGAGGGCGAAGTGCTGACCGACGTGGATTTCTACCTCAACCGCGTCGTGACCGTGGAATACTGCGAGTCGCCCGAGCTGGTCATCCCGGACAACGATCCAGTGGGTTTGACGGTGGAGATTCCCGTGTCGCTGGACCGGACCGTCAGTTCGGTCGCGGTCTACGTGAACATCAGCCACCCGTTTCCCGCCGACCTGGAGGTCACGCTTGTCTCGCCCCAGGGCACCGAGATCCTGTTGCACAACAACTTCAACATCCGCATCAACTTCTGGTACCCGGATGAACGCACGCCTTTCGAGAGCCTCGACATCCTCGTCGGCGAACCGACCGACGGCAACTGGCAACTCCGCTGCACCGATCAGGGTCAGTACGACGTCGGCACGCTGCACGACTGGTGCCTGCGTCTCGAATACGAGAACGACCTGACACCCGTCGACCTGAGCCCGGACCTGCCGCAGGTGCTCAGCCTCGACGGCAACTACCCGAATCCGTTCAATCCGAGCACGCAGATCCACTTCTCGCTGCCGCAGCGCGACCTGGTCGAGCTGGCGGTCTATGACCTGCAGGGTCGTCGCGTAGCCACGTTGAAGAAAGAGGAGATGCCGGCCGGCCGACACGCTGTGGCCTGGGACGGCCGGGATCAGCGCGGGCAGGGCGTCGCCAGTGGGATGTATTTCTACCGGCTGGCGACCGGCGGCGAGCTGCTGGTGGGCAAGATGATGCTCTTGAAATGACGGCGGTGGCGGCCGACTACCGCCGCACCGCCTTCATCACCCTCCCGTAATCCGTATCCGAATCGATCGTGTCGGCGGCCTCGAGGTAGGCCTCGCGGATCTGTTCGTCTTCCCGCGCCAGCCGCGCGGTTCTTTTCAGGGTCTGCGCTTTTTCGTAGTCGGAATCGATGGCCGCAACGACCTCGATCAGCCGGATGACGGTCGCGGCGGCCAGATCCCGGGCGTCGAGGACTTCCGCCAGGACGCGGCCCTTTTCGTAGTCGGAATCGAGTTCCTCGACGGCCAGGAAGAAGGCATCGCCCAGGCGCTGATCGTCGCCGTGCTGCGACATGCCGTCGCTGACCTCGATCAGGATATTCGCCCGCTCGTAGTCGGAGTCCATGTCCTCGACGATCGCCAGCACGTCGGCGAGGATCTCCGGATCGGTCGCGTAGTCGTCGAGGACGGTGGCGAGCAAGCGGCTGCGATCGTAGTCCGAATCGATCTCATCGATGGCCGCGAAAAAGACCTGCCGGGTTTGTTCGTCGGTCAGGAAACGCGATTCGAGGGCGATGAGCAACTCCGTCTTCTCGTAGTCCGAATCGATCCCGGCGGCGGCTTCGAGCAGATAGATCAATGCGTCGTCGCCGAGACTCTCGGTTTCCAGAGCGGCGCGCAGCGTCCGGCTCTTGTCGTAGTCGGAATCGATGGTGGCGACGGCCGCGAGGTACGGCTGCTGGAATGCTTCGTCCTCGAGGTACACATCGGCGAGGGAGACCAGCAGTTCGGCCTTCTCGTAGTCGGAGTCGAGCAGATCGCCGGACGCGTCCAGCATCGCGGCCAGGTCGGTCGTCGGCACATCATCGAGCTTGAAGAACTCGCGCAGATGGATGCCGCGGGAATATCCCGAATCGATGTCCTCGAGCAACTCCTGCACGCCGTCGAGACCACCGTCCCGGTACGCCCGCTCGACCCGGATATCGGCGTTCAGGCCCATGTCGCGCACGATGCGCTGCAGGATCCCGGCCAGCCAGTCGGCAGCATCGTCGTCGAAGGGCTCCTCGTCGCGATTGACGGTGTAGTAGTACTCGGGATGGCCGTCCTCGTCGGGCGTGATCTCGATGCGCCGGCGCTGGCGGCCGCGTTTCTTTTCGATCACGATCTCGGCATCCTGGTCCAGCCAGATGATCTCGCTGTCATCGTCGGAGATCTCGAACTCGCCGGTGAACTCCATCGTCAACTTCTCTTTGCCGTCTTCGGAGATCCAGCGGCTCGTCTTGGAACCGTCGGTCAGCTTGTTCTTGATCTTGTCGAGCAGCGAATTGCTTGCGACAGCGGTTGGCAGCGCCGGAGGGCTCGGCGCCGGGCGCGGTGTGCGGCCGGGCGTCAGGCCCCTTGACGGGCTCGGCGTCGGCGCCGTGTGAGGTACAGCCGGCTGTATTGAAGCGGCGGCCGCTGGCGCAGGCCTGTCCGGCGGCGCCGGCTCGGCAGGCTCTTCGACCCTCGCCGGCGGCGCGGGACGCGGTGGCGGCTCCGGGTGCGCTGGACTGAGCGAGGCCAGCGGCAGAACCACCAGCAGGGCCAGCAACGAGGTCAGCACGATCAACCGGCGTCCAGGTGCGTAGCGGCGGCGGCGGGGATCGAGGACCGCGAGCAGACGACCGGTGATCTGGCTGCGGCGCGCCATGGCCAGCGCCAGGCTCTGGGCGAATCCGGCACGGTGTTTCGCCGCGCCGAGCGAACAGGCGATGTCCAGCAGATGGCTGGCGTAGGCGGAGGGTTTGGCGCCCGCCATCAGCACCTGGTCGTCGCACGCGCGTTCGCGTTCGATACGCATCCAGCGAGCAGCCAGCCAGACCAGCGGATTGAACCAGAGTGCGAGGCAGACGACCTGGGCCAGCATCTGGGTCAGGTAGTCGCGCCGCTTGACGTGGGCCAGTTCATGGAGCAACACCTCACGGCGCTGCTCGTCCGACCACGAATCGCAGCCGGCGGGCAGCAGGATGACGGGCCGTCGCAGGCCCCAGGTCATGGGCGTCAGGGCGCGGTCGCTGGTGAGCAGCCTCGAACGGGTGTCGATCCCGAGTTCCCGACTCAGGGAAACCACGAGATCATCCCAGCCATTACCCTGCGTCGGCCGGGCGGATCGCTCGAAACGCCACAAACGCACCGCGCCCAGAAAAACCAATCCGGCCAGCAGCAACAGACCCGCCTGCCAGGCGAAGAAAAACCACACGAGCGGGGGAAGAGAAACAAGGTCGGCCAGACGGGAAAGCAGAGGCCCGGCGGTCGACGATGTGCCGTCGCGCGGATCGGTCGCAACCGAAGTTCCCGTCGCGTCGTGCTGCGATCCCGTCGGGGAGATCACGCCCACATCCGGCACCGAGAGTTCCGCGGCGATTCCGGACTCGAGCCCGGGCGAACGCGCGGTCTGGGCCGGTATGAATAGCGGTGTCGCGTCTCCCGACGAAGCGTCACCGCTACGGCTCCCCGCCCGGACCAATGACTCACCGGTCCCTACCGCCGTCTCGTTCGCGGTACGCGCTAGCTCGCCACCCTGGACATTCGCGTCGACGGATACCATCTGCGACATCGCCGCAACGCGCGACATGGCGGCGACACGCCACGACGGCAATCCCGCCCCGAGTACCGGCAGCAACAAGACACCGATGAACCCGACGGTCCACAGCAGATGGCGGGTCGACGCCGACGCGCGGCGCAACGCCAGGTTGGCCACACCGATCACCGCCAGGAGCACGCTGCCCTTGAGCGTCAACAGGGTGAACACTCCCGCCCAGTGCTTCACCAGCGCTACCAATGTCGTTGTATCGATCAACGGACTCATGATCATCGTCCTTCCTCGCGGGCCTGTTCGATCAGCCGGGACAGTTTATCGAGTTCGTCAGGCGTGGGCGCGGCGTCGCCATCGTCGAGCAGCGCCGAGACGAGCTGTTCGTGTGAGTTGTCGAAAAAAGTGCGCAACAGACCACGCAGGGCGCTGGCGCGTGCTTTCTCGCGGGAGACCGTGGGCAGATAGACGTACCGGGGCCCGTCCTGCCGGTGGCGCAGGTGGCCCTTCTCCTCCAGGATACGCAGGCTCGCCCGCACCGCCGAGTAGCTTGGCGGATCGTCGAGGCAGTCGAGCACCTCGTTCGCCGTGGCTTTCCCGAGGCGATAGACGATCTCCATGATCTGCCGTTCGCGTCGGCTGAGCGTGTCGTGGGGGTTGGTGGGCATGGTTGCTCTCCTGTGCGTTTCTTGTCGGCCCCTGACGGCGGCTTTGCCGTTCGCGGCGCGAATCCCATTACGGATCCCCAGGGTATTTGTTGTGCTAAATTTTTAGCAACATGCTGAAAAATTAGCACCTTTTTTTCGCGATGTCAACAGGGTATTGCGTTTTTTTCCTGACCCGGCGCATTGCGTGATCGCACGCCCCGGGAAAAACATCTGTAAGAACTCGATATCGGATAAAACTAGTCCTGTACGATTCGACATGGATCCCGGCCGACGAAGTCAACGGAATCGGCGGCCCACCCTCATCAGGAAACGGAGACCGTCATGATACTCGGAAACACACTGAAACAAGTGATTATCGCGATCGCCCTGCTCTTGTCGACCGGCATCGCCTGGGCGCAGCACAACCCCCTGGAAGGCGAATGGGGCGATGCGCCCGAGGGCGCGCTCGCCTACCCCAGCCTGGGCGTCGTGGGTTACTTCCCCACCTGCTATGGCGGCCCGGTGGGACGGATATTTCACGCCAACGACACACCGGAGGCGTATTTCGGGCCGACCATGGACACGGAAGTAGACGGCAACGCCAACGTCTGCCCGATGCCGCCGTACGAGAACGACGAATGCTACGAGCCGCTCGACGGTGACGCGGGACTGGTCGCCCCCGATGCGTTCTTCATCTTCAACAACGCAGTCCAGCCCTGTGGTGTACCAAACCCTAGTTCGCTCGGCGCGGCCTGCAGCGTGGTCCAGTGGGGCGCCGGTCTCGACATCTATCTGGAGAACATGTCCGGCGATTCGACCTACGTGAACGTCATCTTCGACTGGAATCAGGACGGCGAATGGGGCGGCGAGACCTACTGCAACGGCGCTCCCATCCGTGAGCACGCGGTCTGGAATCTGCCCGTGCCGGACGGGTATATCGGATGGCTCTCCGGTCTCAATGCGCCGGACGTGAACATCGGACCCAACGACGGCTACGTGTGGGTCCGCTTCACCATCTCGGAACGTCCGGGCGTAAATTATTTCTGGAACGGCGGCGGTTGGTTCGAGATCGGCGAGACCGAGGACTACCTGCTCCGCATCGATCCGCCGCTGCCGGGCGGTGAACTGGGCGATGCGCCCGAGGGTGCCATGGCCTACCCCCCGACCGGCATCATCGGGCAGTTCCCGACCTGTGTCGGCGGCGGTCCGGCCGGCCACGTCATCCACCACGGTCCCATCACGGGCTATATCGGACTGGGCGTGGACATCGAGACCAACGGCAACCACGACCTGTGCAGTTTCCTGGTCTACGACTTCGACGAATGTTCACCCAACGACTTCGATTCCGGTCTGCAAACGCCGCAATCTTACACCATCGATCTGAGCGGCAACGTGGCCCTGTGTTCCGGCGGTCCGGACGACCTGCTGGGCATGACCTGCGAGTTCATCAGCTGGGGACCCGACCTCGACCTGTACCTCGCCAACGGCGCGGGCAACGACATGTACCTGAACGTGCTGATGGACTGGGACGGCGACGGCTCCTGGGGCGACACCGCGACCTGCAGCAACGGCGACACCGGCAGCGAACACGTGGTGCAGAACCTCTTCGTGCCCGCGGGTTTCAGCAACATGGTGTCGGCCCTGTCACCGCCGGACTTCCAGATCCTGGGCGGCGACGGATTCGTCTGGGCGCGCTTCACCCTGAGCGATGCCATGGTCTCGGTCGACTGGGACGGTGCCGGCAGCTTCGGCGACGGCGAGACCGAGGACTACCTGTTCCGTATCGGCACCGCGGTCGACGTCCCGTACGCCGCCACGGGCGATCTCGGTCTGGTCATCGAACCCAATCACCCCAACCCGTTCAATCCGCGTACGGTCATCGCCTACACGGTTACCAATCCCGGCCCGGTGCAGGTGACGATACACGATGTCAGCGGCCGTCGCGTGGCCACGCTGGACCGAAGCGAGCGCCCGGCCGGTCGCCACGAACTGATCTGGGAGGGCAGGGACGACAACGGTAAGCTGCTGGGTTCGGGCGTGTACTTCGTGCGGGTCGAATCGGCGGGCGAGGTTCGCGCGAGGAAGATCTCGTTGCTCAAATAGTGTGGAACGGCTCGTGGATCCTTCTCTGTTGCCCCGGTGGCACCCGTTGCCCCGGGGCAACTCTC
This sequence comes from uncultured Fibrobacteraceae bacterium, assembly GCA_964384055.1. Lineage (GTDB taxonomy): Bacteria > Krumholzibacteriota > Krumholzibacteriia > LZORAL124-64-63 > LZORAL124-64-63 > CAYLIV01. Next base: position 31,377 of record CAYLIV010000016.1, read on the forward strand.
GAATACGCAGTCTAATGAAACCACACCTGTATAAAAACCAGCGACCCGAGCAGCGCCGCCCCGAACCAGCCCACACGCCGGTCCTCCACGTGCCAGATGCCCGACCACCGGATCCCCCGCCGGTTCACGAGGTACGCGTGCGCGGCCACGACCGCAAAGCCGATCAGGATCGTCAACGCCGTGACGCTGAAGTACGGGAGATCGGGAAACAATCGCTCCACCGCGAGCTTGATCAGGATCATCACCAGCATCATGGCCAGCACGAGGTTCGCACTGGCGCGATAGAGAAAAACCGCGGACGAGATCAGCAGGACGAAGCCCACCTTGATGTAGTACGACACGTCGTTGAACCAGTGCGTCAGCGCGAATTCGGGATTGTCGAACTTGATGTACACCTGCAGCAGCCCGAAGCTCAGGCCCGTCAACAAGGTCACGGCGATGGCCTTGCGCCCCATGCGCACCACGTCGCGGTCGGTCGCGTCGGGGCGCAGCCGGCGGCGATAGATGTCCATGGACCAGAGCGTGGACACGGAATTGAAGATGGAATCGACCGAACTCATAAGCGAGGCGAACAGACCGCACAGGATCAGCCCGCGCAGGCCAGTGGGCAACAGCATGTTCACCAGCGTCGGGTACGCCTGATCCGGATCCTGCAGCGGGTTGTCGGCGAGAATACCCGCCAGTGCGATGCCCGGCACCACGATGACCAGCGCGATGACGTACTTGAGCACCCCGGCCGCCAGCAGACCCACCTGCGCATCACGCACCGAGCGCGCGGCCAGCGCCCGTTGCAGGATGATCTGGTTGCTGCCCCAGTAGTTGAGGTTCAGCAGCAGCATGGTGCCTATGGCTGTCCAGGGCAGCTTGGGATGATCCGCCGGCAGGTGCAGGTGCATCAGGTCGGTCTCTACGTAGAGCTGGTTCCAGCCGCCGAGTTTCTGCAACGCGAGGGTCAGCAGGGTCGCGCCGCCGACGATCAGCAGCACGAACTGGATGGCGTCGGTGCGCACCACCGCCCGCAAACCGCCCAGCCCGGTGTAGGTCGCCGAAAAAACGCCGAGCACGACCATCAGCATCACGATGCGCACTGCCGGCTCCGGATGCAGAAACTGGATCTGCTCGGCGAACAGGGCGTTGACCGCGTAGGCGCCCCAGAAGAGCGTCGTGCCCAGGTAGAGAAAGCCGTACAGGACCATCGTCAGCACCGAGAAGGCCGTGGCCACGCGGGCGCCGAACTTCAGCTCGAAGAACTGGGTGATGGTCACGACCTTGAGCTGCAGATAGAGCGGCACGAAGACGAACGCCGCCATCAGCAGGCCGAACACGGCGTTGATCTCCAGGTTCGCCTGGGCGAGTCCGTAGAGATAGGCCGAACCCGCCATGCCCAGGAAATGTCCGGCGTGGATGTTGGTGGCGATGGTGGACAGGGCGATGGACGGCCACCGCAAACTGCGGCCGACGATGAAGTACTCCTCGGCGGTGGCGCTCGCCCGGGCGCGCGAGACGATCCCCACGAGCATGACGATCACGAAATAGGTCAGGATGATGAGTATGTCGATCATGGGTCGATCAGATTTCGGTTATTTGCTGAACTGCAGCTCGTACAGATCCTTGTACACCCCGCCCGCCGCGAGCAGCTCGTCGTGAGCACCCTCTTGCACGATCCGCCCCGCTTCGACCACGTAGATGCGATCGACGTTCTTGATCGTCGACAGGCGGTGGGCGATGACGATGGTCGTCCGGCTGCGCACGAGCCGGTCGATGGCCTCCTGAACGAGCAGCTCCGACTCGGTGTCCAGGGCGCTGGTGGCCTCGTCCAGCAGCAGGATGGGCGGGTTCTTCAAGATGGCGCGGGCGATGCTGATGCGCTGGCGCTGGCCACCCGACAGCTTCACGCCTCGATCGCCGATGATGGTTTCGTAGCCCGCGGGCATCTGGCTGACGAAGCCGTGGGCGTTGGCCGCCTCGGCGGCCGCGGCCACGTCCTCGTCGGCGATGTCGGCGATCCCGTAGGCGATGTTGTTGCGCACCGTGTCGTTGAACAGGATCACTTCCTGGGTGACGATGCCCATGGCCTGACGCAACGAGGCCAGGTTCAGCTCGCGCAGATCCCGGCCGTCGATCCGTACCGCGCCGCGCTGCGGATCGTAGAAACGCGGGATCAGGTCGATGAGCGTCGACTTGCCGCCGCCGCTCGGACCGACCAGGGCGACTACCTCGCCCGGCTGAACCGTCAGATCGATGCCCTGCAGAACCGGCTCGTCACTGTTGTAGGCGAAGTGGACGTCCTGGAACTCGACCCGTCCGTCCACCCGGTCGAGCCCTTGCCCGGCGCCTGTATCGACGACCTCGGGCTGCGCGTCGAGCACCTGGAAGATACGGTCCGCCGCCGCCATGCCCTCCTGGATCGAGGCGTTGACCTGCCCGAGCTCCTTGATCGGATGCACCAGCGAGAAGATCAGGAACAGGAACATCATGAAAAAGCCCGGCGAGAGCGACTGCTCCACGAAGACCAGCCGCCCGCCGTACCACAGCAGGAAGAGCCCCACCACAACCGAGAGCTGTTCGGCCAGGGGCGCTGAGATCCGGCTGACACGATGGATCTTGAAGATGGCGCTGAACAGCCGTCGCGACTCGCGCAGGTACTTGCGGTTCTCGAAGCGCTCCATGGCGAAGGCCTTGATCACGCGGATGCCGTACACCGTTTCCTGCAGCACCGCGGTGAGCTGAGCCATCTGCTCCTGCTGGCGGTGGCTGTACTTGCGCAGCTTCTGTCCGATCTTGACGATGCCCAGCAGGCTGATCGGCAGCAGCACGACCGCCATCAGGGTCAGCTTCCAGCTCAGGAAAAAGGCCGCGCCCAGGTACATGATGATCATGATGGGATCGCGCACCAGGTTGGTGAAGCTCACGTTGACGCAATTGCTCGCGATCTGCACGTCGTTGGTCGCCCGGCTGATCAGCTCGCCGGCCTTGTGCTGGTGATAGAATGACAGGGGCATGGCCGTGAACTTCACGAACAGCCGGTCGCGCAGATCCCGGATCACGCTCAGGCTCACGAAGGCCATGAGAATGGCCTGGACGTAGCCGGTCAGGTTGCGCAACAGCACGAGCACGCAGAAGATCCAGCACACGCGCAGCAGGGCATCCTGCCGATCGCCGCGCAGCAGGTACGACGAGATGGCGTGCTGGAAGCGCTCCTTGAGCCCCTTGACCTCGCTGTCGAGGTTTTCCACGCGATCGAGCAGTTCGGGCCGGGCCTGGTCGTCGGTGGTGGCCTGATTGTCGAGCGCGGTCTGATCGTCGGTCGTGATCCCATCATCGGACAGGGCTGCATCCTCGGCCGCCGACCGGTCGTCGCTCACCGCCACCGGCTGGGGCTCGGTGAAGAATCCCTCCAGAAAGGCCGGGATCATGCTGATGGAAAACAGGCTCATCACTGAAAACAGCACCATGAAGATGATCGCCAGGACCAGCTGCCAGGCGTAGGGCTTGATCATCTTGATCATGCGCAGGTAGGTTCGCACTCGGTCGAGCCTCTCTTCGAGGAACGCGCGCGGCGGCCCGATGCCGTCGCGGCGGATTTGAACGCGGGATGGCGCTGGAAGTTTCGCTCCTGGCGCGGCGGCGGTCAAGTACGGGGGCGTGCCCCTCGTTGTTCACATATCGTGAGTTGCCCCGGGGTAACTCACAAATCGACAAAACCCGGCTTGCGGCCGATCGGGAACTCCACTTGCATGTACGAAGACCAAACAGCTAAGCTGACCGCACTACGCCTACCGCCCCCAGCCAAGGAGCCAATCATGCGTCTGACCCGAAACGCACATCGCCTATTGCTGATACCGCTCGCGTTACTGCTGTTCGCCCTACCCATCGTTCTCGGCGGCTGCAGCGATGATTCCACGACCCCGGAAAACACCGAGACCGCGCCCGAGCTTCCCGATCCCGCGAAGCTCGAGTTCGATCTGAGCTTCTTCGACGACGCCAAGGTCGCGCACGGAGCGTCCCCGGACGAAGTGGCATTCGACACGGCGAGCCAGCTGCACTTTTTCAACGCCGGCCTCCGCGTGATATTCATCCGCGGTATCACCCAGATCATGCTCACGCCGCCGGTCGCCGCATTCGGCCTGGCCTGGAACTCGCTTCCGACGCTGCAGGAAGACAACTCGTGGATCTGGGTCTACACCCACGTCTACGGTGGTGATGAGCTCCAGGTACGCCTGCGAGGCCTGAAGGTCGAAGAGGGCGCCGAGTGGCAGATGCGCGTTTCCAGCACCGCCACGGATCCGCCCCTGGACAACCAGCTCTGGTTCTCCGGCACCACCCAGGATGCCGGCGCGACCGGCGACTGGACCTTCCACGGCCTGCTGATGGACGACTACCCGGAAGTGGGGCAACTCGCCTGGGGCACCGACACGGCTGGTGAATACCTCAGCTACACTGTGCTGCACGGCGTCGAAACCGGCAACACGCTGGCCTACCATCGCGACGTGCCGGACCACAGCATCGACTACAACGACGCACAGGACGTCAACCAGTGGTTCATCCGCTGGAACGTTACCGCCGGCACTGGCAGCTTGATGGTGCCGAACTACAACGGCGGCGAGGAGGCATGCTGGGACGGTGATCAGAACGACACCGATTGCGAGTAGATCGCTCTGCGATTTACTCGGTCGGGCCGATCAGGATGAAGGCTGACCAGTAGACGGGGTGTCGGTAGATCTGCTTGCCGGTATCGTCGGCCCACGTCCGGAGCCAGTGTTTCGCCTCGCGCAGCGCGATGGCCTTGGCTAAGGGTTCGCTTTCGAAATCGCCGCGCCGACCGGTGAAAGACCCCGTGATGTTTTCGTAGAAGCGCGTCATGAGCAGGCACGTCGCTTCGTCTTCGACACGCCACAGGCTGACGAGCAGATTGCGTGCGCCAGCCTGCAGGAGCGCGTGCGCCAGACCGACGTAGCCCTCGCCGGCCACCCGCTGTCCCAGTCCGGTCTGACAGCCGCTGAGGGTGACGAGATCGGCCTCCAGTTTCCATTCGCGCACGATTTCCCGCGCAGTCAGCAGGCCATCGTGAATCTTCCGGCCCGCCCGGACGGATTCCAGTGGATCGGGTAGGTCAGTCTGCGCCAGAACGAGGGCCGAGCGTTCGGGCCGGGCGTCGTCGACCAGAGCGTGGGTCGCCAGATGGATCGTCGAAAACCGACGCAGTCCGTCCGACTCGACCAGGCTGGCGACCTCGGTCTCCGAGGCTCGCGGTCCAAGCAGCGTGGTCGTCCGGTGAAACGTCGCTTGCAGGGACTCCACCTCACGGCGTGTCCAGCGTAGCCGCGGCAGCCGGCCGAGTGCTTCCCTGTCGCCACCCAGCGCGCTGCGCAGGATGCCGGCGTCCGGCAACGGGTCGATCGTGGCCCGAGCCACTTGCAGCGCGGACGTCTCGTGTTCCATAACCCGCTGATGATCCGCCGTGAACGGAGGATCACCCACCAGCAAGCAGTTCTCGCTGCCTCGGACAGGGGCCGGCCGTTCGCGCAACCAGGAGAACACGGTTGCCGACGGCGTGTAGGTGATGGCGTAGCGCTCGCCCACGTATCCGCCGGCGGCATCGACCAGCGCTTCGACCGGTACGCCCAGCATCGGACCCGAAGGAACGATCACCAGGTGTTCTACGCCGTTGAGGTGATGCACCAGCGGCGCGCCCCATCCTGCCCAAACCCCGGCTGCGAGCGCGTTGATCTCGTCCACATCCTCCACCCGTTCGCGCCACGCGGCCGCGAAACTCAACGCTTGTTGCAGTTGACGCGGACCTTCGGTCAGCGATGACGTGGCGAGTTCCGGCGATGATATGCCGAGCCGGTTCCAGCGGACCGGTCCGTGGTCCCGGATCACGTATCCCCAGGCGGCATACTGCTCGGGCGTTATCTCGACCGCCAGCCAGCCGAGCAAGGCGGTTGTGGGCGACAGGGTCCGTTGTATGCGTTCCAGAGCGAAGGCCTGCCCCTCGGTGACCGGATACCGGGTGGAAACGTCGTGCTGAAAATGCGCCCACTGCGCCTGGGCCGCCAGGAGACCGCTGCGTGTCTTTTCCAGATCCGCTACCAGCACACCGTCACGCTGACCGGCCGCGCTCTCGTCGCCGCTCGCTGCGTAGACAGCTTCCTGCAAGGCTGATAGTTCTTCCTCGAGGCGACTGAGCGCCGTCTGCAACGAGTCCTCGCGAGCCAGCTCGACGGCGCTGAGCGATCGCCGGTCGCTGTTCGCCACGAGATCCGCCAGCACGCGGCCGTGCGCCAGCTCGGTCGCGGACCAGGCGCCTTCGCGGCTGCCGGCTGCCAGCCGAGCCGCGGCGAGCAAGGCATACGGTGTGGCGGTGTACGTCGCACGGGTCATGCCGCTTCCGGCACGCAATCGGGCGACCTCGAACACCCGAGCGGCTTCCGCGAGCAGTGAGGCGGCGGTATCCGTCTCTCCCTGCGCGAGCAGGCACCGCGCTTGGTCCGTCAGGATGGCGCACATACGCGGATGCTGCGATCCAACGGCGGCGGCAGTGATCCGCGCCGCCTGCTCGAAGTAGGCGTTCGCCTCGTCGTATCTCTCCTGCCGATCACACAGCTGGGCCAGATAGTGGGTACTTCGCGCCACATCGGCGTGTTCGGCGCCGACAGCCCTCTCGCGCAGCGCCAGCGCCCGTTTCAGCAACGGCTCCGCCTGGGCATGTTTGTCCGGCAGTTCGAGGTAGAGCAGCGCGAGCGTCGTCAGTGTTGGTGCGAGATTCACGTTGTCGGGCCCGAACACCTTCTCGTCGATGGCCAGCGACCGCAGAAGCAGGGGCTCTGCGGCGGTGTAATTGCCTTGGGCCTGATAGACCACAGCCAGGCTGCCGAGGACCATCGCCACCTTGTCGTGGTCCGGGCCGAGCTTCTCCTCCCGGATGTCCAGCGCCTGCTGCATAACCGCTTCAGCCTCGGCGAGTCGACCCTGCATCTGATACAGCTGTCCCAGGTTGTTGAGGTTGGTGGCCACGCTGGGATGCCGCGGACCGGCGGTCTCGGTGAGCGTGGCCAGGGCCTGCTTGAAGACCGCCTCCGCCGCGGCATAGTTGCCCAGTTGCCGGTAGAGAGCCGCCAGGTTGATGAGTATCGAGGCCACGTTCTTGTGCTCGAGACCCAGCGTCTTCTCGCCGATGTTGAAGGCGCGCACGAACTGCTGTTCCGCATCGGCGTACCGGCCTTGCGTCTGGTAGACGATGGCCAGGCTGTTCATGGACATGACGACATTGCTGCTCTCGGGCCCGAAAGCCTTCTGCTTGATGGCCAGGGTCCGTTCGAGCAGGCGTTCCGCTTCCTCGTACCGGCCTTGAATCCGGTACAGGATCGCCAGGCTGTTGTAATCCTTCGCGAGATTCGGATGGCTCTCTCCCAGGGCCTTCTCCCTGATCGCCAGCGCTCGCAACAGGATCGGCTCGGCATCTTCATACTTGCCCTGCTGGGCATACAGGTTGCCCAGGGTATTGAGCGCCTGTCCGGTTTTCCGGTGATCGGGCCCGAGCTCTTTCTCGCGTATACTCAGCGCCCGCTTGATCAGGGGCTCGGCTTCGGCGTACCGGCCCTGAATGGCATACACGTTCGACAGGTTTTCCAGGCCGCTGGCGACCGAGAGGTGCTCGGGTCCGAGCAGCCGTTCCTTCGTCGCGAGCGCGTCGGCGAAGGCGATTTCGGCCTTGCCCATTTTGCCCTGTTTGGCGTAGATGATGGCCAGGTTGTTCTGACATCTCGTGACGTCAGGATGTACGGCGCCCAGGAGCTCGATACGCATGGCCAGCGCCTGTTGCCCCGGGGGTTCGGCTGCCGCGAGATCACCGTGTTTTTCGAGACACATGGACTGGGAGACCAGACTCGTAGCGACGTCGACATGGGGCTCGCCGAGTAGCCGCCGGCGGATCTCGAGCTGCCGCCGCGCCAGTTCAGCACCCGCCCCGTACTCACCCCGGTCGTAGTGCCCGTCGATCTCGCCGGTCATGCGGTCGGCGGCGGCCAGCTCCTGCTGCGCCGACGCGTCGAGACCGGTGGCGGACTCGAGCGTGCCTACCAGCCGTTCGGCGTCTTCGATCGCCCATCGTTCGGCTTCCGGGTCCTGCTGCCTCAGCCGAAGCAGCTCGCGGGCGACGACGAGGGCTTCGGCGTATTCAGCGTCTGCACGCAGTTCTGTGATGCGGGTGGAGCGGTCGGTGGTGGGCTCGGAATTCGTCGAATCCGCAGCCTGGGCATTCGACGTGGCAGGTACGATACAGATCGCAAGGACAATCAGAGTTGCAGCCGTCGTGACCAGGCAACGCATATCGCTACCTCCGTATCAGTTACGTCGATTGCGAAGAGAAATTGCAGGCCAGTATAGCACGTGGCGCCCGGTACGGCGCGGCGTTTTCGTTGTAATCGTGGAAACGAAATTACCGAGGAGGTTGGCCATGAACGGGACCAGCCCGGCGTGCGAGCCCGCCGGGCTGGTATGCTCACCGTCTCCTGTTGCCGGCCAACGACCACCTAGCGCGGAATCGCCATGAAGGTTTCCCGCCCCGTACGCGCCACGTAGACGCGCAGGAAGATCGGCCGATCGGTGTTCTTCGCGATCTGGTCCGCGAATTCCTCGAGGTCCGAAACCGTTTCGCCGCCGACCTTCAGGATCACGTCGCCCCGGGCGAGGCCCTGGGTCGCCGCATTGCTCAGACGCTCGACCTCGGCGACGATCAGACCGTCGATCTCGTCGGGAAGACCGGCGTGCTGGCGGATGCGCTCGTTGATCGCGCGCACCGTGACACCTTCGATGACCTCGGCGGAGTCTTCCTCTTGCCGCGCTTCCGACGCGAGTTCGTCCTGGTCGGGCAACGCCGCCAGCTTCACCTCGAAGTGCTTTTCCTTGCCGCCGCGCAGGATGTCGACCTCGGCCTCGTGTCCGATACCGGCGAGGCTGACCTTGTTGCGCAGCTGGCTCATGGTGTTCACCTCGGTGCCGTCCACGGCCAGGATGATATCACCTTCCTGGATGCCGGCGTCCTCGGCCGGACTGTCCTCGGTCACCGCGTCGACCAGCACGCCGCGCGGCCGGTCCATGTCGTAATAGCTGGCCATGGCCTGGTTGACCACGCCCATGCGTATGCCGATCCACGCCCGCTGCACCGAACCGCCGTCACGTAACGAGGCCAGGATCCGGTCGGCCATGTTGCTCGGTACCGCGAAGCCGATGCCCTGGCTGCCGCCGCTGCGGCTGAGGATGGCCGTGTTCATGCCGACCAGTTCGCCATACATGTTCACCAGGGCGCCGCCGCTGTTGCCGGGATTGATGGTCGCGTCGGTCTGGATCAGGTCTTCGTAGTCGATCAGCCCGATGCTGCGACCCTTGGCGCTGACGATGCCCTTGGTCACGGTCTGACCCACACCAAAGGGATTGCCGATAGCCATGACCTCCTCGCCAATCCGAAGCGCGTCCGAATTGCCCAGTTCCAGGTACGGCAGGTCCTTCTTGTCGACCTTGATCAAGGCCACGTCGGTCTGGGGATCGGCGCCCACGATCTCGGCCTCGTATTCCTCGTTGCCCTGGAAACTGACCCTGATCTTCGAGGCTTTTTCGACCACGTGGTTGGCCGTCAGGATATAGCCGTCTTCGCTGATCACGACCCCGGAACCGAGGGTGTTCTGTACGCGCTCCTGTCCCTCGGGGACATCGAAAAAGCGCCGGAAGAACGGATCGTTCATGAACGGGTGCTGGAGGTTGTTCTCGACCACCTTGTCGGTGGAGATGTTGACCACCGAGGGCATGGTCAGCTCGGCCACCTCGGCGGCGTTCAGGCCTCGGTTGCCGGTCGCCGGCGACGGCGCGGCGATCGCCGTTGCGGTCGCGATGCTGCGCGGCACAGCGTCGGTGCCGCCGTCGCCGCTCGTGATGGTCACGCCGACGACGAATCCGACCGCCAGTAATAAAAACGCAGCGACCCAGCTCAGGGGTCTGCGATTGCTGCTCTGGGTCTGCATGAATGCTCCTCGCATGAATGTTCCTCCTGGGAAATACTTTCGAAGGTGGCCTGTTCAACGCAACGAGTCGCGGGAGGTTTCCAAAAAAATATCCGATCCGGTAGCCGCATATGATCACGCCGGCTGTCTCGCGCGACCGGGACCGGTCGATCCCGATCGTGCGAAAACCGTCGATCGCGATGTCAATCCAGATGTCTATCCCGATTCCGAGCTAGCCGTCGTCGCCGATCGCCTCGACCGGGCACTCTTCCACCGCCTCGGCGCAGGCCTGTTCCTCCTCCTCGTTCTCGGGCTGCTTGTAGACGAAGGAATATCCGTCGTCCTCGTTCTGCTTGAAATTGTTCGGTGCGTTTTCGCGACACAGGTCGCAATCGATGCAGTTGCTGTCGACATAGTAGAGACCGTCGACGTTACCAGCCACCTTGTCGGTGTTGTCTGCCATCGTTCGTGTCCTCCATTTCTATCTTCCGGCGCTCCTACCGATGCTTGAACGGCAGGAACGTCATGAAGTCCGCGTGATGAACGACGTAGGCTTCCGTCGTTCGTTTGACCATGTCACCCTCGCCGGCATGGGCGGAAATGATATGACAGACCTCGTCCGGCACACCCGCCTCCATGGCCAGCGCCACTCCCGTGAACGGGTGACGCAGATACCGACCCGTCTCGCTCTTGCAGGATTCGCCGTCTTGCACATCATACTCGAGCAGCTTGCCCACGTCGGCGAGGATCGCTCCCGCGATGGTCACGTCCAGGTCGACGGGCAGGTCGTCGGCGAAGAACTCGTTCATCTTGCGCGCGGCATCACGCGCGATGTGTACGACGCAGCGCTTGTGCGCCATGAAACTGACCTTCAGATCCGGAACCAGCAGTGTGAAGGGGATCTCGTTCAGATCCGCCACCGTCAAGGGGCTGCGCTCGAGGGCCAGCTCCCAGGTCCTGGCCGTGGCTTCACGCAACGTCTCGTTGTCGATCCACTCGAGCTCCGGCCATAGTTGAAGGACTTCCTGGTTCATGATGTCTCCTTGGTCTCCTTAGTCCGGCGTTGAAAAGTCGATTATCCAGTCGGGAATAAACAACCAATATTCGATTTCGTCAAAGGGCGAATCGGTGATCGACCGGCCCGGCCGCGGCCCGACCACCGGGATCGTACGCGCCGTGCATGCGTTCTGCAAACGCCGGCGCTCAGGTTCGCAGAATGCGTGTCCGAGCCGGGAGATCGTCCCGAAAACGACACGGTTTTTTCAGACACCGACGCTGGTAACTAACTATTCGACAAAAGGTTGACCGGACGCCGCCGCACGCCTGCCGCTGTGGCACCGCCTTTGCAGTTTCCCTAGCGAGAAATTCGTGGAATCCAGGGAGCCGGGTAGAACGCGGGCGCCGGTCTCGAGGCGATACCAGGGCACAACGAACTTCGGGAAGGTCGGAATACGATGAAAACAGCAAGCAGAATTCTCATGCAAACCGCGCTGGTTCTCCTCGTGGGCATCGTGTTGGCTCAGGGAGCCAGTGCGCAGACTACGGTCGAGGTGACGTATACGTGGACGCCGCCCAGCACAGGATCGCCGGTCGACGTCTACATTGTTGAACATTCGGTCAACGGCGGCGCCTTCCAGCAGATCGGCACGACCCAGACCAATACCTACACGTTGACCGCCACGGTCGGCGACAGCCACGTCATCCGGGTAGCCGGCGTCGATGACGAGAGCCGGGTCGGTCCGTTTTCCACCCCGTCGGATCCGTACGATCCAGACGCTGGACCTCCGGGACAGCCCGGACAGCCCATCCTCTTGTAGCGGCTGGTCCATTCCGGCCCAGCCACTGGGCGAGCGTAAAAAACAACCGGCGCCGCGGAGGAACGGCGCCGGTTTTTTCTGTTCTTGCTCGCGGCCGTCAGTGTAACGGCAACACCCAGCCGACCCGCATACTCAGATTGTCCCAGCGATAATGCTGCAAGCCGCCGGCCACCGAGGGGAGCGCGCGCGAACGGCAACGGTCGATGGTGTACACGGCCGTCATTTCCACACGCCCGAAGCGGAAACCACCGCCCAGCAAATAACCGAGCGAATTGACATTGGCTGCATAGAAATCGCCGCTGTCGGGAAATTTCTCGCGGTATCGATTGCGGCACAGTGCCACGCCGGCCGACAGAAACGGCTGCACGTAGGCGGCGATTGCCGGCGGCAGATAAGTCAGATCCACCCCGTACCGGATAATGGAATTGTCGATCTCGAAGGTCTCACCCGTCTCACCCTCGGGCGGTTCCTCGCGATACGTACCGAATTGCATGAAATGAAAAGCGGGGCCGATGGTCAGCCGGGAGCCCAGAAAACGACGCCAGCGAAAACCGATCTCGTAGCCGTCGTCGGCCGCCAGTCCGAGTTCGCTGTCGAAGGTGTCGCCCAGCTCGCCCAGGGGCCTGGCCCGTCCCCACTCGACGAGCACCTCGTCGCCGGGATGTTGCGGACCTGTCGGTCCCGGGAAACCCGCCGCCGGCGCCAGCAACCCGGCTGCCAGTACGGCCGGGATCAGACCGTGGCGCAGGTGGCGACGCAGGTCGCGGTGCGCGTTCCGCGTGTTCATCGATCGGCTCCTTCGTGCGAGAACGTTTCGGCGACTACAATACGCTTTCGGCAGCGGGTTCTCCACCTGAATTCGTTGCCGCACGCCGACTCCGGATTCCACACCGATGGCTGATCCTGGTTCCACGACGCCTGGCCGGCAGGCCGCGAATTTACCTTGTTCTATCCGCCAGATGCGCTGTATCCTGCGCCACAACAGATGGTTCCCGCAGGTGTAGATCGCCCCGCATCCGGCAAAGGAGATGCAGATGACTGCGCCCCCCCTCGATCGACATTTTGTGCTGAGAAAGGTTCACAGCCTGCTGGGCATCGTGCCCATCGGCGCCTTTCTCTGCTTCCACCTCTTCGAGAATTCCCTGGCCACCAAGGGCGCCGCGTATTTCACCGAACACGTCGTGCACAAGATCGGCGACATGCCGTATGTGGATTTCATGGAGATCTTCTTCATCGCCTTGCCGATCCTGTTCCACGGCATCTACGGCTTCATAATCTGGTTCCAGGGACGGAGTAACGTCAGCGCCTACGGCTACTTCCGCAACTGGATGTATGTGTGGCAACGCATCACCGGCGCGGTGGCCTTCGTGTTCATCCTGACCCATGTCTGGGGCACGCGGATGCAGGTGCTGACCAACGACGAGGTGACCAAGGACAACCTCTTCGAGCATCTGGCCAGCGCCCTGGACAACCCGATCCTCGTGGTCTGGTACTGCGTCGGCATCCTGACGGCGATCGTGCACCTGGCCAACGGCATCTGGCTGGCGCTGATCACCTGGGGCATCACCATCGGCCCGCGCTCCCAGAAGATCTCGTCGGTCGTCTGCACCTTGATCGGCCTCGTGCTGATCGTACTGAGCGTCCAGGCCCTGCGGGGATTCTTGAACCCGCTGGTCGTCGAGGGCGGCGCCTGATCCAGGCCAACCCAGAAAGGAGACACACCATGGCAATCAAGAAACCATCGATCATCGTCGTGGGTGGCGGACTGGGCGGCCTGTGGGCCACGAGCCGGATCGCCGAGGTGGGCAACGAGGTGATGCTGTTCTCGCTCTTTCCCGTCAAGCGCAGCCATTCGGCCTGCGCCCAGGGTGGCATCAACGCGTGCCTCGACACCAAGGGACACCACGACTCGGTCTGGCAACACACCGTCGACACCATCAAGGGCGGCGCCTACCTGGCCAACCAGCCGCCCATCAAGGCCATGTGTGACGACGCGCCCGGCCTGATCCGGACCTACGACCGCATGGGCGTGACCTGGAGCCGGACCCCCGAGGGCATCATGGATCTACGTCTGTTCGGCGGCGTGAAGAACAAGCGCACCTGTTTCGCCGGCGCCACGACCGGTCAGCAGCTGCTCTACGCCATCGACGAGAACGTCCGCAAGCACGAAGACGCGGGCATCGTCAAGAAATACGAGTGGTGGGAGTTCCTGAGTGTCGTCAGGGATGGGCAGGGCGTGTGCAAGGGCATCACCGCCATCCACCTGAAGACCATGGAAGTGAAGAGCTTCAAGGCCGATGCCGTGGTGCTCGCCACCGGCGGTCTCGGCCTGATCTACGGCAAGTCCACCAACTCCACCAACAGCACCGGCGCCGCGGCGAGCCGCGTTTTTCAGCAGGGCGCCAGGTTCATGAACGGCGAGTTCATCCAGTTCCACCCCACGGGCATGCCGGGCGAGGACAAGAACCGCCTGATGAGCGAAGCGGCGCGTGGCGAGGGCGGCCGTGTGTGGGTGCCCAAGAAACAGGGCGACACCCGCGATCCGCTGACCATTCCCGAGGAAGAACGCTGGTACTTCCTCGAGGAGTGGTACCCGGCCTACGGCAACACGGCGCCGCGCGACGTCGCCTCGCGGGCCATCTACAAGGTGTGCCACGATCTGGAGATGGGACTCGGCGGCGAGGACGTGGTCTACCTGGACCTGACCCACAAGGATCCCGATTTCCTGCGCACGCGCCTGGGCGGCATCATGGAGATCTACGAGACGTTCGCCGGCAGCGATCCGACCAAGGTGCCCATGAAGATCTACCCCGCGGTGCACTACAGCATGGGCGGGCTGTGGATCGACTGGGAGAAAGACGGGGAATCGGGCGCCCTGAAACAGCCGAGCGCCCGTAACCAGCAGACCAACATACAGGGCCTGTTCGCCTGCGGCGAGTGCGACGGCCAGTTCCACGGCGCGAATCGACTGGGCGCCAACAGCCTGCTGTCGGCCTCGTACAGCGGCCGGCTGTGCGGCGAGTCGGTGGCCGCGTACATCAAGGGCCTGTCAGAAAGCGCCGAGAAGACGCCCGATGCGCCGTTCACGGCCGAGATCGACCGGCAGAAGGCCATCAACGACAAGATAATGAACAGCGACGGCCCGGAGAACGTCTACCTGCTGCACAAGGAGATGGGCGATCTGATGCGCGCCAAGTGCTCCATCGTCCGGACCAACGCCGGCCTGGACGAATGCCTGGCCGGGTTGAAATCCCTGAAGGCCCGCTTCAAGAACATTTCGCTGGACGACAAGACCGGCTGGTCCAACACGCCGCTCATGTATGCGCGCCAGGTGTGGGACATGATGATCCTCGCCGAGGTCATCGCCACCGGCGCGCGCCGGCGCGACGAGTGCCGGGGCAGCCACTGGAAACCCGAATTCGAGATCCCAATCCCCGAGGGCAAGTTCCCCGGCGATCCGGAGTTCGAGGAGTACCGCGCCAAGTGGAAGGCCAACAACGAGACCTGGCTGAAGACCACCGTCGCCGAACACGGTGACGATGGCCCGCAGATCAGCTACGAAGACGTCGACACGAGTGTTCTGCCGGTGGAAAAGCCGCGGGACTACCGCTAGATGAACAGCGCATCCGGGGAGGAAGACCGATGCCTGATGTGATCCGCTTGAAGGTCAAACGCCAGGACCAGCCGGACACCAAGCCCTACTGGGAAGAGTTCGAGATCCCGTACGCGCCGCAGCACAACGTCATCTCGCTCTTGATGGCGCTGCGCGAGAATCCGGTCAACATCCACGGCCAGCGGGTGGCGCCGGTGGTGTACGAGGCCGGCTGCATGGAGGAAGTGTGCGGCGCCTGCACGATGGTCATCAACGGCCGCGTGCGTCAGGCCTGCTCGACCCTGATCGACGAGATCGAGCAGCCGATCGTGCTCGAGCCCATGACCAAGTTCCCGCTGGTGCGCGACCTGCTGGTCGACCGCCAGGCCATGTTCGACGCGTTGCGCCAGGTGCGCGCGTGGGTGGACATCGACGGCAGTTTCGACATCCACGTGCACGCGCCGCGCATCGGCCCCAAGGACTGGGCGGTCACCTACGACTTCAGCCGCTGCATGACCTGCGGCTGCTGCATGGAGGCGTGCCCGCAATACCACCCGAAAAGCGACTTCATCGGCCCGGCGCCCATGGGCCAGACCTGGCGCTTCAACCATCATCCGACCGGCAAGTATTTCAAGGAAGAGCGTCTGCACGGCCTGATGGGTCCGGGCGGCATAACCGACTGCGGCAACGCACAGAATTGCGTGCGGGCCTGCCCCAAGGACATCAAGCTGACCGACGCCATCGCCAAGCTGGGCCGCGACACGACGGTGCAGGCGATGAAGGATCTGTTCTGGAAATGATGAACTCGGCGGCGAGTTCGCCGACTACGGCACGCGGGCCACACCACGGCAGGGGAGTACCATGCCACGCTGGGAAAAACTGACGGTCTACAATTCCGAGACCGAAGCCGAGATCGTGCGCGGCCGGCTGGAATCCGAAGGCATCGAGGCCAGGATCAGCGCCGACGACTGCGGCGGCATGCTCCCCCAGTACCAGTACATCCGCGGCGTCAGATTGCTGGTGGCGCCCGAGGATATCGAACGGGCACGGGAGATACTCGGCCTGGACGCCGACGGCTAGTGTCACGGAGCGGCGGTCGCGCACTCGACATCGTGCTTCCCTCCGGGGGGCATTCCATTACTTGACTCGGGATGAAGCGGCGCGGCGGCGCCCACCGAAGGTAATCGACCATGTTCGGTAAAAAAGCCAAGAAATCCGAGAACATCCTCATCCTCGGCCTGGGCGGCGTGGGCTACTACCTGACCAAGCGCCTCGCCCACGAAGGACACGCCATCACGGCCGTGGAAATGGATGGCCGGCTGATTCGCCGCGCCGATGGCGAGGTGGACGCCCGGCTGATGCAGGGCGACGCCATGCAGTTCAAGTGCTGGCAGGATGCCGGCGCCCGGTCCATGGACTATCTCATCGCCGCCACCGACAACGACGCCGTGAACATGATGTCGTCCCTGATCGCGGACCGCTTCGGGATTCCACGCAAGATCGCCCGGGTGCGCTCGCTCGAGTTCGCCCGCGACGACTCGCTGCTCAGTTCGAAGGAAATGAAGATCGATCTGGCCATCCACCCCGAAGAGCTGACCGCGCAGGAAATCGTCAGGCTGATCAAGCTACGCGCCGGGAACGTCATCGTCGACATCGCGCAGGGGCATATGCAGGTGATGGCCACGCGCATCACCGAGGACTCGCCCCTGGCGCACAAGCAACTCAAGGACATCGGCCAGGAATACAGTGATTTCCCGTTTCGCATCGTGTCCATCGCCCGGGGCATCACCACGATCATTCCCGGCGGCGAGCAGGAGATCCTGCCCCGCGATCAGGTCTTCATCCTGGTCGAGGCGCAGCACCTGCCCCAGTTGATGGACCTGGTGGGCGTCGAGCAGGAACGCCGCCACCGGGTGATGATTCTCGGCGGCGGTCTGGTGGGCAGCCGGGTCGCCGAACTGCTGGCCGGCACCTTCGACGTCACCCTCCTCGAGCAGAACGAGCAACGGGCCGAAGAGCTCTCCTCCACGCTGGAACACGCCGAGGTGTTGCACGGCGACGGCTCGGACGCCAACACCCTGACCCAGGCCGGTCTGCTGGACATGGACACGATCATCACCGCCACCAGCGACAACGAGACCAACATCATGAGTTGCCTGCTGGCCAAGCACCTGATCAGCGACGAGGGCAACGGCACGGCTGTCAGGCACCGCAAGACCATCGCCCTGGTGAACAAGGAAGAGTACCTGGTGCTGGCCGCGAGCATGGGTGCGGATATCGCGTTGAACAAGAAGGTCCTGGCAGCCAACGAGATCTTGAAGTTCATTCGCCGGGGCGAGCTGCTGTCGGTGGCCCATCTGCACGGCTTCGACGCGGAAGTGGTCGAGATCATCGCCGGCCCCGATGCGCCGATCACCCGCAAACCGCTCTATGAGATGGACGTGTTGAAAGAGAAGATCATCATCGGCGGTGTGTATCAGAACGGCGAATGGGGCATCGCGGTGGGCGACACGCGCATCGATTCGAACGACCGGGCCATCGCCATCTGCGCCTCGGGCAGCCTGAAGGAACTGCAACGGCTGTTCCTGGGCTGATCGATATTGACCGGAAAGAAGAGAGCCGGCCATGCGCGTCGCCCGTATTATTCTGGTGCTTTCATGTACTCTGACCTGGTTATCACCGTCCCAGGTGCTGCCATGCTCGTCGTTCAGCCTGCTGAGAGATGGGACGCTCGTCGTCGGCCGCAATCTAGACGCCAACAGCCACACGCCCGGTTTGCTCGTGGTCAACAAGCGCGGCGTGGAAAAAACGGGGCGGAGTTTCCAGTGGCTGGTCTCGGGCCAGTGTGATGCACCACCGATCAGTTGGATCTCGAAGTACGGCTCATTAACCTTCAACACCATGGGTGTCGAATTCCCCGAAAGTGGCGTCAACGAGGCAGGACTCTGCATCGAAGAGATGAGTCTGCTCGAAACGGAATATCCGAGCGACAGCGGCACTCCCACACTCTTCATGCAGCAGTGGATCCAGTATTTACTGGATACGTGTGCGACGGTTGACGATGTCGTGCGGACCGCGCAGGCGATCGCCCTCGATGGCTGGAGCTGGCATTTCTACGCCGTCGATAAATCGGGTAGCAGCGCGGTCATCGAGTTTCTGGCAGGCGAACCCGTCATCCGGACCGGCGAAACGCTGCCGCAACCACTGCTGTGCAACAGCATCTACGACGAGGAACTTGAGCAGCTTGGCTCGTACCGGGGTTTTGGTGGTAATCGAGTAATCGATCTCGACGATCCCGGGGAAAATCGGTTTGCGCAGGGCGCCTATATGCTCGCTGACTTCGCGATCGAAAACGATCCGATCACTTACGGCTTCATGATCCTGGATACGATGAGCCGCGGCACGACCAAGTGGGCCAAGATCGTCGACCTCGGCAATCTGCGTGTCACCTTACGCACGGACACCAACCCGCAGCTTCGCCATATCGATCTGGACACCTTCGACTACTCCTGCGAGACACCTCGCTTGATCCTGGACATACACGCGGATCTACGTGGCGACCTGCGTCCGTCGTTCACCGAATATACCGCAGAAGCACACCGCACGCAGGTGGAAGAATCCATCGCCTCGCTCGCGCTGATACCTCAGTTCGATGGTATTCTCGAGAGCCTGGGCGGCACCCGTGACGGCATGACGAGGCGGTTTTCCGAGTATCCTGACACGACCTGTTGTTCTGAGAGTTTATCGCCGCCAGAATGACGGGTAGAACACCACCAGCGCCGAGAACATCTCCAGCCGCCCGACCAGCATGAGCCAGGACAGGAACCACTTGCCCACGTCCGAGATGTGGGCGTAGTTCTCCGACGGCCCCACCGTGCCGAAACCCGGTCCGATGTTCATCAAGGTGGCGATCACCGAGCTCATGCCCGTGACGTAGTCCATCCGATCCACCAGCACCATGAAGCAGCCGCCGCCCAGGATGAGAAATATGTTCACGATGAAGTAGCAGATGGCCAGGTTGACGATGGCCGGATCGACCGGCCGGCCGTTCAGCCGGATGGACGTGACCGCCAGGGGCTGGAAGAAGATCTTTTTGATCGCCGCCACCATGAACTTCCAGATCAGCACGTAGTGCACGACCTTGATGCCGCTGGTCGTCGAGCCGGCGCAGGCGCCGATGAAGCACACGGCGTAGAGGAACATCTGGGTCGACTGGGGCCATTGCTCGTAGTCGGCCGTGGTGAAGCCCGTCGTGGTGAGTAGCGAGACGACCTGGAAGGTGCCGTAGCGAAGCGAGTCGGCCACACCGGTGTAGGTGTCACCGTGCCAGAGCAGCACCGAGACCATGCCGCAGAAGAAGACCAGGAAGCCAGCGTACCAGCGCAACTCGGTGTTGATGCGGATCACGTGCCAGTTGCCCATCATGGCGTGGTAGAACAACATGAAGGTCATCCCGCCCAGGACCATGAAAACGATGATCACCCAGTCGAAGTAGGCGTTCTGGTAGTGGCCGACACTGGCGTTGTAGGGCGAGTAGCCCGAGGTCGAGACCGTCCCGAAGGCATGGCACAACGAGTCGAAGAGGCTCATTCCGCCGAGACACATCATCAATGTCTGCAACAGGTTGAGCGCCAGGTAGATACCCCACAACCAGACCATGGTGTCCCGGTTGCGGGGCATGAACTTCTCCTTGGTGATCACCTGCCCCGGGCTCGACTCGGCGCGGAAGATGCGCACACCGCCCATGCCGTGGGGCAGGAAGATGATCGTCAGGGTGAGAAAGCCCATACCGCCCAGCAGGTGGGTCTGGCTCCGCCAGAACAGCAGGCCGTGGGGCACGGCCTCGATGTCGGTGAGGATGGTCGCGCCGCTCGTGGTGTAGCCCGACATCATCTCGAAGAAACCGTCGGTGAACGAAGGAATCGAGCCGTGGAACAGGAACGGCAGGGTCGACACCGCCGAGATCAGCGTCCAGCCGAAGACGGCGATGAAGAAACCGTCCTTGATGTTCAGCTCGTCCTGCTTGCGGAAGGGCATCCACAGGGCGAAACCCACGCCGGTGGTCAGCAGCGCGGATACAAGCAGCGGGTAGAGATCGCCCTCGCCGTAATAGCACAGGGCACAGACGACCGGCAGCAGCATCGAGGCGCCGGTCACCATCAGCAGGGTCCCCATGACGTGGGCGATGGAGGTGTAGTTCATCGGTCTCGTCTTCGGGTCTTCGGAGCGTTGGATCGGTTGATCGCTGATTCGCCGGGCGTGCTGGCCCATCGTGAACGGCGGTCGCAGCCTGGCCGGCAAGCCCGCAGAGGATAGAGAAACGTGTATGGCCAGTCAAGCAAGCGGTGGAACAGGGCGGATGGACATATCAGTGCGACGCCATGAACTGCGCGATGCCCTTCATGAGCATCTCGATGGCGATGGCCACGAGTACCATGCCCATCAAGCGCTCGATGGCGATCAGCACGCGTTCGCCGAGCCGGCGGGCCAGTACGCCTGAAACCGAGAGGATCACACCCGACACGAACCAGGCCAGTCCGACGGCCGCCAGCCACTCGGGCCAGCGTGCCGGCTCCTGGTTCATGATCAGCAGCACGGCGGCCAGTGCCGACGGACCGGCCAGCAAGGGCACGGCCAGCGGCACGATGAATGGCTCGCCCGACACCTCGACCGTGCCGATCCCCCCGGGGGGCGGGAAGACCATCTTGATGGCGATGAGAAAGAGCACGGTGCCGCCGGCGGCGGTCAGCGCCGACTCGGAGATCATCAGGGCCGACAGGACGTGCTGGCCCGCGAACAGGAAAACGACCAGCAGTCCCAGGGCGATGAACAGTTCGCGGATGATGATGCGCAGGTGCCGCGACCGGTCGACATCCTTGAGCGCGGCGATGAAGAAGGGGATGTTGCCGAAGGGATCCATCACCAGGAACAGCAGCAACGCGGCGGAGAAAACAGTCATCACGTGCCTCCGTGCATATCGATGGGGCGCAACCGGTTACCGTGACTCTACAGGTCGCTTAACCTCAACCGGTTGCTAGAACTCGTACGCGATGATCGATACCGGTTCGGGCTCCTCGGCTGATTCGTCGGTCTCGTCGCCGCCGAAGCTGGACATCACGGCGCTGAACAGGCTGGTCACCACGTATGCCCGGTTCTCGATGAAGAAAACACCGTCTTCCGCGGCATCGGCGTCGGCCACCACGCGGACCCGCTCCAGGTAACGACCTTCGCGATCGTAGACGTCGAAGCCGGTGAACTCGTCCGCATCGGCGCGCCACATATCGCGGCTGGTCTGGATCCACAAGTTGCCGTCGTCCCGGAAGAAGAGGCGGCTCACCGTCGGATGGCTGTCGCTGACCTGGAAGGTGGAACCGGGGTTCCAGCTCGTCACGCGGTCGTACAGAATCTGGAAGCGCTTCTTTTCCCGATCCGTCCGCGGCACCGGCCGGAAGCCCTGACGCTCGATGACCCGCTCGAGGGTACCGTCGCCGTTCCAGATGTGAATACGATAGTCGGCGAAGGACAGCGAGGCGGCGACCCGGCCGTCCGCGGCGGCGGCCCAGCGACGCTGGAAATCGGAGAAGGTCTCCTCGTTGAATTCCCAGTTGCCGAACTGGGTTTCCACGGCCTCCTCGTAATAGTGGGCCTGCTCCTCTCCCTGGTCGTCGTAAGCCTTCAGGTAGGCGATCTGGAGCTGCTTCTCGTCTACCGTGGTCCAGGTACTACCGGACAGGACGACGCTTTCACCCACGCCGAAACCCCGCGAGGCGACCTGGAAACCCCCGCCGTCGCGGAAGGGCATGGGGAACATGGTTCCCGGATCCCCCTGCCGCGTCAGCTGCACGATCTTGCCGGGAAAGACCTGCACCACGGCGAGCTGGTCGCCCGGCGCCCAGAACATGTCCGTGCCGTTGACGAACTCGCCGGGTCCCTCGCCCGATCGCCCCATGGTCCGCAGATGCTGACCGTCGGGATCGAATACCTGGACCTCGGAGAGCTGCCCGTCCAGCAGATAGATGTTGCCCTCGTCGTCGTGCAGCAGCTGCGAGACGATACCGAACAGGATGTCCTCGTCGTATCCGCCGATCCGCCACAGCTCGTTCAGCTCGAGGGTGCGCTCACCGTCTGCGGGCGTCTCGGGATTGAGAACCGTCAGCGTGCCGTCGTCGGTGCGCATCTCACCCTGCCACTGGGCGTGAGCGAGGCCGGTAAATAGCGCCAACGAAAGGCAAAGCGTGATCAATATCGAATCAACCCTGCCGCCAAATACACCGTTTCCCATTGATCGCGAAGCGTTCATGACCAGTTTCTCCTGACGACGTCGCTGCCGGGGCGACGTATTGTGTTGCTATATGATAGAGCCGGAACACACGATTGTCGTGGACCGCAAGTCCGGGTCATGCCGATTATCCAGGTTGGATGCACGACCTCACGGACACGTCGCGCCCAATCCCTGCGCGAACATGACCACGTCCGAGATATTCACGTAACCGTCCCACCAGAAATCAGCCGCATAATCCGGATTGCCGGAATCGTAGTAAAAGCCCGCCATCAATGCAACGTCGGTCAGGCCGACCGTGCCGTCACCGTTGATGTCGGCGCTGTTGAACTGGATCACGAAGCCGTCCTGGGCCAGCGGAGCGCCGGCAACGTAGACGTGGGTCAGTTCGCCACCCGAACTGCCGCTCGCCCGCAGCGGCACGATCCAGTGGGTGACACCGTCGTAATCGGTGTGGTCGTCCGCCATGGTGCCCAGAAAGCCGCAGCTCACCAGCCCGCCGCCGGAACTCTCGAGCCAGATATCCTCCCGCGGGTACATCATGATCGGATTGCCGAACGGATCGCGCAGATGCAGCGTGATCGTGGCGTCCTGGAGCGGCGGGCCGCCCTGGTAGGAAAAGGCGCTGGTAAAACTCGCGCCGCTGCCGTCGGGCAGGCAGAACAGGGACACCGGCGTGTCCCCGCTGGCCGTTTCCGCGGTAGACAGTTCCAGATCGGGTACGAGCACTCCGGCGCCGGCGATCGTCGCGGCGCCGAGCAAGTGCACACCAATCAACGCGACGAATAACAATTTGTTATACACGTCCAATACCCTGCTCTTCCATATTCGACAGTGTAGTTCATCGTGTTACTTCAACAGCAACATCTTCGCGGACACCCGCTGATCGCCGTGCCGCAGCTCGTACAGGTAGACGCCTGCCGGCATCATCTGACCGTCCTGCCCGCGGCCGCTCCAGGACCAGCTGTACTGGCCGGCGGCTGCGTGATCCACCTGCTGCGTGCGCACAAGTGCGCCCTCGGCATTGTAGATCGAGACGAGCACCGTGCCCGGCTGGGCAATATGGTAACGAATCAGGGTACGAGGATTGAATGGGTTCGGGTAGTTGCCGACCAGGTGCAGGGTGCCGGGTACGAGACGACCGTCACCGACCGCGGTGGGGTTGGGTACGCGGTAGAATATTACCTGGCTTTCGAGCCGGTAGTAAGCGTGGCCCGGACACTCGCAGGTCGGCGAATTCACGCAGTCGGGATTGTTGGGCCGGCAGATGTTGGTGTAGGGCTGCACTTCGAAGCCGTAAATCGCTTCCACGCCAGGGCTCACCCAGTCGCTCACGTCCACGTCCCAGGGATCGGCCTTGTCGCCGGGACACCAGCCGGCGCGATCGTACTCCCAGGTGCCGAGCTGAGGACTGCAGCGGTTGTACTCGCAGTCCGGGCGCCACAGGTAGTGCTGCACCACGTTGTCGTCGACGAGTATCTGTTGCCACTTGTAGGAAAACTCGGCCGCATTGTGCGTGTTGAGAAAACCATGACCGGTGGCGAAGGTACGGAAGGTGGCCCAGGTCGCCTGCGTGGGCATGGTGATCGGCGTGGGCACGAGGTGGTCCGTCTCGGGGTTGTCCGGATCGCCGTAGATCAGGCCCCCGGTGCTCCAGAGTTTTTCCACGGCGAAGGGCTCGCGTTCCGGCACACCCGGCCGCATCTCGAAACGGATGGTCAGAAGCCAGCCGTCGTCACCGCCGATCCACGAATCGATGTACAAGCGCAGGGTCACCTCGCCGTGCAGCAGGAACTGGTAGTCGGTCACATCGATCTCCCAGGCGCAGGTCCCGGGCCCGCCGCCGAAGGTGATATCGTAGGGCGTGATGAACCGCACGATCTCGTAATACTCGTCGTTGGGCCCGAGCAACCGCAGGTTGCCGAAACGGTCCCAGGGATCGCAATCGGCCGGCGCCTCCGGGCAGGCGATGGTGACGTGGCAGATGATCCGGTCGTACAGGGCCGGCTCGGGAAAGGTGAACGTCCCGTCGTGGGGCGACGCCCAGTTGATGAACTCGTTCCGGAAAGTGTCCACCCAGACGGGATCGCGCTGGGCCGCGGTCGCCGCGGCGGCTACCGACAGCAGGACACACACGAGCGTGACGACCGAAACGCGGGCAATAACACGTCGAGACATGGGTAACTCCTTGTTGTGACCGGACTTGCGGACACCGTTGGGTCGCAAGCGCCGAGGATCACGGGAGAGCGCAAGCTGCCCGCAACTGGCAACGAGCGCAATGCCGTTGATTCGAAAACCGATGATTTTCCTGGTAATTCTAACATACGACAGCCGGACGCGGGAATATTGTTCATGTCCCGCCGGATCCTCGACAAGGTCGGGTACGCGGAGCAGCCGGACGCGCCGCGTACACCGGTTGCATCGCAAGGCGGCTGGCTGGTATACTGTGGTCATCTGCAACGTTCATGGACGACTCGACCGATACGAGACCGTACCGCTGGACAGCACCCTTGATGTCTCTTCCGTGAGTAAGTGATTCGATATCTTGGCAGAACTGAATCTTGGCAGTACTGAAACCTGGAGGTACTGAAATGAAAAACAGCGGCGTGTTGGGCGTGGCCCTCGGATTGCTCGGTATCGTGTTCATTCTGCTGTTCGACGTCATCGTGGGCAAGCCCTACCACATCGGCTCGAAATCCATCACCGGTTTCGTCGTCTGCGTTGTCGTCATGGCTGTTGGTGTCGGCATCCAGCGCAAGAGCGCCAAGGCGTAGCGTTCTGTAAAATATTACTACCTGGCGGCGCGGTCCCGGATCGGTCCGGTTGACCGGCGGCTGTCGAAATCCGTATATCTATCCATCGCCTGCCACGTGTGCCTCAGGGGAAAAATACGGCATTTCATTTCGAGTCCTGGTGATCCCGGCGATCGCCCTTCGAAAAGGAGTGCCCCATGCCTCGTTGCCACGGTATCCCCCGCTTATTCGGTTCCACCCGGATCATCAGACTGGCCATGGGTATCGCCCTGCTGACGGACGCCTGGATCCTTGGCGAACCCGCCGTCGCGCAGGACGCCTCCGCCACGCCGGGCACGATCCGCGGCGTCGTCATGTCCGTGGAAACGGCCGAGTATCTGGACTACGCCAACGTGCTGATCAAGGACACGCAGCGGGGAACCATGTCCCTCGGCAGGGGTGAATTCTACTTCCAGGGTTTGCCGCCCGGCGCCTACACGATCGAGGTTCTTTATCTCGGCTACGCGCCCATGCAACAGACGGTCGTGCTCGAAGCCGGCCAGACCCAGTCGCTCGTCTTCGATCTCGTAACGGTCATCGTCGATGTCATTCCGCCCTTCGATGTGGAAGCGGCTGCGATCATGGTCGAAATAGAGGATACCACCACGAGGTGGAAGGTCGACACCGAAGAGCTGATGACTCAGGCCATCGACAACATCACCGAAGCGGTCGCCAGGCATCCCGGCGTGGTCATGCGCGACGGCGAGCTCTACATTCGCGGCGGACGGTCCGGCGAGGTGTCCGTGCGCCTCGACGGCATCGCCATCGACAATCCGCTCGACAACGGCTCCCTGGAGGTATCCAACCTCGCCCTGGCCAGCGTCAATACCGTGACCGGCGGCATGGACGCCAAGTACGGCAGCGCCCTGTCCGGCGTCGTGGACATGGTCACCCGGACCGGCGGCGACGAATTTGACGGCCGCCTGCGCTACACCACCGACGACTTCGGCCGCATGGATCGGACCTATACCAATTACGACCGGCTGGAATACGGTTTCGGCGGCCCCACGCCGCTGGACGGTTTGACCTATTTCTTCGCCGGCGACATGACCTTCTCCGACGGCGAGCTCTACACGGCCGCCTTGCGTCCGGAGTACAAGGTGCGGCTGGGTGACCTGACCCTGCTGAAGTTTCGCCGCCGGCAGTTCAACAGCGCCAAGGGCTCCACCAAGTGGGCGTATGAGTTCAGTGAGGGCAAGGTACTCACTGCCGAGTACTCCTACGCGAATTCCTTGAACGAAGCCTACTCGCCCAACTGGAGCGTTTCCGGCTACGCCCGGCGAATCATCTACCTGCCGCAGATGGACAGCAGCGCGCCCGGCCTGGACGCTGACACCTTTCTCTACACCGGTCGCACCATACCGGTCTACTACGGTCCCTGGTACGAGACCATGATGCAGACGGCGCGGCCGGTCACCGTGCTGGACTCGCGCAATTCGAGCACCATCCGCCAGATCGTGCCCGTACTGCGGGTACGCAGCGCCGCGGACAACGCCATCTACACGGTCGCCGCCCAGCCCTTGCTCGACGGATTCCGCTATCCCTACTCGGTCTTCTCCACGACCCAGGAAGATTCATCCTACACCTGGTTCAACTCGGCCAATCGCGCCGGGCAGTTCAAGAACATCGGCCAGATCGGCAAGCTCGTCTGGCGGCACAACCTCTCCAACGAGACCTTCTACACCGTGAAACTCGGCCTGGTCAGTTTCGACCAGCGCAACGACGTGGCAGGCAAGCGCCCGTGGGAGTACAACCACGGCGGTATCTGGTCGCCGGATCTGTTCTACGGACAGTACGGCGCATATCAGCAGGCCGGCGACTACTACACCGATCCTCTCAACCCGCTGTACGTCACCACCAGCGACAATCCGTTCTATTTCGAGCAATACACACGGTCCTATACGGCCCAGGTCTCCCTTGTGAGTCAACGCTGGCCGGGCCACCATCTGGACGCCGGCGCCCAGGTGGTGTACAACGATCTGGAAAGCTACGCCCTGGGCGCGCCGGCGCGTGAACGACGCAATCGTTTCACGGGCGAGTATTCCCTCGGCGGCGGCAGCAACCTGTTCCACACCTACAATCCGGAAGCGTCGTGGTACGTTCAGGATCGCTGGGAACACGAGGGCATGGTCGTCAACTACGGCCTGCGGTGGGACATGTTCTCGCCTGGGTCCGCCGCGGACATCCGGTTGCGCAGCAACGACGTCGACCGCAACGTGACCAAGTACAAGACCCAGTTCTCGCCGCGGATCGGCTTCGCCTTTCCAATCACCGAACGGGACGGCTTCTTTTTCCACTACGGCCGGTTCATCCAGTTCCCGGGCCGCGACGCGCTGTTCGCCAGCCAGGACCCGATCGGCAACGGCGGACAGCTCGGCAATCCCGATCTGCAGTCCGAATCCACGGTGCAGTACTCGGCCGGCATCAAGCACCAGTTCACTCATCACCTGGCTGGTCAGTTCTCGTTGTACAGCAAGGACATATACGATCTGCTGGCCACGGTCGGGATCACCAACGACGCGACCGGGAACACCGTGTACCGCTACATCAACCGGGCCTACGCCTCGGCCCGGGGAATCGAATTCTCACTCCAGCGACGCGCCTACGAGAATTACTCGTTCGATCTGGGCTACACCCTGTCCTACGCCGACGGGGTCGCGTCCTCGCAGCAGTTCGGCTCCAATCCGAACGGGCTGGAGTATCTGCCCAACCAGGAGTTGCCGCTCAACTGGGACGTGCGACACAAGTTCGATCTCCAGCTGCGCCTGTTCGAACCCGAAAAATGGAGCACGGGTTTGACCTTCACCTACCAGAGCGGCTTTCCCTGGACGCCACACGATCGCAACGTGCGACGTCAGGATCCGTTGCTCGAGAACAGCGAACGGTTCCCGGCCACTTTCAGCCTGAACATGCAGGGCGACCGCTTCATAAACTTTTACGGGCAGCAGCTCAACCTGTTCTTCCAGGCCCGGAATCTCTTGAATCAGGATATGGTCGCCGGGCGCGGCACGCCGTTTATCACACCGGCCATGAACAACGCGGATATTACCGTTACCGACTATCTGACGGAAACCGGCAAGCTCGGCGGCGCCTATCTGATGGATGCCGACGGCGACAACAACGACGAGTTCATACCCATCAACGATCCGCGGGTATTTCAGCCACACCGCGTGTTCCGGGTCGGGTTCGGCGTGCAGTTCTAGCGACCGTTGCCTGTTCGTCGTGGCGGGCTGCCGGGTGAGAACCTGTCTTACTCTCGTTCGACCAGAAAGCCGTGCAGTTTCTCTGCCAGTATTTCGACCGTATACGGCTTCTGGATGAAGCCGGTAACGCGATCGACCTCGAAGCGAGCCAGGATCTCGCGTTTGTCGAATCCGGTGGACAGTAATACGCAGGCTTCGGCGCTGATCTTTCGTAGCTCACGGAGGCACTCTTCGCCGTCGAGGATCGGCATGGTGAGATCGAGAATCACACACCGAAACCGCTCCGGATCCTGCGCGAAGATCTCCAGTGCTTCGGCGCCGTCGTTGGCGGTCGTGACCTGGAATCCCAGTGTCTCGGCCATCTGTCGCCCGACGGTACGCACACTCGCTTCGTCGTCGACCAGCAGGATTTGGCCGCTGCCACGGTAGGTGCACGGTGCGGTCGAATCCGACACCACCGGCTCGCTCGCTTCGGCGGCCTGGGCGAAAAGGACCCGGAATGTCGTTCCCACGCCCGGTTCACTGCGAATATCGATGGCACCGCGGTGACTGCGCACGATGCCCAGGACCGCGGCCAGGCCCAGTCCGCGCCCGACGAACTTCGTCGTGAAAAACGGATCGAAGACCCGCAGTCGCGTCTCCGCGTCCATGCCCTTGCCATCATCGGATACCTCGGCAAAGGCATACGTGCCGGCTGGCAGACCGTCATCGAGATAGGTCTGGCGCAGAAACGCGCGGTCACATTCTCGCACGCCGGTACGAACGGTGATGACGCCGTTCTTGTCTTCGAGTGCGTCCGATGCGTTGGTGATCAGGTTCATGAGAATCTGGCGCAGCTGGGTGGCGTCGCCTTCGATGAGCGGCACATTCTCACCGTAGTCGTACTTGAGGGTCGCTTTCTTGGATATGGAAACTTCGAGTAACTGAGTCGTCTCCTTGACGATTTCACCGAGATCGAGCCGTTCGACCACGAACCGACCTTTGCCGGCATAAGCCAGCATCTGTCGTACCAGCTCGGACGCGCGTACCGCCGTCGTATGGATGTCCTGTACCGTCGAATGCATCGGCGATTCGGGATCGAGGTTCATCAGGGTCAGATCCGCATTCCCCAGGATGCCCATGAGCAGGTTGTTGAAATCATGTGCGATGCCGCCGGCGAGCACACCCAGGCTCTCGAGTTTCTGCGCTTGCTGGATCTGCGCTTCGAGATTGCGTCGCTGTTCTTCGGCCCGCTTCCGTCCACTGATGTCCTTGACGGCGCCGAAGATATGCGTGATGCGACTGCCGTCGGGGCTGTGGTGCGGGCGAGCCGTATCACTCATCCAGCGTAAGGTACCGTTCTTGTCGACGACGCGGTATTCTACCGTGTTGGCGTTCCCTGCCAGCAATTCCTCGAGCTGATGCAGGGCGATGGGCAGATCCTCGCGATAGATCAGCGTTTCCCAGCCGCCGCGCTCGGTCAATTCCGGCGCCGTATACCCGGTGATCCGCACCAACGCGCCGGTCACCCACTCGTTGACGAGATCACCATTCGGCTCGATACGGAAGGCGTATGCGTAATCCGAGGTCAATTCCGATACGATGCGGTAGCGGGATTCGCTCTCGTGAAGGGCGGCTTCCATGCGCTTGCGTTCGGAAATATCGGTGACGATACCCTCGATGGCGACCAGTCGTCCGAGGTCGTCCTTGATCACCGTGTTGCGCTGATGAAGCCACTTCACGCTGCCGTTCTTGTGTACGTACTGGTATTCGTAAAACGGCGGCGCCTTGCCGTCCAGCAGCCGGCGCCAGTGCTTCTCGAAGTATTCCAGCCATTCGGGGTGGATACACTCGCGAAACCGTTCGGGAGATTCGTAGAGCTCGTCGGGCGTGAGACCGAGGATCTCGATGGCCGCGGGACTGACGTATTCGTAGTGCCCATCGGGCAAGGACATGCGGAAGATCACGTCCTGCGCGTTCTCGGCAATACGGCGGACCATGGCATCGACCTCCGGCCACTCGCCGGTACGCGAAGGTACTCCTGACCTCCTGCCGCCCGGTTCGGGCGACGTGGGAAGCGACGAAGATCGTCTCATGGTCTCGCCTTCGTTCCGACGTGTTACCAGCGTCGAGCATGGTAGTTCGTAGCGAGCGAACGGAAACCCACGATGTCGTCACACTGTTATGCGTGGCGAGCTTACACCATTGTTCGCTCGAACGTAAACCTGTCATTGTCTTGGGGAAGATCACCGATTGTCGTCGTGGTCGACCGTTGCTTGGCGTAGCGTAAAGGCGTATCCCTGTTCCTCGCGATGGGTATCGAAGATGGCGATCTCCAGCACGTTTTGCCGGTCGTCGAGTACGGCCACGTTGAAACCACGGTGGTTGAAAAGCACTTCCCGGCCGTTGATGGTCAGCGACGCAAGATCTCCCGCGCGATGGCCGCCCGAGATCGCCCGCAGCGCCTTGCCGATACGCACCGGTCCGATATGCGAGCCGATGTCGCCTTCCACCTCGACATCCTGCTGAGCTTGCACGGCCTCGAATACTATCTCACCGCGTACGATGACACCGACGTAGGAACCGCCGTATTTCAGCTCGCCGATACGCGAACCCCGCGCCTGCATCAGGCGCACGAAGCCCGGATCGAGCCGCATCGTCGCTTCGTCCTTGACCACCAGGATCAGCGTCTGGGCGGTGTGCCGCGACACGTACTCGGCGAGCCGGGTCGTTTCCAGGTGGTAGCTTCGGCGCGGTTCGAAATCGCAGTCCTTGCTGAAGCACACGGGAAAGCCGTCCAGATCGGTACAGTTGAAGCTGTCGACCATCCGGTGAAACCGCGCGGCAAAATAGGAATTCCGCATGACATAAGCGGCTCGCGGATCGGGCGCACCGTAGATCAGCTCCTGCATCTGATCGACGCCGGCGACCACGTCGCCCCGGAAGTCACGGGCGGTGTAGCCCGCCGTGGTCGAAACGCCGTGGCGCAGCGCGAGCAAGGCCAGATCCTGGAAATCGTCAGGCATGACCGTATGTTTCATGCGCGGCGGGTAGCTGAGTATCCGATCCACGTGCCCCATGGCGGCGGCCCACTGGGGATCGTGTAGCCGGGTCTCGAAGCGGAGCGAGCGGTAATGCGCTTTCCGATCGAGCAGGGGCGCCAGATCGACGATCTGCAACACCAGGCAGACCGGCAGCGCAAACGCCAGCCAGTGGCGGCCGCGCGGGGCGACCTCCCGAACACGTTGCGCCACGACCAGGACCGCCACGAGCAGCACGTAGAACAACGGCCAGACGAAACGCGAGCAGGCGCGGAAGGGATTGACCAGAGGTGCCAGCGCCTCGGGGAGGGTGTAGCGAAAGAGAATCCGGTCGCCCAGCGCTACCTCGTTGCCCAGGGCAAAAACCCCCCAGGCGACGCTCAGCAGAAGCAAGGGCCAGTGCCGGGCAAGCCGCCTCCAGATACGGTCCTTCCGCAGGACCGTCAACAATCCGATCAACGTCACGATCAGAGCAGCGATCAGACCCAGGCCCAGGTAACTGAACGCCTCGAGAGCATTGCTGGTCGGATGAGGACGCCCGCCCAGCAACAGCGACTGGTCCAGCGGATTCCAGAAGCTATCGATCGCCATGGCCGACCTGCCGTAGAACGATCCGGCGTACCGGGTCAGCTCACCGAACTTGAGGTAGCCCGCCAGATACCACACCCCCATCGCGGTGCTCGCCAGCACGGCGGGCTCCAGCCAGCCGAAACGCGCGGCATGGCGCCGTACGACCAGACGATCGCGAATCGCGGCCGTCAAGGCGATCCCGAACACCATCACCGCCAAGTAGAAGTGCACGGTGCAGACAACAGCCTGCAGGACCAGCCAGGGGCGTAGCCGTCGCAGCCAGCCAGCTGCGGCCGGTGCGGTCGCTGGCGTCGACGTCCGGCAATACAGCCACAGCGCGGCCAGCAGCACCCAGTGCCCGGTCAAGGCGATGTGTCCGTCGCGAATCAGGAACACCGGACACAGCAACAGCAGCAGCGCACCGCTGAACCGCAGCCAGCGCACCGTCGCGAGTCGACTGGCCAGCAGATACGCGAAGACGCCCTGCAGCACGTAGCAGCACAGCAACCAGAAGCCGAAATACTGAAAATCGGTGGGCAGCAGAAACGCGATCGCCTTCAGGGGGATGGCCAGCAGCGGCAACGAATCGGTCAGCGCGATAGTTGTCCCGTGCGGGGCGAGATAACCGGAAATTCGCCCGAGCGGGAATTGCCACGGTTCGCTGCGAAAGAACTCCCAGCCGATCTGGAACATGGCCGAATCGCTCTGGCCGTAGAGCCAGTTGACCGACCCCGGCGCCAGCACGCGCGGACCGATGCGGAACAGAAAGAGCGCGGCGCCGAGAACACCGGCCAGTACGGTGTCGATATGCTGTGTCGACAGACGCGCTCGAAGATTCATCAGGTGATCGTTTCCTTACTGCCGGCGGACGCTGGATCGGTGGCCGTGGGCGGCCGTGTCCGCAGGCCCTGGTCTGAACTTATGCCTTCGTCGGTAATTGTATTGGTACCGCATGAGATATTCAACCTGGCGTATCCCGCTCGTCCGGCGATGCGCAGGTTGCGGAACAGGTTTTGACAGGAATGCCTTATATCGGGTAAAATTAATCCTGTATCGTGCGTGACCCACTCGATTCGGACCGCCGCGTCGACGTTCTCCCGCCTGATATGCCGGATACCCCATCCTTCAAGGAGGCTGTCGACATGGCCACCTCGCACATTTCCCGGATCCTTTTACTGAACTGCGTGCTGCTGTACGCTATCTGTCTGGCGAACCTCGGCGACGCCACGGCGCATCTTGCCTTGATCCGACAGCAATGGGAAAGCGCCGGCGACCTGGAGGCCGGTGAGCGAACCGGGTCTGCCCTGGCCTTCGGTGATTTCGACGGTGACGGCTTTGCCGATCTGGCCACCGGTGCTCCCGCGGATCCCAACGGCGTACCCGGCAGCGAGATAGGCAACGTGGTGGTCAACTACGGCGATACGTGGGGATTGACGCACGTCGGGAGCGTGTACCTCCACTTCAACATCATGGATAACAACGGGCGTTTCGGCCACGCGCTGGCCACCGGTGATTTCGACGACGACGGCTTTGACGATCTGGCCGTCGGTCACCCCTACCGCGACTACCTCGGCACGCTCGACGCGGGCGCGATCCACGTCTACGAGGGCGAGGCGGGCGCGCTGAACACCTGGCCCGCACTGTCCTTCCGCCAGGAGGACGCCGGCGGAATCAGCGAAGCCTACGACCGGTTCGGCTGGTCCCTCGTCGCCGGCCGTTTCGACGACGACGAGTACGACGACCTCGCGGTGGGCGCGGTGGGTGAAGACGACGACATCGGTGCCGTCTACGTTTTCTACGGCTCCGCCGCAGGCTTGACCGCGAATAGCAGTGGCGGACTGACCGCTGACATGATGGGCGGCTCGGGCTTCTACGGCGACCATTTCGGCCACTCTCTGGCGGCGGCGGATCTGCTCGGGACCAGTGAAGAGGATCTGGCCATCGGCGTTCCCTTCAGCGACATCGGGGCCTCGATCCTGGATGCCGGCCGGGTCTATGTGGTCCCGGGCGGCAGGTTCGGACTCGCGCCGTCGTCCACGGTCATCCTCTCGGCCGCCGAACTGGGCGAAACAGCCGCCGTCGGCGGCCGCTTCGGCTGGTCGCTGGCCGCCGGTCACCTGCAGGCCACAACCGGTACGCAGGATCTGGGCATCGGCGAGCCCGGCTACCCTTCCTCTGGTTTCCTGGGCGCCGGACGGGTGCTGGTGACCCAGCTCGACACGCCGCAGGCAGGCGCGGACAGCCTGCTGGTCCTGTACCAGGACGATGCCGGCTGGAGTGTCGATGTGGCCGAGAGCTTCGGCTTCGCCCTGGCAGCCGGCGACATGGACAACGACGGAGACGACGAACTGGCCGTCGGCGCGCCGGGTGAGAATCCGGACGGCCTGAGCGCCTCGTCCGGTGCTGTGTCCGTGTTCGTGCGCCAGTCCGTGGCGCTGACCGATTCGGCCGATACCTACCATGCCAACGACCTGCACGATGGCAACGGGTTCGCGAGCACCGCCATCGGTGAGGGATGGGAGCTGGGAACGGCCCTGGCCTTCGGCCGCTGCGACGCCTTCGCTCGCGCCAGCCTGGCCGCCGGCGCGCCCGGAGCCCCGTTTCGTGTCTGGAGAAAAATGTCGGACCTGGGCCTGACGGCACAGCCCGAGGCCGGCCAGGTGCACGTCTACGCTCCCTGGCGCCAGGTCCTGGGTATGCAATCCCGCGGCGCAGCGTTGTTCAACTGCCAGGACGATCTCATCCTGACGCAGCGGCCCTTCGATCCGCTGGCCATCGCCAGCACCACGAAGACCATGACGGTGTATCTGGCCAGCGAGGCCATCACCGCCGGTCAGGCCGATTCCAACCTGGTGTACGTCGTGCCCTTCTGGGTCGCCGATTGCTTCGAAGGGTCGACCAACCAGCTCGAGCTGGCGACCGGCGACCAGTGGCGGCTGATCGACCTGATGAAGGTCGCCGTGACCGAATCCGCCGGAGACGCCTGCTACGCCATTGCCGACATCATCACGGGCCAGTCCGACGGCTGGCCCGCGGACTGCAACGACGACAACTCGGTCAAGATGCCCACCTTCGTCGACATGATGAACGATAAAGCGTTCGAGCTGGCGATGAACGACACGCGCTTCACCAATCCCCACGGCTCGACCTCGGGCAGCGCCTACGGCGGCGAGCGACATCACTCGACGGCGTACGACATGGCCCTGCTGGGCCGCGCGGCCATGGAGAATCCGCTCTTTCGCGAGCTGGTAGACACCTTCGGCTGGACGATCCAGGGGAAGTTCTACGACTACGGCTTCATGTCCAATCTCGTCACCCGCAACCCGCAGGCGGTCGGGATCAAGCCGGGATTCAACGGCTTCGCGCGCGCGACCGGTGTCGGCGCCGCGCAGGGGCCGGTCCTGCTCGAGCCACCGGTTATCGCCACGACCATGGGAACCCATCCGGGCAGAACCAACACGAACCTGGCCGGGCTGATGGCCATCGCCCAGGGCCAGTGCGACGGACCGGGGCCGGGCGGAATCCTGCCGCCACCGCCGCCGGAGACGCCGTATCTGACCTGGATCGGAATCCCGGCGGATCAGGGTGCGCCGTGGAGCGGAGCCGCCGAGCTGGTGCCCCCGGCACCGGGTGAGCCGTCGTCGGACCGGGTGTTGATCGAGGTGTCTCGCTGGCTCGAGGCGGACGACACAGCCAGCCTGAACCTCGAGATATCCTACGAGACCTGGCGCCGTCTCGGTCCTGGCGAGCGGGCGGATTTCGGCATCGCTCCCTTCGACGGACACGCCGGCATCCGGCTGTACAACACCGGCCCCGCGGCCACCTACGAGATCACGATGAACGAGCCGCCCGGCACGACCCTGACCCTGGCCCTCGACTCCGGCGAGATCCACGTGATCCCGGCGCACGACGCGCCCGGGTCGAGCTTCTTCCAGATGACCGTGGTCAACCAGTCCTCGGTGGACGAGGCACAACTGCTACTGAACGAACTGGGTTACGGATTCGACCTGGAGCTGGGTTCGGGAGGTCTCCGGCAACCCGACTTTACAGCCCAGTTGACGCGCAGCAACGCCGGCGAGATCGAGTTCGAGACGGTTCGGGTCAAAACCCTCGGCGCGGACACCGCGCCCGGCAACACGGTGGCGCTGGTCGTGCGCGATCCCGACACACCGACGGCTGTACAGCATCCGGAAGCGGAGCCCGGGTATGCCTCCGACGACCTGCCTGCGCCGGCGGTGAGCCTGTTCGCCTATCCCAATCCGTTCAATCCGCGGATAACGATCGCTTACGAGCTGGACCGCCCGCAGCAAACCCGGATCGGTGTTTACGATCTGACCGGCAGACACCTGGTCGATGTGGCGACGGGGATGTCACCGGCCGGCCGGCACGAGATAACCTGGCAAGGCCGCGACTTCCGGGGCCGTGCGGTCGCGTCGGGAACGTACTTCGTGCGCCTCCAGACCGAGGACGGTCTTGAGATCAGGAAGGTTGTGCTGGTGCGGTAGTCTTGTTAGCTTGGTCTCTTGAACGGATCAGCGTCGATCCCGGTTTTGCTGAACCGGATCGGAAACGAATGGTATACGCCGACCGCTGATCGCCAGGACTTCAACGGTTCAACCGAAAAGAGACCAGACATGAAACCCGTACTGACTGTGATTGGCCTTCTGATTGCTGTTACGCTGCTCGCGTCCTGTGGTGACTACAACTCCGAATCCGAATCCGGCGAAACCGACACGCACACATCGCACGCCGCCGACACGCCCGATGATGGACTCGCTGGTCTCGAACTGAACGACGGACACAAGTGGCAAATGGACGAGCACACAACATCGATCTTTGCCAAGATGATTGCTTCGTTCCCGACTGCCGACCTGAGCCCCCTCGAAGGAGAAGGCTTGAAGAAGGCCGGCGAGACGCTGAACGTTCATATCGGTGAATTGATTCAGGGTTGCACGATGACAGGTGATGCCCACAACCAGCTGCATGTCTACCTCTCGGCGTACATCCCAGCGGTCACGGCGCTGTCCGAGTCGGGACGAACCGAAGATGCCAGAAAAGTGAAACACCTTCTGGAGAAATACGGGGAGTACTTCGAATAGTAAACGAGCGGCACACCGGATGCACCGGCAGCGTTGCATTCTCGCCGGCGCAACCCCAAGTAAATCACCGCTCACGAGTCAGCTTCGCGACCCGCCGGCTGGAAATCGTCGGGCGGTGATCGTCGCCCCTCAGTACCGATACGGCGGACGCGGCAACGAACACGATCCGCCCCGCAACGCGTAGTAATCCTGGTGGTAGCGCTCCGCCGCGTAGAATTCGGCGGCGGGTTCGACCACCGTGGCCACCCGCTTCCCGCCGAAGGCACCGCCGGCTTCGAACTGCTCGATCACCTCGCGGGCAATGGCCAGCTGCCGGTCGTCGACGCCGAAGATGCCGGAGCGATACTGGGTGCCCACGTCGGGGCCTTGCCGGTTGGTGGTAGTGGGATCGTGGATCGCGAAGAAGTAGCGCACGAGCTGCCGGTAGCCGATCCGGCGCGGATCGTAGACCACCTTCACTGCTTCCGCGTGGCCGGTGTCACCCGAGCAGACTTCCTGGTAGGATGGGTTGTCCACGTGGCCGTTCTGGTAGCCGCTGACGGCGTCGAGTACGCCGGGCAACTGGGCGAACGCGTGCTCCACACCCCAGAAACAACCGCCGGCGAAGTACGCGGTGTCCGTGCTGGCCGGCCTGTCGGTCGGCAACGTGGCCGAACCGACGGCATCGAAGTCGAGCGAGGCCGAGTTCAGGCAATAGCGCAGGCCCGTCGGCCGCGGTCCGTCCTCGAAAACGTGGCCGAGATGGGCGCGGCAACGCTGGCAGTGAATCTCCGTGCGGACCATGCCCCGACTCGCGTCCCGCTGCTCACCGACGTGTTGCGGATCGAAGGTCTGAAAGAAGCTCGGCCAGCCGGTTCCTGAGTCGAACTTGTGCTCGCTGGCAAACAGCGGCAGTCCGCAGACGACACAGCTGTAGAATCCCGTCTGATGATTGTTAACGAGGTTACCGCAGAACGGCGCCTCGGTGCCGGCTTGCTGGGTCACCTTCAGCTGCTCATCGGTCAACGCGCGGCATAGACCGGCCCGCTGTGTCTGCGGGATGGACGAGATATCGAAGCCGGACTGCGAGAGGCGCGATCGCGTATCGTTGGACGTCGATTCGGACATAGAAGATCCATCCTCTGCTCGGGTCGAGGTGCCGCGCTCGCTGTTCGCCAGAACGGCGCGTGCAGTCAAGGGCGCCACCAGGGACGGGGCCAGACCGAGCAGGAGCAACCAGATCAGGACACGTCCTGCACCTGTCGCCGGGTCAAGCCGTGACGACCGCAGCGCTGTTTCACCGTGGGCGCGGGATCCGGATGTGGCGTGTTTCTCGAACATGGTAAACGCTCCAGTTGCCGGTCAGGCTTACCTGTCGCCATTTGCGAGCAAGATTGTCGGGTTAATGAGGCCAAGATACAAACGGGCGGCGTCGGCGGCAATACCACCGGACCGACCGGCAACGAGGTTCAGCCTGGTCCGGTGTCTTTCAAAAGCCTGCTAGATCGCGGAATCCGATTTCTTCGCACTCTCCAGGTCGATGCAAGCGGTGACCGCATCACGTACGCTGTTTTCGCGCAGCGGCTTGGGCAGAAACCTCGATGCACCCGATTCGAGGAGGTCGGACACTTCTTTGACGCCGACGTATCCCGACATGAGAATGATCGGCAGGCCGCGCAAGGACTCGTCCGCATTGATGGCAAGCACGAGTTGCCGTCCGTTGAGGGTGGGCATCATGAAATCGCAGATCATCAGATCGATGTGCGGCGTACACCGCAACACATCGAGGGCATGGATGCCGTCGGAGCAGCACACAACCGACATTTCGAGCGGCTCCAGAGCAGTAAGCAGGATTTTTCGCGCAACCGGATCGTCATCGGCGACTAGTATGTTTCGCATGCGTACCTCCTGTACGGCATAT
This sequence comes from uncultured Fibrobacteraceae bacterium, assembly GCA_964384055.1. GTDB lineage: Bacteria > Krumholzibacteriota > Krumholzibacteriia > LZORAL124-64-63 > LZORAL124-64-63 > CAYLIV01. Next base: position 70,647 of record CAYLIV010000016.1, read on the forward strand.
GTGCTCTCCTCGACGACTGGTACCGGTCACCAGTGCTGACCTCGGACGCCCGCCACGACACCGGGCGTCGCAGGGGTTTCGCATCTCGACTACATCGCCGAGCGATGCGCTCCACCGTAAGCTCTTGGGTCAGAGAGCGTTTCGTAATACAGCGCTTTGTATAGCGACCATTGAGTACGTGTTTACTTTACTGGATGTTTCCCTGCGCGGCAAGAGCGAATTTGCTAATCGTTATCATGTACGATTACCGAGACGGAGTCTCGAATCAGCGTAGCGCCACGGTGCCCCGGGCCTTCTCCACGCCGTTGACGATGATCGCCATCTCGTGTTTACCGGGATAGTGCTTGCGTGTCGACTGGTCGGCGAAGGAGTGCAGCTTGCGCAGGGAATGCCGGCCCGGCGTCACGCTCTTCTCCGAGATCTTGAAAACCTTCCGCGATGTCTTGCCCCGGGCCTTGACGAAGTACACCGCATACTCCAGACGTACCTTGCACGCTTGTCGCGTCCGGACGCGCAACGTGGCGGCGAAGCCTACCGTGTCGCCGATGGCGATCTGCCGCGGTTCGAAACGCAGATCTTCCACGCTGATACGTGCCGGATCGGCAAAACCGAACAGCAGCATGGCCCGCTTGTTGCCGGCCTTCAGCAGCGTGCGGCAAGCATGTTTCACGATCCAGTCCGTGTTCGGTGTGGTGCCATGCCAGCGTTCACAGACAGCCAGCGCGAATTCGGGGTTGTCCTTGGAAATATCGTTGAGATTGTTGGCCACGCTCCGTCGCACCGAATCGTCGTCGTCGTCCTTGAGTGTTTCCAGGATCGGCAGGATCGGCGCCGGGTCTTTCTTGAGCGGTGGCAGCGCCATGGCCCAGGGTAGGCGCGGACGGCAGCCTTCACTGGCGAAGCGGCGTATCCTGGCATTGCGATTGCCGGCCAGCCGCTCCAGGTAGGCCAAGGCGCGCGGCTGGTCCGCCAGGATGAACGGTCGGATGGCGAACTCGGACGATGAGTACTTCGTGAAGTGCGCCATGGCGGGCAAGGATCGGTCCCAGTCGTCGAGGCCATAGCGTTCGACGAAGTCGGGCAAACACATCGCCTCGAAACCGGTCACATCGGGTACGGCCTTTTTCAGCACGGTCAGCGCTTTCCGGTACGAACCCGGCAGGGTCTGCCGCATACACGCGGTCACGTGGTGCATCCGGGACAGCAACTCGCGATCGTCGAAATCGTCGTCGAACACCAGCGCCAGAAAACGTTCTTGGTCGAACCGGGGCGATAGCCCGCCGAGCGTATGCGCCAAGGCGCCCACGGATTCGGCGGTGAAGAACTGCTCCTTGAGTTTTTTTGCCATGATCGTACTCCCGGCGAACACGTTCGGTGTACCAGGGGCCGGATTCAAATTTCGTCGCGGCACTCAGACGACGTGTTCCAGTGTACCTGCGGAGCAATCACACGTCGAGTGCGGGCGCGTTTTTTCATAACCCGCATGAGATCAACGGAATGAGCCCCAACAACTTGCAAATCCATACTCAAGATGACCGAAGGCGAGCCGAAACAACTGTAGAGGCATTGATACAGATTATCCGTATCGGCGGCGCGACAGCACGCACTCGGTGCGCGGCGTTGTGAGGCCGGAATCGACGAGGGGTGAACAGAGGCGTGCCGCGCCGTGTGTCGAGGCGCCATTCACGATCCCACCTGAAACAAGTGAGGTTGGTCATGCTGCGATATCTGTACATCACGCTCGGCTGTCTGCTGTTTGCCGGATGGTCGGGGGTTTGTTTCGCCGGCACTACCGACGACGACGCCGTCCACCTGTCCTTTGGCGTTTACCAGAGCGACAAAGCGTCCGAGATGTATCGCAAGTTCAACCCGGTGATCCAGGCGCTGCAACACAACCTGGAACTGGCGTTGAACAGGCCGGTGGTCATCGAACTGAAGATCCTCAAGACCTACGAGGCGGGCCAGGACGCGCTCGTCGCGGGCGAGGTCGACTTTGCCCGCTTCGGACCGGTTTCCTACATCCTGGCCAAGAACCGGAATCCGGATGTAAAGCTGCTGGCCATGGAAAACAAGAAGGGCAAGAAGCGCTTCAAGGGCGTGATCATTACTCGCCAGGACAGTCCGATCCAGACGCTGACGGATTTTGCGGGCCGGAGTTTCGCGTTCGGCAACGAGCAATCCACCATCGGCAGATACCTGGCGCAGATGGAGCTCGCACGCACCGGCGTGTTCAGCCACGACCTCACCGGTTTCGAGTATCTGGGGCGGCACGACAAGGTGGCCAAGGCCGTGGCGGTCGGCGATTTCGATGGCGGCGCGCTGAAGGAGTCGTCGTTCAAGAAAGCCAACCAGGACGGTGTTTTACGTGTCGTCGCGAGTTTCGACAACGTCACCAAACCGTGGGTTGCCAGATCGGGCATCGATCCGGTCGTGTACTCGTCGTTGCAGCAGGTGCTGCTGTCGCTGGACGACAAACAGGCCCTGAAGAACCTCAAGGTCGATGGCTTCTTTCCTGCCGCGGACAGCGAGTACGATATAATTCGCGAAAGCATGCTCGAGGCGGAGAACTTCGTCAAACCACCGCCGACGGCGGGTATTTCTTGATCGGGATGCGAACACAGTGCCGCGTACAACGACAAGACTAGGTTTCAAGGTCATCTGCCTGGTTCTGACCGCCCTGGCGACGGTGCTAGCACTGCTCGTTTTCCAGACCTACCAGGCTGAGATGAAAAGTCTGTCGCTGCAGATAGACCGGCGCGGCAACGCGCTGGCCACCTCAGCCTCGATCATGAGTATCGAGGCATTTCTGACCTACGACTATCCCGTTCTCGAGACCTACGCCGAAACGCTGACCCGTGAAGACAACGGCATCGCCTTCGTCATATTCACCCGAGCGGACGGGCAAGTGTTGGTGGAACAGCCGTCGGATGCCGGCTTGTCTTCCCGAGACGATCAGTCGCTGCGGGCATACAGCGCCCGGATCCAGCTGGAATCCGGCGCAACCGAAATACTCGGCGAGGTCGTGCTGGGCGTGTCGGTCGAAGAGATGCAGCGGGCCGCGCACAAGCGACTCCGGAAAACCATTCTGCAATCCTTCCTGGCCTTCGTCTTCGTGGCGCTCGGCCTGGCCATGCTCCTGCATCAGCTGGTCTCACGGCCGCTGACCTACCTCACCGGACGCGCGCGCGCCCTTGGTGACGGCGATCTCGACACCCCGATCAATCTGCCGGCAGACGATGACCTGGGGCATCTCGGCCGGGCTTTCGATCACATGCGCCGCCAGCTCAAGGCCTCCCGATCGGAGCTGCTGACAAAGAATGAGAAACTGCGACAGACACTTGACTCGCTCGACGAAGCGCTGCACGAAGCGAAGCGATTGTCCCGGACCAAGAGCGAGTTCCTGGCGAACATGAGCCACGAAATCCGCACCCCCATGAACGGGGTGATGGGCATGGCGGAGTTGATGCTCCAGGGCGAGCTGTCTCAACACCAGCGTCGACGGGCCGAGACCATCCAGCAATCGGCCAGTGCGCTGTTGACGATCCTGAACGATATCCTCGATTATTCGAAGATCGAGGCCGGCAAGCTCTTACTCGATCCCATCGCATTCGACCTGCGGGAAGTCGCCGAAAAGGTGATGCAGCTTGCATCTACCAATGCTCAGGCCAAGGGGCTCGAACTGATCCTCCGTTACGTGCCCGGCACGCCCCGGTGGTTGCTGGGTGACGCGGATCGGATCCGGCAGATCCTCACCAACCTCGTCGGTAATGCGATCAAGTTTACCGAGCAAGGGCACGTGCTGATCACGATCGGTCACTTCGGATGCATGAGGAACGTCATCCAGATCCACATGTTGGTGAGCGATACCGGTATCGGCATTCCTGACGACCAGGCTCGGAAGATATTCGAGGAGTTCGCACAGGCCGACAGCTCGACGACACGGCGATTCGGCGGTACCGGGCTGGGCCTTTCCATCTGCGCCAAGCTCACTTCGTTGATGGCCGGCGAGATCTGGTGCGAAAGCGAGCCGGAGCGCGGCAGCAATTTCGTTGTGACGATTCCATTGCCCATCGCGGAAAAACCAAGCGAGGTGATCCGCGCCGATCTGGGTGATCTCGCCGGCCGCCGCGTACTGGTCGTCGACGATCATCCCGTCAATCGACAGATGTTGAAGGAAATGCTCGAAAATTGGTCCCTGCAACCGACGCTGGCTGCCAATGGCGAGGAAGCGACGGCGCTGGTCGACCGGGCACGCGCCGAGGGTACACCTTATCATCTTGCCCTGATCGACGCCTGCATGCCGCGAATTGATGGCTACGCCCTGACGAAACGATTGTTGAACGATGCCGATCCATACGTCGACCAGGTACTGATACTCACCTCCTCCGACCGCGACGAAACGATCGCGCGTAGCCGCAAGGCCGGTGCCGCAGCCGTTCTGATCAAACCGATCCGGCAAAATGAGCTACTGCACGCCATTTTGACTGCGCTGGGAACGGTCGCTGCACCCCCGGCGGACGCGACACCCGACGAAACGCCTCGCGCATCGAGATCGCTGCGCGTCCTGCTGGCGGAAGACAATCAGGTAAACCAGCTCGTCGCCATCGGGCTGTTACACAAGCTGGGGCATACCGTGATTGTCGCCAACAACGGCGTCGAGGCAGTGGCGGCGGTGCAGAAAGATATCTTCGATGTCGTCCTCATGGATGTCCAGATGCCGAAGATGAACGGCCTCGAGGCCACAGCCGAGATTCGGCGGAGTGAACGCGCCCGCGGGACCCATATACCGATCATCGCCCTGACCGCCCATGCCATGAACGACGATCGGCAGCGCTGTCTCGAGGCCGGCATGGACGAGTACCTGACCAAGCCCATCGCAGGTAAACAACTCTCCGCTATTCTGAACAACCTGTGCGTGCTAGAGACGACAGACTCAGCATCCCACCCGGTGCTCGTGTAACCGACCACGGCGACCAGGCGCTGATCGGCGATTGGTGGTATTCTGCTGGCGAGCCTCCTGCCTGCATTGCGATGCAACTGACTGTCGAATAACGATGTATCGTCTCGGAAGGGAATTCTATGGCAAAGATCAAACAGAAAAAAGTGGACGACGTGATGGTCCTGCAGCTCGAAGGCAAGGTCATGGGCGGCCCGGACTACGACCGGTTTCATGGCGAGGTGAAAGAGTTGCTGGCTGATGGTACGCGCAAGTTCGTGTTCAATTTCGCCAAGGTAGACTGGATCAACTCGACCGGTATCGGCATCATGGTCGGCGTCTATCACTCGATCATGGCGGCGGAAGGTCGCATGGTTGTCTGCCAGCCGAACGAGCGCGTGCTGAGCGTTTACTACATCTCGCAACTCGACAAGATTTTCGAGCTGTACGATTCGTGTGACGAGGCCGTCGCTTCGTTTTGAGCCGGATTGCGGATCTTGCCGTGAACCATCGCCCCGACACGCGTCGTTGCGAACATCGTGCACGGGGTCAGAAGCGGTACCGCCAGGTCACGGCGAGGCCGGTGACCCGCAAGGCAATGGTCGGCACGTTTGCCCCGGTCCGGAGATTCCGAACAAGATATGACGATCCATACCCGATGGCAGCGCCGGCGAGCACATCGCTCGCCCAGTGGCGGTCATCGTGCAGACGCGACCAGCCGGCGCCCGCAGCGACGGTATAGAGCGTCACCGTCACCCATCGGCGATCGATCTCGTACGCGATCGATGATGCCATGGCGAAAGCCATGGCCGTGTGGCCGGACGGCATCGACGTGTGGCTGGAGAACGGATCGAAATGGTTGCTGCCCCGTTCGGCCTGAGGCCGGGCGCGGCCGGCCGCGTGCTTGAGCCCTCTGACCACGATGCTGGTCGCTGCCAGCGTCGCCGCCACCCGCATTCCGCCGTCCCGCCAGCGTTTGTTCGGTGCGAGTACGCCGATGGCGACCGAGCCGCCGCTCACGCTCAGATAGGTAACCGGTCCGCCCAGCGTTTCGAAAAACCGCGCAGTATCGTGCTGCCACGCCGAACCCGCGCCGCGTACTTGCCCGCGCAGACCTTCGTCGGCAGGCAGCAGTGCCAGGATCGCTCCGACAACGGCGGCACCGCGGAGTGTCGTCCCGGCCGGATGATCGACGGCGGGCGGCGGCGCGGACTGCGTGCCGACTTCGATCGTCGGTGCGTGCGTTGCGCCTCCATCGCTCGCCAGCATGGACGATCCGTCGCCGCACAGAAACACCAACGACATCAACGATGACAGCAACAACAGCCGTGGCGGCAAGGCCGAAGGTGATACGGCGTGCGTGATCGTGGTTCTCTCCCGGGGTCTGTTCGCGCCATGGCTTCAGTCCACGACGAATGGTCGCCAGTCCCCGGCATTTTCGAGCAGTGCTGCGAAGGTGTCAACCGGCAGGCTCAGCGCGCTCGTTGCCAGTCCGAAAACGCGAAGTAGTCTTCCAGTTCCTGCCACAGTTTCTGGAGATTGCAGCGCATCACGATCAGGTCCTGTTTCTGGCCCTTGATGTCCCGGACGTAAACAGGCAGCCGGGCGTCTTCCCGGAAACCCAGGCGCTCAAGGATGCGGCGCGCACCCATTTGCGGCTCCATCATCTTGGCGATGAGCTGTTCCACGTTTTCGGCTGTGGCGATCCGGTAGAGCTCCCGGGCCATCAGCATGCCCAGTCCCCGACGCTGAAACGCACGGGCGACGATCAGACGGATCTCGCCCATGTGCCGTTTCCACTCGCGGGTATCCAGTTCCAGGGCGCCGTCCGCCACGATCGTATCGTCGATCAGCGCCACCAGGCGGCTGGTACCGGGCGCACCAAGGGTGGCGATACGCTGGGCGACGAACTCGCGCTTCGAGACATCGAGGCGGAGATACTGACGATCCGTTTCGGGCAACGACTGGAAGAACTCGTGTGAACGGTCCAGGTCGTCTTTCTGCATGGGACGGAACACCACGGTGGCGCCGTCTTTCAAGTTTGCCGTCGTTACAGCCGGGTTGTTCAGCTCGGTCATCGATTTCCCTCCTCTCGGACGATGTTCATCTCGGTAGGTCGTTGTGATACTTACAAGTTAATCGCAGACCGGTCGACATCGCCATGTTCGGCAGCCTCGCTCCCTCGCTGGTCGCCACGGGAAATTATCGGGAACCGCCGGGTTTACCGGGACTATTACCTCCGTTCTCCCCCTCCGCTCTTCCACCCCACAGGAGGCAATACATACTCTCAAGGCTAGACCTCACCGTTGACACGATCTCTACTGCGGTGGCGTTTCCCCCTTCGACCAGAGCACTGCGGTAGAATCGCTCCGGACGATTGAAAACCTGGTCGAGAGAATTGAGAGGATGTAATGGGTGCCCAGAAAACCATCAGGTATGTGATCCCCGTACTTGCCTGCCTTATCCTGCTCGGGGGCTGTGAGAGTATATTTTCCACCAACAGCGACATGACGACGGGGAGTCCCGGGACTTCACCTGTCGGGCCCGGGGGCGCGCCGTTCGAATTCGGCGCCACCGCCGGTGGTGTGCAGGACATGGGGCTGGCTCGGGAACTCGTCACGGCCGGGCGGGTGCCACCCACGGAGGCGTTTCGCGTCGAGGGTATGTTCAGCGAACACGATCTGCCGCTGGACGGACCGGCCGCCGACCGGGTGTTGCGACTGCGCGGAGCGGTGGGTATCGCCCCCGATCGAAGCGGTGAGGCCGCCGCCTGGGTGCAGGTCGGTCTGTCGTCGAATGTCGATCCCGACCGCATGGAACGACCGACCCAGACGATCGTCGCCTGCGTCGACGTATCCGGATCGATGGGCTGGTTCTATCAAGGGAACGAATCCGAATATCCGACCGCCGGCGGGCTCGCCAGTCAGCTTCTGCACCTGATCACCGATCGTCTCGGTGCCGAGGACCGGGTCGCCATCGTCACTTATGGTGCGTCGGTCTCGACCTTGCTCGAGCCGGTGCCCGGCAACAGCCCGCGGATCGGTCAGGCCATCGAGGAGCTCACGGCCAACGGCAGCACCAACATGGAAGCAGGCCTGACCCGCGCCTTTGCGCTGGCGCGCGACGGTCTCGAATCTGAAACCGATGCCGTTCGCGTCCTGCTATTCACCGATATCCAGCCCAACGTCGGCGCGACCGAACCCGGTTCGTTCCGGACTCTGGCCCGGGCCGCCGCCCAGGACGGCATCGGCTTGACGGTCTACGGCCTCGGTGTAGGCATGCGCCAGGAGATCATGAACGCTATCGCCGACCTGCGCGGCGGCAATGCGTTCAGCTGCTACACTCACCAGGACGTGGTATCGCTGGTCGAGGACCAGTGGCCGTGGATGTTCTGTCCCATCGCCCACGACCTGGAACTGGAACTCACACCGCCCGCCGGTTTCCAGATCGGAGCCGCCTACGGTTTCCCGGGCGACGAGCCGGGATCGACGGCTGGTTTTTCGGTGGCTTCGGTGTTTCTCAGCCGCCGGCGCGGCGCGTTGCTGGTACGGCTCGATCCGCAAGCTGCTTTGCCCGGGCATTTCACCGTCACCGGACGTCTATCCTACCTGACGGCCGACGGTGCGCCGGTCAACGACACGCTGGAACTCAGCTACAACGGCGACGCGCCCGACGACCACGGCTGCTGGTTCCAGCAACCGACACTCGGCAAGACGGTCGCGCTGGCGACCCTGGTCGCCGGTATGCAGGAAGCCGCCCAGCGGTATCAGCCGAACCCCGAACAGGCGATTGCGATCATGCGGACCGCGGCGCAACGCATCGCCAGCGACGCCGAACGCATCGCCGACGATTCCCTGGCCGAGGAAGTGGTGTTCGCCCGAGACATGCTGGCGCTCATGGAAGCCGGTGCCGAGCAGGGAGACATGTACGGGGAGCACCTGCCGTAGGGGTGTGGCGGTATTCGTCGTTTCGACAGTCTTGGCGAAGGACAGATCTGGCAGAAGGTGTTTCCTACGCCAGGTACTCGTGACAGGGGCCGGTCCTGAAAGACCGGCCCCTTTTTCCGTGTATGCTTAACGTTCCCCGGCGCCCGTTACTGCGCGATGGGCAAAGTGATGGCATTGTATGTATACGCCCGTACGAAGCTATTGGGATCGAATCCCGTGGCCTCGATCGCCTCCCGGTTCTCTTTTATCAGCTCGACCAGAATGTACACCGACTGGCCGTCGAGATCGTCGGCGGTCACCTGGTAGCTGCCGTCGTTTGGTGTTTCCACGTCCACGATCGCCTCGCCGAGGATGTTGGTGATCATGATCATCACGTTGCCGGTTCCGGTACCGCTCCACTGGAGCTCGAAACCGCTCGATTCGATCTCCGTTCCCGTCTCCGGGCTGGTGATCTCCGGCTGATCGGTCGGGAAATCGATGGCCAGCTGCAGTGCCGGCACATCGTTGCTGCCGGTCACCTCGAAGGCGTAGTTGTCGCCCGGTACGATGAACTCGGGTGCGCCGTGCTGGAGCGCCCAGTACTCGTACTCCTCGGCGCCCGAATTCCACACCAAGTCCCATTCACCGCACTGCACGTCGCCCGCAGACAGCGGCGTGTGTGAATCGTCAGGATCGACGACCAGGTCGAAGCGAGCGGTAATGAAGTCGCTGATATCGGTTCCGACGGCGACGATCCGTTGCATCTCCAGTACCGCATACACGCCTTCGGCCCCTGCCGGCGTGCGCACCATGGCAGCGAAGTCGGACAGGTGACTGACCGAGGTCGAAACCTCGTTCTCGTTCTCATCGACGTCCGAAGACATCGCGGTCCAGCCATAGCCTTCGTCGGTGAAGATCGTCACGGTGGTCTCGTCGCTCTCGCCGAGCGCGACTTCGCTGTAGTCGAAGGTCAGCAAGGCGTCGATGATGAAATCCTGACCCTCGGGGCCCACGGTGTAGACGTCGGTGAGCAAACGCCAGCCGTCGATCGTCGAGGTGGCGCTGGTGTTCTCCTCGACCGTGAATTCGACCTGCGTGTTCAACGAGCCGGCGGGGATGCTCAGGATACCCTCGTCCCCGATGAGCACGGCGCCACCGTCCGGCCCCACACCGGCACCGGCCTGGCCGAGGGTGATGTTCATGGCGCTGGTCACCTTGGCCACGATCTGGCTGTTGGCGTCGTAGCCGGTCGCGTCGATGTACTCCATGTTGAAGTGGTTCAGAACCAGGCCGTAGGTGCCGTTGCTGGCGCCGGCCAGGTCGTTCGCGGTGAAGGTATAGCTGCCGTCGTTCGCCGTCTCGACCGCCACGACCGGGATGATGCTGTTGACGGGCAGGATCACCAGATGGACGGTCCCGGTTCCGGCGCCCTCCCAGGTCACCTCGAAGCCGTCCAGCGGGAAAACCTCGTAGGGATCGACGTTGCTCAGATAGGGATCGGTCGCGGGAAAATCGATGGCCTGTGTCAAATCAGGCGCAAAATCGTTGCCGAACACCTGGAACGTGTACCGCTCACCGAGTTCGATGAACTCGC
>CAYLIV010000017.1:0-70476 GCA_964384055.1 uncultured Fibrobacteraceae bacterium
TTCACCACCGGCCGCTGCTCGCCGGCCCACTCCTTGATGCCCTTGCGCAGGTTGATGATCTGGCGGAAACCGGCGTCGGCCAGGATCCGGGCGGCCACCGTGCTGCGGTTTCCCGAGCGGCAGTAGACCAGGGTGGGGCGGTCCTTGTGCTGTGTGATCTCGCCCAAGCGCCGCTTCAGTACCTGCACCGGCACGAGGGTCGCCCCATCGATGTGGCCCGAGCGGAACTCCTGGTCGGTGCGTACGTCGAGGATGAAGGGTTCGAGGTTGGCGATCAGGCCCGCGGCTTCCGTCGAGTTCACCTCGCGGTAGTTCGCCGCCACGTAGTCCACGGCCTCGATGACCCCGGACAGACCACCGATCGTGTAGGCGAAGGCGCCCACGTTCGGCACCTTGATGTACGGTCGCTGTCCCTCGGCAACCGGAAAAGACTGTTCCACGCCGAGCTCCGGTATCACTACGGTGAATTCGCCGCCGCCCGCGATTTCGGGTTTGATGTAGTCGCCGCGGTAGATGGTGAAATCCTGGCTGGTCCGGGCGGTATCGAAGGTCAGGACACGCAGTCCGGCCTCGATCCGGCCGGAGATGGCAGGCTGCTCGGCTGTGACGGTACCGGCAGATTCGCCGGCGGATCTTCCGGCGGACATGCTGTTTGCCTGTGTCGCGGCTCTCTCGTTGCCAGTACTCGCGCTAACGCCCAGCAGGATCACGGATACCATCAATATGAATAAAAACAACAGGTTACGCGTGCGGAACATGGATTGCCTCCAGGTTGAAAAGTGCCCCCGGGGGGTCGTTCTTCTAGTTTGCGGATAATGTATGCAAAGTTTCGCAACTGTCAAGTAATTACGCGGGGTGTACGGCGGTGAGGTGCACCGAGCTCGATCCGGAGTCATGCAACAGCCGGCGAGCGATACAGGATCTAGCGATACAGGATCTCGATCTCGCCCATCTTCTCCTGCACCGTGAACCGCAACGTGGGCAGCGGCACCTCGTCGTCATTCTCTCGCCAGGCAGGATTCGCCGTGGCCAGACCCTGAACCTCGAGATCCTCCGGCACCCGCACACTCATCCCGCCCATGGAAATGGCCAGCCGGATGTCGCAATCCCGCGCCCAGTCACCCGTCAGGTCGACGTCCGCGCCGCCCATGCTGGAGCGCACGTCCAGCACCCGCGGGCTGGCGTTGCCGAGCCGCGACGCCTCGAAACCGCCCATGCGGCCGCGGATCACCAGGTGCTCCATGGGCTCGCGGGTCGGTTCGTCGAAACCGAGCTCGAAGCCACCCTTCTGGTAGTGGATGTCCGCGGCGGTGATCCACAGTCCGCCCAGCTCGGCCTCGAAGCCGCCTTCTTCCACCTCGACCTCCAACGCGATGGGAACGTCGTCGGGCAGGTATACCTTGAGTTCGGTGGCGACGCCGGCGCCCATCAGCTGCCGGAACAACGCGTGCAGACCCGAGATGGTCTGATACGTGCGCACGGTGTAGACCCAGGTCGAATCGGGCAGAATCTCGAAGCTCTCCTCGACCTTGTACACCGCTTCATCGTACTTGGCCTCGATGTGCAGGGGCTGGCCGCGTCGCGCGGGATGGATCTCGAAGCCACCCTGACCCAGGTCAAGCTTGACCCGGCCGCCGCGCGCCAGGACCGGATCGGGAAGGTCGTCCACCGGCTCCGACCAGAGCGGCGCCTCCAGCGCCGTGGGACTCAATACCGTATCCTGGACTTTCTGATCGCCGATCTTGGTCAGCGCCACCAGGGCGGTGCCGCCGACAAACAGAATCAGCAGCGCCAGCAAACCCAGACAGCCGAACATCGTGTTTTTCAGGCAGCCGCGTTTTTCGCCCATGGTCGCGTCCTGTCCTTTCCGAACCTACCGGTTCAGACAAGTGGGTAGTCCAGCCCCTGGGTAGGTTGACCGAGCAACCTGCACATGGCGGTGATCTGTCCCTGATGATGGTACAGATGCGTCACTGTACGCATGACCACGTGTGCCGGCGTCAACTCCCGTTCCCGGTTTCCCCAGGTCATCATCCGGCAGGTGGTGTTCAATTTCTCCGGCGTGGCGCTGTGTAGATAGGTTTCCGTGGCCGAGTACGTGCTTTGCCGGTAGGTCTCGAGCGTATCGATCGTCGGGTAGGCGGGAGCGTCGTCGTCGGCTTCGATGCGACCCTGCAGCACGCCGATCCAGTATTGCTCGGCGCCGATAGCATGATGGAGCTGCAGCTGCACCGTGGCGTAGCCGAAACCGTCCAGCGGGCGATGGAGCTGTTCGTTGCTGAGCCGGCGGCAATGATCCAGCAAGGCCATCAGGTTGCGGTGGGCGTGCTCGTGGATATCGAGCAGCGTTTCCCTGGTGTGCATGTGTTTTCCTCTGGCGTCGATCACGTACGCGCCGGGTACTAATCCGGCTACAACGGCATCACTACAGCGTCACTACCCCACCACTACACCATTACTTCACGATCACTTCATCACAGAATATCCAGCTCGGCAGCCCCGCGCCATGATGCCAGCCCGGACAGGTCTTTCCTGCCGTCGCCTCCACCCGCACGTAACGCGCCCGGCGCGAGGGAAATTCAGCGACAAACGATTCGATAAACGGATCGTCCCGGGTATCGGGATTCTGTGGCTGGAGCACCGCCAGGGTCTCGAAGGTCTCGCCGTCGGCTGACGCCAGAAAACACACTTCTTCCGGGAGCCAGACCCAGGACTTGACCACCTGCAGGAAGTCCGCCCGCACGTACTCGATGTCCGTCGCCGCTCCCAGATCGACGGTGGCGGACATGTCCGCCGCTTCCCAGCCGAGCCAGCTGTAGAAGTAGTCGTTGATGCCCTTCAGGCCGTCGATCAGCGTGCGGGGCCCGCGGGCGGGATACTTCGGGTTGAACGGTTCGACGAAGGTGACGGGTCTGCCGATCGCCAGATGGTCCACCAGACCTTCGCGAAAGAAGGTCCGCATGTCTTCGCCGTATTGTTCCGGCGAATAGGAGCGCTCGTGCAGCGTGTGATAACCGAGTTCGCGGCAGTTCGTGGTCACGGAATCGAGCCGAGCAGCCATTTCCGGGCGGACCCGCCAGGCTCCGTCGTTATCCCGGACGAACAGACCGTGCTCTTCGGGACCGAACAGCTTGGCCTGTTCGAGCTGCGCGAACCAGACGGCCAGTCTGACCGCGCGGACGCGTCGGCGCTGGTCGGGCCGGTCGTGTACGCCGGCTTCCGCCGCCGCCAGGATCTCGTCCGCCTGCTGGAGAAGTTCGGGAGTCAACCAGACCCGGCTCTCGACCGCCGGCCCGCTGTAGATATCGAGGCGTTCGCCGGAGCCGACCAGCGCCGTCTCCATCAATTCGAGGTAGGCCGCGATCCGGTCGGCGGCGGCGCCGTAGTAACCGTGCAGAAAATCCGCCGTGACCGCCTCCACGTCCAGGTCCGGATTCCAGAGCAGCTTGGCGATCAGGTACTGCTTCAGCTCGCTCAAGTGGCTCAGGCTGTTGCCGCTGCCCTGCTGGAACATGAGCCGGGCGCCGTGGTCGGCGAAGAAGCGGATGTTCGGCTGCAGCACGTGCAGGTTGGGAAAGGGCGCGACGTAGTTGGTGAACTGCACCACGTAGTCCCAGATCATGAGGTTGTCGGTGAGCGCGGACCACTGGCGCACATCCCGGGCGAAGGCGGCGTTGTCCGTATCGCCGGCCAGAGGGCCGGCCCGATCGCACTCGATGCTGCACAGGCAGATGTTCACGTTCGGCGCCGGCACGAGATCCACCGGTGCCTGCCTCGTGTACTGGTAGGCCAGGGTCGAGATGACCTTGTCGGGAAAGGCCGCGGCGACGGCGTTGACGAAGGTCACGAGCGGGCCGGCCTGGCTGCCGTGCCGCTCGACCAGCGCCTGGCACGGAGCACACCCGCAGGGGCCGAAACGATCGTTCTGCGACACGGACCAGTAGCGAGCGGCGGGTCTCTCGGTCATGCGTTGCCGCAGCGCCTCGATCACGATGGCCAGCACGTCCGGGTTGGTCAGGCAGAGCTGTTGCCCGGGCAGACGTTGTCCCTTGATGAGCGAGTAATACTCCGGGTGTTCATGTCCGTACACGTCGGGCGGCAGCAGCGTCTCGAAGGTGTGCACGTACAGGCCCCAGAAGGAATTCCGATGGCCGCGGCTGTGAATACCGAGGCGGTCGCACCAGGCATCGTCTTCCCCTCCCGGTAAATGGACCCAGCGGATGGGGAAGGCCGGCATGCGTATTTCGTGACCACGGGGGAGGTTCACCGAATCGGCTTTCGGTACCCGGGTAACATCCGGCGCGTAGAAGCGGACACCGAGATGCTCTTCGAGCCAGGCGTAGACGCCGAAGAGCGTTCCCCTGTCCGAGCCGCCCATGATCGCGACGCGTCCGGGCTCCATGCGCCAGGCGAAGCCGTCGGGGGCGAGAGAATCGAGATCAACATCGGGTAGGCGAGTAGCAATCCGCTCACTGCGGCCGAGGAGAAACTCCCGGTCGGCAGATGACTCGCCATCGGTGACGACAGCCAGGTCGGCCCCGGTGACCTCGCGCAGATAGTGCTGCAATTCTGCGGCGGCGCGCTGCAGATCCGGGCCGGATTGCTGGGGGATGACGACGGTGTAGTCGGTCTGACCGTATTCGACGAGTTGAACGTCCGCGGGCTGACAACCAGCCATGGCCAGGAACGCGGCTGATAACAGGGCGAACCACGAGCCCAGTCCGGGCCTGAGACAGTCGCGGATTCTCGAATGTCGTATCGAATGCCACATTGCACGCCTATTCGATCGTTCTCGGGATGATCTGTCTCGAGCGGAATCAGTGGTCTTCGTCGTCCCGCTCCACGAGGCGCAGCACCTCGCGGGCGATTTCCTCGACCGCCATGTAGGAGACGTCGAAGCTGCGCCAGCCGTTCCGCTGCATCATCTCATGGGCGCGGCGTACTTCCTCGGCGATTTCACGCTTGTCAACATACGCGGTCATGCCCACCGGTCCCAGGTGGCGGGCCCGGGCGTTGCGCACGGCCATCAAGCGCGTGATGTTCATGCGCAGACCGATGACCTTGTGCGGATCGATGGTCATCAGCTCCGGCAGCGGCGGCGTCCCGACCACCAGCGGCACGTTGGCCGCCTTGGTCCCGTTGTAGCCCAGATAGAAACAGGTCGTGCTCTTGGCGACCCGGGACACGCCGACCAGGATCACATCGGCCAGGTGTAGTTCGTTGAGCCGCAGACCATCGTCGTGCTTCAGGGCGAAATCGACCGCGACCTGCCGGTCGATGCGGGAGCGCTCGGCCTCGTAGAACAGGCCGGGAGTGGCCAGGGGCGCCTGGTGGAAAAAGTCGTGGAAGGCGCCGAAGGCGGGACCGAGTACATCCACCACCGGCACGAGCTCCTGCGAGGCGTGGCGCCGGATGGCCCGTCGCGTGTCCGGTCCGACCAGGGTGTAGAAGACCACCGCCCCGCGCTGGGCGGCCTCGTCCACCACCGCCATCACCTGTTCCGGCGCGAGCACCTCGGGCCGCACCACGATCTCCACTTCCTGGCCCTCGTACTGGACCAGCGCCGCCCGCAGATACTGCAGGCAGGTCTCGCCGCGGCCGTCGGAGACCGCGAAAACGACGGGGTGGTCGGGCAGGTTCATGGTCTCTTTGTAGCGGGTGTGACGGTCGGCGTCAATCGGCGGAACGGGTGAGCGCAGAAAATCCGGCTCGGAGCGCGCCCCTCGGGGATTCATGCGTGCATCGGCGAGCGAATTTGGCCCCGACCGGGCGGTCACCAGCAGGCAAGGTATCGACCGCGACCAGGACATCTACCAGCCGGACGCCGGATCACTGGCGGACCGGACGCCGTACCGGTTCCGGGTTGCCGACGGCGTTGATCGCCAGCGAGATGCGAGGCACGGGATCTCCCATCGCAGTACATGTGTACGCCACCTCGTGTTCGCCCGGCACGAGTACCGGCAGCGTACTGCCCAGCGCAACCGTTTCCAGATAGCGTCCCTTGGTGTCGTAGATGCGCACCTCGGGCTTGCCGTCGCAGGCGACTGACTGACCGGGCTCGAGACGGACCGGAAGCTCCAGGCGGTGCTCGCCGTCGAAAACCAGAATCGGATCCGTGACGGCGGCGGTCTTATCGGCGCCGGTATCGTCAATACCGGTAGCATCGTCGCCGGTTCTTGCCGATGTACGCAGCACGAAGCGCAACGGGCCGGCCGGCGCCATCTGCGTCCAGCGCCAGGTCGCTGTCGCCGGCACGCCCTGCGCATCAAGGACTCCCTCGTGGACGAACGGCCCGGCTGTCTCGATCGGATAGAGCTGCCAGCCACCGCGCGCGGCTGGAGTTCCCGGGGGATCGCCTGTCGGCGTCAAACGAAACTCCCGCGCCGGATCCCGGAAACGCTCTCGCTGGCCGGTCGAAAACGCCCCGCAACGGCGGGCGGTTTCCCATTCCCGGATGGTATCGAGAATCTCCCCCAGCGCCGGATTGCCACGGACGGCTTCCATGCTCGTGGCCAGGGCGAAGCCGGCGCCGTACCCGGCCGCTCGCGCCAGCATCCACTCCATATCCGCGAGGGTCGTGTGGGCTTTCAGGAGGTACCAGCCGAGCATGTTGGGCAGATAGTTGCGCTCGAGCAACGCCTGGTTGTCGATGCGGTACTGCTGCATCGATTCGCGAAAACCCTCGTACCAGGGCTCGCCCCAGTTCAGGTAATGGCAGACGTGCCAGTAGTAGTGGCTCGACCGGCTCGAGCCGTTGACGACGGTGTGGTCGGTGAGCTGGTAAAAACGCTCGGCGAAATACTCCATGGCGTACTGACCCTGGCCGGTCGCATAACAACCTTCGTGTCCGTCGAAGTCCATCTGCGAGACGCCTGTCGCGTTGAAGAACGCCGCCAGGTTCGCGATGAGCTCGTCCTGCAGTCCCCAGTTCGGGAAGAACACCTTGTAGGGATAATCGAGCAGCTTGCCCACCGGGCGGCCCTTCTCGTGGGCCGCGGCCGTGGTGCCGAAGGCGCCGCGCACACAATCGAGGAGCTGGAACGGGCGCTCGCGTGAGACGCCACCATACTGGATGAGCTCTTCCTCTATGCGCACACAGTACAGCGTGTTGTCCAGTTCGTTGACGAAGTAGAAGGTGTCCGCGACGGCGATGCTTGTCTCGTTCGCGTCGATACCGGCGGTCAGGTAACTGCGACCGGTCTCGGCGAGGCGCGGGTCGGGAACGGGAGTGACGAAAGGATCGTTGGGGGTGGTGAAGCTGGTCAGCGTGTGGGCGCCGATGCGGATATCCCGCGCGGCCGCCTTCTCCACACAGCGGCGAACACCGTCGATGCCGCCGGGAAAGAATTCCGGATTCGGGGCGAAGTGGCCCCAGGACGCGAACGGCTCGAAGTGGTAGAGCGTCAGCAGGCCGGCGCGGCTGACCACATCGAGCAGGGTGTCGATGTTGGCTTCGGAGAAGGAGGCGATGAGGTAGCTGCGGCCCGTTTCCGGTGACCGCTTCGACCACACACCATCGATCTCGGGGTGGGGCAGCCCCTCGGTTATCTCTATGGTTCCGATCACGTCCAGCACCGAACCGGGCGGGCAGCCGAACAGGGCGATCTTCGAACCGACGACGGTCTCGCCCGGGATGGGCGGCACCGGCAGGCGCGGGAAGCGGTCGCGCCACTCCTTCCAGACCGTGTGTGTGCGCGGACGGGAGCGATCGAGGGAAAAGGCGTTCAACATCGCGCCGAACTCGGTTTTCTGCGCGGCCGTGCCGCGGCTCAGGATCGAGCCCTCGTCGTTTTCCAGCGCGCCGCCGATGGTCTTGGCGTTCAAGGCCTGCAGACCGAAAGCGAAGTCCCGGTTGCGCACCACGCCGACGATCTCGCCCACCGTGTCGCCGATGGCGACGGGGAAGGGTCCCCAGCGCAGCGCGTCCACGACAGAATCCGGTTCGGCGGCGATCACTTCCAGAACGAGGTGGGTTTCGCGGCTGAGCGTGTGCAGCGATACCGTGATCTCGGCGTGGTCGGCATCGGCGTCGCCGGTGTTGGTGCCGCCGAAGCGCAGCAACAGCGAGTTCGGCGCGGCGATCTCGAGCCGCGAAGGGGCAATCCACTCGTCGGCCACGCATACCGACAGCAGCGGCGCCGGCTGTCCGGCGGCCAGGTACTCGGTGTTCGTCGTTGCGTCCATCAGGGAAGACAGGTGCCCTGTCGCATCCAGGCGACAGACGAGAGCGCCGGCCTGAAGGGGGGCATGATCCTCGGCGCAGGAAAGGAAGGACAGCAGCGAGAGCAGCAACGCGAACAAGACGGAGCAGAAGCCGATTCGACGCCAGACGCCCATCCCGAAACCTCCTCGTGGTCGGTACTATCACGCGGGGCGCGATTATGGAACATGTGCCCCCCGGGGGGCAACTCCCGTGCGCCGCATCCCGCCGGAATTCCGGACTTCCTGCTGGTCGAGAATAATAAACATACCCGATCTCCGATCTTCTACGCCTTACAGGATGACGAGGTGAATTGGCACCAATCGGGATAGGAGGCTGTCATGTTACGACCGGGAATCACCACCGTACTCATCGTTCTATTGCTTGGCGCACTGACCACGTCGGTGTACGGGGAAGAGCTCACGTTGCTCGCCGATCTGGGCAGCACATCGAGCATCTGGGGTCTCACGGATATCGACGGCGCGCTGTTTTTCGCCGGTACACAGCCGGCAACCGGGACGGAACTGTGGCTAAGCGACGGATCTCCGGCCGGCACCTTCATGGTCCAGGACACCGATCCCGGCACCAGCCACTTCAGTCCGGCCCACTTCGCGGAACTCGACGGTATCGCCCTGTTTCAGGGCAGCGTTCACCCCCTTGGCGAAGAGCTCTGGCGCAGCGACGGCACGGCGGCGGGCACCTGGATGGTCAAGGATATCAACATCTACCATCATTCGAGCCCGGCCTATCTGAAAAACTACAACGGCATGGTCGTTTTCAACGCCATCGGGCCCGACGGCCAGGAACTGTACCGCACCGATGGCACCGAGGCGGGCACCTTTGTGTTGAAAGATATCGAACCAGGCACCGGCGGTTCCGGCCCGAAAGAGTTCACCGAAGTGGACGGAACGCTCTTTTTCTCCGCCTATACCACTCCCAACGGGTACGAGCTCTGGAAAACCGATGGCACCGAGGCGGGCACGGTCGAGGTGAAGGACATCAACCCGACCTACGGTTCGAATTCCCTGCTCCTCACATCGGTAGGCTCGACGCTCTACTTCTCGGCGGATGTCGATTACTTCGAGCGGCAACTCTGGAAAAGCGACGGTACCGAGGCGGGAACGGTAATGGTCAAGGATATCTGGCCCACCGACATGGTGTGCTTCAACGGCCAGCTCTTCCTGGCCGCCGACGACGGTACCGGCGATGTTGAACTGTGGACGAGCGACGGCACCGACGCCGGCACGGTCCGGGTCAAGAATATCAATCCGACCGGTACGGCCCATGTCGCCGGACTGGTGGTCGTGGACGAAACACTCTACTTCCAGGCATACACTTACTCTACCGGTCGCGAACTGTGGAAGAGCGACGGCACCGAAGCGGGAACGGCGATGGTCGAGGACATCAGGCCCGGATACAGCGGTTCCTGGCCCTATGCCATGACCGGTTACAACGGTATCGTGTTCTTCGCCGCCGATGACGGCGACACCGGATACGAATTGTGGCGCAGCGACGGCACCGAGGCGGGAACCTACCTGGTCAACGACTTCGAACCCGGTCCGGACGCCTCCATGCTGAGCGTCGAACCCACCGTGTGCGGCGGCAAGTTGTTCTTCGATGTCGGCCTGTCCACCGGCGCCCAGCTATGGAAACTCGAGACGACAGCTGTGGCCGTCGCTGAAGATGCGACGCCGGGTCGATCCGCGGGCCCGGTTCTCGGCCAGAATCATCCCAACCCATTCAACCCGACAACGACGATCACCTACGTCTTGCCGGAAGCGAGCGACACGCGGCTCACGATTCATGATGTCCGGGGCAATCTTCTGGTCACGCTACTGGACGGCGAGCGAGGCGGCGGCGTGCACTCGATCACCTGGAGCGGGCGCGACGCGTTGGGACAAGACGTCGCCGCTGGTGTCTACTATGCCCGGCTCGCCGCGAACGGGCAGGTTCGGACCCGGAAATTGACCCTGTTGAAATGAGATCCAGAACAAATGGACAATCGATTTGCCAATTCACTGTATTTCGGAGAGTGTAGACTACAGAGAGTCTGTACTGCAGCGAGTCCAGTGCAGCACCTTGGCAGGCGTCAGAAGTGCCAGCTCTCACGAAGCAGGAAGCAGGCGGTGGTTCAGGTCCCGACCGGGAGAACTCGAGATGGCAGTGAGAATCGAAAAAGTCGGACCGGACTCGGCTCCGCTTGTTGTCGAGCTCGTCGGTAAATTGCTGGATGAACTCGGCGAGGAAGGCGACGAGACCGGCGTGCTGAACGCAACCGAACTGGAGGCCTCCTGGCGTGCCAATGAACAATCGCACATCGCCTTTCTCGCGTTCACAGACGAGGGGGACGCCGTCGGTGTGGCAACGCTTGCGATTGCCTTCGCCCTCTACGCCGACGGCAACTACGGGATTATCAATGAAATGTATGTCGCGCCGGGTTTCCGATCCGCGGGGGTTGGAGCGAAGTTGATCGAGACCATTACAGCATTCGGCAGAACGCAAGGGTGGCGGCGCATAGACGTGACCGCGCCGGAATCGGAACGCTGGCTGCGGACGAACAAGTTTTACGAGGACCAGGGTTTCGTGTTCACGGGGCCGAAGCTGAAGTACCTTCTGACCTGAGAATTACGAGTGGCCGTTGGTGGTACAGGCAGTGGATGCGTCATGAAATCGTTCATCGCACTTTTTCGCGGCATCAACGTTGGGGGCAAGAACATGCTCCCGATGAAAGAACTCACCGCTTTGCTGGAAGGCATCGGCGCGAGCAATGTCAGCACGTACATCCAGAGCGGTAACGTGGCGTTCCGGACGGCCGGTGCGGCTGACTCCGGATTCGTCACGAAGATCCAGGACGCTATCCTGGAACAATTTGGATTCCGTCCGGAGCTGCTCATTCTGGACAAGGTCGCCATCGACGAGGCAATAGGCGATAACCCGTTTCCCGAAGCCGACGCCGCACCGACGAGCGTGCACCTGATGTTCCTGCCAACGATCCCAGGCGACCCGGACCTCGCGAGCCTCGAGCGTGTTCGCCGGCCGAGCGAACGATATATGCTCAAGGGTAAGGTATTCTATTTTCATGCACCGGACGGAGTCGGCCGGTCGAAACTGGCGGCGCGAATCGAAAAATCATTGGGCGTGGCAGGTACGTCGCGCAACTGGCGAACCGTCCGGAAACTTCAGGAAATGATCCAGATTCAGTGAGAGGATATCTAGCCAAACGCTCGTTTCCAGGGCTCGGAGCCGAGAAGAAGCCGCCCCCTGGGAATCGGTGTGACCACGTTACTCGATGATGAACAGGACAGCGGCAGGCTGCGCATATGGCTGGCGGCCCAAGTTAACATAAAACTGCCCCCCGGGGGGCTCGCGCGAACTCCGGGGGGCAGCGAAACCGCTGTCTCCTACACGATCGAAAATCCCTGGCCTTACTTCTGCCCCTTCCCGAACACCCGATACATCGCCGGCAATACCACCAGCGTCAGCGCGTTGGCCGACAACACGCCGCCGATGACCACCGTCGCCAGCGGCCGTTGCACCTCAGCGCCGACCCCGGTGTTGACGGCCATGGGCACGAAGCCCAGCGCCGCCACCAGCGTTGTCATCAGCACCGGTCGCAGCCGCATCAAGGCGCTTTGCTCGATGGCCTCGTCCAGAGTCCGCCCTTCACGCAACAAGCGCTGCATGGTCGATACCATCACCAGTCCCGCCAGCATCGCCACCCCCGAGACCGCCACGAAGCCGATGCCCGCCGACACGGTATACGGCATGCCCCGCACCCACAGGGCGACGATGCCGCCGAGGGTCGCGAAGGGCGCCGCCGTGAAGATGATCAGCGCGTCCCGCCACGAATGGGTGCTCGAGTAGAGCAGGAACATGATCAGGGCCAGGGCCACCGGCACGACGATCATCAGCCGCAGCCGCGCCCGTTCCATGTGCTCGAACTGTCCGGCGAATTCGACGAAGTACCCCGCCGGCAGCGTGACCTCTTCCGCGATCCGGCGGCGCGCCTCGGCCACGAAGCTGCCCACATCCCGACCGCGAACATTGCACTGCACCACGATCCTGCGCCGCTGCCACTCGCGCGTGATGGTCGACGGACCCTCGACCTGCTCGATACGCGCCAGCCGCTCGAGGGGTATCTGCGCGCCGGTTGCGGTGGAGACCAGGATACGGCGTACCAGCTCGGGATCGCGCCGGTATTCCTCGGGCAGCCTGACCACCAGGTCGAAACGCCGCTGATCCTCGCGGATCTCGCCCACCTTCACCCCGCCGATGGCTTCGACCAGCTCCAGTACGTGCTGCGCCGGTACGCCGTGCCGCGCAATGGCGTCCTGGTCCACGCGGATCTCCAGAAGCGGTTGCCCGGTGATCTGCTCCTCGTACAGGTCGGTCGTGCCCGGGATGGTTTCCAGCACCTCGCCCACCCGCGCGGCGACGTCACGCAGCACATCCAGATCATCGCCGAAGATCTTCACACCCACATCGGTACGAATGCCGGCGATCATCTCGTTCAGACGCATCTCGATGGGCTGGGTGAACACAATACGCATGCCCGGCAAACCGGACAGCTCCTCGTTCATCAGCTCCACCAGCTCGTCCTGGGTCCGGGCGCGGGTCCACTCGCCACGGGGGTGCAGGGCCATGTAGATATCGGTCAGCTCGATGCCCATGGGATCGGTAGCCACCTCGGCGGTACCGGTCCGGGCCCACACGTGCTCCACCTCGTCAGGATACTTGGCCAGGATCACCTTCTCGATCTGGGTGCCGTACCGCACCGATTCCTCCAGCGAGGCGCCGGCGAGTCGAACCGCGTTGATGGCGATGCTGCCTTCGGACAGGCGCGGGATGAATTCCGAACCGATGGTCGTCGCGAGCAGCGCTCCGCCTGCGAGCAGTACGTGGGTCGCGACCAGCACCGCCCGCCGCCGGGCCACCGCAAAATGCACCACCGGCCTGTAGATCTTCCTCAACCACCGGACAAGGCGATTTTCCGTATGCCCGCCGCCGCCCCGGACCTTCCGCAACGCGAAACTCGCCAGCACCGGCATCAGCGTCAACGACAGCACCAGCGAGCCGGCCAGGGCGAACATCAGGGTCAGCGCCATGGGCCGGAACAACTTGCCCTCGATCCCCTCCAGAGCCAGCACCGGCAGAAACACGATGGCGATGATCAGCTCGCCGTACATGGTCGGCTTGCGCACCTCGAGGGCGGCCTCACGCACCGTGTCCAGCACGCTGCCGCGCCGCTCGGGATCGCTCAGTCGGCGCACACTGTTCTCGACCATGATCACCGAGCTGTCCACGATCAGACCGAAGTCGATGGCGCCCAGGCTCATCAGGCTGCCCGCGATGCCGAAGCGGATCATGCCCTGGGCGGCAAACAGCATCGACAGGGGAATGGCGGCGGCGACGATCAGTCCCGCCCGCAGATTACCCAGGAAGATGAACAGCACCGCGATCACCAGGATCGCACCCTCGAACAGATTCTCCTTCACCGTCTCGAGTACCTGGTCCACCAGCTCGGTCCGCTCGTAGACCGGCCGCACCTGCACGCCCTCGGGCAGTGTGGGTACGATCTCGGCCATGCGCTCGCGTAGCCGGCCGGTCACCTCGTGGCTGTTCTCACCCATGAGCATGAAGCCCAGACCGAGTACCACCTCGCCCTCGCCGTACGCCGTGGCCGCGCCGCGCCTGATCTCGTGTCCCTCGACCACCATGCCGACGTCCCCGATCCGCACCGGGACGCCGTCGTGAGCGGCGATGACGATGTTCTCGATCTGCTGCAGATTCTTGGTCAGGCTGATGCCCTGCACCAGGTGCAGCTCGCCGGCTTGCACCACGTAACCCCCGCCGACGTTCAGGTTGTTCTGGGACAGCGCGGTGAACACATCGTCCAGTGTCATGCCGAATTTGACGAGCCGCGCCGGATCGGTACGCACCTGGTACTGCTTGCGCTCGCCGCCCCAGGTGTTGACCTCGGCCACGCCTGGCACCGACTGCAAGCGCGGTTTGACCACCCAGTCGTGCAGGGTCGTCAACTCCAGCAACGAGTGCTTCTTGCTGGACAGGACATAGTGGTACACCTCACCAAGGCCCGTGGCCACCGGCCCCATCTCCGGCCGGTCGATGCCGGCGGGCAGCTCGACGGTCTGCAAGCGCTCCATGATGAGTTGCCGGGCGAAATAGATGTCGGTCCCGTCGTGGAAGGTTACCGTGAGCTGGGAGAGTCCGAACTTGGAGATCGATCGCACCTCTTCCAGATCGGGCAGGCCCGCGATGGCCCGTTCGATCGGGAATGTGATCTGTTGCTCGATCTCGAGGGGAGCGAGCGATAGCGCCGTCGTGTTGATCTGTACCTGCGTCGGTGTCGTGTCGGGGAAAGCATCGACAGGCAGGTGCAGCACCGTGTACACACCCGAACCGATCAGCACCAGCGTCAGCGCGATGACCAGGAAACGGTGGGTCAACGACCAGGTAATGATTTTATCGAGCATCTATGAGCCTCTCGTTCTATGCGCCATTTTTCGTCGTGGATCTCACCAATGACTCTCATTTCGAATTCCCGCTGGAGTCCACCTGGCCGCCGGGGAGCGCCTCGCAGCAACCCGCGCCGATGTTGCCCTTCAGGATCTCGGTCTTGAGCAGGAAGCTGCCCTGGGTGACGACCTCTTCGCCAACGTTCAGCCCGCCGATGACCTCGTACAACGACCCGGCGGTCGGACCCAGGTACACCTTGCGTGGCTGGTACGTCGTCTCGTTCTGCTTCACGAAGACGACGTTGCAGCAGCCTTCCCACTGCACCGCTTCGCGCGGCACCACCAGGGTTTGCTGCTGTTCTTTGACGGCCACCACCGCCCGGGCGAACATGTTGGCGCGCAACAATCTGCTGCTGTTGTCCAGCTCGGCCCGGGCCTGCAGCGTGCGGGTACGCGGATCGAGCTGCGAGCTGACCCAGGTGATCTCGCCGGCAAAGGGTTCGCCGTACAGACCCTCCACGTGCAGCACCACGGGCTGGCCGACCTGGATCTCGCGAACGTCGGACTCGTACACGTCGAGCAGGGCCCACATGCGCGAGATGTCCGCCACGGCGAACAATGGCTGCGACGAATCGAACATCTCGCCGACGGCGGCCTGCCGCTCGACGATCACCCCGGCGAACGAGGCTGTCACCGGGTAGCGGGCCGAAGTGTCGCCGCTGTCGGCGACCTGGTCGATCTGCGCCGGGGAAAGGCCCAGGCCGAGCAACTCCTGCTCCGCCCGGGACAGGGCGATCCGGCTCTCGGCCAGACTCGTTTCGGCCTCCAGGACCTCGCGCTCGGTGGAAACCCCGCGCGCGAGCAGATCCGTCTCCCGGGCGTGGTTCTTCTCCCACAGCCGCACCGCGGCGGCGACCTGCAGGAATTCCGCCTTGGCGGCGCCGAAGGCCGGCGAGGTGATGGTCGCCAGCACATCGCCCGGCTCCACCCGGTCGCCAAGGTCCTTCTCCACCGTGGCGACGATGCCCGGCACCTGTGGCGCGAGCTGGGCGTGGCGGTTGCCGTCGTAGGCGACCACAGCGTTGCACTCGAGGGTCCGTGTGATGGGCAGCATCCGGATCGCGGCGAACTCGAGCCCGACTTCGGCTGCTATCTCGGGCCGCTCGAAGCTCACGGTCGAGTTCTGCGTGGTGCACGACACCGATGGGCGGCGCTGGGTACGAGGCAGCAGGGTCTCGTCTTCCGGCCGGTCGCCTTCGGCGAGCGCCGCCGCCGCGTCCGTAGCGCCGGGCGCGAACCCCGGGTTGCAGATGTAACATTGCGACTCGGGCCGGTCGTGTCCGGCACACCAGTCGCCGGTCGCCTTGAAGGCCGCCACCAGGTTCGGATTGCACCGGTAACAGAGCGCCTCGGGCACATCGTGCCCCGCGCACCAGCCCAGCGTCTCGATGAGATTCGGATTGCAGAACGGGCACTCCGATTCCGCGATCGCGTGCTCGGCGCACCAGTCGTCGCCGGCGCCGGCTTCCGGAGCAGCGGCGTGGTCGTGACCCGCGTGATCGTGACCCGCGTGATCGTCCTGGCCGGCGCTCTCGTTTCGGCTGCAGCCGATGCCACCCAGCGCAAGGCCGACGCCCAGAAGCGTGATCAGCAAGAGCCGGGTTCTGCTGTGCGGTTTCAGGTTCTGTCGCATCATGGTTCATCTCCTGGATTCATAACTTCCGAAACTATGTCCGCCGGATCTGCATCCGCTGGATCTACGTTTCCCGGGTCGGCATAGGGGCCGGCGCCGAGCAGGCTCAAGAGGTCCGCCTCGGCCAGGGCGAGGTCCCGTCTGATATCGAGGGCGCGCAGGCGAGCGTTCGCGAAGGTGCGCTGGGCATCGACCAGCTCGAGGAACATGAGCCTACCCACGCGGTAAGCCTCCAGCGCCTGGTCCAGTCCCCGCTCGGCGGCAGGAACGATGCGGCCGGTGACCGTGTCGAGCTGTTCGTGTTTCTGCTCGTGGCGTTGCAGGGCTGCGGCCAGCTCGACGGCGAGGGCATTTTCCACGATGCGTGCTTGGTGCTGCGCCTGGGCGTGCAGCGATCTGGTCTCGTCCAGCCGGCCTTGATTACGGTGGAACAGCGGCAACGGCAACGCCACACCGGCCTCGACGAAGTTCTCGTCCAGCGGTCTGGCATTGCCGTAGGCGACGAACACGTTCAGATCGGGAATACGCGCCGCTTTGGCTTCTTTCAGGTCGGCCTGGGTGGCGGCGATTTCCATCCTGGCGGCCAGCAACGCCGGATGCGTCGCGGCGAAATCCTCGGGATCCGCGTGCCGTGTCGGCTCGTCGGGATCGGGATCGAGCGTACCCGCCAGTCGGTCGAGCGGCACGGTTACGCCACCAAAAAACGCCGCGAACTCGGCCGAGCCGCGGGCTCGCTGCTGGTCCAGCTGTTGCTGGGCGACCTCCAGTTCGTACACCTCGAGCATGGCCTTGGTCACGTGGGACTCCGGGGCGGCCCGAGTCTCGAAACGAGTCCGGGCGATGGCGAGCGTGCTGTCGGCGACCGTCAGCAGCTCGGCGAACACGGTGTCCGCTTCCCGGAAGTAGAGCTGCTCCGCCCAGAGCTGGTGAACGCGGCGCAACGCTTCGCGGCGGTCCTGTAGTAGCTGATGTTTCGTGGCCGCGAGCCGGGCCCGCGCCGCCGCCACGGCCGCGCCCCGGCGTCCGCCGATGGGCAACGGCTGGGTCAAGGCCACGCGCAACGTGTGATTGGCGGAGTCGTCCAGGGACAGCTCCTCCACCTCCAGCTCGAGCTCGGGATTAGGGTACAGACCCGCCTGCCGGAGCCGGCCGGACTCGGCCAGTACACCGGTGCGGGCCACCGCCAGCGATGGATTGGTCAGCTCGGCGAGTCGGAAGAGATCGACGAGGTGTAGGTCAGGACGGTCCAGAATCGCCTCGATCGCTTGCCGGGTCGACGATGAAGCCGCGTCGTCGGCCATCACCGCCGGGGCGAGGATCATCGACATCACGAACACCAGAAGCGACAGGACCTGATATGTCCGCATCACGTGAGTTCCCTCCGGAAGTGCTATCCCCGTCGCCTGGCGCGCGCAACACGCGTGTGCCCCCGGCGCGGGATTCAAAAGTGGAACAGGTTCTCGGCTCGAACAGCTACGTGGTTCGATCAGAATCGATTGTCGTGTCGGTCGCGACACGCAAAAGATCAGCAGCGCGGAGGGTGGTAGATCGGGTCCGGATCCACCGAGGGAAGGTCGTCGATGCCGGGAAGCAGTTGTACGCGCAGGCAGGCGAAGGAGTCCACTGCGGGGGTCACGGAAAGCACCATGGCAACACCGGTGCAGCAGGGCAATCCGCAGTCGAGGCAGCCGGCGGCGCAGCAGTCGTTCTGCGCCGACACATCGTCCGCCGCAGACTCGGTATGGGGCAGGGCGCCGCCGCCCTGGGTATGACAGCCGTCGTCGTCCTGGTGGACGACCATCTCACAACTCGGCTGCGCCAGCACCGGGCAGGTCATCGCGGCGATCCCGAGCAGGAGCACTAGCTGGCTGAATCGTGTGTTACGTCTGATAGTACACATGTTCATCTAGGAGGTCAGAAACCGTGGCCTTTCACGAATCAGTCGAAATGTAGCCCGCCATGGCGGCTACGGCAAGCCGTCCCTGATTGCCGCGACATCCGTGGACGAGGGTTATGCCATGGTATCGCCTGCATTACTACCCGGTTGAGCGACTTATGTTCCACGACAAAAAACGCGATCGTCGATCGCGACGACACGATTATCACGCTTGAATCGCCGGAGAATTCCGGTTTGACGATGAAATCGGAGTACTAGGCCGGATCGAACCAGTAGCTCGTCCCGCTGTCAAGGCGCGCGCAGCAGCCGTTGCGGCCGGGAACCGGCGATACGCGTCACTTCACCGCGCACCTCGAGATCGAGCTTCACCGTCGTGGTGTACCAGGCCACGGAGCCGAGTGTACGGAGCGCTTCCGGCGCGAGATTCCTCTTCACGTGTTGCGGCAGCGCCTTGAAGAGCAGACCTTCCCCTTCGGTCGGCAAGGCCTGCAGTATGGCGCGCCGGACCGCCTCGTATTTCCATCGCTCGATGCGTGTGGGTTGTTTGCCAGGCGTCGGGGTCTGACAAAGGATTTTATCGTCTGACGTCATTTTTATTCACCTCGTCTGGACATATCCGGCCACCACGGCCGACATGCTTCCGATCATGATAACAACGTAAGGCTATTTGTACCCGTGGGCGGCGAGTTGCGCCGGAGCAACAGATACCAACACCGCAATCGCGTTCGGCAGCGGGACTTCAGAAGAATGTGTAATCGGGCAATAGGAGTGCCGCCTAGCCCTCGTCCAGCTCCAGCTCGTGCCGCAGTTTCCGTAACACATGCAAGGAGAGCACGGCTTCACGCAGTAGGCGGTGGAAGGTGGCGTTCATGGCGGCGAAGCGTGCCGATGTGGAGACGAGCAGCAACGCCACGCCCGGCAACAGGATCAACGGTGTGAGCCAGACCTCGGTATTGAACATGGATGGACCGGTTCCTTTCTGCTATCAAACCGTGGCCGGGGGATACACGGCGCGTGTACTTTTCACCGCCCGGTCACCGCTTGCCGGAGCCGGTCGAGTCCGCGTTCCCGACTTCCGATCCCGACAACCGATCGTACAGTGTCCGGCGCTGCGGCGCCATCGTGGATCGCCACGCGAACAAAACGTGCCGGCGACCGGAGCCGATGCCATTGACAGGGCGACGCCGGGGGAAGACAATCCGTATCGATCAGCAAGCGCAACGGCTGCGCGTTGCTGCCGGTGACCAGGCGGAAGGATGCCGTCGTGCGATCAGATGGTGAAAGGTCCCGCGGCGCTCGCGCCAGCGGCCGGCGGATACTGCATCTGCTGGCCAAGGACCTGCGCACCGGTCCGCGCTCACCGGTCTTCCTGTTCGTGGTCGGCATGCCCGTGCTGATGACTTTCCTGATGCAGGCGGTGTTCCTGACGCTGCTCGACCCGCAACCGCGACTCGGTATCGCCGATCTCGGCCGATCACAGATCACGGCGAATTTTCTCGCGCTGGACAGTATGGAAGTCACGGTCGCGCCCGACGCAGCCACGGTGCGCCGCCTCGTCGAGCACAACGATGTGGATGCCGGGCTCGTGCTCGGGCCGGGCTTCGATGACGCGGTACGGGCGGGCGAACGCCCCGCCCTCGAGTTCTTCGCCGCCGGCGAGAGCCTGGCCGCCAATCGTCTGTTGCTCGCCCTCGCCACCATGGACGAGATCCGCCGGGTCGAGGGCCGGCCGGCACCGGTACGGATCGTGGTGAACGACGACATCGGCGGTGCCGATCCCGAAGGCGGCAAGACCGATAGCCGTAACACCCTGCCCATCGCCCAGCGCCTGGTCCCCCTGCTCGTGATGTACGTGCTGGTCATGGTCGGCATCTTCTTCACGGCCTTCATGCTCGTGCAGGAACGGGAACGGCATACCCTCGATGCCCTGCTCGTGACCCCGGTGAAGATCGCGGAGCTGCTGCTGGCCAAGGCGCTGCTCAGTTTCATCCTCGTCAGCACCATGTCGTACCTGACGCTGTTGCTGAACGGGGCGCTGACGGCCCAGCCGTTGCCGCTGCTGGTCAGCCTCGCGGTGGCGGGAGTGTTTTGTATCGAGATCGGGCTACTGTACGGATCGCTGGCCGGCAGCGCCAAGACCCTGTACATGCTCGTGAAGACCCTGAACATTTTTATCGTCACCCCGGTGGTCTTTTATCTCTTTCCGAGCTGGCCGCGATGGATCGCCCAGCTCTTTCCCACCTACTGGGTCATCGATCCGGTCTACCGGGTAACCCTGACCGGCGCATCGCTGGCGGACGTCTGGTCGGAGATGGCCGTCGCCCTGGTTCTGATCGTGGTACTGGTGGTGCCGATCGTGCTGCTCGGGCGACGGATGGTCGAGAAGGCGGCATCGTCCTAGCGGTCCGTCAAGATTAAGAACAGGTGTTCTGCGAGCCCACGAACAGCCATCTGCGGCGCCGTGCTCCCTTGAATTAGCTATGGCTAGTCCTGCGCTCGCGCGACTTGCATCTGACTGCTCGTGAACTCGCAGAACACCTGTTCTTAATCTTGACGGACCACTAGCGCTGTTCGGCGCGGCAGTGAATGTGGAATTCCCGGCAACCGGAATCCCCGGCGGCGTTGCCACCGGAGATTCCTTTGCTGTTTCGTCCACGCCGTCGTGAATCGCTTCGCTGCACCTCGCGCGGCGATCGGACAGTGATCACGGCGGACAGGTCCGCCCGTATGCTTGGGCCATTATCACGAGATCCGACAGGTCGATGGCGTTGTCCCAGCAGAAATTGCAGTGATAGGGCGGCGGCCCGCCACCGAAGAAGCACACTGCGAACTGCGCGACATCGGCGATATCGACGACGCCGTTGCCATCGATGTCCGGACTGTTGAATCCGATCCGCAGGTTGCTGTTCGGCGGCCCGCCCGGCCCGGTGCCGGCAACCCTGCCCCACGGGGTCATGACCACGCAGAACTCCGGACCACCGATCGAGGTGTAGCCGCCGGCGAAGGTGGAATTGGTGAACCAGGTCACGCCGGCGCCATTGGTTGGCCCGTCGGCGATCGAAACGTATCCGGGCCAGGTACCGGGCGGGTTGGTGTACGGGCAAAGCGCCATGCCGCCGAGGGATGACTCGACCCAGATGTCGCTGGCCGGGATGCCCGGCATGGGCGCGCCGGCCGCGTTGAGCATGGTGACCCGGATGCGTGCGTCGACCGGAATACAGCCGAAGCTGTGGGCGGCTGTGAACGGCGTACCCGTCCCGTCAGGCACATTACACATGGAAACCCAGTCGGGATGGCTTGCCGTCGTGGCCCAGGAGTTGGTCATCGAGGGTTGCGCCAGGGCGGGAACGGCGAAGAGTACCGATGCCATGAGCAGCAGTCGAGGAACAATCTTCAGGTATCGCATGATTGTCTCCTTGTAGAGAGTCGAGAGTTTTCGCGGTTATTTGCCGCAAGCCTCTGGAGCCGGGGAGTCGCTTTACCCGGCGGTACCGGCTCGCGTCGGACCGCGATGCTGCGACGTGTTCCTGTATGCGCAATCAGGGCGGGAGGTGTGCAACGGGAGGTGCGACGGTAGACAGCAAATGATGGATCGAGGTGCGGTCCAGATGTGCGCTACATCAATACATGTACTCCTGCAACAGATCCTTGGCCTCGGCAGGATCCTTCACCACCTCGAGGAACACTTCCACGTACAGCGCCGGCCACAGGAAGGCCCAGTACTTCTCCCACTTGCGGGGGCTGCGGTTGGCCAGCCATGCGATACCCAGGGCCTTGTAAAGATCCGTGAACCACAACTTGTGCCGCGTGATCCTGAACAGGCCGGTGTTCTGCAAGGTGAGGAAAGTAATATAGCCGAGATGATGGAAGTGCTCGAGGTCGCCGTAGGAAAGCTGCGAGGAGTAATGTGGCGTGATGATGCGTACCGCGGCGCCGGGCCGCGCGATGCGGTGGATCTCGCGCATCAGGTTCAGAGGGCGGACCACGTGCTCGATGATGTGCGACATCTCGATGAAGTCGAATTCATCGTCGGGAAACGGATAGGGATAGTCGTTCAGATCGTGTACGACATCGACGTGGGGCGCCGGTCGGATGTCCAGGCCGACGGCGCCGGGCTTCTTCGACTGTGGTCCGCAACCCAGGTCGAGGATCTTCATGGGTATCCCATTCTATCTATTCTTGTAACTTTTTGTGTAAGCTACACATACACAACTGCAGCGACGATCGCGAACGCTGGCACCGTAGCATATGGTATCAGCGCGCGCAAGCTGTCGTCCGGCAGCGGAATCCGTCTTGGCGATGCCGCCGGAGCAGGCTTCACAGCCACCAACCCGTGGCTCCGGCCTCCTTTTTCCGGGAATAGTATTTGTTCACCGTACAGCGTACTCGTCTGCTCGCTCGCCCGCTCGTTCGTCTGCGCACCCGTCCGCATATCGAGTTTCACAATCCTTTAACTGCTAACCAGATAACGTACCTACGATCGGCAGGCTACCGGCACGATCTGTGCAATCTCCACAGGAAATTTTGGCTGGCGAGAGAATCCTGACTCGTGCGGAGCTGAGTATCTGATTGCAGCCCAGGGAAATACCCGAGGACTGACGATCAGTCTGCATGGCGCGCGAATCCGTCAGGGAGGGAAATCTGTTCCATGTGGGTAGATAATTCACCGGCGTATGGCGAAAAATCCCGCTGCGGGACTGGGAGAAGTCCGCGCGGAAGGCGGTGGATGGACGGGTGGTCGATCGTGGCGCTGGCTGTCGTCCTGCTGACGCCGCTGGTCCTGCTGTCCGGCTGTACTGTCACCCAGGGTCGACTCGACCATCTGCTGCGCCTCGAATTCGACGACCGCGATGCGGCGATCCGGCGGCTCGAGGCCGACTATGCCCATTCTCCCACCGACTGGGAAGCCTATTTCCTGGGCGAGCTGCAGGTTGAAGCCGGCGACTACGCGGCGATGAACCACTGGTTCGACGCCTCGCTGGCCCGCTCGGCGCGCTATCGCGACCGGATCGACGCCCGGCGCCGCCTCGTGTGGCGTGAGCGGGTGTCGGAGGCGGATCGTCTGTTCCAGGACGGCGACATCGCCGGCGCTCACCGGGCCTACAGCGACGCGGCCCAGCTCGAGCCCCAGCGATCCACTGTCGTGCGCTGTCTCGCCGAAACCCGGATTCTGCTCCACGGCCCCGACCTGGCGAGTATCGAGACGCTGGTCGCCGGCGGTAACCTGGGCGCGCTCTGGCGCTGGCTCGACGCGCAGCCGGTACGGGATGCGGCGCCCGCAGCGTCCGAAACGCCGGCTGCCGAGGCAGCAGTGTCCGAAGCACCGATATCCGATGTCATCGCCCGCCTCGAAAACGAACTCGCCGCCAGGTCCGCCGGGAACATCAGCGGCCAGGCACCCGCCGAGGCCGCGTTCGTGCTGGGTGAACTGTACCGCAAGCGCGGCGATTACCCGGCCATGGTGCGCTGGTACGACAACGCCCGGCAATGGGGATCGACCCATGACCAGATCATCGACGCCGCCCGGCGCAGCGTGGCCGACGATACCATCGAGAAGGCGCTGGCCGCCTATGCGCGCAGCGATCTGCCGACCGCCCTGGCATTGCTGGACGTTTGCGAGGTCGTCCAGCCGGACCGCGCTGATGTACAGGCGGCGCAGGCCAACCTGGCCGTACTCGGCGGCATCGGCGAAAACGAACTGCACCGGCACCTCGAAGCGGGCCGGATCGATTTCGATTGGCAGATCCTGTTGATGTCCGACCTCTACCATCAACATCGATTCGCGGCGGCGGCGCTGGTCGCCGACCGCATCCTCGAGCGTGACCCACAAAACGCGCTGGCGTTGCTGGTGCACGCCCGTCTGGCGATCGAACGAGGCGATCTGGCGCAGGCCGAAACGGCACTGGAAGCGGCGCTGGCCGCCGGCGCCGAGAGCCCCGAGGCCGCCTTCGATCTCGGTATCATCCGTCTCGACGATTCGCGGTACAGCCGGGCCCGGGACCACTTCGCGCAGGCCTTGCGCTGGTCGGACGATCCGGTACCCGCCTTGCGGCAAATGGCCATCATCGAGTTCTGCCGGGGCGAGTTCGACAGCATGAAGCAGATCGCGCTGCAGCTGGTTACCGAGCTGGCGGAAACCGGCGCGAGCACTGGTGACGGCTCGGACCGCGCAGACCACACCGACCGTGCCGACCATGCCGAAGCCTGGCGACTTCTGGAGGTCGCCGCCAGGTTGACCGGTGACGAATTGTTGATCGAGAACACCCGGCGGAAACTGATTCCGGCACGGCAGCAGGACGAATAACACGAAGGGCACGTGCACGATGAAAGCGCGCACAGTACAGCATCCCGCCAGACGGCTGCTCACGACAGGGACCAGCGTAAAACTGGCCGGAGCAATCATGGCCAGAGCATCTCTGGCCGGCGCGATCCTGCTCGGCGTGATCCTGACCGGCATGATCCCGCTCGGTGCGGACATTGCGAACGCCAACGAAGCCCCTCGGCTCGACTATCTCGAACTGGTGCTCGATCCCGCTGATGCTACCCTCGAGCCGTGCGGCAGCCGTACGTCGCTGAACGACCTGGACAACCTCAACGCCCTGGCGGTCAGGGCGCAGCACTACTTGTCGCTGCGGGTTCGCGCCGTCGATCCCGACGGCGATCAGATCGAGCTGCAGGTGGCCGATCTGCCGCTGCCGATGGCTGATTTCACCGCCATCACCTACACCGATGACCACCGCGAGGCGCTGATCGAGGTGTTCGCGCCGGCGGGCGTGAATTCGGAGGAGCTGTGTGAGCAGGTCGGCACCGTTACCCTGTCGGCGCGGGAGGTGGCGTCCGAGCAGCTGGTGACCAGCGAGGCGATCCCGTTCTTCGTAAAGTGCGACTGTCCCGATCTCGAAGCCGAGATATACGATCCGCCGGTCGAGGGCTTCCTGGGCGAACCCGTCCGCATTACCGGGCGTGTACGCTGCCACGATTTCAACGCGGGAACATTCACGGCGACCGTCTGGCTCGAAGATCCAAACGGCAGCACCGTGACGTCCCGCACCGCGACCTACCCGAACCTGGCCGCGGGCCGATCGGTGAACATTCCCCAGGTCATGTACGTGCCCGAAATGGCCGGTCAATACTGTGCGCGCATGACCGTCACCAGCGTCGACGACATCGTCACGGCCAACAACGAAACCGAATACTGCTTCCTGGTGAACTCGGGATCGTTCGAGGTGCTGCCCAATGTGGCCACACCCAACGGTGACGGCCGCAACGACGCGGTGCTGTTCCTCCTCGCCAACCAGAGCATCGCCGCGCCCCGGCTGCGCATCTTCAGTCTCGGCGGCCAGCTGCTCTTCGAGTCCACGACACCCGACAGCGAGCAGCGCCTGGCCTGGAACGGCCGCGATCGCGACGGACGGCAGGTGCCGGCGGGCAGTTACCTCTACGTGGTGTACGATGGCGAAACGGCCTTCCATACCGGGATCTGCGGGGTGATACGATGACCGGACGCCCCGTCGCATCACCGCTTTTGCGGCTTTCGTGGCTTGCACGAATACGCCGGCGATCCCGACGACTCCGGCTGCTGGTCCTGGCGATCGCCCTTGCGAGCCTGCAGCTGGTCATCTTGTCGGCGCCGGCCCCGGCGACGGAGCGCTACGACACCAATACCATTCCCGCGGACCTGAACGATCCGTTCGCCTACACGGTGAACCCGGCGCTCGGCGAGATGACCCTCGATCAGGTGGCGGCGGGATACCGCTTGCTGCACCTGGGTTTGCTCGAACAGAGCACCGACCTGCACACGGGTCGGCTCGTCTACGCCGGCAAGCGGCGCTTCGGCGGGCTGTCGATCGACCTGGGCTACCTGACAACGCCGTTGTGGGAAGAGCGTGAACTGGGCGCCGGCTGGGGCAAGCGGATCTGGCGCGGTTTGAGCCTCGGTGCGGCTGCCGGCTTCAACCAGCGCGGATTCGTCGGCAGCGCGATCGATGTTGCGGATCCCGGCGATCCGCTGATGGCCGCCTCGCTCACCAAGACCGTACCGACAACCCGGTTCGCCCTCGCCTGGACGAGACCGCTGTGGGGTGTGACCGCAGGATTCGTCCTGGAGAATCCCCACGAACCGAACGTCTCCTTCTCCGACGACGAAACAGTCGTGCTGGCACAGACCTGGCGACTGGGCCTGGGTTACGAGGGTCACGGCGTGCAGGTGGCGGCGGGGCTGATCGACGACGAATTCGATACCCACCCGAGTGGATCGGCGCGTGTGCTGTTGCTGGGCGGCAATGCGCTGACCGCGCGTTTCGGGCAGCGGAGCTGGGCTCTGGGTGCACGCCTGGTCGTCAACCGCGAGCTTTTCGTCGACTACGAGTTCAGCCTGCCGCGTTCGGATCTGGCCAACGAGACCGCGGGCAGCCACGGCATAGCCATCTGCTACCAGCCTTTCGGTCGTCCCGAGCCAGTCACGGGCCTGACGCACCGCGATCCGGTCGATCACGACTACCAGCCGGACCTGTCGGCACCGCGCAGCGCGGCCCTGCCCACCGCGAAATCGTTCAGCCTGCCACTGCTCACAGCCAAGGCGAATCACTTGCTCACAGCCAAGGCGAATCACTTCTGCGTGCAGGCGCCGGTCGACACGGCGCTGATCCGCATCAAGCGGCTCAAGCGCAGCTTCTCGCCGCTGGTGGACATGGCGCAGATCCGGCAGCTTCCCCGGTGGCGTATCGGGGTGCTGGACACGACCTGGTCCGATCGGGTCGCGTACTCGATCGCCGCCCAGGCGCAACCGGCGCGTCCCGATCGCGAGTTGCCGCGGGGCAACTACAGCGCGGCGTACATGCGCAACGTACGCGAGCTGGGTGAACAGCTGCAGACCGCCACGGGCACGAGCGTCACCATCGTCGCCGATGCAGAGCAGCTCGACCGTGCCGCCTATCTCGCGGGCAAGCTGGCCGGACAGAGCGAGGTCGAGTACACACCGGACACCCAGCAGATCGGTATCTACCAGCTGCCGGCGCTGGACGATCGGCAACGCTGGCACCGGCTCAATCGGCCCGTGGGCCAGGAAGCGATTCCCGCCGTCGAAGAGATCACCCTGTACCAGTTCGAACGTGTGCCTTTTATCGTGCACACCTTCGGGCCCCGGGACCGGGTCGCGGCCTGGACCTGGACCTTGCGTGATTCCGACGGTGCGACGGTGCGCACCATCGCCGCCGCCGCCGCGCCGCCCGACACCATCTGGTGGGATTGGCGGAACGAGCGGGGCGAGATCGTAGCGGTGGACAGCTACAGCTATCAGTTCAGCTGGCGACATCCCGACGGTACGCACAGTCAGCTCCCACCCCAGCCGCTGCAGGTGGCGCGCCAGGTGATCCAGCGGTCGCTGGTCTTCGGTAACACCGAACTGCCGCCGGAAGCGCTGCAACGGGGAGAGACGATGCTGCTGCTGGATCCGGGATCCCGGACCGGACGCTCCGCTGCGCCGGCGAGCTCGCATCGCGACGACACACGCCCGTATTACGAGAACCGGGGTTTCGAGAATCTGGACGACAAGAACACCGAAAACGCGAACCAGACCGATGCATCCATTCAATAGGGGAGGATCGACAGAATGAAATCCAACACCAAGACAGCGTTGCTGCTGCTCGTGCCGCTGGCGGTGCTGCTGCTGGGTGGCGGGGCCTTGGCCCAGTCAGCACCGGCCGAGGAAGCAACGACCAGTGAATCGACGAACGACGCTTCGTCGCCTACCGAATCGCCGATCAGCGAATCCCGCCTGGCGCGGCTCAGCCAGCCGGGGCCGGTCGTCGTCGACGAGGACCGGCTCGTCGTGCGCGAGTCGGTAAAGGCGTTCATCGACAAGGGCAAGCCCATCAGCCACGTGATCCTG
This sequence comes from uncultured Fibrobacteraceae bacterium, assembly GCA_964384055.1. GTDB lineage: Bacteria > Krumholzibacteriota > Krumholzibacteriia > LZORAL124-64-63 > LZORAL124-64-63 > CAYLIV01. Next base: position 28,156 of record CAYLIV010000017.1, read on the forward strand.
GGATTGCTGGTCGTGGCGATCGTCCTGATGGTCGATCAGCTCCGTCAACATCTGCTCGAAAGGCTGCGCGGCACCAAGATCTACAAGACCGATCTGGGCGAGGTGAGCGTGAAGGAGTTCGAGGAAATCGCCGACCAGGGCAAGAAGAGCAGCGTCGGACGGTTCCTGAGCGATGCGGTCGGCGTGTACAAGCAGTCGGGCGATCTGAGCATGGTCAGCGCGGAGTCGGAGTTCTATCGCGAGAAGGCGGAACACCGTTTCAACACCTTCGAGGCGCGCATGGCCTTTCTGGCCGACACCGCTGGTGGTCTCGGCCTGCTCGGTACCGTCTGGGGAATTTACCGAGGTTTCGCCGCCAAGGCGGTGGCCCAGTCCAACGAGGATCTGCTGGCGGCCATGGGTGTGGCGCTGGTGACGACCTTCCTGGGCATCGTCGTCTCGGTGATCATCAACTGGATGAGTACCGAGATGGGCGCGGCGGTCCGTAATCGGATCATGAGCGCCATGACCAAGATCGAGAACTATCGCGAGATCCTGATCAAGGACATCCACGACCGGGCGGCGTGATCGGTACGATCGCGGACGTCCTGCAGTGCGGCTTGGCCGGCCGCCTGCGACGTGAACCAGTGGAAGGAGACAGTCGTGGCCATGAAACGCAACGCCGGCATGATCATCAGGCTCGTCGATGTGGTGCTGATCGTCCTGTTCGGCTTCTTGATGATCACCAAGATCCAGGAACAGGTCGACATCCCGCTGCCGCACAGCAAGGCCGACAATCCGGTCGTGACGGCCGATCGCGAGGTGTTCGACGTCTTCGTGCGCCGTGACGGGCGGATCCAGTGCGGCTGGATCGACAGCAAGTACCAGGTGCGGATGCCCCTGCAAAGCAGCGACCCGACACTGATGCGCGCCAAGTACGACGAGCTCAAGCGCCTGCTCGACGAGATCAATCCCGGCCGTATGGCGGTGGCGATCCAGGCCGAGTTCAACGCGCCGACCCAGTACACGGTCGACCTGATCGACATCTGCAAGGAACTGAGCATGCCCAAGTCGATCACCTGCTTCAAGTTCCAGGATCAGGTGAGCCAGAGCCCGGAGAGTCAAGGTCCCGTGACCAGGAGCCCGGTTACCCCAGGTCCCGCGAAACAGAGTCCCGCGAACCAGAGTCCGGCGACCCGCCTGGCCCGGGCGCAGGGCTGATGGGATAGCAAACCGGAAAGCAACCGGAGAGTGCGTCGATGAACAGCCAACGCGTGGAAAAGATACTCGACAACCGATTCAGCTCGGTGGGCGGTTCGCTGCTGGTAATGCCTGTCCTGCTCGTGTTCGTGTTGTTCGGGACGATCACCTTTACCGCCGTGCGCCAGCCGGATCGCGTCATTGCCAAGATTCTCCAGCCGCCGCCGCCCGAACCGCAGTTGCAGGCGGAGTTCAGCATGATGGAAAACAGCTTCGAATCGGTCCTCCCCGAATTCGAAATGGATTTCGATGATTTCCAGCGCGAACTCCAGCCGGAAACCATGGCCGACGAACCGATCGTGACCACCTCCGTCGGCCAGACGATGGCGTTGGAACTGGAAGCGGCAGGCGCGAGACCGCAGTACCAGGGCGATACGCCGGCTATCGAGGTGGAAAATCCGGGCCTGTACGACCCCTCGACGCAGGTCGCGGCGCAGCAGGCCGAGCAGTCGGGACTGACGGTGCTCAACCGCGCTGCCGGACCCGGCTCGCGCCGGCACGACGAGAACGATCTGCCGGCCGGCGGCCAGGTTGCCTACGCGGGCGACGGCGCCGACCGCGTGACCGACAGCATGCTCGCCGGCGCCCAGCAAATGGGCGATGCCGTCGTGGTCCGTCGCGGCGCTTCGGCGACGACCAGCGGCGTGGGCATCGAGAAACCGATCAGCGAGGAAAAAGAGAACCTGGCGCGCTGGATCCTGCGCAACGAGACACCCCTGCGTCCGGCCATCCAGAACGCCCTGGAATACAGCGCCCTGAAGGATGACCTGACTTCCGTGGGCCAGGTGGTCGACGACCGGGGAACCCTGTATTCCCTGTTCTTCCTCTATCGCCACGAGAACAACCTGCTGCGCATTCTGGTGGTCGTGGGCCAGACCGCCTATCGCATCGATCTGCCCGATTTCTATCTCGATGCGAAACACGTCCAGCAAGGCGAGGTCTTCCGTGACCGCGCCGCCGAGGGCGGCATCATCGAGGTATCGCTCGCGGCGGTGCCGGCGATTCCGGACGAGGTGCCGGGCATTTTCGAGATCGTGTTGCAGTGGCTGGAAATCAAGAGACGGGACTGATGGCAATGCGCGAGACACCCGAAACGAGACTCCGAGAACGCAGAACGTCGAGAACGCTCAGAACGTTCAGAATCTGGCTGGCGTATTACCTGCTCGCCGTGGCGGCCTTTGTCGTGTTCGGCTGTGCAAGTGGGCCCGGCCCCGGATCCATGGGGGATGTCGCGACCGACACCGCGGCGAATGTTGCGCTGACGGCAGTGGACACGATGCCCGTCGTGCAACCGCCACCGGTGGTGCCGTTCGGTATCGACACCAGCTTCGTGGTCCAGGCCGACAGTTTGTACGGCGTGGTGATGAACACCGACACGCTAGCGGTGCTCGAGCAGCAGAGTCGACGGCTCGATGTCGCCCAGCAGCAGGTCGATACCCTGGCCAGCGTACTGCGTTTCCTCGAGGCGACCGACCGCACGGACGAAAACGACAACCAGGTTTTCCTGAGCAGTGCCGATTCGGCCGTGGTCGGCGGCCTGCTCCTGCGCGCGCTGGCCGGCAGCGACGACCAGGCGCGGTCGGTCGTGTCGCTCGATCGCGCACTGACCGATCTGTCGGTGTTCCTGACCCGGACCGACTCGCTGCATCAGGACCTGGGCATCGATCTATTTGATCCGGGCCGCGCCGCCGTGGCCGCCGATCTGAAGGTCGCCATCCTGGGCTTCAGCAGTCGCAGTCGCGAGCTGCGCGACCGTCTCAGCGGCATCGTCGGCGGCCTCGATTTCCACTCCCTGCTCGCCGACTCAGCCCGCAGTCAGCGCGAGGTCAAGAAACTGTTCAACGAGTTCGGCCAGCAACTCGACGTGGCCATCAACGAGATGGGCACCGCTGCGCAGAGCATCGGCCCCAGCTCCCTGTCCACTCCGGCGTTACGCGGCCTGCAAAATACCCTCGTGGAGAAACGCGAGACGATTCTCGAGCTGCAGGCGCTGTGGGATCAATTCGTCGCCACCAGCAGCCTCGACCTGTCCAATCCCGACCGGCCGTACAATCCGCGGCGCGTGAGTTCGCTGCTCACCGACATCTACGGCGACCTGGGCGAGCTGGTCCGCCAGGCCGACAGCAGCGCCGCCTGGATCGACACCGCCGACTCCTTCCAGAGCGAGCTGGCCGCCCGCAAGGCCGGCAAGCAGTATCTCGTGGATCTGCAGCAGGGTCTGCTGACCATGAAAGAGGCGAACCGGAAGCTGGTCGACGGCTACAACCGGCTTTCCGCCCGCTACTGGCAGCCGCGTCTCGAAGCGGCGACCACCGCAGGCGACGAGCGCACGCGGCTGTTCGAGCAGCTCGACGTCATCGCGGAGCAGGCGGGCGGCCTCGAAGCCGTCCGAGACCGCAACGACCTGGCGGATGCCTACCGCGCTGTCGCCGACCGGCTGATCGCCAACCGCCGGGCCCATCTGCGCGCGGTCAGTCATCACGACCGGCTGCGCAAGGCCGTCCAGATCGACCTGGCGCGCGATCTTTTCAACCGTGCCCGCGTGCTGGGCGAACGCCGCGATTACGACGAGGCACTGGTGGTGTACGAGCGACTGTTGAGCGAGGAACCGGGCGAATACCCCTATCTCTACCAGATGGGCAGCCTCGCCTACTTCGCCTCGCGCGAGGACTGGGCGAGCACGCAGGCCGATTCTCTCCGCGAACGCTCGTGGATCCACCTCGCTCGTTGCGAGGAAGTGCTGCTGGAGCGCTTCGCCTTCGATCGCGACATGACGCAGGTGCGCGACACGATCGCACCCACCGAGCCGGCTGCCGCCGCACGCACCCTCGCGACCGGCGATCGGCCCCGTCCCAGCCTGGCCGCCTACCTGCCCGAGGTCGACGGCTATTACTACCAGTCCTTCCTCGAACAGGGCTGGCAGGATCTCGACGCCCTCGGCAGCGCGGTGGCCGACCGCCAGGTGAGCCAGTGGCTGTTGAGCGTCGACTCGCTGCGCAAGCGGCTGGCCTTCGACGCGCGCGACGGTGACCGCTTCCTCTACCACTACGCCCGCCAGATCTACCTGAGCGACGACCCGGACACGGGCGCCGCTCGCCAGCTCCTCGAGTACTGGTCGTGGGATGACGGCAACCTGCGGCTGAAGGAGCGCTGGACCGAAGCGACCCTGCTGCCCGATTCGACCCGGGTGCTGGCGCGGTCCAAGCACGAGGTGCTGCAATCGATACTCGCCGAGGCCCGAACTCCCGGCGTGCGACGCGCGGTGCAATGGGCCATCGGCACCCTCGATTTCCTGAAACTCGACGAGTACGACGCCGGCCTGGACCGCATGTACACCCTGCTGCAGGACGTGGCGCGGCAACCCAATCCCAATCCCGAGGTCGGGAACATCGACTCGACCATTGTCGAAGTCTATCCGGTGCTGCTGTACAACCGCGGCACCTACTATCAGCAGGCCGGCCGGCAGCGCGAGGCCTTCTACTGCTTCCTGGGCGTGGCCGAACAGTACGGCCGCGAACCGAAGATCACGGCCATGGCCCGCTACAGCGCCGCCTCGGTGCTCGCCGACGGCAACAAGAAGGGCGCGCTGCAACTGGTGCGCTCGGCGGTCGGCGACGCCATGCGCGTATTCGAGCAGTCGCCTACCGATTTCGATCCGACCCTGCTGGTCGGTATGTACGAACTGCGTCAGCGTCTGGCCGGCGATCTCGGCCTGTTCAGCGAGGCCATCGCCGCCCGCGAGGAGGCCCGGAGCCTGGCGGCGATGTTGCCGGCTCGAGAAGATGCCATACCGGTTGGTGACGACGCGCGTCCGGTCAATGACGGGGCAAGGCCGGTCGGCGAGGAGCGGGGGGGAGTTATTCAATGAACCGCCGGTTTTTGACAGTTCTCGCGTTTGGGCTGCCCGCGATGTGCGTCCTCGGTATCGCGCTGGACGAGCCCGTGCGGATCCCGACAGCGTATGCGGATCAAGACCGAGCCGACGGTGACACGTCGGTCGCCGACAACCCGGCGACCGAACCCCTGCCGGCCTACCTGCAGTACCTGCAGGAAAAAGCCCGCACCCACCTCGAAGAGAAAGAGACCGGCGACGACGACCTCGTCGTCCAGCCGGCAACCACTCGCTACCAGCAGGGCCCGATCAGCCGGGTCGAGTATCGCGAGTTCGTCGGCGACGCCGAACTGAGCGGCAGCGTGGACACCGATTCGGTCTCCCTGACCCGCCCGGTGATCCCCCGGGTGGTCCTGACCGATCGCGACGCCCTGGCCTACCTCTTCCAGTGTTGCGCCTACAACGAGGCCGCCGCCGACAGCATCGCCTTTGCCGAGATCTACGACTTCAGCCGCTCCGGCTTCAGCAACGGCGACCTGCTCGTGATCCATCCGTCGGGTAACAGCTACATCCTGCAGGGACTGTCGTCCGAGTTCCTGGACCAGGCCGCCACCTGGAAGCAGGCCGGCCATCTCGAGTACAAGACCTACCACCGCGAAACCCGCTACATGGGCAGCCTGGTCGACGAGCTCTCCGCTCCCGTCCAGTACGACTGGGACATCCCCGAACCGGACCTGCCCCGAGAACTCGAGGCCAAGATGGCCCTGCGCGCCATCTGGGGCGCCGTGCACCAGTCCGTCGAACAACAGTACGGCCTGAGTTCCATGGAGCTCTACTTCACCCGCGACGACACCACGACCTCCATCGAGCTGTGGGGCTTCGCACCCGACTCGTTGCAGTTCAATTACCTGAACACGGGCGATGGCGTGGCCCGCAACGACCTGCTCACGGTCACCGTGCGTGATACCGTGATCGAGTCGGTGCACAATTACGTGGACCTGCTGGTGGTGCGGGACAGTCGGCGGGATACGTTGTATACGCATTCGCCGTGAACCAGGTCGACATGCGGCCGGATCCCGGGCGCCCATTCCCCTGACGACAGCAACTACCCCTACGGGTATACTGCGCGCATTGCCGACCGTGATTTCACGACCAGCGAGGCGACATGCGCGTCCCCCTTCTCTACAGGATCTCCCGTTTCTTCGTCCGCGCCGGCGTGTACGGGTATTTCCGTAAACTGGAGATCACGGGACGGCAGAACATTCCCGGCGCCGGTCCGGTCATCTTCGCCTCCAACCATCCCCACTCCATAACCGACGCCCTCTTGCTGGGACTCGGCGCCGGCCGCATGCTGCACTTCATCGCCCACAGCGGCCTGTTCCGTTCGTGGTGGAAAGCCTGGTTCCTGCACAGCACCGGCGTGATTCCCGTGTACAGATCCCAGGATGTGGAGGGAGCGTCGGACAGGAATGCGGCCATGTTCGCGGCCTGCCACGAGGTGCTGCGTGACGGCGGCTCCATCGGCATCTTTCCCGAGGGAACGAGCGCCGAGGAACGCCGCGTGCAAAAGCTCAAGACCGGCACCGCACGCGTGGCCCTGAGTGCGGAACGCGACGTGGACTGGGGGATGGACCTGACGATCGTGCCGGTGGGGCTGAGCTTCGAGAGTCGGCGACGATTCCGCAGCCGCGTGCTCGTGCGCTTCGGCCGTCCGATCCGCGTCACGGACTGGCGGGAGCGTTACGAGGCCGACGAGGTCGCGGCGGTCAACGCATTGACGGCGACCCTGCAGGACGCTTTACGCCACGAGGTCGTCAATGTGGAGCGCGCCGAGTTCGACGCCCTGCTGCGCGATGTGACGAAGGTCTACAAGGGCGAACTACTCGAGCGCGACGACCTGACGATCCCCGGCGGCACGCGTTTCGAGCAGGACCAGACCCTCGCCCGCGAGTTCGCCCGCGCCATGGACTTTTTTTACGAGTACAATCCCGAGGTGATCTGGGGCCTGGCGCGTTTGATGGAGGACTACCGGACCCGCCGTCACGAGCTGCGGCTGCGCGACGAGTTGCTGCGCGCGCAGCAGGGGCCGTCGATGCGGGCCGAGATGGTCCGCTTCCTGGTCATGGGCGCCGTCGGCTTGCCGCCGGCGGTGATCGGCGTCGTCGGCAACGTCCTGCCCTACGTGTTGACCGAATGGACGGCGCGGCACTTCGCCCCCGATCTGACGAAGCGCCACTCCTATCAGTTCGTGGTGGGCTTCGTACTGTTCGCGGCCTGGTACGCGTTTCTGCTCACGAAAGCCCACGGTGTGTTGGGCGGCTGGGGCACGCTCGTGCTGGGCCTGGTCCTGCCGCTCGCGGGCCTTTTCTCGCGCCAGTATGCGCTGCGCATGCGTAAGCGGCGACGGTGGTTGCGGTTTGCCTGGCTGGAGTTCCTGCTGGGTTACCAGATTCGCGAGCTGCGACGCCTACGCCGGGGCCTGATCGCGGAGCTGGACGAGGCCATGGCCGAGTACCTGCGCGCCCGGGAGGAGGAGTCGTGAGCCGGAGCCTGCTGGACTTGGCATCGGTGCGCGAGTATCTGGGGCGGCGATTGCTCTGCTCCGTCGCGACGCAGGACAAGGTCGTCGCCCTCACCTTCGACGATGGTCCCAACCCACGGTACACGCCGCGGCTGCTGGACATGTTCGCCGCCAAGGGGATCACCGCCACATTCTTCGTGGTCGGACGTCGAGCGCGGCGTTTTCCGGAGCTCGTGAAGGCGGCCCACGACGCCGGACACGAGATCGGCAACCACGGCGACCACCACGTGCCCCTTTCGGTGCTGCCGCCGCCGCTGCTGCGCCGGGAGATCCGCGCCTGCGGCGAACTGATCGCGTCGATCGTCGGTCGTCGGCCGCGTTTCCTGCGGCCACCCATGGGCTGGTTCAACGACGCCGTGCTGAGCACGGTGCGCGAGCTGGGATACCAGCCGGTGGTCGGCAGCATCCACCCCCGGGATTCCCGCCGTCCGGGCCGCGACGCGATCATCGAACACGTGCGCCGGCGAGTGGAACCAGGCGCGGTGATCATCCTCCACGACGGAGGCTGGCGGCTCGGGGTGGACCGGAGCCAGACGATCGAAGCGGTCGACGTGTTGACGGACGAGTTGCTCGCTGCGGGGTATGGATTGCGGACGGTGAGCGGGCTGGTGGATGGAGCCTGATACCACTCGCGATGTGACGGGCGAATCGAGCCTCGGAGAAAAGACAGGTTGTTGTAAGTGTTCGACAGCGACCGCACGCCTCGGCTTGTTAACTACTTAACAGATCCACGCACTATACCACCTTGATTTCATCTCGTATCCGAATCCGAGCCTTCGCAATTCTTCACGTAGCCACCATGTTTTTAGGTGTTTACATTGCCCCGACCCACCCCGTCGAATCCCTGACAAATTTTTAACGCCCACCTTGACTCCCCCGAGGCCAGAATCTATTTTTGGTTCTCGGAAAAGTGGGCGTATCGCCTGTTGGTAGGCGGTTCGCCGGGCATCCGGCGTGGTGAAACCGCCACTTGTTTTGGGAAGATCGTAAGGAGGTCAGTTTTCAGCGGCAGCCGCACCTTCACCGGGTGCGTTCAGAGGCACACTCCGGGCGCGGACACCCGACTCGACGCGGCGAAAGCTGAAAACACACGACCATCCGTTTGTAGCAGGACCGTCAGGTCTATCGAGAAAAGGAGCACAGATGGCAATTCCTGAGACTCCCTTGCTGGACGAACTGGAGAGCGGCCCGTATCCGAGCTTCGTTACGGAGATCAAGAAGGCTGCTGCCAAGAGTCCAATGGCCCAAGACGTCTTGGGTCAGCTGGAAAAATCCTACCGCGACAAGGTTGGATACTGGAAGCACGGCGGCATCGTCGGCGTCATGGGTTACGGTGGTGGCGTCATCGGTCGCTACAGCGCGTTACCCGAAGAATACCCCAACGTCTCTCACTTCCACACGATCCGTGTCAATCAGCCGGCCGGCTGGTACTACACCAGCGAGGCGCTGCGCACGATCTGTGACATCTGGGACGAGCACGGCAGTGGTCTGACCAACATGCACGGATCGACCGGTGACATGGTGCTGCTGGGAACCCGCACCGAGGAACTCGAGCCCATCTTCGAGAAACTGACCCAGAACGGGTTCGATCTCGGCGGTTCCGGCTCCGACGTCCGTACGCCGAGCTGCTGCAACGGAAAATCTCGTTGCGAGTTCGCCTGCTACGACGCCATGGCCGCGTGCCACGACTTCACCATGGAGTACCAGGACGAGCTGCACCGGCCGGCCTTCCCCTACAAGTGGAAGTTCAAGTTCGCCGGCTGCCCGAACGACTGTGTCGCCTCCATCGCGCGCGCCGACTGCTCGATCATCGGCACCTGGCGCGACGACATCCGCATCGACGCGGACGAGGTCAAGGCCTACGCCGACGCCGGCATGGACATCAGTTCCGACGTCTGCAACAACTGCCCGGCCCGTTGCATCACCTGGAATGGCAGCAAGCTGACCATCGACGACGACTCCTGTCTGCACTGTATGCACTGCATCAACGTGATGCCCAAGGCGCTGCGTCCGGGTCTGGACGAGGGTGCGGCGGTGCTGATCGGCTCCAAGGCCCCCATCGTCGAAGGCGCCCTGCTGAGCAGCGTGATGATGCCCTTCGTCAAGATGGAGCCGCCTTATCGCGAGATCAAAGATGTCATCGAAGAGATCTGGGACATCTGGTGCGAGGAAGGCAAGGCTCGCGAGCGTGTCGGAGAATTCATCCAGCGTGTCGGCCTCGGTGACTTCCTGGAAGCCATCGATCTGGATCCGGTGCCCGAGATGGTCTCCATCCCGCGCGACAACCCCTACATCTTCTACGAAGAGTTCTTCGAGGAAGATGACGAGGAGGAATAGTCTTGGCGCGAGCGGCCGGCGCCGTAGCGCACGAGCCGCTTGAACCGGTCACTTGAATTTGACTCGATTCCAGGCCCGATGCCTGCTGAATCATAAAAAAGGAAGTGATTGAAAATGGCAGAACCCGCGAAGAGAGTTACCGATATCGGTCCTCCTCACTACGAGAAGTTCCTGCATCCGGTAATCAAGGAGAACTACGGCAAGTGGAAGTACCATGAGAACCTCAAACCAGGTGTCATGGTCCACGTTTCCGAGACGGGCGACAAGATTTTCACCGTGCGCATGGCTTCGCCGCGCTTGCTGTCGACGGAAACCATCCGCTGGATCGCCGATCTGGCCGAGAAGTACTGCCAGGGTCACCTGCGCTTCACGAGCCGCCACAACGTCGAGTTCCTGACGGCCGATGACGGCCAGATCGAACCGTTGATCGCGGACATCGAGAAGGCCGGTTACATGGTCGGCGGTACGGGCGCGGCCATCTCCAACATGGTTCACACCCAGGGCTGGGTGCACTGCCACAGCGCAGCCACCGATGCCTCCGGCGTGGTCAAATCCGTGATGGACGAGATGGCGCCCTATTTCCAGCGCACCGACCTGCCCGCCAAGCTGCGCATCGCCTTGGCGTGCTGCCTGAACATGTGCGGCGCCGTGCACTGCTCCGACATCGCCGTGCTCGGTATTCACCGTCGCGTGCCGCAGATCGATCATGCGACGCTGCCGAAGATGTGCGAGATCCCGAGCACCGTCGCCTCGTGCCCGACGGCGGCCATCCGGCCCACCACCGTGGACGGCAACCCCTCGGTGGAGGTTCTTGAGGACAATTGCATGTTCTGCGCGAACTGCTTCACCGTCTGCCCGTCGATGACCATCGCGGATCCGTTGAACGACGGTATCTCGATCTGGGTCGGCGGCAAGGTGTCCAATGCCCGGAGCGAACCGAAGTTCTCGCGCCTGGCGATTCCGTTCATTCCCAACAACCCGCCGCGCTGGCCGGAAACCGTCGAAGCAGTCAAGACGATCGTCGACTGCTGGATGGCGGGCGCCCGCAAGTACGAGCGTGTGGGCGAGTGGATCGATCGTATCGGCTGGCCACGCTTCTTCAAGGAGACGGGCTTCGAGTTCACCAAGTACCACATCGACGATTTCAAGCACGCGGGCACGACCTACAAGCGCTCGCTGCACATCACACGTTGAGTGAGGCGGTAGAACATGCCTAGCGTAGAAGAAGTCAAAGAGCTCATGTTCAAGATGGTTGAACGTGACATGGGTGTGAAGAAGTACAAGCCGACCGATCTGACGAAGGCCTGCAAGGAGCAGTGGGACGATCTGGACCGCAAGACTCCGAAGACGGCCATCAAGGAGCTGGTCGAGGAAGGGAAGCTGGTCTACACCTACTTCGGTGGGTCCTTTCTCGAGATTCCGCACCGGGAAGGCGCCGCCAACGACTAGTTGGCTACCCGCCTGACCGGCGACGGTTCGTAGGTCGGTTGTTGAGCTGGTTCTGCCGGTGGGGCCCTGCGGGTTCCACCGGCGGACAGATAGCGGTGTGATGAGCCCGGATACGACCCAGGAATGTCCACGCCTTCTGATTGCCGGTACTGGTGGCGACTCGGGAAAGACCGTCGTCTCGCTCGGACTGCTGAGTGCCGCGAGGGAAGACGGTGACGAGTCGCGGGCCTTCAAGAAGGGTCCCGACTTCATCGACGCCGCCTGGCTGAGCTGGGCCGCCGGTTCGCCGGCGCGCAATCTGGATACGTTTTTGATGCGTCCCGACGTGGTCGCGTCGTCGTTTCAGCGACACGCCATCCGGACCACCCGGACAACCGGGACGGGACTGAACCTGATCGAGGGTAACCGCGGGCTGCTCGACGGCCTCGACGCCGGCGGTACCCACAGTAGCGCCGCGCTGGCCAGGCTGGTCGCGGCGCCGGTGCTCCTGGTCGTCAGCCCGGTCAAGGTCACCGCCACCGCCGCGGCGGCGGTGCTCGGTTGCCGGCAGTTGGCGCCGGATGTGAACATCGCCGGCGTGATCCTGAACAAGGTTTCCGGATCGCGTCACGCGCGGGTCGTCCGCCAGGCGATCGAGGAGTACACGGACGTGCCGGTGCTGGGCGCGGTGCCCAGGGTACGCCAGCAGATGCTGCTGAGCCGGCACCTGGGCCTGGTCCCGCCGGCGGAACACGCGCCGGCGCAGGCTCTGCGGGACAAACTGGCCGGTCTGGTCCGCGACAACGTCGAGCTGGACCGGATCCGGTCGATCGCCGCGAAAGCGGGACCGATCCCGACAATCGCGGCGACCATGGCGGCAACGGCGGCAGCGGGAGCAACCGCGACCGCAGACGAGGAAACAGTTTCGGGCAACGCCGCACCCGGTGCCCCCGAGACTGCGGTGGACGTGAAGATCGGTTATTTCAGCGATACGGCCTTCACGTTCTACTATCCCGAGAATCTCGAGGCGCTCAGCCGGAACGGTGCGACACTGGTTCCCATCTCGGCGCTCTCGGACCAGGTGCTTCCGGACATCGACGCCCTCTACATCGGCGGCGGTTTTCCGGAGACGCACATCGAACAGCTGGCCGCCAACGGCGGCTTGCACGCGGCGATCAGGCGCGAGGCAAAAGCCGGACTGCCCATCCACGCCGAATGCGGCGGGTTGATGTACCTGGCGGAGCGTCTGGAGACAGCGGACAAGGAAGTGCCGCTGGCCGGAGTCTTGCCGATCCGGGCCACCATGCACGAACGCCCCCAGGGTCACGGCTACGCTGCCTTGACCGTGGATCGGCCCAACCCGATCTTTCCGGTCGGGACCCGGCTGAAGGGGCACGAGTTCCACTACTCGACCGTATCCGCCGCCCCGGCGACAGCCTTCGCGGTGGAGAAGGGAAGCGGCGTCGGCGATCGCCGCGACGGTATCGTCCAGGACAACGTGCTCGCGTGCTACGTGCACCTGCACGCCCTGGGCACACCGGAGTGGGCGCCCGGAATGCTGCGAGCGGCGCGGGTCTTTCGCGAGTCCCGTGGCGCCGGCGATACCCGGAACTCGGATCGGCTGAAATAGTACAGCAAGGCGCGCGGAAGCGTGCTGACACGTAGAGGGAACGACATTCGTTGATGACGAGTCACTTGTAGAGGGCTGGCGGTGCCGCAGGCATCGTCACAACGGAAGAGAAACCGCGACATGGCCAAGATCGTCAAGAAAAAGAAGAAGAAGCTCGGATCCCGCGGTCGTGGCGCCGCCTCGCGCGAGCAGTCACCACTTCGCCCGTATTACGTACCGAAACTCGCGCCGTGCAGCAACTGCCCCGCGGGAAACAACGTGCGTGAGGTGATGCGGATCATCAACAACTACGACTGGAAGAACCGCAGCGAAGACGACACCTGGAAGGAAGCTTTCCAGGAGTTCGCCAAGACGACGCCGCTGCTGTCGACCTGTGGCCGTGTCTGCCCCGCCATCTGCGAGCAGAACTGCAACCGCAAGGACGTCGACGAGAAGCCCGTGCACATCCGCTGCATCGAGCGTTACGTCGGCGACTACGCCCTGGAGCACGATCTGAAGGTCGATATCTCGGACGTGGAGAAGCAGAAGGAAAAGGTGGCCATCATCGGTGGTGGCCCGGCCGGCCTGAGCTGCGCCTATTCGCTGGCGCGTCTGGGCTACAGCGCGACGATCTACGAGGCCTTCGAGAAGGCCGGCGGCATGCTGCGTTACGGCATTCCCGATTACCGGCTGCCCCAGGAAATCCTCGACGGCGAGATCAAGCGCGTGACCGACCTGGGCGTGGAGCTCAAGTGCGGCGTGACCGCGGGCAAGGATATCTCCTACGAGGAAATGCGCAGCGAATACGACGCGCTGTTCGTGGGCATCGGCGCCCACAAGGGCTACAAGCTGCGCGTCGACGGCGAGGACGCCATCAACGTCATGACCGGTACCGGCTTCTTGAACCTGATCCACAAGGGCGCCGAGATCGACGTGGGCGACAAGGTGCTGGTGATCGGCGGCGGCGACACCGCCATCGACGCAGCGCGCATCTGCCGCCGGCTGGGCGCCGACGTGACCATCGTCTATCGCCGGACCGTCAAGGAAATGCCGGCCATCGAGCCCGAGATCGAGGAAGCGCAGAAAGAAGGCGTGAAGATCGACTTCCTGGCCGCGCCGGTCGAGATCTTCAACGACGGCGAACGCGCCACGGGCATGAAGTGCATCCGCATGGAACTGGGCGAACCCGACGACTCGGGTCGCCGCCGCCCGGTGCCCATCGAGGGATCCGAGTTTGACATGGACGCAACCTTCATCATCCCGGCCATCAGCCAGCAGCCGGACTTCGATCCGCTGGAGAACGTGCGCGAAGGCCGCAACTGGGTCCAGGTGGACGAGAACGGCAAGATCACCACCATCGACGACCATCTGGCCTACGGCGGCGGCGACGTGACCAACCTGGCCCTGGTGACCGATGCGATCGGGCAGGGCCGCTGCGCTGCCGAAGCCATGCACCGCACCTTCCGCAGTCTGGACAAGGAAGAGGCGCCCACGCTCGATGGCGTCGACGCCGACAAGCTCTTCGCCGGACACTGGCTCGAGCAGAAGCAGGAAACGGTCGCCGAGCGCATGATCGCCATCGAGGAGGCGCTGGCCGAGTTGACCCGCGAGACCACGAACACCTTCACGGTGGACGAGGCCAAGACCGAGGCCGCCCGCTGCATGAGCTGCGGCAAGTGCTTCGATTGCGAGAACTGCTTCAAGTACTGTCAGGACAGCGCAATCATCCGCCCTGTGGACAAGGGCGGCGACTACCGGATCAAGATGGAAGTCTGCATCGGCTGCGACAAGTGTGTCGGCGCCTGTCCCTGCGGACTGATCGACATGAAGATGCCGACCGGATAAGGACCGCGGAGGTCGGCGGCAAACAGGTCCAACATGGTTCTGAAACGGTTCTGAACTGGTGCTGAATCGGTTCCGAATCGATCCGAACCGATCCGAACCGATCCGAATCATCGCCACCTAGACAACGACCGGTTGGCGATGCATATTTCCGTAGAGAGCCCCCCGGGGGGCGACGTACACAAACAGGAGGAAACGGCAAAATGGCGACGTTCGAACACGGCAACGTTAGCATCGAAGTCGATGAAGATGGATTCATGGTCGAGCCCGAAGAGTGGAACGACGAAGTGGCGGCTGCCCTGGCGACCACCGAGGGTGTCGATAGCCTGACCGAAGAGCACTGGAAGGTCATGCACTACCTGCGGGACTACTACAAAGAGTTCGGCGTGGCGCCCATGATCCGGAAGCTCTGCAAGGAAACCGGTTTCCCGCTGAAGAGAATCTACGAGCTGTTCCCGTCCGGCCCGGCCAAGGGCGCGTGCAAGCTCGCCGGTCTGGCCAAGCCGACTGGCTGTGTCTAGTCGCCGTTTGTTCCGGTCGACGAACCGGTTCGGGTAACGATGTAACGACTGGTACGCTCTTGTCGGTGGTTAGCGTGGCTGCAGACCGACAGCTTTGGCAAGCATCAAGCCACGTCACCGGCCGTTGCCCGCGGCCGGCAACCGATGAGCGTACTTACCGGGGTAGTCCTTCGGGGCTGCCCCGGTTTCGTTTTTGTCGACTGATACCGTCGAGTCTGGCCAGGCCCCCCCAACTTGACTCCCCCCACCCCATCTCCGTAACGTAACTAGTCGGACGGAAAACCGACCAAGGGGGAATTCCACAAGGCTATATGCGATAGCCACCCAGACACCACGCTGCGCTCTCTCGTTTTCCCAAGCCCCCACCCGATCGATCGGATTGTGCCATGCGTATTCAACCGATTCTCCCGTCAATCAGGAAGCTGAAAGCGGGACTCCTGCTCCTTGTCTTCGTGTTCTCAATAATCGCGCCGACGGCGGCGCTGTGTCGCGAGGTGGAATGGGGCAATTGCCAGCCGCCGCAGAGCGGCGATCCCATCGGCGGCAACAAGGATCCGGAGGGGATTGTCATTCGTGGTGACGACGCCTACGGGGCTCCCAAGAGCGCCGTGGCCGATCCCGCGGGCGATGACCGGTATCCGCAACTCGAGCTGAGCCTGCTGGCCAGGATTGTCGTATTTGTCAGTCATTTGCTACCGGTCAACCAACAGGTGCCGGTCGTGTCGGAAGTGTGTGAAGACGTATCAGATCGGTGACCGACTGTCGGTGGCCGATCGTCGGTGGTTGATTGCGGTTAGTCGACGATCACCGGCTGTCAGACGGCCACCGACC
Organism: uncultured Fibrobacteraceae bacterium; assembly: GCA_964384055.1. Taxonomy (GTDB): domain Bacteria; phylum Krumholzibacteriota; class Krumholzibacteriia; order LZORAL124-64-63; family LZORAL124-64-63; genus CAYLIV01. Next base: position 44,376 of record CAYLIV010000017.1, read on the forward strand.
AACCAATGGCCACCCATCGAACAAGGGTCGATGATGAGCCAGATAGATTGCGGACAGCACGGACCACACAGGGCTGAATTCGCAACGTGCGTTATCAGTAAGCGGCTCTATGTGAAGGCCCGAAAATTCTTTCTGCGGGACCGGCCCGAGAAGGCGCTGTCCCTGCTGCAGAAAGCGCTGCAGAACCACGGGTCCGCACGAACCCGCAACGACCAGCCCACCGTCCGCGACGGCACCATCCTGCTGGCGAAGGTACTGCACGAACTGCGCTGTTTCGACGAGTGCCGTGATGCGCTGCAACGCGCCGTGGAAGCGGGATTCCTGCCCCCGGACGATCCCGAGGCGAACCTCATCGAATTGTGGCTCCAGATCCACGAGGGGCGGTTCGCGGAGGTCGTCGCGGAGGCCGGTCGCCACGTGGTGCTGCACCGGAACCAGCGGACGCCGCTACTCGGTGAGTTCCTGTTCGTGCGCGGGGCGGCACGGCGCTGGCTCTGCGAATACGACAAGGCCCGCGAAGATCTCCAGTACGCCCATTACTGTTTCCGTCTCTTCGACCGGCAGCGTGACCTGGCCCTGGTCTCGAACTTTCTCGGCGGCCTGTTGCTGCAGCGGCCGCGGTATCGCGAAGCTATCACCTGGTTCGAGAAGAGCCGGCGGATCAATGAATCGCTCGGCCTGTCGCGGCGTGTCGTCGACAGCTATCAGAACATCGGCATCGCCTATTACAAGATGGGCCGCTACGAGGAGGCCCTGAAGAACCTGTGCGCCGCAGCGGACATCAAGACCATCACTCCCGACCGCCTGTGCCGCGCCAAGATCGCGCTGGGCAACGTGTACCGTCTGGTGCGCAATTTCGACGCGGCCCGCAAGAATCTGATCGAGGCTTACACGCTGGCCGTCGACGGCCGTATCGCGCGTGAGGAGTGTCTGGCCCTGGAGTTCATCGGCGATGTCTACCGCGACGACGGCAAGCCCGGTGAAGCCCAGCGGTACTACAAACGCGGCCTGGCCATCGCCAGGAAGATGGCCCCCCGGGGGGACCTGGTGATGGAACTGCTGCGCCGTCGGGGCGAAAGCCTCGAACTGGACGGGCAGCCCGAGCAGGCCGTGACCATGTTGACCGAAGCGCGTACCCTGGCCGCGTCGCTGGGTGATCGCTTCGAAGAGGGCGTGATCCTTCGCTGTCTCGCGGCGGCGCAGGCACGACTGGGTCAGCGGCAGGTCGCTGGCCGGTATATCGAGATCTCTGTCTCCCATCTCGAAAAGGTATCGGCGCGGCATGAGCTGGCGATCAGCCGCCTTCATGCCGCCCGGATCCTGCTGGCCAGCGGCGCAACGGTGTCACCCGATACCGCGGCAGTCCTCGGCGAACGCGCCTGGCATCATGCCGTCGCCGCCCACACACTGTTTCGGGACCTGGACATCCCGTACTGGTCCCGGCAAATCGAAACTATCCTGGCCACTGCTGCTCGCCGGCATCTGGCAGTCGATGGCGCATCGGAACGCGACGTGAACGGCGGCCGCGACGACACCGCGGCCGCCGGCGCGGAAGCTGGCGCGGAAACCGTCTCGGACGAATCCGATGCCTGTATAATCGCTGTCTCACCGGCCATGCAGTCGGTGCTGAAGCTGTGCCGCCTGTACGCCGTCGACGATGGGCCGGTGCTCATCACGGGTGAAACGGGCACCGGCAAGGGCCTGATCGCCAACCATTTACACGCACTGAGCCAGCGCCGCGACGGCCCGTTCGTGGACGTCAACTGCGCCGCATTGCCGCGCGAGCTGGTCGAGAGCGAGCTCTTCGGTCACGAGAAGGGCAGCTTCACCGGTGCGGACAGGCAGCGGATCGGCAAGTTCGAACAGGCGCGCGGGGGCACCCTGTTCCTGGACGAGATCGGCGACATGAGCGCCGACGCCCAGGCCAAGGTGCTCAAGGCGGTCGAAGAAGGCCGCATCCAGCGCGTGGGCGGCACCGAGACCATCGCCACCGATGTGCGGATCATCGCGGCGACGAACCAGGATCTGCGCGGCCCCGACTCGAGCTTCCGCGACGATCTGTATTTCCGGCTCAGCATCCTGGAAATCGCCCTGTCGCCGTTGCGCGAGCGGGGTGAGGACATTCTACCGTTGCTGGACCACTTCCTGTCCCGCCATGCCGGATCGCCCGCGGTAGCGGCGGAGTACTTCAGTGAAGAGAAGGTGCTGTCGATGCTCGAGTACCCGTGGCCGGGCAACGTGCGCGAGGTGATCAAGGTTGCGCACCAGGCCGTACTGGAGCGGAGGGCCAGAAGGCTCGACGTCGACGAGCAACAGCTCGATCTGCTCGATATCGACGCGGGCGAGCAACTCGACGAATCAGATAGCAGACCTCGCGCCGATTCACGCGTGCGGCTATTGGAAGCATTGCGGCTCGCCGGCGGCAACAAGGCCAAGGCGGCGCGGCTGCTCGGTGTGGACCGCAAGACGGTGTACAATCGTTTGAAACGATATGGTATGTCAGGTCATTGACCGTCGGCGCGAGGCTGTCTGTCTCGTCTTTTCATACCCGAAATCAAAGACTACGAATTCAGCGGGCGCTGGTAAGTGCCACTAACGCATCAGGTGCCTCCCCACCCCCGGGGAATCCCACGTTGCGGGCGATACGAACCCCGTAGGCAACTCCACACAAGTGTGGAGCGGGCGGTGGGTGTTTTTCTCCGAATTATTCCGGGTTTACATTTATCATGTTTGTAAGTTGCTGTTGTAGCGACAATTAATGGCTTGTTATGCGCGCTGGCACCCGTATTGCATTACCCTGGGCATGTCCGTGCTTTTCCCCGCATCGCTGATGCGCACACACGACAGGCAAGCGGGGCTGATTGCTCCCCCGGTCAGCCCCGCGACCATGAGGAAAAAGGACTCTCCCACATTATTGACTCGCCTGCGCGATGTGCGTAAGTACTGTGTGGGATCGGGCAGGCATCAATAATGTGGGATTTTTTTGCCACGGAATCATGGTGCTACCCGTGACCCTCTCCCTGCTCACTGTCTCGTGTACACTATCTCCATGGACTTGACTTCGCCCATGTCCGGCACCGTCATGTAGTACTCGAAGAGCTGTTCGTCCACGCTGACGAAGGTGGTGACGGTGCGAATCTTCATCTCGGTCATGGTCGAAGGATCGAGCATTGTGGCATGCAACTCGAGCGGTTCGCCCGGTTTCTCGTACTTGCCGGTCATGATGGTGGTCATGGTGCCCATGGAGTCCAGCCAGATCGAGGTGACGACACCCGTGGTGTTGTCATATCCGGTGATGCCCAGGCCCTCGAAGGGCATGCCCATCGACGTTCCCATGAACTTTTCCTTGAGGTAGCGGCCGCCGAGAATCATTTCCGATTCGGCCGTCCCGTCGGTTTCCATGGGCGGTGCGCCCGGTTCCATCCACATCTTGGTGTGGATGTTCCAGCTACCGCTTTTCTTGGCGAAGAACTTGTGAAATTCGCCCGGTGTCGCCGCTTTCATCCAGGCGGCCATGGCCGCTTCCTGGTCCACGTCGCATGCCTGGGCGTCGGTCTTGGTATCCTGCTGGGCGACGGCCACCGCCGCGACCATCAGCAGTACAGCACCGGCAAGCAATAACAAACGAAACCGTTTCATCTTCGATTCCTCTCGTCAGAAGTTCTGTTACTGGGAAGGGGATGGCATTGTACGCCATCCGGGAACCGGGTCCAAGCCCGGAAGCTCGTCGAACTTGTTTCACAACTTACAGCTATTCCGATTGGTCGCAACGATCCCGCTGCCCGGTGACCGGGTCTCGAACGGCACGATCCGCCAAAATGCACGCCTTGGCCAGCCACGGATTTTCTTAGTCCGGACGTCCCCGATCCCTTATCTTGGATCCAGCATCCTGACGCCGCTGATCGATGCCATTACCAGGTAGTCCAGGTCCGGATGAGCCAACCACCAACCGTGCAGGAGGCGGAACGTGTCTACCAGCCAGGCCGAGAGAATCGTGGTCATCGGCGCATCGGCAGCCGGCCTGAAGGCGGCGGCGCGGTGCAAGCGCGTCAATCCGGCAGCGGAAATCACCGTTCTGGACGAACGCAGCTTCATCTCTTACGGCGCCTGCGGCTTGCCGTATTTCCTGTCCAGCGACGTGGAAACCCTCGATCACCTGCGCCAGACCGGCTGGGGCGCGACGCGCGACGCCGACTTCTTCGCCCATACCAAGGGACTCGAGGTGGTGACCGGCGTGCGGGTCACCGGTCTCGACCCAGGGGCACGGAAGGTGATCGCCACAGAGCACGGTCCTGACGGCGGTGACGAAATAGAAGGTGACGGCGCCGAAAATACCTACCCCTATGATAAACTCGTGATAAGCACGGGCGCCGAACCGTGTACGCTACCCGGCGTGGAGATCGGCGGCAACGTCAGCTTTTTCCATACCGCGGAACAGGCCCGGTCGCTGCGCCAGGGTCTCGAGACCGGCCAGATCGGCAGCGCCGTGGTCATCGGCGCGGGTTTCGTGGGCCTCGAGGTGGCGGTGGCCTTGGCCGAGCTCTGGGGCTGCGAGGTGACCGTGATCGAGGCGGCGGATCGTGTGTTGCCGCAGCTGCTCGACGGGGAACTGGCCCGGGTGGTGGACGGTCACTTGCGCGAGAACAACGTCACCGTGGTGACCGGCGCGCCGGTCTCGAGCGCGACGAGCACCGACAGCGGCGTCGACGTGGAGGCGAGTGGGCAAAATTACAGCGCCGATCGCGCCGTACTCGCGGTCGGTGTGCAGCCGCGGACCGGATTCGCCGGCGCGGCCGGACTGGAAAACGGAGCGACCGGCGCCCTGAAAGTCGACGACAGGCTCCAGACGAACCTGCCCGGCGTGTTCGCGGCCGGCGATTGCGTCGAGATCCCGCATGCGCTGACCGGGACGCCCGTGTTCGTGCCGCTCGGTTCGCTGGCCAACCGACAAGGCCGGGTGGTGGGCGACAATCTCGCCGGCCTCGAGAGCCGTTTCGGCCCGGTCGTGGGCAGTGCGTGCGTGAAGGTCTTCGAGCTGAACGTGGCGGCGACGGGTCTGACCGAGACGGCGGCCCGGCGCGCCGGCCTGGCGGCGCGGGCGATCTGCGGTACCTTCAAGACAGGTGCCCATTTCTATCCGGACCAGCAGAACCTGCACCTGAAGCTGGTCTACGAGACGGACACGTTGCGGCTGCTCGGCCTGCAGGCGGTGGGCGAGGGTGACACGGTCAAACGGGTCGATGTGTTTGCGTCACTGTTGCAGCGCGGCGGCACGTTAATGGACCTGCTCGATCTGGAAACCTGCTACTCGCCGCCCTACAACAGCGCCCTCGATCCATTGCACGGTCTGGGCTGCGCTGCGCTCAACCAGGAGCAGACGGGCATACTCGGGGTCGAGCCGTTCAGCGCGGCCGGCGACCGCTTCGTCCTGGATGTGCGCTCTGCCGATGAAGTCGAGGTGCAGGAACCGGTGCCCGGCAACAAGGCGGGCGCGTCGGGCTCGGACAACACGGCCAGGGCGATCGGTGTGGAGGCCGCCGTGAACATCCCGCTGGAAGAACTGCGTGCGCGGGTAGACGAGATTCCTCGCGAGCGTCCGTTGCTGGTGCTCTGCGCCATGGGCGTGCGCTCCGCGGAGGCGGCCCGCTGGCTGGCGGCGCAGGGCTACGATGACGTGATCTATCTATCCGGGGGCATGCGTCTGCGTGAACGTGGGTAGATCGAAAACGACGGGTATGTAGAGGAAGGGCGACCGTTGAATCCGAAGAAAGACCAGGACGCGACACCGCATCCACCTCGCCATCCCGGCGCGGATCCGGACGTGTCGGTCTACGCGGCCAGCGATACCGACCTGCTGCTCAAGGGTAACAAGTTCGTCGTCGTCGGTTACAACCACCGCACCGCGTCCCTCGACGTGCGCTCCCGATTCGCGGTACCCGGCAAGGATATCGCACGGCTCTCGCGGCGGTTCGTCGAGTTGCCAGGCATCAGCGGCTGCGTCATTCTGGCCACCTGCAACCGCCTGGAAGCCTACCTGGCCATTCGTTCGGAAGCCGAGGCCGAGGCCGCGTTCGTCGAGCTGGTCGGGGGCCAGGATGTGGCGGGCCGCGCGGTGCTGGCGCGCTCGCTGTTCGTGCGGGTGAACGAGAAAGCCATCCAGCATCTGTTCCGTGTCGTCTCGGGACTCGACGCCATGGTCCTGGGCGACGCGCAGATTCTCGGCCAGAGCAAGACCGCCTATCGCGAAGCCTGTTCCTTCGGGACCGGCAGCCCCATGTTGCACAAGGTCTTCCACGCGGCGTTCCGTTGTGCCAAGACTGTCCGCACCCGTACCGATCTCGACGGCGCGCACTCGGTGGCCGGCAGCGGCATGGCCTTGCTCGCCGAACGGATCGGTTCGTTACGCGGCAAGCGCTTTTTGCTGGTGGGCGTGAACGAGATGACCGAGACCGCCGCCGAACGCCTCGTCAAGGCGCGCGCCGACACCATCCTGATCGCCAACCGGACGGCGAAACACGGGGCGAAGTTCCTGGCGACGCTCGAGGCCAACGGCACGAGCGTCGAGCAGGTACCCTGGGACCGGCTGCTGGCCACGATCGCCATGGTCGATGCGGTGATCACCAGCACCGGCGCCAGCGATCCGGTCTTTCGCCGCCGTGATCTCGCCACCGCCACCGCCGGCCGCGCGCAACCGCTGACCGTGCTCGATCTGGCGGTCCCACCCGATGTGGAGCCCATGTCGCCGGAAAACGTCGGCGCCCGGGCGGACGAGACTTTCCGTGTGCTCGATCTCGAGGATGTGGGTGCGTACCAGCAAGACATCGAGAAGCGCCGGTGCCAGGCTGCCGCCGCCGGCGAACGGCTCGTACTGGCCAAGGTCGACGAGTTCGCGCGCTGGCTCCACAACCAGACCCTCGCGCCCAAGATGGAGCGCCTGCGCGTGGCTGCCGAGGCGGCCATGACCAAGGAACTCGTACGGCAATCGCGCGGGCTGTCCTGCGAGCAACGGACCTTGTTGCAGCAGTTCGGCGAGACGCTGGTGAAGCGTTTTCTGGGGGCGTACCGGCGCGTGGATGATCAGGATTGAAATCGGGAGTGTCCTGTCCTCACTCGTCGAGAACCATCCGCCGTGCTTTGCATCGAGGAAGTGGAATTCGAGCCGGGCAATGCGGGCGATTCTCGTGGTGATCAATCGAGATACTGCTCGTAGGGCGTCCCACCGAGCCACTGACGCATCTCGTCGAAGTTCTCGACCATGTCGGCGATGTGTTTCGGCGACATCTTCTGTTGCCGGCTGCCCTGCTCGATAGGCTGCACGCCCAGAAACTCGAAGACCTCGCGGTGAAAGCCGGCCGTCGCTTCCGGATTGGCGAAATAGTCCTCGAAGCAGATGCTTTTGACGCGGTGGTTCGGCAGCCCGCCGAGTAACGCGGACTCTTCCTCGAGAAAACCGGCGAAGGTAGCCAGCCGCTCCAGCATGTCCTCGCGATCGACGACGAGCTTGCCCCGTTTCGCCGGCGCGCCCTTTTCCGACAGCGCGACGCCGGTGTGATCGACGAATTTCGCCGAGAGATACCGCCGCAGAATATTGCGCCGGTAGAGATGGATGATGACCATGTCCTCGTTGGTGGTGAAGAACTCCAGTGCGCCGCGTTCCTGCGCGATGTGGATGAAATCCTTGATGCCGACGCTCTTGACCCGGTGCCACGGCTTGAAGTTCACCTTCTTGCGTTTCTTGATATGCTCGACCAGGGAGTAGAGCTGGCCCAGGTCGTAGAAGACGCGACTCCCATACACGAATTCCAGCAGCTCGTTGATGGAGGTGCGGCGCAATCCACACCAGCGCCGATACAGCTTGTAGACCAGCGTCCAGTCTCCGAACACCTCGCCGAAGTTCACGATCTCCGGATGGAGATTCAGCGTGTTCGACAGATGGTTGCTGCCGCTGCGGCCCCGGGTGAGGATGACGTGACGCTGCATCGCTTTCGACTTTCTTGAACGGCGAATCCGAACCACGTTCGCGCGAGACGTGTCGGCGAACATTGAACCACCATCTTTTTACGGACACAACCTAATCGTCCGCGTTGCCACGGCCTTTAACCCGCGTGCCCGCAAGCCGAACCGGCCGCGCGCCACACCGGCGATGGTCCCCGCGTCGCGGACGGCGCAAGCTCCCGGTTGATCCTGATCTCCCAGCCGGTTAAACTCTTACTGCACTGGATACCGTTTGCGACCCCGCTCTCCGACGAAGGGTACGCCCAGATGAGGCCCATCCGACGCTCCGTTTCGTTGCCCCCGCTGAAGCTCGCTCGTGGCTTGCTGTTGCTGTCGTCGCTTCCCCTGCTGGCGCTGCCGCTGGTCTCGTGTGCGCCCGACAACCGCGCCGACGAGCTGTTCACGGCGCTGGCCAACCGTTATCTCGACTCGATGCTCGAGCTCAATCCAGTGTGGGCGACCAATCTCGGCGACCATCGTTTCGATGCGACCTGGCCGGATCTGAGCCGCGCCGGGATCGAGAACCGCATCGCGTTCAACCGGGCGTATCTCGACACTCTCGACACCGTCGGGCAACGCGGACTGAACGAGGTCAACCGGATCGACTACCAGATCCTCCGCGACCGGATCGAGTCGACCCTGTTCAGCCTGGAGGAACTCCGAGAATGGGAGTGGAATCCGCTGATCTACAATCCCGGCGACGGTATCTACAACCTGATCGCGCGCGAATTCGCGCCGCTCGGCGAGCGCCTGGAAAGCGTCAAGGCGCGACTCGAGGCGATACCCTCGCTCGTCGCCGCCGCCAAGGCCAACCTGCAGAATCCGCCCTACATCTTCACCGAGACGGCGATCCAGCAGAATCCCGGCGCCATCAGCCTGGTGATGGACGGCCTGCAGCCGTACCTGGAACAGGAGCCGCAACTGATCGACGAATTCGTCGGCGTGCGCGCCCGGGCCATTGCGGCGCTCCAGGATTACGGCACCTGGCTCGAGGAGAAACTCGTGCCGCGCAGCAACGGCGATTTCCGACTCGGCGGCGAACTGTTCCGCAAGAAGCTGCGCTTTTCCCTGGCGTCGGATCTTTCGCCCCAGCGCATACTGGCCATGGCCGAGCAGGAGCTGGCCATCACCCGTCAGCAGATGTACGACATCGCCCTGCCCCTGTATGAAGCGATGGAGCACGAGGCGGCGGACCGCCCGGCGCAGTCCAGCACGCTTTCGCCCCAGGTGGTCATCGGCACGGTGCTGGCGAAACTGGCCGAGGACCGGCCCGACAACGAGTCCATCGTGCCGCAGGCGCAGCGCGACCTGGAGCTGATCACCGAATTCGTGCGCGACCACGATCTGGTAACCGTTCCCGACGATCCGGTCAAGCTGATCGTGATGCCCGAGCATCAGCGAGGCCTGTACATCGGCTACTGCGACTCGCCCGGTCCGCTGGAAGAAAACGGCGAGACCTTCTACGCCATCTCGCCCACGCCGCGCGACTGGACACCCGAGCGCGCCGAGTCGTTCTACAAGGAATACAACGACTACATGCTGCGAAACCTGACCATCCACGAGGCCATGCCCGGCCATTACCTGCAACTCGCCCACGCCAACCGCTTCGAGGCGCCGACCAAGTTGCGCGCGATCTTCGGCAGCGGCACCTTCGTCGAGGGCTGGGCGACCTATGCCGAGCAGCTCATGGTCGAAGCGGGTTACGGTGGTCCCGAGCTGCATCTGCAGCAGCTGAAGATGCGCCTGCGCCTGATCATCAACTCGATCATCGACCAGAAGATCCACACTGCGGGCATGACCGAGGAGCAGGCCGTGGAGATGATGATGGTCGACGGCTTCCAGGAGGAGGGCGAGGCAGCCGGCAAGTGGCGCCGCGCCTGCCTGACCAGCACGCAGCTCTCGACCTACTTCGTGGGGAATCTCGAGATCAACGCCATCCGGCACGATCACGAGGCAGAAGCCGGCGACGGTTTCGAGCTGAAGAAATTCCACGATCGCTTGCTGAGCTTCGGTTCACCGGCGCCCAGGTATGCGCGGCAACTGCTGGGGTTGCCGGCGGTGGCGTCGCGCTAGCTTCCGGGCCGGCAGCATCGATTTCGCACAACGAGGATTGCGACACTCGCCCGAATCAAGGGGAACGACCATGACCTGTTCACGCTGTTTACTCATGCTCGGCATGGGGCTGCTGGTGTTCGCGGCCGCGGGAGGCGCGCTGGCGAACCCGGCTTCCCATCCCATATGCGACGAGATGAATCTGAACGTCGCGGAACTGCCGGCTGAGCTGTACCTGGTTCGATCGCCCGTACCGTTGCTCAGCGGCAAGCACTACACGGTTCACGGCACGAGCGGGAACTCATCGCTGGTGTCGGGGAATCGCGAGCATATCCTGGATCTGGCCACCGCGGGCTGCTTCGTCGCGCCGTTGCCGGACCTGGACCGGGGGCCGGACCCGACGGGGATACCGACGCAGGCGCCGGACGCTCCAGCCAAGTCCGATCCGTCGACCCGGCCCTGGGCTGTCGATCGCGACGCCGAACCCGCCATCCAGGCGCTCGTGGACCAGGTCGAGTGGGAACCGCTGCGCCAGAAGATCGACAGGCTGGTCCGTTACAACACCCGCTACAGCTACGCCCCGCAGTGTGTCGACGCAGCCAACGACCTGGCGACCCACTTCCGCGATCTGAACCTGGAGGTGGAACTGCAGCGCTTCACCTACCAGGGGCACAACATGTACAACTGCATCGCCACCCAGGTCGGCCATGCGCGGCCCGATTCCATCTTCGTTCTGTGTGGTCACTACGATTCCGTATCCGAGGATCCGTACCACAACGCACCGGGCGCCGACGACAACGGTACGGGCACGGCCACTTTGATGACGGTCGCCGAGATACTGGCTCCCCATTCCTTCGCCTACACCATCAAGTACATCTGCTTCGCGGGTGAGGAACAGGGGTTGATCGGCAGCCAGGTTTATGTGTCGCGAGCGGTCGACGAGGGACTGAACATCGGCGCGGCGCTGAACTACGACATGATGGGCTACTGGGAACCGGGCGTCGAAGCCGACCTGGAAATCGAATCGAACGACGCCTCGGTCTGGCTCGCGGACATCATCACGGGCGTGGCCGAGACCTACACCGGCGCCGCCTTCGAACTGCACGTGTACAACGGCGCCTGGTGGGGCGACCACTACCCCTTCTGGTTGGCGGGCTATGCCGCCCTCAATCATGAGGAATCGTGGGACTGGGGCGATCCCGATTTCAATCCCTACTATCACACCTCGAACGATCTGATCGAATACCTCGGTCCCGACTTCGTCGTCGCCAACGTCAAGGTGGCCGTCGCGTCGCTGGCCACCCTGGCCGACCTGGCCGATCCGCACGGGACCGGCAACCGCTTCGCCGGCAAGGTGGTGCTGGGCGCCCAGCCCAATCCTTTCAACGGCCGGCTCACCCTGTCCGTCGCCGGCCCGCCGGACCTGGCGTACCTCGATCTGGACATCTTCGATCTGCGTGGCCGTCGCGTCGCGCGGCTGCCGGTATCGCTGGTCGATGGCCACGGCACGGCGATCTGGGCGCCCGATGCCGGCCGGCAAGCCGACCTGAGCTCGGGTGTCTATTTCTGCCGCCCGCGGCAGACCGGTCTGGGAGAGGTGTTGCGGGTGTCGTACGTGAAATAGCGGATCGATTCGTTGTCGCAAAGGCGATCGCCGAGTACCCCCCGGGGGTACTATTCGGGCTGACACGCAGGACAGAAACAGCTCGAGCGCCCGGCGATCCTGAGCCGTTCGATCACCTCGCCGCAGGTGACGCAGGCTTCCCCAGCGCGACCGTACACGCGCAGCTTGCGCCGGAAATTGCCCGGCCGACCGTGGAAATTCGTGAAATTCAGGTAGGTGGTGCCGCCGTGTCCGATGGCCTGGCGCAGCACGGCCTTGGCGCAGCGCAGCAGACGTTTCAGGTCGCTGCGCGGCAGGCTGTTGCCGGGGCTCAGGGGGTGGATACCGGCACGGAACAACGCTTCGTCGACGTAGATGTTGCCCAGCCCGGCGGCGACACCCTGATCGAGCAGCAACGCCTTGATCGGAGCGCGGCGGCGGGCGATCCGCTGGTGCCAGTCGGCGAAACGAACCTCGAGCATGTCCGGACCGACGTGGGCGATGGCCCGGGGATGACGGCCCTCGTCCACGAGGGTGAGCCGGCCGAACTTGCGGATGTCCCGGTAGTGGACCGGCAGGCCGTCGAAATCGAAGATCAGGTGCACGTGCTTGTCGGGCCGGTAGTCGTCCAGGATGAAGATCTGGCCGGTCATGCGCAAGTGGATCATCAGGTAGGCCGCACCGAAATCGAGGAGCAGGTACTTACCGTGGCGATGCACCTCACGCAGGGACTTGCCCACAAGTGCTCGCCGCACAACCCGCGGCGATTGCCCGAGCACGCCGGCGAACCGCACCTGCAGGCCCGTCAGGCGGCGACCGCGCAGGTTCTCACGCAAGGCCCGTCCGACGTTTTCCACTTCCGGTAATTCAGGCATGGTCGATCCGGGGTCATAATCCCCGGGCCTCCTTGATCTGGTCGTAGGCCGCGTTGATGGCGCGTATCTTTTCGCGGGCGAACTCGTTGAAATCCTCGCTCATGCCCTTGGCGGCCAGCACGTCCGGGTGGTACTCCTTGGCGAGGCGGCGGTAGGCTTTCTTGATTTCCGTTTCGCTGGCGTCGGGCTTGACGCCGAGCACGGCGTAGGCGGCATCTGGGCTGCCGCGAGAGAACATGGCCCGGGCTTCGTCGTAGGCGCGCTGGTTCAGGCCCAGGTCGCCGGCGATCGCGCGGATCAGCCGTTCCTCGTCGGGGCTGAAGTGACCGTCGGCATGGGCGATCATCATCAACAACGAGATCAGGTCGCGCAGGCGATCCGGCTGGTGGCGCAGCAAACCGCGGATCTGACGGGCGTATTCTGCAGCGGGCACTGCCGAATCGCGCGCTTGATTGAAGATGTCGGCGGCGATGCGCCGATCCTCCGCGGGCATGCGCAGGTTATCGCGCAGGAAATTGTCGAAGGAGCGCACTTCCTCGCGAGTGACCCGGCCGTCGGCCTTGGCCACTTTTGCGGCCAGCGAGATCACCGCGACCAGAAATGCCGATTGGACGGAGTTCTGCTCGGTGGTTCGATCGTACCCCGCGGCGCCATATCCGGCGCCGTATCCCGATTCGTCGAACCCGGCGCTACCCTGACCCGCTGCGCCATGACCCGCCCCGGACGCGCCCCGGTGCAGATTCGCGCGGCAGTGCGGGCAGACGAGAGCGCCCTGGGCGCGAAACGCGAACAGCTTGCGACAGTGGGGACAGCGCCCCACGAGCCTGTCCGGCGCGCCGTTGCGGGCGAAGCCGCCCTTGTCGTCGCCGACCTGCGAGCCGATCGCGCCGCCGATCAAGGCGCCGAGCGGTCCACCGACAAAGAAACCCAGGCTGCCACCGACGAGCGCTCCCAGCAATCCCATGCTATTTCTCCACTTTTCTCGTGTTTCCGATCAATACCATTATTGCGTACACCGGAGATCCGGAGAAATTCAAGCCGGTACCCGGTCCCGTATGTCTTCACCCCGACGATGTCTCCGAGCCGAGTACTGCTGGAAATACTAATAAACCAGGTCAAGGGCGCGCAACGATTGCCGAAGAGAAAAACGACGAGTTTTGAATACACGAGTCCGGTCCAGCCGGTTCCTGTTATGTGCTGGCGGCCGGCGGTGCGTGTGTTCACTCGGCCCGGTGATTGTCCCGTCACTCAGACAATGGAGCGCTCGCCATGCGAATGTTAGTGGTGGAAGACGACTTTATCAGTCGTCGATTGCTGAGCCGGTATCTCGAACCATCCGGGGAGTGCGATGTCGCGACCGACGGCAACGAGGCCATGGTTGCAACCAAGCGGGCGTTGAACGAAGGCCGGCCCTACGATCTGATCTGCCTCGACATCATGATGCCCGGTCTCGACGGTCAGCAGACGCTGACGGCGATCCGGCAATGCGAAGCGGAAAACAACATTCTGTTCGGCAACGGCGCCCGGATCGTCATGACCACGGCGCTCGAGGACCATGACAACGTTATGCAGGCGTTCCGCAACCAGTGCGACGGCTACATCATCAAACCAATCGAAAAGCGGAAATTTCTCGAAACTCTCAAGAAGATCGGGCTGGATATCACCGTCGATATTTGACCAGCACGAATTGTGATTTACCGAGGGATATCAGAAACCGACGCAGATGACCGCCCGCAGGATCAGCGCAGCCACATCCATATCCGAACTGATCAGTGACCAGGAATTCGACGCGTTGCGCACGCTGGTGTACGATCGCTTCGGGATCACGCTGTCCGACAGCAAGAAAACGCTGGTCGTCGGGCGTTTGCACAAGGTGTTGCGACAGCGGGGATTCGATTCGTTCCAGTCGTACTACCAGTGGCTGATCGGCGAACCGACCGGCGAGGGCATGGAAGAACTGGCCAACCGCATATCCACGAATCACACGTTTTTCTGGCGCGAGAACTCCCACTTCGAATATTTCCAGAAGCAGGTTCTGCCCGAGATCGCCGCGCGGAAGGCGTCCAGCGCCGACAAGAAGATCCGTATCTGGTGCGCCGGTTGCTCCTCGGGCGAAGAGCCGTATACGCTCGTCATCCTGATGAAACGTTTCTTTGGCGCGCAGATGGCGACCTACTCGCCGATGCTGCTGGCAACGGATATCTCCCAGACGGCGCTCGAGACCGCGATCGCGGGTGTGTATGACGAAGACCGGATCAGCGCGCTGCCGCCGGCGCTGAGAAACTCGTACTTCTTCCGCAATTCCGACCGCAGCTACACGGTGGCGGACGATATCAAGCAGCATGTCATGTTCCGGCGCCACAATCTGATCACGTCCCATTTCAATTTCAAGAATCCCTTCGACGCCGTCTTCTGCCGCAATGTGATGATCTATTTCGACCACCCCACGCGATCGAAACTGGTCAAAAGCTACCACCGGTGTACGGTGCCGGGGGGCTATCTGTTTGTCGGCCATTCGGAGACGCTCGACCGACGCGATTCCCCGTACGAGTACGTCATGCCGGCCGTGTACCGCAGGGTGGTTTGACCACTCCCGGCCGATGCAAGCAGGCAACGCCAACCGGCGTCACATCCGGTTCTCCGCCTTGGCAACCCGCGCTATTTAGGATATTGTGCCCACCGTGATCCGTGGTGTGGACGCGGTACAGGGAACCGCTGCGCCACCACGCCGCTCGACCTCGTTCGCCGTTCGCCCGATAAGGATGGATACGGAACATGGCAGGTTTCTCTTCCGCAGGACTACCTTTCAATCGTCGCGATCCGTTGCTCCACGGGCGGGCGGATTTCCCCGCCGCGTCAGGACCGCCCAGTGCCGCCGTCGAGCGGTCGGCGATCCCTGATCGTTATAAATGGGATCTGGAGCGTATCTTCCCCGACTGGTCGGCCTGGGAGGCCGGTTTCGACGAGGTGGAAAAACGGCTTCCCGAACTCGCCGCCCGCCAAGGGAGTCTGGGACGGTCGGCGCAGGATCTGCTCGCGACCATCGAGACGATTCACGCCGTCCAGCGCATCCTCGAACTCGTCCTGGTTTTTGCCGGCATGAAAAGCGACGAAGACACGCGCGACGGCGAGAACACTGCCCGTCGCGGTCGCAGCAGCAGCCTGGCCATCAAGTTCTCCGAGGCCACCAGCTGGTTCGAAGCCGAGTTGCTGGAGATCGAACCCGCAACCATCGCCGAGTTCCTCGCGACCGAGTCGCGGCTCGAGCTGTACCGTCACTTCTTCGACGACATTCAGCGGGCACGGGACCATACCCTCGACGCCGACCAGGAAGCGCTGCTGGCGGCGACGGCGATCATGGCGCGCGGTGCGAGTAACGTCTTCAACGCCCTGAACAACGCCGACCTCACGTTTCCCGACATCACCGACGAGGACGGCAACCGGGTCGAGCTGACCAAGGCGCGCTACTACAAGTACCTCAGGTCGAAAGACCGCCGCGTGCGCGAGGAAGCCTTCGTCACCTGCCTGGACACCTACGGGACGGTCAAGAACACGTTGGCGGCCAATCTCGACGCCAACGTCAAGAACCACGTCTTCAACGCTCAGGTCCGTTCCTTTCCGGGCACCCTCGAGGCCGCGCTGCACCGCAACGCCATTCCGCCCGAGGTCTTCCACGCGCTGATCGAGACTGTGGGCGACAACCTGGAAACCGTTCACCGGTACACGGCCCTCAAGCGCCGGGTACTCGAGCTCGACCCGCTGCGCGAATACGATCTGTACGTGCCCCTCTTTGCCGACGCGGAGTTCACCTATAGTTACGACGACGCCACGGAACTGCTGCTCGAAGCGCTCGCGCCCCTGGGCCCGAACTACCTCGACATCGTCCGCGAGGGATACAGCGATGGCTGGATCGATGTACACGAGAACGTCGGCAAGCGCAGCGGCGCCTATTCCAACGGCGTGTACGACTCGTCGCCGTACATCCTGTTGAACTGGAGCGACCAGCTCGGCGACACCTTCACGCTGGCCCACGAGATGGGGCACTCGGTCCACACCTACCTGGCTGCACGCAACCAGCCGTATGTGTACGGCGACTATCCCATCTTCACGGCGGAGGTGGCGTCGACCTGCAACGAGATGCTCTTGATGCACTATCTGCTCGAGAACACCGAGGATAAGCGACGACGTCTGTATCTGCTGGACTATTACCTGACCCAGATCAACAGCACGGTGTTCCGGCAGACCATGTTCGCCGACTTCGAATACCGGATTCACCTGCTGGGCGAAAAGGGCGACACGCTGACCGCCGACAGCCTCGGGAGCCTGTACGTGGATATGTTGAACAAATACTGGGGCGATGGCGTGGAATTCGACGGCGAACCGAACCGGGTTACCTGGGCGCG
Source organism: uncultured Fibrobacteraceae bacterium (assembly GCA_964384055.1). Lineage (GTDB taxonomy): Bacteria > Krumholzibacteriota > Krumholzibacteriia > LZORAL124-64-63 > LZORAL124-64-63 > CAYLIV01. The sequence goes on from CAYLIV010000017.1 coordinate 61,304, forward strand.
AATTCCCCATTTCTACTACAATTACTATGTTTACCAGTATGCAACTGCGTATTCGGCGGCCGCGGCCCTGGTGAAACGGATGCTGGCCGGAGATAACGAGGATCGCGAGCGGTACCTCGGTGTACTACGTTCCGGCAACAGTCGCTATCCGGTGGAGACCTTGCAGATCGGCGGCGTGGACATGACCACGGACAAACCGGTCAAGGACGTGGTCTCGCTTTTTGATACGTTGCTGGACACGGTGGAACAACTGCTGGAGGAGACGGAATGATGATTCGTCGCTCACGATGGTGGTCGGCTCTGGCCTGGGCGCCGCTCTGCTTTACCCTCGTTGTATTCGTCACGAGCTGCCAACAGCGAGACGACACTACCGGTGGCGCCGACGCGGCGAACCAGGGTGCCGGGGAGCAGCAAACGGCGGAGTCCGGAGCGGAAGATGCGCTTCCGCCACGGCGCGACCTGTCGGGTTTCGGCACCGAGGTAACCACGGCTCCCGCCGACACCGCGACGGACTCGACCGGGCAGGCCGCCGGGAGCGGACTCAAGGTCGCTACCGATGAAATCCACGGTACCTCTTTCGAGGGCAAGTTCGAGGTGATCTGGCCCCCGGGGTGCGGAAAGATCCGCAATCGCACCAAAGCCGCCAATCCCGACGCGCCCATCGAAGAGCAGGTGGTCGAAACGGCCATTCTGTTTTGCGACCGCGCCGGATACAAGGAGGAAGGTTGCCAGGTATCGGCGCATTTGAACCGCACCGGACCCGACGGCGGCCCGCCGACCCCGGACCTGGTTATCGCCATGGCCAACGAGATTCTCGACTCGTTCCAGGTCAACGTCGTGGAACAAAGGCCCTTGCGGCTGAACATGATCGAGGGTGTCGAGGTTCGCGCAGTCGATTTCGACGAAGTAGGCGAGGTCTGGATGCGCGCCCTGCTCGTCGGCAGTCGTATTTACGTTCTCACCGCGTGGAAACGTAATGGCCAACTCTTCAACGATCCGGCGTACTACCGTTTTTTCGAATCCTTCCGGACGTTGCCCGAGGACTAGGCATCGTTCACAGCCGCGGAGGATCGTGAACATGTCCGAGGAATCGAGCTGGAATGAACAACCGGCTGTCCACGCTGTCGCGACGCGCATACTGGTTGTCGAGGACAACCTCACCAACCAGATGGTCGCCCGAGGAATGCTCGACCAGCTCGGCCACCGGACCGTTACCGCCGGCAATGGGGAAGAGGCGCTCGCGATCCTGGCCCGCGAGGATTTCGATCTCGTGTTCATGGATGTTCAGATGCCCGGCATGAGCGGACTCGAGGCTACAGCCAGGATACGGTCCGGCGAGGCCCGCGTGCGGGAACAGGGCGTGCCGATCGTGGCCATGACCGCCCACGCCGGCGATGGGGACCGTCAGAACTGCCTCGACAGCGGCATGGACGACTATATCACCAAACCCGTCACCATGGATCAACTCGCCGAGGTCATCGGCCGCAATCTGTACCCGCAGCGAGCGGACGAGGCGGTCGCCGCCGGCCAGGTGGCCCCGCCCGGGGCTCCCGGCCGGAGAGCCCCGTTCCAGCGAGCCGATTTTCTGCGCCAGGTCGGCGACGACGAGCAGCTCTACCGCGAGATACTCCAGGTATTCGTCGACGACTCCACCGAGCGGATGGCCGTCTTGCGCCAGGCGCTCGACGCCGGCGATGCCGCCACGGTCGCCGGGGAATCCCACACCATCAAGGGCGGCGCCTTGAACGTCCAGGCCAGATCCATGTCGACGATCGCCGCGGAACTCGAGGCCATGGGCCGCCGGCAACAGCTCGAACACGCGGCATCGTTGCTCGATGAGATGGCTGCTGAGCTGAACAATATCGCTCGTCAGATCTGACAATCCACACAGTCTGCCTTGGGGAATGTTGGCATATCTGCCACAATGTCATGCCACCGGCCTTGGTAGCCTCTTTTTTTTATTGTATTCAGTATACAGTTGGTATTCTTTCGTCTGTCGAACATCAATAACTGTTTGATATCAAACAAAATATATGTGATGACAACAATATGCTTCAACGTACCGATCGCGGCACAGCGGATGCAATAGTGTAGCCGGCGATGATGGTGATACCAGGTCGTCGCCGGACGATTGAATTGACCGGAGGTCGGAAAACATGAAAAACTGGACTGTCAATGCTGTCGATACCGTACAGAAGGCACAGAATAAAGCCTACGAGTCTGGCCATGCCGAGCTGGAGCCGCTACACGTATTGTGGGCGCTGGTCAGCGAACCGGGCCTCGCCTCCCGGGCGTTGCGCGGCCTGGAACTCGATCCGGGATTGATCGTCCGGACCGTGGAGAAGGAGATCGACTCCCTGCCGCGCGTGGAGCGAAGAGAGGTCCCCAACCCGAGCCGCGAGCTGCAGAAAACCCTGCTCGAGGCAGGCGAGCTGGCACGTTCGCGGGCCTCGGGAACCGGGGCGTCGGGCATGGTGGGTACGCGGGAGCTGCTGCTGGCGCTGGCTGCCGACAACGGTCGGGCGGGCAGCCTGCTGAAGACCTTCGACGTGACGCCCGACGCAGTGGCCCGAGCCCTCGAGGTGACCGGCGCTGCGGATATGTATGCGAGCGACAACGAGGATGACCTGCAGAACGGCCAGGATAGTGCACTCGATCGCTTCGCCCGCGATCTCTGTCAGGCGGTCCGGGCCGGAAAGATCGATCCCATCATCGGCCGGGACCAGGAAACCCGGCGCGTGATCCAGATACTCAGCCGCCGCACCAAGAACAATCCCGTGCTGATCGGCGATCCGGGCGTGGGCAAGACCGCCGTGGCCGAGGGGCTGGCCCGCCGGCTGGTCGAGGGCGACGTGCCCGAGAGCCTGAAGGGCCGGCGTCTGCTCGCGCTGGATCTGGGTGCGCTGCTGGCCGGAACCAAGTATCGGGGCGAGTTCGAGGACCGGATCAAGCAGGTCGTCAAGGAGGTGACCGAATCCGCCGGTGAGGTGCTGCTGTTCATCGACGAGATGCACACCCTCGTGGGGGCCGGGGCGGCCGAGGGCGCCATGGATGCATCGAACATCCTCAAGCCGGCGCTGGCCCGGGGCGAGCTGCATTGCGTGGGCGCGACCACCGGTGGCGAATACCGGCAGCATATCGAGAAGGATCCGGCGCTGGAACGGCGTTTTCAGCCGGTGCTCGTGGAAGAGCCCTCGACGGAGCAGGCGGTGGCCATCTTGCGCGGTCTGAAGGAGAAGTACGAGGTCCATCACGGTATCCGGATCACCGATGGTGCCCTGGTCGGGGCAGTGAAGCTGTCGCAACGCTTCATCGCCGACCGCCACCTGCCCGACAAGGCCATCGACCTGATGGACGAGGCCGCGAGTCGGCTGCGCATGGAGATCGACTCGGTCCCGAGCGAGGTAGACACCCTGCAGCGGCGCTTGAACCAGCTCGAGATGGAGCGGCTCGCGCTCGAGAAGGAGACCGACCGGTCGGCCGTCGGCCGACGCGAGACCATCGATGGGCAGATCACACAGCTGCAGGACGAGCTGGCCAGTGTGCAGGCACGCTGGGAAGAAGAGAAAGAAGCCATCGACCGGATCCGTGCCCTGCAGAAGCAGCAGGAACAGCAGACGGTCGAGATGGAAGCAGCCGAGCGGGCCGGCGACCTGGCCCGGGCTTCGGAGCTGAAGTACGGTGGTCAGGCGCAGCTCGAAACCGAGATCGCGGCCGCGCGCGAGGAACTCGCCCGTATCCAGGGTGCAACGCCGCTGCTGAAAGAGGAAGTGGACCACGACGACATCGCCACCCTGGTCGCCCACTGGACAGGCATTCCCGCGCAGCGTCTGCTGGAAGACGAGGCGCAGCGCCTGCGCCAGCTCGAAGCGCGCCTGGGCGCCCGGGTCGTCGGCCAGGACGAGGCCATCGGCGTGGTGGCCCGCACCATCCGGCGCAGCCGCGCCGGGCTGACCGACCGCAACCGGCCTCTGGGTTCCTTTCTGTTCCTGGGACCGACCGGTGTGGGCAAGACCGAGCTGGTCAAGACCATCGCCGCGCAGCTCTTCGGCGACGAGTCGCACCTGGTGCGCCTGGACATGTCCGAGTACATGGAACGCCACGCGGTCGCGCGCATGATCGGCGCGCCTCCCGGCTACGTGGGGCACGAGTCGGGCGGTCAGTTGACCGAGGCGATCCGGCGGCATCCGTACAGCGTGATCCTGCTGGACGAGATCGAGAAAGCCCATCCCGAGGTCATGAACGTGCTGCTGCAGCTGCTCGACGACGGCCGGCTGACCGACGGCAAGGGCCGGGTGGTGGATTTCCGCAACACGCTGGTGGTGATGACGAGCAATCTGTGTCAGGGGGAAAATCATGCGGCGCCGGGTGGTGGTGACGAGAATCAGCGACGCGCCCACGAACAGCGCATACTCGAAGCGTTGGGCGCCCACTTCCGCCCCGAATTCCTGAACCGGCTCGACGCGATCACCCGCTTCAACAACCTGACGCCGGTGTTGATCGAGCGCATCGTCCGGCTGGAGCTGGCCAAGGTAGCCGAGGCGCTCGTCGAGCAGAACCTGCGCCTGGACGTGACCGACGACGCGGTTGCCGAACTGGCCCGGCTGGGCTACTCGCCGACCTTCGGCGCCCGGCCGGTCAAACGCGCGATCCAGCGGGAAGTCCAGGACCGACTGGCGGATCTGATACTCGCCGAACCGGCCGGTGCGGAGCATGACCGATCCGCACAGCCGATGGTGCTGGATGTACAGGCAGGTGTTTTCTCGCTGCACTTGGACCGGCAGATGCAGGCTGCTGTGCGCTAGGACCCCAGTACGATCAACGGTCGCGGCGCCTCGAATTGTTCGTGTTCGTACCAGCCGATCAGGTAGCGCAGTTTCCCGACGCTGCCCAGACGGTGATCGGCGGTCGAACCATTCCCGGCGTCGCCGGCTGCTTCCGCCGCGGCATACAGATCGCAGAAACCATCGAGAAATGATTCCCCGGCGCCGCGCAGCTCTTCGATCAGCGTGGTAACGTCCGCCGCATCGGTGGTGAATCCGGTCTGGTTGATCAGGATCGTCACGATTTCAGCCGTATCACCGGGCAAATCGCCCGGCAAACGGTCGCCGATCGCCAGGCAGTGGCGCGGATCCGCGTTGCCGGCGGCAACCACCCGGCCGTAGGGTTTGCCCACCGGCAGGTAGAGATCGCCGAATACCTCGTCGAAACAGGGCAACAGGCCGGTCTCGGCGAGCCATTGTCGGGCGCTGTCGGCGTAGTCGCCGGTGGTCACGAAGAGGCGATAATTTCCGCGCAACTCCCTGAGCTGCCGCTCGATACCCGGCAATAGCGCGATCGATCCGCGATCGTAGGCGAGCAGGGTGCCGGCCATGTCCCACAACAGGAGCGGTTTTCGGTTGAAATATTCTCCGTCACGCATCAAAATTGCTCACTCGCGCAAAAATACGCCTACACTGGAACAGACGTCGAACTCATGTGACCTAGAACTTGGATAATCTGACGATCGCAGTCTACACCAACCCACGAGGAGGGTGAAATGAAACGTTTCAAATTGGTAATGCTCTCTGTCGCCATGCTCGCAGTGGCGATCACGAATATTCCCGGGGAAACGTATGCCGAGGATCTGGAGGGGCTACTGCAAGATGTCGGGGAGGCGTACGCCGAGGGTTACATCGCACCGTTTGTCGAGGGCTTCGGCACCAACCTGAACAGCGGTCTGTACTCGACGGCGAGCATCCCGGTCTCCCGGCTCACCTTTTCGTTCGGCATCAAGGCCATGGCCACTTCCATCCACGAGGACGACAAGACCTTCCGGCGTGTGCTCGCCGACGTCGACTTCGCCGACTACCTGGACGACACCGACCCCAACTACCTGATGAACGGCACGATCGTCATGTCGGGTCCCACCGTCTTCGGTAGCGACGAGACCGACGGCAGGCTGACCGCCGTCCTCAACGGCGTGCCGGTCTCGGAGATCTCGACCATTCCCGGTCTGGTCGATCTGGACTACACACCCACCGCCGTGCCCGAGATATCCATCGGCGGTATCGCCAGCCTGCGGGCCACGGTCCGTTACCTGCCGAGCGTCAAGATCAACGACGACTACGGCGAAACCTCCTTCCTGGGCTACGGCCTGCAGTACAGCTCGGACGGTATCTTACCGCTCTTGCCCGTGAGCATCATGGCCGGTTTCTTCAAGCAGAAGCTCGAGGTAGGCGACATCGTGGAGACCAACGCCACGAGCATGTTCGTCGCGGTGAGCAAGTCCGCGGGCATCGCGACCATCTACGGCGGTATGGCCAAGGAAAGCTCCGACATGACCGTCACCTACACCTACCTGGGTGAGGACGAGGTGGAAGGAACAGCCGACGATGTGCCGATCCTGATCGAGATGGACGGTTCGCAGGGCTCGCGTTTCACCCTTGGCGGCTCGCTCGATCTCGGCATGAAGCTCAACGCCGAGATCGGCGTGGGCAAGCTGGCGACGTACAGCGCCGGCGTGATGTTCGGTTTCTAGATTTGGTTTTTTTGCTTGGCGGCGACGCCGAGCCTCGGTATAGACCGGCGCTTGCTACAGGCGCCAAGCAGGAAGGACAGACATCATGAAATTCGCAAAAATCGGTTCCCCGATATTGCTGCTCCTGGCGGCGGCCCTCTGGCTGGTCGTCGGTTGTGAAAGCGAATCGGTGGCTCCGCACGATGAACTGCCCGAGCTGACGGCAAGCGATGTCGCCGCTCAGGCCGGGTACACGGCCGCGACCATCTCGCAGGTCGGTCCGTACATCTTCGAGGATTTGACGCCCGGGACGAAGGATCCGTACTCCTACTCGTTCCCGGAGGGTGGCGACGGCGAGGGTACGGTATATTTCGATTGCTTCCTGGGCGCCGTTCCCTCGACCTACGAGGATGCGGACAACGTGGACATGTACACCGCCACCGACGAGAACATCACCTTCAACTTCGAACTCGACGATGAGAACGTCGTGTCCATGGTGCTGACCTTCAACCTGCACGCGGAGCCTTTCAACGACGATCCGCCCACGGCCACGGTGACCGGCAGCGGCACCATCGACTTCGGCTCGTATGCGGGCGACTTCGAGATCGACCAGGTGGTGCTCGACGGCAGCGAGGAACATCCCGAAGACGGCGAGTTGATCTTCACCATCGACGACATGACGGCGACGGTCACCTACGACGGCGACAACACCGCGACGGTTACCATCACTACGGACGATGGGACCGAGACCTATTCGATCAATCTCGATACGGGGGAGATCACCAGCTGATCTCGCGTTTGTACGGAAGCTGATTGACCGACACGCACGGCCCCCGGTACCTACGGGGGCCGTGTCGTAAAACCGAGTTTGCGCCGCTGGTCCGATTCCCGTTGCCGTTGGACAATCACCGGAGGGAGGCCGCCCGTCGTGACGCAGGACAGCTCAGGAAAAACACCCGGGAACCGGCGAAGCGAAGAGCAGGCGCAGCTAAAATACCAGGCCGTTTTCGACCGGGCCAACGACGGCATTTTTATCCACGATGTCCAGACGAGCGAATTGCTCGAAGCGAACCAGCGTGCGTGCACGGCGCTCGGTTACAGCCTCGACGAGCTGAAGCGGACCCACCTGGGTGCCGTCAGCGCCAACGAAGCGCCCTACACCATTGAAGAAGCCAAGTACCGGATGAAGATGGCGCTGGCCGGCGAACCCCAGCTCTTCGAGTGGAAAGCCAGAAAGAAAAACGGCGAGACCTTCTGGACCGAGGTGAATACGCGTCGGATCAAGATCGGCGACGAGGACCGGCTCGTGTCCATCATCCGCGACATCGACCAGCGCAAGCGGGCCGAAGAGGAACAGCGGCGGATGGAATCGCAGGTGCAGCACGTGCAGAAGCTCGAGAGCCTCGGCGTGCTCGCCGGTGGGATCGCCCACGATTTCAACAACTTGCTCATGGGCATTCTCGGCAACGCGGATCTCGCCCGCGAGGTCGTTCCGGCGACCAGTCCGGCGCGCGAGTTGATCGGCGACATCATCCTGGCGGCGAAGAAGTCCGCCGATCTGTGCCGGCAGTTGCTCGCCTATTCGGGCCGCGGCCGTATCGATCTGAAGACGCGGCACCTTTCGGACGTGGTCAGGGACCTGTCCCGGATGCTCGAGGTCTCCGTAACCAAGAAAGCGGAACTCACCTACGATCTCGCGGCGAAGTTGCCGCCGGTGCGGGCCGACGTGTCGCAGCTGAGCCAGGTGCTCATGAACCTCATCACCAACGCCTCGGAGGCGGTCGGCGACACGCCCGGCACCATCTCGCTGACCACCGGTGTCGAGGTGTGCGATCGCTCGTCGCTACAATCGACGTGCCTGGGCCAGGATCTCCCCGAAGGCAGGTATTGCTTCATCGAGGTCGCCGACTCCGGCTGCGGCATGAACGCGGAGATCAAGGACCGCATCTTCGATCCCTTCTTCACGACGAAGTTCACCGGTCGCGGACTGGGACTTTCGGCCGTGCTCGGCATCGTGCGCGGGCACCGGGGGACCATCCGCATCGAGAGTGAACCGGGCGCGGGCACCACGATCACGGTCTTGCTGCCCGCCGCGGCGGGCAACGATCTCGCCGCCGCCGGCGAATCGACGGCCGGCCGGCAGGCGGCCGCGAACGATAGCTGGCGGGGCAACGGCACCGTACTGCTGGTGGACGACGAGCAGGAGGTGCGTACCGTTGCCAGGCGCATGCTCGAGCTTCTCGGCTTCTCGGTGCTGGTCGCGGCCAACGGCCGGCAGGCGATCGAAATCTACCGCGAGCGCGCCGCCGGGATATGCTGCGTCGTACTGGATCTGACCATGCCGCACATGGACGGCAAGGAGACCTTTCACGAACTGTGCCGCATCGACGGCGACGTCCGCGTGGTCCTGGCCAGCGGCTACAATGAACGGGAAGTCACGGAACGCTTCACGGAACAGGCGCCGGCTCGCTATATCCAGAAACCTTTCACGACGGCTGCGCTGGCCGAGACGTTGCGCAAGACGCTCGAATAATCGATCCGCCGGTCGCCATCGACCGACTCGATCAGGGCACACGAAAAGGGGCGCGACCGGAATGGCCGCGCCCCTGTTGCGTCCTATGCGTTCGCCGTCGCGAACGTTGCGCTATCGCAGCAGCACCACCCGCTGGCTCTG
>CAYLIV010000017.1:70576-79285 GCA_964384055.1 uncultured Fibrobacteraceae bacterium
AGGCCGTCGAGCAGGTAGTCGTCCAGGTCGAAGGTCACGAAGGGTTCGGTCTGATCCGGGATGTCGCCCACCGCCGGCATGGGACACACCGTGAACACGGCCTGGTCGCTGGCCACGCGGTCGAGCCCGTCGGTCACCGTGAAGGTGATCGTCTCCTGGCCCATCCAGTCGGGTGGGTAGGTGACGGTGACGACGTTGCTGGCATTCACGCTGACATTCAGGTCCACGTTACCCGCCCAGTCCCAGGTGTAGGGAGGAATGCCGGCCGTGTAGTCGTCCAGGTCGAAGGTATCGAAGGCGCTGCCCGGCAGGACGCACTGGTTGGGAATGCCCTCCAGCGCGAGCTGGAGCGCGCCGCCGCCGATCTCGTAGATGCCGGCGCTGCTGCCGGAAATCCAGATGTGTCCGTTCGGATCGTGGCCTAGACCTTCCACGGCGGGACTCGCCGTGTAGAAGAAGGTCTTGGCCGGTGTGCCGGGCGGATCCATGGAATTCCCCAGGTCGTCGAGTCGGTACTGGATGATGGCGTCCGAGGTCATGTCGGACACGTAGAGCGAGCTGCCGATGACCTCCAGCCCGTCGTGATGGCTGCCGCCCAGATGCGGCGCCGTGAATTGCAGTTCCCACGACACGCCATTCCATCTGTACATCCGTCGGCCACCGGTTCCGGCCCACCAGTCGCCGTTGTTGGGATTGCGCGCCAGGGTCTGGTTGCCGCCCGGCGCGGCGGTGGGCACGACGCAGCCGAGGGGCGTCCAGTCGAAATCCCAGTGGTAGATGGCGCAGCCCATGAATGTGGCCCAGCCATCCACGCCGTTGCGCGAGTTGTCCGAGGGGCCGTAGTAGATGCCGGTGGCGTCCACGTAGAAAGCGTTGTCGTGGGCGTTGGCGTAGTGGCCCATGTAGTGTTCGTTGACGTAGGTGAAGGTGCGCGGGGCGATCGGTCCGGTGTTCACGGGGTTGTCGGGATGTGTCTCGGGATCGCCGGCGGTTTCGACCCGGAAAACGTACGCGGTGATGTCGCCTTCGTAGAGCGGACCGCCGGTGAAGATCACGTACTGGGCTCCGGGAAGACCCTCGATGGCGCCCGCCTCATCGACGAAGCCGTCGATGGCGCAGCAGGCGCCGACGCCGGGATTGAAGGTCGTGTACAGGTAGTAGTCGTCGGGCGGCTCGGGCAGCACGGCGGCGTCGAAGTAGATGTCCAGACCCATGGACGCTTCGTTCCGGTTGTCCGTCCAGGCGATGCCGGCTTCCTCTTCGGTCGGCTTGGTCGGGTCCGCGAGGATGCCCGGGCGGTAGCCGTTGTCGCTGACACTGTTGCTGGTGCTCAAGGAGTCCTGCCGCACGAAGGAGGTCGGTGTCTCGTAGAGCGATACCGCATAGTTGATGTTGCTCTCGTCCCAGAAGGCACCGTGTATCGCACCCTCGTAGTTACTGGTGACCAGGTTGATGTTGCGCTCCTCCATGGTGGAGCACGCGATGCAGCCGCCGCTGTACCAGTTGGCGCCGTCGTCCTGCGTGTAGCGGACCCAGACGTCGTCGTCCAGCTCGCTCCAGTGGCGGGTGTAGGCCACGATCGTGGTGGGCGCGGTGGTGTAGTGCTTGATGGCGGCCACGGCGGGATCGTGCTCGTCGTCGTCGTAGCTGGTGAGCTGGACGCCCGTGTCCCAGGTGGCGCCGTAGTTCTCGCTGGTCAGTATGAAGATGTCGCGCTGCGGGGTCGTGCAGGGCGACGGGTAGTTGTCAAACGCGATGTACACGTTGTTGCTGCCGTACTCGATGTCCGGGCGGGCGTCGGTCGCGTCGTAGAACTCGCCCGGGTAGCCGCAATAGCCGCCGACGATTTCCGGCGTTTCCCAGCTCTCGCCCCAGTCGAGGGTCCGTGTGTGCAGGAACACCCAGTTGTCGACCGCCATCGCATTGTAGACGAGGTAGACGTACCAGCCGGTATATTCGGTATGATCGGTGACGATCCGGGGATTCGACAGCCCGGCCACGTTGTCGTCGATCAAGCTGAAGTTCCAGTCCCCGGTGTCCAGATTCTGGCGGAACATGTAGATGTTCGGTTCGTCCGTGCGCTCGAAAGCCACGAACAGCCAGTTCTCACCGCCCTCGGCAACGGCCAGCGAGGGATCGGCCAGCCCCACGCCGGCAGCGCCGATGAGCCAGTTGAACTGCTCCCAGTGCTCGCCGCCGTCCCTGGATATGTAAATCATGATGGAGGGCTCGTAGGGTTCTATGTCCACCTCGAAGGCGGCGTAGAGGTTCCCGTCGTTATCCGTCGCCAGGGTGGGTTTCTGTTCGAGATAATCGCCGCCGGCAAGCAGGAACTCGTGGGGTAGCCAGCGCTCGGCATCCGCGTCCCCATCCGGACTGGCGCCGGCAGCCGCCTCGCCCTGGATGACCGTGAAGGGCGCGGCTGGTTGCTGATCGTGCGTCGGGAGAAACTCGAGTTGCTCGCCCCTGAGCGTGGCGAGTTCCTCCTCGACGCGTATGATCCCGGATCGGTCGCCGGAACTCTTGGCTGCACGCAAATCAGCCAGCAGTTCGTTCTCCAGGTCGCTGAAGGTCACCCGGTTGGTCGTGATGGTGACCGAAGGTTCCGCGGCGAGCCGAGCCATCTGCTCGGCGGAACACTCTCCTCGTGGATGCAGTTCTCTGGGCACACGCTCTTCGTGTTTTCCGGGGGTGGCGATGACCAGGGCGGTCGTGCAAATCACAAGAAGCAAAACGAACGGAATACCGAGCTTGCTGCCGAATGTGACGCCGCGTCTGACGCCGCATCTGACGGCACGTGCGATCGTGGATCGCGTGCTGGTCGATCTTGGCATGATTAGTCCCCTCTTTGAAAAACCATGGGCCCGCTATGGTACGCGGGAATGGGAGCCGCACTGTCGCCGCGCGGATCCCGCTCGATCTGTTACACGGGATGAGATCCGATTGAAGTTCTCGTAGTATTAGACAGGCATTTCGGCGGATAATCACAAGAATATCGGCAAAAAGACGTCCGAGGTGCCGCAACCCGATTCGTCGGTCTGGAAGCTCGACGATCCGGTCCGTTACTCCATCAACTATCGCCTGTATGCTTTGCCGGGCGTTCCGCGGCGCGCCGGCGGGATACACCATCGGCGGTCAGCGCCACAGCACGCGCACGGTGCTCCAGGTCGAACGCTCGACGGCCACGGGCTCGAAGTCGCGCACGACGCTGGATATCCTGACTTCATCCACCTTGCCGACGAGATAGTAGTCATCGGTGGCCAGGGCCCGGCCCACGGTAGCGGTCGGTGCGCCTTCGACGGGCCAGTAGGATGTGGTGGCCTCGACGATACCGTTCACCGCGACGGCCAGGTACTGTTCGCTCTGGCTGAAAAGGGCGGCGACATGGGTCCACTCGTTCAGCGGCACCGCCGTGGTCGAGATCGCGAAGTCCCAGCCCACATGCGCCTGAACAACCGTGGCCCAGACGAACCCCAGCTCGTCGAGACGGAGTATCCTGCCCGTCGGCGTGGGGATGTCCGTGCCCGCCGCGTCGATGACCGCACTCACCGCCGAGGACTCGCGGTAGACCCAGGCCTCCATGGTCGAATCGATGGCGGTCAACAGAGTCGATTCGGGAAGGCTCAGGTAGGCGCCGCCGTCGAGATGGATGGCGCCGTCGAACGTACCCTCGGTGGTCCATTGCCCGCCGATAACCGCCGCATCCAGGGCGTTGCCGCTGGCGTCGGCGGCGATCTCGCCGCTCTGCTCGTCGAGATGATAAAGCGCGACGGTATGCGGATCGGTGGTGTAAAGCTGGTAGGGATTGGTGGTGTTGCGGCCGAGCGTCGACACAGGAGATACAGCAATGAGGCAACAGACAAGACCGCCGGTAAAATAGTGAACAGGATTAACAGTACGCATCGTTCCCTCTCCTTGTGGTTCGGGAGGAGCGTGAGGTCTTTGATACGTTCTGCGAAACGCCGGTCCGGCCATCATCGCCGGAGCCATCATCGCCGGACCCGGCGGCACTACGCCCCGTATCGTTCCCGAAGGTTTGCCGCAACGTGGGCTCCACGTAGTGTACCACGAAGCGCAGCGCAGGGAGGGATAAGAATCAGCGGCGACCGGTGCGTTTGTGGTAGTCCCGGGCCGCTCGGAGTCTGCACTCCATCAATGACGACGTGAGATGCCCGCTGCCCGGAGTCCAGTTGCCCCCCGGGGGGTTATCAGACAGCCGCCTAGCAATTATTCCAGCATTCCACCAGCCATCACCTGCTCCACCTTCGCCCGGTCATACTCAACCGTGAACTTCCCCTTGCCACTCACGATCCGCTGCACCTCCCGCTTGCCGAAGGCCGGCACCCAGGTCGGCACGCGCTCGGGATGGTGCGTGAACGGATCGACCGCATCGAACCACGAATTGGTCAACCACTACCTCGGGCGAGCCAAGGACACGCTCGGGCAGCCATCGCAAGTTGGTCGCCGATTCACGTCGGATGGGGGCTTCGGGAAGAGACAAGGGTGCAATAGCCCGACTCGATTTCTAGAAGCCATTTCACCAGCCGCTTCACCGTTGACAATTAACATGCATTTCGCTACAAGGGTAACGGCGTCGGTATTCTTGCGGCAGTGGCGTCGAGCTGTTCTTTGACCGGCAGGAATGGAGTTGCGATGCGATTCCGGTATGTGCAAGATTCGCGCGCCTGGGTCGTTGCTATACTTGTTGTGACTGGTGTTTTTCTCTATTTCGAAGTCGACCGGAAGACCTGTCACTACCATGATTCCGAAATATACATCCGAGCAGCCCTGAACATGTCCCAGGGCATAGGGAACATCTCCCAGCCCTATGTCGGGGTCGGCGATCAGATACCTTTTTCCGAACATCCGCCGCTATGGATTTTTGTACAATCCCTCTGGTATAGAGCACTGGGAAACAGTACGGCCAGCATCAACGCCTTTCCCGCGACAACTCTACTGCTCGGCGCGCTTTTGGTAGGTATTGCGGCAATATCCATGACTGGTGATCGTCGGCCCTTTTTCTGGGCGGTCCTCGCTCTGGTATTGAATCCGGCGGTAGCCAAGTGGCGCCACGAAAGCCTTCTTGATTGGGGACTTCTGTTAGCTGCCGCACTGTTCATTGTGCTGATGGTTGTCATGGAGCGACGTAGTCCCTTCATCACCGGTTTCATTCTGGGCTGGCCGTTCGGTATTGCCTTGTTTGCAAAAGGCGCATTTGCTCTCGTGTTTCTGCCCGCGCTTGTCCTCTACGGCTGGCAATTTACGCCGCGCCGCCGCTTCTTCGCAGGAGTACTCCTGACGATTGTTCTGCTCGCCGGAATATGGACCGTTATCGACGGCGACGGCTGGACTCTCACGAGATCGATTGTTTCCAAAAATATCGTTACTCAAATCAGTGGAACGCCGTGGAATCACATCATACCGTCTCTCAAGCTGTATTCACTCCGAATGGCACCCTGGTGTATTATCGCGTTTGCGGGATTCAGGCCACTCTGGCGAAGAGGCGGTATTGCCAGGGCCTGTTATCTAATGATCGTGCTCTCACTAGCCGGTTTTGTCGTCGGGGGGAAGCAGCTGGAATTCTACCTGTTGATGATCGCTCCACCGACCGCGTTTTTGGCGGCGATTGCCATGCTGCATGCACGTCCGACAGTGGAACGGTATTCGAGGTTCATTCTGGGCATTCTCTGCATCGTGTTTGTCTCGCTCCGCCCCATTCTGAATCTGGAAAGACCCTCGAATCGGGCACCCGAGGTTCGCGAATTCCTCTCCGAAGCCAAAAAGGTAGCGCCGGGACCACGGACACTCGGTTTGCACAACTGCCAGAGCGAGAACATGTGGTACCTTCTCAGTTATGGGTGGAACCAGTTTGGGTACGACTTCGAGATGGTATGCCGGGGAGGAGATGAAGCGGCCAAGTACTCTCGGAAGCTCGTTCTGTACATGTTACCCTGCTCGGAAGTCCGAGATCCCGAATATCTGGTGGTGCCGGAAACAAACTGGCAGGCGCTTCAGGAACACGGAGAAATTATCTTTACCATAGGTGAATTGAGCCTGGTTCATCTGGCCCGGACTATCCAGGGACCAACAGCTCCATGACGATGAGCTCCGACAATGCTCCACCTCAGCCTCAATGCGCTGTATTCGCTCATCGGTAATAACGGATCGGCGCAGCGTTCTACAGCCATACCCGAGGTAGACGCCAAGGCGCTACGCTCGCTCGGGTATTGAACTCTTCGTCGCGAATTTTCACGGTGTTTCGAGACCGTTCCCCGGCGTCGATCGTTTCGTTGCCCGAAGTCACCGATCGGTAAACGGATTGTCCACTCCCGGCGCCACCGCCAGGAAGTTCCCGGCGCGCAGGGTCTCCAGTGCAGAGTTGTACGGTTTCAGGTCCACGTAGGTCGGGTAGATCTTACCGACGGCATAGCCGACGTCGCAGAGTAATTCGTAGAAATCGAGCAGGAGCTTGCGAGAGGGAATGTTGAAGGTACCGTACTCGAACTGGAGCATCGCAATGTCGCCTGCGGCCAGGGCAGCGGCGAAACCCCGCAGCACGTCGTAGTCGGCGCCTTCCACGTCGATCTTCAGATAGTCGATGCGCTGCCCGCTGTAGCCGGCCAGGTAGGCATCGCCGGTGGTGACACGCTGCACGATGCACCGGTTATCGTTGATGTCGGGATGCGCCAGGACGCTGGCCGAGTTGGCCCCGGCATTCGTCCAGACCTCGATCTCCTGTTCGCTGCTGAATAGGCCGTAGTTGTTCAAGAATAGCTGCGCCTCGCCGCCCATGTACGGCTGCAGGTTCCTCTCGAGCAACCGATAGGTGTCCGTCACGATCTCGAAGGCGTGCAGGTCCACCCTGGTGATGTGCTCCAGGAGCATCAGTGACCATTCGCCGTCGTTGGCACCGACATCGAAGATCACGGGCCTGCGGTTGGTCCACAGCGTCTGTACCAGACGGCGAACGACCATGCTTTCGCCGTTACGAAACATGTAGTGGTCGTTGTTGTCGTAGGCCAGGACAACCTTGGTGCACTGCTCGGCCAAAAGTCGTAGCAGGGGATTGCGGCGATAACGGCCGAAAAGCCATCGGCGGGGATTGAAGTACTTCATCACCTTTTGTCCACCCCTGTTTCCCTCTGATCGGCACTGTTCATTACGGCCAGAGCACAGCCCAGTATAAAGTAGAACACCACCTCAACCTCGTCATCGGTCTGAAATACCTGAACGAGTCCCGCGACAGCGATGGATATCTGCATGCAGATGGCTCCCAGCACGAGCCAGCGCTGTCTGCCTGCCGTATGCCGCCGGCGCCAGAGCACGACGATCACGGTGATGCCCAGGGCCAGGCCGGCGCCCAGGCCCAGCAAACCTGTATCGACGGCCATCATCAGCGCCTCGTTGTGGGCATGGCATCTCGTGTCGTAGTAGCCGCGAATCAGATGCTGATCCAGCATTTCTTCGAAGTTGCCGTACCCCCATCCGAGCAGCGGTCGATCGAGAATGCCGCTGAGCGAGCAACGCCAGAGATTGATGCGTGTTTCCTGGCCCTGATCGATCGCCAGGCCTGCGAAACGGGTGCGAACCATAGGTGTCAGTGATCCGAACAGTACGGCCAGAGCGAGTCCCAGGAACAGCCAGCGGCGAACCCGGAATCGCGACATAAGCAAGAAGACCACCACGCCGACCACCACACCGGCCATGGCGCTTCGTGAGCCCGACCACAGTAGCCCTAGATACAGAGCGGCGGTGGCGGTTCCGACCAGCAACCGCTGACGGAGTGTGTTCGCGTGACCGAACAGCAGCCAGGCGAGCGAGGTGACGAGCAGCAACAGGACATGACCGCTATAGGTGATATGGTGGTTGAAAAACCCTCTGGCGAGGAAGCGGTCGCCAACTGGCGCAAGGGGATTGTCTCGCGTGTAGTCGATACCGGTGAAATGCTGGTAGCCGGCGTAGACCACCACGATGGCGCCGCTAACGATCAAGGTCTTGACGGCTCTGTCAACCTGATCTGGTTGGCGGGCGTACACGAGTGGAATGGCGATAATGAACAATTTCAACCAGGTTGCTTGCCAGCACTTGGTCCAGTTGACCGGCAGCGGAGCCGCGAGTGCCGTGGCCAGGACATGGACGGAAAGGAAGATGAAAAGGAAGAGTACGACCGGACGCGGCGGTAAAATAACGTCATTGCGCGCGAATACAAACGCCAGCACGGCGAAACCCACGATCACGCCACCGAAAATGGCACCGCATGAGACCGATAGCGGCGCACTGACTGCAAACAGATATAGTGGTGCGGCAAGAAACTCCTTTCGACTCAGCAAAGCACCACCTACGCTTGTTTACCCGGACCGGCACCGAACGAATACGGTTTTGACGAACAGCGTGAGAATATACATCAGCGACGTCCGGTTGACCAACCCGGAATCGGCAGCCTCACACTGTGCTTCTGGCCTCCGCGCATACAGATAATATGCCAGTCGAATCACCACCGTCACCACCGTCGACAGCAGTAATCCCATCATCAACGAGATTGCCGATTCTCGAGAAGCTCTGGATCGGTCTTGACTTCGCCAACCTTCACGCCGTCGTACGTAACGGTGAACTTCCCCTCCCCACTCACGATCCACTGCACCTCCCGCTTACCAAAGGCCGGCACCCAGGTCGGCACCCGCTCGGGATGGTGCGTGACCGGCTCGACCG
>CAYLIV010000018.1:0-29203 GCA_964384055.1 uncultured Fibrobacteraceae bacterium
CACGAGCTGGCCCACTCCTGGACGGGCAACCTGGTCACCAACGCCACCATGAACGACTTCTGGCTAAACGAGGGCTTCACCGTCTGGGCCGAGCGGCGCATCCTGGAAGCGCTGTACGGCGAGGAGTACGCCGCCCTGCACGCGGCAATCGGCCGTAACGGGTTGGACCGAGCGGTGACCGACTTCGGCGACGACTCGCCCTACACACACCTCGAGACCGACCTCGAGGGCACCGATCCCGACGAGGTCTACTCGCTGGTCCCCTACGAGAAGGGCTTCCTGCTGGTCGCCCTGCTCGAAAGGACGGTCGGCCGCGAGCGCTTCGCCGATTTCATCCGCGCCTACATCGAGCACTTCCGCTTCCAGTCCATCACCACGGCCGAGTTCATCGAGTTCGCCGACGCGCAGCTGCCCGGCGTGCTGGACGAGGTCGGCGGACGGCAGTGGATCGCCGGACCGGGCGTGCCAGACAATGCGCCATCCTTCCCGAGCGAGCGCCTCGACGCGGTGCGCACTCTGGCCGCCGGCTGGCCCGACGGAAAACGCCCTCCCGCCGGCGCGATGCAGGACTGGTCGCCCGAGGAGTGGCAGCTCTACCTGGCCGACCTGCCGCGCAGCATGAGCGATGAGGAATGCCGCGAGCTGGACGAGACCTTCGGCCTCACCAACTCGGGCAACAACGAGATCCTCGTCGGCTGGCTCACCATCGCCTCCGGCAGCGGCTACGAACCCGCCCTGCCCCGCGTGCGCGAGGTGCTCAGCACCGTCGGCCGGATGAAGTACCTGAAGCCGCTGTACAAGGCGCTGCTCGCCAACGACGAAACCAGAAACTTCGCGAGCGAGATCTTCGATACCGTGGCGCCGAGCTATCACGCCCTCAGCCGCGGCGCCGTCGAAGGTATGTTCGCGGCCGACGCCTGATCCGACTGCCACAGGAGGCAACACCATGTCCATCGACTGGAAGGAAATCCGCTTCAGCGGCGACGCGGCCGACGTACAGGAACTGCACGACACCTACCGCGTCGGTGATTACCTGGACACCTTCGAGGAGAACCGCCGACGCCACGACCGGGGCCTGCGCGAACGCCTGTTGCAGCACGGCATCCGGCTGACCGAGCGCCTCTCGCCGCGTATCTTCAACCTTTACCAGGACGTGTGCGCCGCGCTGCAGTTCGAGAGCGAGGCCGAGGTCTTCTGCCTGCCCGAGCAGGATGTGAACGCCTTCGCCATGCTCGACGTGCGCGAGCGCAATACCCACTCGCTGATCGGCGTGACCGCCGGCGCCCTGGAGATCCTCGACGACGACGAGTTGAAGTCCATCCTGGGTCACGAGGTTGGTCATTTTCTCTTCCGGCACAACCGGCTGAACGCCCTGCTCGCCATGGATCCCGACAACCCGTCCATGACCGTGTTGCCGCCCTTCGGCGAGAGCCTGTTCCTGCGCTGGCGCAAGAAGGCCGAGATCAGCAGCGACCGGGCCGGCTTGATGGCCTGCCGCGACTTCCGGGCCTCGGCCCGCGCCCTGCTCAAGGCGACCTTCGGGCTGAGCGAGAAGAACCTGAACCTGGACATCGACGCGCTCATCTCCCAGATCAACGAGATCCGCAGCTCGCCCGAGCTGATCGATTCCACTTTCACCTCGCACCCCCTGCTGCCCATCCGCCTGAAGGCGCTCGAACTGTTCACGCGCTCGGATCTGGCCAAGAAATACGGCTGCCCCATCGAGGGCGAGCCGGTGCCGCACGAGAAGGTCGAGGAGCAGGTCAGCGAGCTGATCAACCTGACGCGACGGCACCCGGTGAAGGCGCTGCCGCTGGCGGTGATGGAGACTATCGCCCTAGGCGGCGCGCTCCTGATGAGCGCCGACTCGGACATCTCCGACGACGAGGTCAAGGTCCTGGTCCACATGCTGCACGGCCTGTTCACCGACGAGCCGGAGACGGTCATCGCCACCGACCGTGCGCGCATCGACGCCGAGTTGCCCAAGGCGGCCGCGGTGATCAAGGACGAGGGCGGCGAACGCGACATGATCTTCGTGCTGTCCCGCCTGGCCGAGATCGCCCTGGCCGACGGCGCGCTCATGGATGCGGAAGGTCGGGTCATTCTCCAGGTCGCGGAGCTGCTGGATTTCCCCTCGGACCGGGCTTACGAGATCATCATCGCCGCCGCCCAGGCCGGTGGCTTCCAGACCGACGCCAAGCTCACCCGCATCGCCGGCGAGCTGCGTCGTTCGTTCATGGGCGGTGGGATGGGTTAAGACTCGCTTCGACGCCCGATACGTGGTCGATCGGAACCCCTCTTGACAGACCGCGACAGATGTCGCATATTAAGTGCGACGTCTGTCGCATGTTGTCCGGTTTACCCGGAAGGTGTTCCGAGGAGACAACCACGTGGCTCCACCACTGCCCGACCTATCCCGATTCGAGATCCAGTGCCTGCGCTTGCTGTGGACCCGAGGCGAGGCGTCGGTGCGCGAGATCCACTCCGACCTGCGCGATCCGCCCTCCTATTCCACCGTCCGCAAGATCTTCGAGCGGCTGGAAAACAAGGGCGCCGTCCGCCGCGTCCGCCAGGACGGCAAGGCGATCGTCTACACCTCGCTGGTCGAGGCGCCGGCCATGATCCGCAAGGAGATCGGTCGGCTGCTCGACACCCTGTTCGACGGCGCGGCCGCGCCGCTGGTGGCGCACCTGGCCGACATGGACGCGGTGAGTCTCGACGATCTGCGCGAACTGGAGCAGTACCTGACCGACGAGGACACCGCGGGAGATGAGGAGGACGCCTCATGACCGATGTGGTCCGCGTGCTCGCGCAGCTCTGGTTCGCCGTGCTGCTGCATCTGTGGCAGACCTCGCTGGTATTGACGCCGCTGTTGCTGCTCGGCTATCTGCTGCGCGGTGCCGCGCCACGCCAGCGGGAAGCCTACTGGAGCCTGGCGCTGGCCAAGCTGCTGCTGCCCCTGGCGATCGGCGCTCCCCTGCTCCATTTCCTGTGGTCAGACCTGCTGGCGCCATTCGTCGACGGTCCGGCGCCCGCCCATCTCCAAACCCTGAGCACCGTCACCACCGTGCTCGTCAACGGCGGCAACCTCGATCGGTTCGCGCTGGCCGACCGGCCGTGGTTCGCCGCTCTGATGCTGATCGCAACCGTGTGCTGGCTGATCGGATTTCTGTGGATCGGCCTGCGGACCGTCGTCGACCTGCGTCGCGCCGACACGCTTCGTCGCCGCAGCCGGTCCTTCGCCACACTGTCCGGGTGGCAGCGCGACCGGGTCGCTGCCGCGGCGGGCCGCGTCGGCTTGCCCCTGTCTGGCCTCCTGATGTCCGACACGACGACCATGCCGGCGGTGACCGGACTCTGGCGGCCACAGGTCATCCTGCCGGTCTGTCTGGTCCGTCAGCTCGCCGCGGACGAACTGTCCGCACTGCTGCAACACGAACAGGCGCACCGGCTGCGACGCGATCCGCTCCGGACGCTGCTGCGTAGAATCACCCTGGCGTTGTTCTTCTTCTACCCGCCACTGTACCTGATCCTGAAGCGGCTGGCCGAGTGCGCCGAATTCGCCGCCGACGATCGGGCGCTGGCCGGTGGCGTGGGGCCGCGCCGCTTCGCCCGCGCGCTGGCCGTGGCCACGCGAATGAACGCCGGGCTCGAACCACTGACGACCGCTGCCGGAACCGGCGGCGGCAGTCTGCTGCAGCGACGCCTGCGGCGGCTCACGCGCACCGAAAGGAAACCCATGTCACGCTACCGCTACCTGGTCGCTCTGGCGGCCCTGCTCGTTTTCGCCGCCTCGTTCGTCGCGCCGACCGCCGGCGATCCGGCGCCGGAGCCGCCGACCAAAGACGAGCCCGCAGCCGCCGAGGATTCCGCGCAACCGGTGCTGATCCACTTCGAACCGCCGGTATATCCGGAAGACGCGCGCAAGGCGCAGGCCGAAGGCCGGGTCGTGGTGAAGGTACTGGTCGGACCGGAAGGCACGGTGCTCGAAGCCGTGATCCTCGAAGCGGTGGAGGAGTTCCCCAGCTTCGGCGAAGCGGCGTTGTCGGCTGCCAAGGCCTGTCGATTCGAACCGGCCAGGCAACGCGGAATCGCGGTCAAGGCCTGGGCAGCGTTGCCGTTCGAGTTCCACCTGCAATAGGCCCGGACCGCGTGGCGTCCGGCAGGACGACCCGCTACTCGTCCAGGCCGTAGGTCAGCTCCACGATCACGGGCGCCGGCGGTGGCTGCGAATCGTCGTACTGGCCAAAGGGCGCCGTGCCGTTCACGTACAGCACGCCGTCGCCCAGGGCGCAGGTGTAGGCCATCAAGCCTTCCGGCAGGCCGCAAACGAGGGCTTCCCAGTCCTCGACGCCGTACCCGTCGGCCGTCAGCCTGAGGTGCAGGATACGCATACCGAGCAGCCCGTTGTTCTGCACGATGAACAGGTGGCGTCCGCGCAGGGCCATGCCGTCGCCGAGGCCGGTGCAGCAATCGGCGGGCTGATCGAGAAAGCGCGGCTCGCCACCGGGCAGGTCGATGACGACCACACCTTCCAGGCCCACGACGTAGAGCTGCCGGCCACCCTCGCCCACGGCCAGGCCGTTGACGTAATTCAGATCCACCAGCTCGCGGAATACCTCGGGACCCCCGCCCGGTAGAATCCGCCACACGGTCGCTGTCGTCATGTCGGTGAAATAGGCGGTGCCGTCCGGGGCGACGCTCACGTCGTTCCACATGTGGATGACGTCGTCCGCGTCGGCGCTGCGCGCGTGGCTAGCCACCTGCCGGCCCGTCTCCAGGTCGTACACGACGACGGCGTTGTCGCGCGGCGCCTCGCCGAAGTCGTGGCGCTCGCCCGGCTCGGCGCGGTCGCGGCCGGTGGCCGCCCACAGGTGGCGGCGCCCGACGTCGACGTCCAGACCGATGACCTCCATCAGACCGTCGACAGCGCTCGTGCCCAGGTCGCTCTGGACGCCGTCGCGGACGCGTACGAACTTGCCCAGCTTCACGCTGCCGGCGAGCAGGTCGCCCGTGGCCGCGTCCCAGGCGATGCCTTCGGTCCAGAGTTCGGGATCGTCGAGTACCACGGTCACCGTGGCCGGCGGCGGCGTGACCGGCGCCAGTGACGCAGCGAGATCGCAAAACGCCGGCAGGGCCGCGACACCCGCCAGCGGCGGGTAGGCCGTCAGGTCGAGGGAGGTACCCAGGGCGGCGAAATGCTCGAGGGCGGCCAGGCAGGCGGCCGTGTCGCCCAGCGAGAGCTCGGCCCGGGCCATGCCCAACCGCAGATGGGGGCTGGTGGGAACGAGTTCGAGGCCGTCGGCGATGTGCCGCCGCACTCCCTCGAGGTCGCCTGCCGCGTCGGCGTGGCCGGCGAGTGTGTAGTGGCGAATCATGCCGCGCAGGCCCGCTGCCGGATCGGCGGCGGTCGTATCGGCGGCAGTCGTATCAACGGCGGTCGTATCAGCGGCGGTCGTATCGGTGGCCGTCGCAACCCGGATCCCGAACGGACCGGCGAGCAGCGCCACGGAGGCTAGCAGCAGGATCACGCGAACCGACAGATAACGCATCGTCGTCTCCTTCCGAGACGGTGAATGTACACACTCGCTCCGTGCTGGCGACAGAAAAAACGCGATCGAATGGATCGTCCGGAGTATACGGGAGTTGAAATGCGACGGTTTCCCGATCACTATAGGATGATTGGTCTGCTTTCGCCCTGACCGTGCGGGCCCAGCCGCCCGCATCACGACATATAACCTCGGAGGAATGAGACATGAGTAGCACACGTCCGCAGCTGCTGCTGCCCCTGCTGCCCCTGCTGGCCCTGAGCTGCCTGATGCTGGCCGGCGTCGCGCTCGCGGCTCCCACCGGCGAGACCATCGCGGCTCCCGACAACGTGGCCGCGCCGCCCGCAGAGGCCACGGTGACCGAATCCGGACTCGCCTCGCTGGTTCTGCAGGCCGGCTCCGGCACCGAACATCCCCGCGCCTTCGACAAGGTCACGGTGCACTACACCGGCTGGACCACCGACGGCAAGATGTTCGACTCGTCGATCACCCGCGGCGAGCCGGCCACCTTCCCGCTCAACGGCGTCATCGCGGGCTGGACCGAGGGATTGCAGCTGATGGTCATGGGCGAGCAACGCCGCTTCTGGATCCCCGAGAAGCAGGCGTATCAGGGGCAGCCCGGCCGGCCGGCCGGCATGCTGGTCTTCGACGTGGAACTGCTGAGCATCGAACGGATGCCCGAGCCGCCGCCGGTGCCGTCGGACGTGGCGGCCCCCCCCGCCGATGCGGTAATTCTAACCTCGGGCCTGGGCTCGAAAGTAATCAAGCCCGGCACGGGAACCGCGCATCCGACCGCGCGCAGCACGGTGACCGTGCACTACACCGGCTGGACCACCGACGGCAAGATGTTCGACTCGTCGATCACCCGCGGCGAGCCCATCTCCTTCCCGCTGAATCGCGTCATCGCCGGCTGGACGGAGGGCTTGCAGCTGATGGTCGTCGGCGAGCAGCGCCGCCTGTGGATCCCGGAAAACCTGGCGTACCAGGGACAGAAGGGCGCGCCGGCCGGCATGCTGGTCTTCGATGTGGAGTTGCTCTCGTTCGAGTAGACCGGCGGCGACCTGGCGTAAACAGTGCTCCCGTCAACGAACGAGGGTGATCTTACGCGAGACCACGGCGTCCGGTGATTGCAGCCGCAGCAGATACGTACCCGAAGGAACGGGGCGGCCGCTCGTGTCCGTCCCGTTCCAGAACACCCGGTGGGTGCCGGCGGCGAAGCTGCCGCTGGCGATCAGCGCCAGACGTCGCCCCGCGGCATCGAATACGCTCAGGGTGAGCGCTTGCCGGCTCTCGATGGTGAAGGCGATGGTCGTGCGCGGATTGAAGGGATTGGGCCGGTTCGGCAACAACGCCGGCATGTCCGCCCACGGCTCGCCTGGCCAGGCCGGATCGTCGCGCACCGCCGTGGTCGGATCCCCCTCGTACGCACCCACATCCAGCCGCCCGGCGACAAGACGCGAATTGCCGGCCAGATCCAGCGCCGGCAGGTTCAGCCCGGTCGTGTCCGCGGCGCCCCGGTTCAGGCATGGTGACTCGTCCTGCAAGCCGTACGGGTGCTCGCCGCTCTCGAGAAAGAACGGATCCACATTGAAGTTGCCCTCCCCCGGATACCCGCCGTCGATATCCGACCAGCGCGTGTAGAAGGGCTTGACCTCCCACAGCTGCGCGGGCAGGAAGTAGTTCGTCTCGTTCTCCCAGAGGATACAGCTGTTGATCTGCGGCTTGGACATGTACGACAGCACCGCGGTGGCCTCGGTGGGCGGCTCGGGATTGATGTCGTGGTTGTGGGCGATGGTGCAGCCGGTGAGACGCGGGTAGGAATCCAGCGCGTAGACGGCCGCGCCGCCGGTGAAGGCGTGGTTGTCGTACATCAAGCAGCCGGTCAGCCTGGGCGAGGCGCCGTGCATGCAGAACACCGCCGCGCCGTAGTTCCCCACGTTGTGGCGGATGGTGGAGTTCACCACCCGTAGGCCCGAGTAGTCTACCAGCACCAGCGGGCCGACAAGCGTGGTGTCCCGAAGCGCCTTGGCGTACTCGATGACACAGTATTCCAGTACGGACACCTCGTTGGTGGCCGGCGTGTGTTCGAACCGGATACCGTTCCAGGCGCCGGTCAGCGTCGAGTCGACCTGGAAGGCGGCGGGTTCGGTGCTCGTGAAGAAGATCGGATCGGCGGCGGTGCCCACCGCGAGCAATCGACCCTGCACACCCAAGGCGAAATGGCCGGCGAATTCCACCCGCACGCCCGCGGCGACCGACAGCGTCACCTGATCGAGTATCTCCACGTCGCCCACGACGCGCACGGTGTCCGCCTGCCAGCTCGTGTCGGCGACGATGGGACCGGCCACTTCGATGTACTCGCGGTGCGCCAGAGCCGGCGCCAGCCGGCTATCAAGCTGTGAGGTAGCCGGGGCGGTCGCGGCAGCCGGCGCGGCCTGACGTTGTCGAGAACCTGCCGTTGTGAGGCCGGCGTCAGCGGCAAAGGTCTGGCAACCGTAACCTTCGGCCGGCGAGCCCGGCGCCGGCCGGAAGTCGCCGTTCTCCGGATCACACAGCTGGGGATCGATGCCGACGACGTTGTTGTAGGGTGGATCCTCGGCGCCCGGCCAAGGTACCGGTTCGGTTCAGCCGTACGATCACAAGAAGCCGAAGTGGGCCAGCAGCTTGTCATTGGTGACGGGATCGGTGTGGTAGCTCCAGTTTTCCCGGATGTCGGGCATGCCGAGCCGCCAGCCCGGGGCGATGTTGATCCCCGTGGGCAGATAATCCATGGAGATGCCGTTGGTGTAGATGAAGTCGTTTCCCGTGTCCACGGCATCGACGACGATGTTGCGCTCGAGCAACACATCGGGGCCCACGTGTTGCAGCCGGATACCGTAGTCGTGCGGTGCATAGAAGGTGACGTGGCGAACCGAACCGGTGGGAATCCAGTGCTTGGGTCCGAAGCTCAGCCCGCGAAAGCGGACGTCACCGTTCACAACGACGCAGTCGTCCAGATCGAGCACATTGTTGCAGTACGAGATGCAGAGTTGCTGTCCCTCGAGATCGAGGATGGCGCCGTTGCCGACGATGCGTACATCGAGGCCCTCGCCCGCGACGAGCTGTCCCGAATAGGGAAAGAGCGACGGTCCGATGAACAGACCGCCGGTATACACCCGGCCGGTTTCCAGCTCGAGGTACCTGTCGTAGCCGTGCGCCGGCTCCGCGAGCTCGAAAGCCGCCTGCAAGGTGCCTGCCCGGACCGCTGCCACTCCCGGCACATTGTCCAGGCCACCAGCCACGACAGCGAGGCCGACCAGCAGCAAACCGATGCCGCGCAGGAAATTCCGCATGCCGTCTCCTCGGGTGAATCGATGCGGTACAATCTTATCACGTTTGGGGAACGTCGTGCCAGGAGCTTCGCGGACCAACGGCTTGGCGATTTCCCCCGATTTCCCCCGATATCCCCCGATGTCCCCGGGTGCCCCCCGGGGAGTATGCCGGAAGCCGCCGGCCACGTGGCGGTGCGATTCAACGCCGGTTGTTGAAGATCCCGGCCACGCCGGCGATCACCAGCGCCGCCCCCGCCAGCGTCCAGCCGGTCACCTCTTCGCGCAGCACGAGCCAGCCGAGGAACACGGCGATCACCGGGTTCACGTAGGCATAGGTCACGACGACCTGATAGGGCAACAGGCGCAGGGTGCTCATGTAGGACGTGAACGCCAGCACCGAACCGAAGAGCACCAGGTAAGCCCAGGCGATCCAGGCTTCCGTCGTCGGTGTCGGCAGGGGCTCCTGGCGCAGCAGTGCGCAGACGAGCAGACCGGCGCCACCCAGCAATTGTTGCCAGCCGGAGACCGCCCGGTCGCTCAGGTCGGGCTTGCGCCGCTGCAACCAGATCGAGCCGACGGCCCAGAACAAGGGCGCCAGCAAGAGCGCCACGACACCCAGGATATCCGCCGCCTCGCCGTGCCGCAGCACCGGCCAGGACAGCACGCCCACCCCGAGAAAACCCAACAGGATCGAGACCGCCGAACGCCAGCTCGGCAACCGCCGGTCCAGCACGATGGCGATCAGTTCGGCCCAGATCGGCATGGCGGCCACCAGCAGAGCCGCAAACGCCGACGCGGCACGCATCTCCGCCCAGGATACGAGGCCGTTGCCGCCTACCCACAGCAGCACGCCGCTGCCACCCATGAGCACGAACTCGCCGGCCGTCAGCCGCACACGCTCGCCGCGCAGACGAGCCCAGCCGAGCAGGATCGCCGCGGCGACCACGACCCGCATCGTCGCCATGACAAAGGGCGGAAAACCGGCACCTTCGCGCACGCCCATCCTGATCGCCAGGTAGGTGCTGCCCCACACGACGTAGACGACCATCAGGTGCGCCAGCCCCCGGCGATCCAGTTTTTTACTCGTGGTCATCAGTGCGCTCTCGTTTGTTATGGGTTGTCGCAGCAGCAGGCGTCGGATGCCGCGCCCGCGCCTGCCCCGCGCGGACGGCCGCTTCGCGGTGCGCACGACCTGTCAACGGGTGCTGCAAATGCACCACCGACTTGACCTTCCGTTGATCTGTGGCTAACGTGAGCCCTGCGGGGAACCCGGGGCCGTCTGGTGTTTTTACAGACGCTGCCACGATTCTCGTACCTGAAGCGTAACCTGGAAACGGAAAAGAATGCTACCCAGTTTCTCTCAACTAGCAGCGAAATACCCGTGCGCGCCCGCGGTGTGCGCGTTCGTGCTGCTCTGCTGCCTGCCGCAGCCGGCCCTGGCCTACATCGGCCCCGGTGCCGGATTCGCCCTCGGCGGTTCGTTTCTCTTCGGCCTGATCGGCCTGCTCATGGCCGTCGGCGCGCTGTTATTGTGGCCCGTCCGCTTCGCCATTCGCGCCTTTCGTAGCCGACGTCGCCGCGGCAAGTCCCGGGCGCGACGCGTCGTCGTGCTGGGACTCGATGGCCTCGATCCCGGCATCGCCAGCAAGTTGATGCAGGCAGGCGAATTACCCAACCTGAGACGCTTGCGGGACACGGGCGGTTTCCGGCCGTTGACGACAACCCTACCCGCAATGTCGCCGGTCGGCTGGTCCACTTTCGCCACCGGCGTCGACGCCAGCGGGCACAACATCTTCGACTTCCTGTCCCGGGATACGCGGACGCATATGCCGGTGCTCTCGTCGACCCGGATTTCCAGCAGCGGTACCATGCGTCGCATCGGCTCCTGGGTGATCAAGCGGCCACGGGCGATCATCGAGCTGCTGCGCAAGAGCAAACCCTTCTGGAAGGTCCTGGCCGAGAATGGCGTACCGAGCACCATCCTGCGCGTACCGATCACCTTCCCGCCCGACAAGTACAACGGCCGGATGCTGTCGGCCATGTGCGTGCCCGACCTGCGCGGCACCCAGGGCACCTTTTCCCACTACACTGCGCCGCACGGCGGCAACGGTGATGGCGGAGCCGGTAACGACGGCGACAATTCCGGCAACGAAAACCTCCGTTCCGGCGAGACGACGGGCGGCGTCCGGCTGACCCTGGTCGAGCGTGGCCCGGGTTCGTTCGCCGGCGAGTTGATCGGCCCGGATCTGCCCGGCGCCGACGGCACGAACCGAACGAGCGAACTGCCCTTCACCGTGGCGGTCGACGCGACGGCGCGCCAGGCGCGTTTCCGGGTTGCCGGCGAGTCGTTCACCATCGGCGAACACGAGTACTCGCCGTGGGTCAAGGTCGCGTTCGGCAAGGGCCGCGAAACGGCTCACGGTATCTGCCGTTTCCGGATTACCTCCTTCGACGATCCCTTCTCCTGCTACGTCTCGCCCATCAACATCGATCCGGAACACCCGGCAATGCCCATCTCCAATCCGCCGCACTTCGCCATCGCCCTGGCCAAGCTGCACGGATCGTACGCCACCCTGGGCCTGGCCGAAGACACCTGGGCGCTCAACGAACGCGTGCTCGACGAGCAGGCCTTCCTCGATCAGGCCTACGCCATCCAGGAGGAACGCAAACAGCAGTTCTTCCACGCCCTCGACCGCTCGCCGGACGGCGTGGTATCGGTGGTCTTCGACGCCACCGATCGCATCCAGCACATGTTCTTCCGCTATTTCGACGCCGACCATCCGGCCAACCGGGGCAAGGACACCGAGCGACATCGTGATGCCATTCCCGACCTGTACCGCAGGGCGGACGGCATCGTGGGCGAGACCAGTGCGCGGCTCGGCGAGCAGGATGTGCTGCTGGTCATCTCGGACCACGGCTTCGCGACCTTCCAGCGCGGGGTCAACCTGAACGCCTGGTTCCGCGAGAACGGCTACCTGTATCTGAAAGATGATCCGGCGGAGGGTCCGCTACCGTCGCTGAACGGCGCGAAATACGAACCCGCGCAGATCGACTGGCCCCGCACCCGCGCCTACACCAACGGGCTGGCCGGCTTCTACCTGAACATCGACGGACGCGAGCACGATGGTTGCGTTCCGCCCGACGAGGCGCCGGCGCTGAAACAGGAACTCATCGGCAAGCTGCGCGGGCTGCCCGATGCCGAGCGCGACGCCGAGGCCATCCGCGACCTCTGGGACGGCGCAGAATATTACCAGGGGCCCTATCGCGGCAACGGCCCGGACGTGCTCGTCGGGTACAACCGAGGTTACCGCGCCGACTGGGACGGGGCGGTCGGCCGGGTCACGGGCCAGACCATCGGCGACAACACGCGGAGCTGGTCCGGCGACCACTGCATGGATCCCGGCCAGGTGCCGGGCGTGCTCTTCGCCAACCGGTCCTTTGGCAACCAGGACCCGGCGCTGGTGGACATCGCGCCGTCGGTCCTCGACCTATTCGGTATCGATCGACCGCCCTACATGAGCGGTCGCAGTATCTTTCGGTAATAGCCGCGCAGTTGCGGCCTTTGCCCAGCAGGAGTGAAAAACAGCCGTGAGCCCAAGTTATATGCATCGTCGCCAACGACACCGTAATTCCGGCCGGTCGAGTCTTTCCCGGCTGATCGCCTTTTTCGTGCTGCCCGGTCTGTTGATGGGAATGTCCGCCGCGGCAGCCGGGGTCGAAGCGGCCAAGGTCCTGGTCATCGGCTTCGACGGCATGGACCCGCAGCTGCTGGCCGAATACCGCGCACAGGGCCTGATGCCCGCCTGCGACCGTCTGTTATCCGGCAGTGGTGAAGTACGGGAGCTGGGCACTTCGATCCCACCCCAGTCGCCCGTCGCCTGGTCGAACTTTTCCACGGGCCGCGATCCGGGCGGACACGCCATCTACGATTTCATCCACCGTGATCCCGCAACCATGCATCCGTTCCTGTCCACCAGCCACGCGCAGGCGCCCACGAAACACTGGCATATCGGCGACTGGAAGTTCCCGCGCAACGGCAGCGAGGTGGAGAACCTGTGCAAGGGCGAGGCCTTCTGGCAGATACTCGACGACGCCGGCGTGGACGTGACCGTGTTCAAGGTTCCCGCCAACTTCCCGCCCGTCGAGTGCGAAGGGCGCTCGCTGTCGGGTATGGGCACGCCGGACATCCAGGGCACCTACGGCATCTTCAGCTACCTGACGAGCGATCCCACCGTGGCCCGGGAAGCCGACAGCGGGCAGGTCATTCACGTGTGGCCGGAGAACGGCCACTTCACCGCGACGCTGCCCGGCCCGATCAACTCGTACCGCGAGGGCGATCCCCAGGCCGCCGTGGAAATGGCCGTCACCGTCGACCAGGAGAACCGCGCCGCGATGTTCGAGATCGAGGGCGACCGTTTCGTCCTGCAGGAGGGCGAGTGGAGCGACTGGGTGTCGCTGGACTTCGAGATGATACGGTACTTCAAGGGCGTTGCCGGCATCTGCCGCTTCTACCTGCTCGAGGTGGAGCCCTATTTCCGGCTATACGTCACGCCCATCCAGATCGATCCGCGCGACCCGGAGATGCCCATCAGCACGCCTGAAGACTATGCCCGGGAAATCGCCGAGGACGTCGATCTGTTCTACACCCAGGGCTTGCCCGAGGATTCGAAAGCCCTCGAGGGCGATATCCTGAGCGACGTCCAGTACGCCAGCCAGAGCGAACAGATCCTCCAGGAGCGGCTGCGCCAGTTCGAGTACGAGCTGGACCGCTTCGCCCGACGCGACGACGGCTTCCTCTTCTTCTATTTCAACTCGCCCGACCAGTCGACCCACATGCACTGGCGTAACATGGATCCGGGCTCACCCATGCACGCGACCGCCGACTCGACCCTGCAGCATCGCGTACGCGATCTCTACGTGACTCTCGACGACGCCATCGCCATGGCGCTGGATCGGTGCGGCGACGACAGCCTGATCATCTTCATGTCCGATCACGGCTTTGCGCCCTACCACCGCAGCTTCCACACGAACGCCTGGCTGCTCGAAAACGGCTATCTGGCCCTGCGGCTGGGCGTGGATCGATCCGACGTGGACTACCTGTTCGGCATCGACTGGTCGCGAACGAGGGCCTACGCCATCGGCATCAACGGCATCTATCTGAACCAGGCCGGCCGGGAAGTCAGGGGTATCGTCGATCCCGGCGCCGAGCGCGAGGCGCTGCTCACCGAACTGCAGAGCAAGCTCGAGAGCCTGATCGATCCGGGTCCGCAGAAGCTGGCCATCAAGTACGCCTATCGTGCCGACGAGGTATACAGCGACCTGTACCGTGACCTCGGCCCGGACATCATCGTGGGCTATCATCGGGGCTGGCGCGGCAGCAACGAGTGCGCCCTCGGCGCCATACCCGACGTGGTGTTCGAGGACAACCTGAACAAGTGGAGCGGCGACCATTGCATGGCTGCCGACGAGGTGCCCGGCATCATCATGACCAACCGCCCGCTGACCAAGACCGATCCCACCCTCGTGGACCTGGCGCCGACCATACTGCGCCGTTTCGGTCTGGAACCGACAGCCGAGATGATCGGCTCGGATATCTTCGCCGCACCCGGCACGACGGCCGAGGCCGGCACGACTTCCCACGCCGACAATACAGGCAAGACAGGAGACCGCTGATGTTTGATCGCAACAAGATCAAGATCGACAAGGATCTGCTCGAGAAGGTCAAGAAGTACGCCGCGCTGGCCGGCTATTCCTCCACCGAGGAGTTTGTCCAGCACGTGCTCGAGCGGGAGATCGGCAAGCTCGAAGAGGGCGGCGCCGACGAAGAGGAGATCAAGAAACGCATGCAAGGGCTCGGGTACATATCGTGACCGTGATCACGAAGCTGCTCAACGGCCTGTTCGACCTGCTGGTGGCACCCTTCGGCGCCTCGGCCGCCTGGGCGGTGCTGGTGCTGTCGTTGCTGACCGGTCTGGTCATGTTATTGCTGTTCAAGGCAGCCACCAAACAGGACAAACTGGTGGCGGCGCGACGGGTGCTCACGGGACACCTGTACGAGATGGGCCTGTACCAGGACCATTTCTCGGTCCTGCTGAAGATCCAGCGTGACGTGGCGCTGGCCAACCTGCGCTATCTCGGGCGAACGCTGCCGGCCTTGCTCGTGATTCTCGTGCCGATGGTGCTCATCCTCGCCCAGATGGACAGCCGCTTCACTTCGCGTCCTTTCCAGGCGGGGGAGACGACGCTGGTGACCGCGCGGCTGGCCGACGAGCATGCTGAACTGCTGGATCGACTCTCGCTGCAAGGTGGCGAAGGCCTCGTGGTGGAGACGCCGGCCGTGCGAGATCGGCAGGCGTTGACGGCGACCTGGCGCGTGCGAATCACGGCGCCGGGCAGCCACGAAGCGACGGTGGCCGCAGCCGGCGGTGGTGCCTGGTCCAAACGACTGACGGCCGAGGGCAGTCTGCCCCAGCTTGCCCGCACGCGCGAGCAGGCGGGCTGGCATTTCCTGCTCCTGAACCCCGGCGAATCGCCGCTGCCCGCCGACAGCCCGCTGCTATCCATAAGCACGCAGCTGCCGCCGCGCCACACGGCCTACCTGGGCATCGAGATGCACTGGCTGCTTGCGCTGTGCCTCTTCTCGCTCGCCTTCGGCTTTGCCGTGAAAGATATCTTCAGGGTGAAGTTCTGACCCGCGGGTCGCTGCGCCGGCCCGGATTCGCCGCCCCCAGAACGCATTCTATATCCCTACGTTACAATACGTTAGACACCTCCAGGTCGTACGGATTGACATATATTATGAGTTAGATTATTATCTAACCATGAACTATAACCGAGATCATCACCAGGCAGCAACGCGATTTGCCGTGAGCATTCATCCAGAGATCTTCTATGCACTTCAGGTGCTCAGCGAGGATGCTTCCCGGATTCATCCCGGTTGGCGGGCGATGGCGCGGAAACGGTTCCCTCGTCGCGAATGGCCCCTGGATCTGCCCGGCCGCATATGGCCCGCCGTGGCCGAC
This sequence comes from uncultured Fibrobacteraceae bacterium, assembly GCA_964384055.1. GTDB lineage: Bacteria > Krumholzibacteriota > Krumholzibacteriia > LZORAL124-64-63 > LZORAL124-64-63 > CAYLIV01. The sequence continues at coordinate 15,883 of CAYLIV010000018.1, forward strand.
GCTCTCGAGATCGAGCCCACGATCGAGTTTCCGACCGTGACCAAGGCCTTGCTGGACCTGCCTCCGGGTCTGCTGCAGGAACGGTTGTTGTTCGGGCTGTTGCATCACGAGTCGGCTGTCGGCGCCTTGCTCGCCGGCGATGTGGGCCTGGTCGAGATCGCGAGCAAGCTGCCCAGAAAGAAACGAGAGTGGTTGGCCCACATTGGTCTGTACCCGCTGGATCCGCAATCGCCGGCCGCTGTCAGGTTGGCGATGTTGATCGATTCCCCCGAGCGCTTCCAGGCCGATCTCGTGGAGACCTTGGAACGGTTCTGGGAAACCGTATTCGCCGATACCTGGGACGAGCTCCAACCAGCCCTGGTCGCCTCCGTCGTTCGGCGGCAGAAACAATACGAGACGTGCGCGTTCCCGGAATTCATCCGTCACACCTTGCTGCCGATCGAGTTCGACACGAAGAGGCGGGTCCTGCGTGCCCTGCGCGGCGGCTACGAGTTGCCCTGGCGTGACGTGAACCTGTGTACTTTCACACCCTCGGCTTTCAACAACGGCAGGTTGTGGACGGTCTACTCCGGTGACACATCCCCTTCGCCCTGGTTTCCCTACTTTGAACCCGACCTGATGCTGCGAAGCGGCTCCAGCGAGCACGACCGGAACGCTCCTGCCCCGGATATCGCCCTGATCTTCCGCGCCCTGGGTGATACCACGCGTTTCGCCCTGGTCTCGCTGGTCGGCAGACAACCCCGCACGGCCATCGAGCTGGCAAAGATGTTGTCGGTCTCCAAGCCGACGATCTCGCATCACATTCACCTCCTGCGCGCAGCGGGATTGATCCATGAAACCGTTCACGGAGGTTCGGTTCTGATCTCCCTGAAACGCGTCGTCTTCGAACAACTCGCCGAACTCGCCGTGGCGAGGATATTCGAATCTCGCTGGCCGCTCGATCTCAGGCGGTCCCGCAAGTAGAGCCGCGCAACGACGGAAAGGGCGAGATGCAAAAAGAGCAAAACACATACGGTGGACCAACACCGGTGGGCCTGCTGGTCGTCATCATCTGCGTTGGCTCCATTACCGGCACCTCAGGAGAACTGGAGGCGTTATCGATGCCGAACACGACACATGCCGAAGAACAGGTACTCATCGATCACATCCACGAGATCTTTCGGGCGTTCCTGGCGCGCGATCGCGAGCGCATCCGCGAGTTGCACACCGACGACTGGATCGGCTTTCTCGGTCCCAGCACCGGCATCGAGCGCGGGCTCGACGATTACATGCACAGCGCCGATCTTTCCCTGGAGAATTTCCACGGTACCGATTACGAGATCCACGATTCGGAAGTACGGATTCACGGTGATCTGGGGCTGGTGTACTACGTTGCCAGCTACTATTACGAGAACGCCGATTCCACGAGTGGCGTGATCCCCTTGCGGTCGATCGATGTCTTCCGGCGCGACGGCGGGCAGTGGAACCAGGCGGGATCGCATATTGCAGTCATTCCCCAGGGCGGGAAATGGGGAGAGAACTCTAGTGGCGAGTCGGCTGACGAGTGATCGTCGGATAAGCGATTCTGCCGCGGGAGCTCTGGATTCGGGGTTCGCCGGGCCTCCAGCCGACCATCTCGCGGCGCACGGTGGATCAGCCGGCCGGCAAGGTGAAGCGAACGGTCAGCCCTCGTTCGTCGTTGCGTTCGGCCCAGAGCTGCCCTCCGTGCGCCTCGATGATCGTGCGACAGATCGGCAAACCCATGCCGAGGCCCTCGGACTTGGTGGTGAAGAAGGGTTCGAACATGGCGCTGAATGCTGCGTCGTCGATGACCGGCCCGCTGTCCCGCACCGCAACGTCCACCGTTTTTTCATCGCGCAGCGAAGCTAGAATCCGCAACACGCCGTCACTGCCACTCCCGCGCGCCATGGCCGCCGAACCGTTCTGGACGAGGTTCAGCACCACCTGTTGCAACTGAATGCGGTCACCGGCGATCGCCGGTAGCTCCGGCACCACGGTCATCCGTATGTCGATACCCCGCCGGCGCGCCTCGGCAGCGGCGAACGTCTCGACACTCTGGAGCATCTCGCCGATATCGAGCGCCTCGCGCTTGATCTCGCCTTTGCGCATGAGTGCACGCAGACGCAGGATGATCTGGCGGGCGCGATCGGTATCCGCGGCGATGTCATTCAACGTCTCGTGGACTTCATCGGTATCGGGATTGGCGGCCGCCAGCAGGTTACGTCCCGCCCGCGCATTGGTCCGGATCGCGGTGAGCGGTTGGTTCAGCTCGTGGGCAAATGCGGCAGCCAGCTCGCCCATCGTGGCTACACGAGCCACGTGTGCCAGCTCGTCGCGGGCGGCTTTTTCCAGATCCGCATGCGCTTGACGCAGCGCCGCATGACTCTGTTGAATCTCGAAATGCGCCCGTTTCTGGAAGCGGTAGCGATTGAAGAGCAGCAGGATGATCAGCAGGAACAGCCCGGCGCCGACCAGCAGAACATTACGCCGGGCACGTTCGATCTCCTTGTCCTTGCGCAGCATCTCGATTTCGCTGTCCTTAAGATCGACCTCGTAGCGCGCCTGGGCGGCGGCCATCTGCCGGCTGCGTTCCTGATTGAAGATCACGTCGTGTGCGGCCTTGTATTGCTGGTAATATTCGAGCGCCCGCTGGTGATTGCCCGCTCGGGTGTGCGCCTCGGCGAGGGACAGGTTGTTGTCGCGCACGATCTCGGCGATGTCAAGGGCCGTGGCAATGGCGAGCGCCCTTTCGAGATAGTCGATGGCCTGGTCGTGGTCCTGCTGTTCGGACAGCACGGTTCCGATATTGTGCAAACACACCGAGACGCCCTGGCGATCGCCGATCTCTTCGCGTATCGCCAGCGACTCGCGGTAGCGTTCCAGGGCTTCCGGAAACCGACGCCACGCTTCGAATACCATGCCCATGTTGTTCAGCGACAATGCCATTCCTTGCCGGTCGTCGATTCCTGATTTGATGGCCAACGCTTGTTCGTAGTTACGCAGCGACTCTGCGTAACGCTGCATGTCGTAATGGAGCAGGCCGATGTTGTTCAACGAGCCTGCGACGAGCTGACGATTGCCCGATTGCTCGTACAGGTCCAGTGATTGCCGGTAGTAGGACAGCGCCTGATCGTATTCGCCGGCGGTATGGTAGACATTGGCCAGATTGTTGTATCCCTTGGCGATGCCTTCGGCATCGTTCAACTCCTGCTGCAAACGTAACGATCGAAAGTAGAAATCGAGCGCCTGATCGTGTTCGCCCCAGACGAAATTGATGATCCCGATGTTGTTCAACGCACTGGCGATCCGTGCCTTGTCGCCGATGTGCTCGGCCGTTCGTAGACTCTCCTGGTAGTTGCGTAGCGCTTGCTGGTAGTCGCCCAGGTAATAATGACCGATGCCGATATAGGACAGGGCCTGCGCCCGACCAGCTTCGTCGCCCTGCTGTTCGGCGAGCACCAGCGCCTTCTCGGCGTGGTCGATCGAGAGTCGCGGATCGTTTCGCTGTACCGCTTTCGCGAGGCCGAGCAGGACTTCGACTGTCTGTTGCCCTAGTTCCGCTGCTGCTGGTCCGTCGAGAGCAGTCGTATCCGGCTGTGACCGGCCGTCGGAAACGCACAGGAACAGCAGAATTGTCACGATCGTCGTACGCATAGGTCTCTCGTTGCCTCCCGGCGCTATTCTAACCCATCTAGGCCGACAATCGCAAATGATCCTGGTTGTACAGCCCTTCAACGTGTCTTCTGTCATCGACGCGTATTGGACCAACGTCCAATTGCCGCCATACCGAACACATGACAGAATGTTGTTATCGCGGGTGCGGAACCACCACGGCAATCGACCGGAGAATACGGACATGAAAGGTAAACGGCAACGCCAGCACGGACGTGACAGACACATATCGTCAGCGCCGTCGTATGCCGACGTCGGTGCCGCCGATCTTCGCCAAAGCCGTGAGGCATTGAATCGAGCGCTGCTGGTATCGGCACTCGGCGAGCTTGCTGCGGCGGCGAACCACAAGATCAATCAACCACTGGCGGCCATCCGTGCCAACGCTCAGGCCGCGCTACGGTTCCTCGCCGAAGTCGACCCGGATACCGAGGAGATCCGTGCGGCGTTGACGGACATACTTGCCGACAGCGATCGCGCGGCCCGGGTCAACCGCCAATTGCTGACGACGGTGCGCCGGCCGGATTCGCCGAAGCAGACCCTGGTCATCAACGAGATCATCGACGAGGTCATGCCCATTCTGAGCGGCGAAGCCCGCCGGAATGCGCTAGTATTCACCACGGAGTTTACGGACGAGCCGGTCATAGTATCCGGTCACAAGGATCAGCTCCAGCAGGTCGTCCTGTTTCTGTTCCTGACGAGCATGGCAGTAATGCCGACCGCGTCCGGGGCTGATCGTTCGCTGGAGATCAGGGCCCAGGTTGCGCGACCGGACGCAACGGACGTTGTGGTGGCAATCAGCGCGGCGAGCGCCGAAGAGATCGATAGCGATGGCCTGTTCGACGTCGATTTACCGACGAACCTGGATGCGGTTTCGCTGAACATGAGTGCCTGCCGCACGATCGTCGAAACCCATGGCGGCCGGCTGTGGGCAGAGCGGCGAAGCACTGGCGAACTCTCGTTCCGTTTCACGGTGCCGATCGAAAGGAAACAGGCATGACGAGCGACCTGAATCCGCTGGTGTACATCGTGGATGACGATCCGTCGGTACGTCGGGCGCTGCAGCGCCTGCTCAAGTCGGTCGGTCTGACCAGTCGCGTCTTCCGCAGCGCGCGCGAGTTCCTGGAATTCGAGCGGCCCGACGTACCCGCCTGCCTCATCCTGGACATCCGTATGCCGCACATGAGCGGTCTCGATCTGCAAAAAGAACTGGCGGAAATCAGCGCCGACATCCCGATCATTTTCATTACAGGTCACGGCGATATCCCCATGGCCGTGCAGGCCATGAAGGGCGGCGCCGTCGATTTCCTGTCCAAACCTTTCAACGACCAGCAGCTGCTCGACGCCATCAACCGCGCCATCGACCAGCATCAGCAAACCAGAACCGACCGGGCGGAGCGCGACGAGATCTTGCGGCGGGTCGATCGGCTGACGCCGCGCGAACGCGAGGTGCTCGAGTTGGTGGTCACCGGCCTGTTGAACAAGCAGATCGGCGGCGAACTCGGCACCACCGAGAAGACCATCAAGGTTCATCGCGCACGTGTTATGGAGAAGATGGAAGTCGTGTCCCTGGCCGAACTTGTCCGACTGGCCGGCAAGGTGGGTATCCACGGACCCGGCACTGCCTCAGACGCCGGTAACGGCGACGACTGACCTTTTGCCGAAACGCAGTCCGGGGCCCCGAGCCCAACCCGTATTGGACCAAGGTCCAATTGTTTGAGAAATAAAATACTTATACTATTGAGCGCGTTCTACCGGGCTGCACGGCAGCCACTCGTTTCTCGAAGAAGGAGATGACCATGCGTACGTTCTTGTTACTGGCGGCTGCTTTGTTGATTGTTGCTCCGGCGCTGGCCGACACGTTCACCGAAGGATTCGAAGGCGGTTCCAATACCGGCGACTGGACCTTCGGCAACTCGGCGGACGTCATCGAGACCGACGGCGGTAATCCCGGTGCTTGGTTCCACAACGATTACCTGAACACCTTTGCGCCGATCTTCCGTTGCGCATACGGCGGCGATGTCTTCACCGGCGACTACTTCACCCAGGGCGTGACGATGATCAGCGGCGACTTCCAGACCCTCGAAGCCATGAACGGTACGGCCTACTATCCGTTCGCCCTGTTGCTGCGCAACACCTACGGCACACCGGAGGATATCGAGGATGACATCTATGTCTACTGGGTCGACGAGAACGATGTTTGGTGCCCGCAGCTCGGTGAGGGCTGGACGCATTACGACTTCCCCATCCCGAGTGATTTCGTCGGCCTGCCGGGTGAATTGCCTGACGGCTGGATGGGTGGCTCGTACATGACCGGTCCCGACATCTTCCCCGAGGACGCCACCTGGCAAGAAGTGATCTCGAGCGTGGACCGCGTCGAGTTCTGGTGGTTCCACCCGGCCTGGTTCGGCATCTTCACGTGGTGGGATGTGGGAGCCGACAACCTCACCATCGAGTGGACCGGCGGAACGCCCACCGAGAATACGACCTGGGGTAGCGTCAAGGCACTGTTCTCGGACTGACCCGAGGCGACAGCGCGCTACTACCACTGGTGAGCATGAACGAATGGGGACCGGTCAACCGGTCCCCGTTTCAATCATCGTTCACCCACGCCCGCCAGCCCTTCTCGCTCGGCGGCAGCTCGAGGGGATTGGTCGTCCGGCAATAGGTGGCGGCCAACCGGTCACGGTAGGGTTCTAAAGCAGCAGCGATCCCCGCAGGCAATCCGTTCTGCCAGGCCACGTGGTCACGGTCGAGCTCGAAGCGCTCGAGCTCGCGGGCTACCGTGGTTCGCCAGTCGGGTGCATCGACCGAGCTCGCGTCGGCGAGTAACGCGTCGAGCTGATTTCTCAGTATGGCCCCGAAATACCGTTTGTAGCGGATACGCACCTGCCGCGGACTCAGACTCGAATCCTCGTCGCGGAACAGCTCCGTCCCTTCCCCGCAGTGATCGCGGTCGCCGTAAGCTCCGCCCGGCGTATCGGTCGGGCGGTATTCGAGATACGAGTAGTAGCTCAGGCAATAGATATAGACATACTCGCCCAGGCCCATGCCGGCGGCCAGCAGCAACCGGTTCCGGCGATCCATGTACTCGCCGATCGGGTTGATCAGCTCGCCCACTCCCCGGAGCGCTTCGAGCACCACCTTGGGCCCCGGACCATCATGTTCCCAGTCATCGGGTCGGAATCCGGCGAGGGCTTGTTCGACGAGCCCGACCTGCTCGGCCAGGGAGTCGCGTACCGCCAGGAATATTTCCACGCGCGAGGCGGCGACGGCGCCATCGGCCGCGGGTGTGTATTGTTCGATCTCGCCGAACTGCTCGACGAGTTCTTCCTGGCTGTTTTCGGCGTCCCGGACACCCCGGAACATCCCGCTGAGATAGGAAGTGGCGACAGCCCCGAGCACCACGACGATCAGGACCACCGCGCCGCAACCGATACCGCACCCCCACAACCATTTCGACCGCCGCTTCGGCGCTTTTTCCATCCTGGTCATCGTTGCCTGCTTTCGCCCCGGTGGCTCGCCCGTACACGTCCCCGGAATCCTAACAGACAGACCGGCCCGTTGCCCACGATCGTTTTGATCACGATGTATCTCGGGTATGGAGTTGCGCCGGGGCAACGCGGGTGCCCACGCTCCGGGGCTTTTTATTTGAACCTTTTACCGGGAATCTTCGTCATACCCGGGAACCCCGATATCGGCCGGCGGCCTGGACGGCCGCAGTGAACGACAAGCCCGGGAGGATTTTCATGCGTATACGATACCTGCTCTGCATTGCCGCGCTGGCGATGGTGTTGACCGGCCTGGCCGACACCGCCGACGCCTTCCCCTTCGGCAAGCGTCACAAGGGCATCCGCGGTTCCGGCGACCTGGAAACACGTGAGCTCGATCTGGACACGTTCACCGAGCTTGAACTCGGCGGCGCCTTCGACATCAACGTGACCATCGGCGACGAGCAGAAGGTCGAGGTGACCATCGACGACAATCTCTGGGACAACCTCGTGACCGATGTCCGCCGCGGTACCCTGGAGCTCGACTGGGACGAGAACTGCCGGCCCGACGACGACTGCGAGGTGAACATCGTCGTGACCGAACTCGAAGCCATGACCATCAAGGGCGCGGGTGACGTCGCCATCACGGATTTCCGGGGCGAACGTTTCGAATTCGATCTCTACGGTGCGGGCGACCTGGTGATGGATGGCGAAGTGGACGAACTGGCCATCAACATTTCCGGCGCCGGCGACATCGACACGCGGGATCTGATCGCGCGCGAGGTGGACGTGACCATCTCCGGTGCGGGAAACGCCGAGGTCCACGTGACTGAATCCCTCGAGGGCCGGGTGTCCGGCGTCGGTAACCTGACCTACTACGGCGACCCGGAACACAAGCGGACACGTGTCTCGGGAATCGGCAACATCCGGCAGCGTTGAGCCGATAATATTCGGACTGCGCCGTCCGTCGAACACGTCCGCCGGCCGCGGAACACGCAACAATTGCTTGCTATTTCGGTCCCGCGGCCTTTGGTTCATCAGTGAACGACATACCTGAAATCGAGCGTTTACACGGGAAGCGTAAGGGGAACGATCGATGCGCAGCCGCACGCGTGTTGGTATCGCACTGACGACGGTGTCGGCGCTGGCCTGTTTCTGGCTGACGGGATGTCAACCCGCCAGCGAAATCACGGGCACCATAACGCCGAACGCGGCGCCGATCACTGAACTCACCGGCTTCCCACCCAGTCTGTACGAAACCACCTTCGCGGTCGATTTTCGTTGGACCGGTTACGATCGCGACGGACGCATCGCCGGTTTTCGCTGGAAGCTCTCGAACAACGGGGCCGACGGTATCAGCATCGAAGACACCTTGACCGTGGATCCGGTGACCGGCAGTACCATCAATCCCTGGCATTTCACCACGGCAACCGACACCACTTTCTTCGTCACGGCCGATATCCCCAATTACCCCAACGATGACGAGGATTACCAGCGCAGCTACCAACCCCATACCCTGTTCATCGCCGCCGTCGACAATGAGGGTGCGATCGACGAATCGCCAGCCAATGTCAGTTTTACCGCCACTACCCTGCTACCGCGTATCCGGGTGAGCATCCCCGCGGCTCTGGTCGGGCAGAATGAAGCCGGCGGTCTGCCGACCAACGTGACCCTGCAGTGGTCCGGCGAGGATCATGATGCCGAGACGGGCACGCCCACGTCCGTGCGCTATCTGTGGAAAGAAGCCTGGCTACCGGATGAGGGATACGTCTCCAGCGCCTTCGTCTACAATCAACACGTCGACGAGCTGATCGATTTCGCCGATTCGCTCTGGAGCCCCTGGCAACCCTACGGCGCCTACGCCGCGCAGCGGCGCGTGACCTTCCCTGACCAGCCTGCCGATTTGGACAAGCGTTACCTGTTCGCCATTCAGGCTCGCGACACCGCCGGCGCCGTCAGCATCGATCGCGAATACGGGTACAGCGTGGTGAACGTAAAGATTGTGCAGAACCGATCGCCGCGACTCGACATCTACGAGCAGAATCTCGGCTCCTGGGACACCTATTTCGACCGCTCCTCATTCCAGTTCGATATCGCCGCGGGGCAAGAGTTGAGCTTCAGCTGGTCGGCGGACGCCGAGGACTATGCCGGCACGATCGAATCCTATCGCTGGGGCTGGGATGTGACCGATCCCAACGACGACAATGATCCCAACTGGAGCGTGCTGCCGGGGCTCAGTCCCATGCATGTGCGCACCGGCCCCCAGGTCTTCCAGCGCGATGTACACACACTCACCATCCAGGCCATCGACGATTCGGGGCTGCTCGTACGCTGCAAGGTCATCTTCAACGTCGTGCCCATCCCGCCCGCCGAGGAACAGGATCCCGTCCTGCTGGTCGACGATGTGGAGGACCACAACTCGAACCGCTGGCCCGACCGCTGGGGCTCGCCCCAGGACACCGACGAGCGACGAGACGCGTTCTGGGAGGCGGTCCTGGACGCGGTACCGGGATATCACAGCGGGCTCCACAGTATCGACACCTACCAATCGAGGTTGAAATACCGCGATCTCGTCGGCTACCGCGTCGTCGTCTGGACCTCGAAGTGGGTCATGGCTCCCTACAACCTCATCGCGGACGAGTTCAGACCGACCTCCTACTGCTACGACAACAGGTTGATCTGGCTGGAAGCCTATCAGGAACTCGTGGGAAACGTGCTTTTCGCGAGTTCTCGCGGCCTCAATCAGTTCCTCAGGCAACGCAACAACTACATGACGCCCGTCATCTTCGACTCGTACGAGGAAACCTACACCGACCAGAACGGCGACAACTTCATCGTCGGTTTCGGCACGTGCATCCGGCCCGACGGCGAGGCCTACAGGGTCGGACTGGAGACCTATCCGTACAAGACCATGGGGGTTTCGATGATCGACTGGGTTTCGCCCAAGTATCGCATCTACGGACGCCGTTTCACGGGCGAACACGAACGCAAAACGCAGTGCGTCGGCGCCAAGGGACTGATCATCGATCCCGATTTCCTGACGAACAACATCCCGGGCGGCGGCGCCTTCGCCGATACCATCTCGACCAACTCGTTGATCGACTGGAAAGACGACACCATCGACAACGACCGGCCCTACTACGACAACCTGTCCAATCCCTGGAATCACGGCGATACGGAATTCTACGACGAGGACATCGCCGGCCGGCCGACGGACAGCCGACCCCAGATCTGCGACGGCGATTACTGCGTCGAGCCGATGTTCAGGATCTACAGCCGCTTCGACTGGATCAAACAGCAGCACATACTCGCCGGTGATCCGGACTGGCCGGAAGGCGAACACTCCCAGGACGACCTCGACGACTTCTGCGGCGAGATGGCCCTGCAGAACGATCTCGAGACGTTCACCAACGGTTTGACCTGCGGCTTCATCACCCACAAGCTCGCCCCCTACAAGCCGAGTCGCCGAGGCGACGTCGTCTGGGGATTCGATCCTTACCGTTTCGATCCGCAGGAGATCGGCCGCGCCATCCACTGGGTACTCGGTGAACATTTCGGTCTGATCGTGGAGTAGTCGCGCCGCTCGTGGACCGGCTGGAGCAGTCGCCGCGTTTCCCTATCCCGCGCCACGTACCCAGCGAGAATACGATCAGGGTTTCCGCGCCAGCAGATACAGTGTCCGTTGCGAATCCTCGATCACGCTCTGCGCCACGATCCGGAATCGCTGGCGGAAAGCAGCCTCGAAGGCGTCCTGGTGATAGTCGGAGAATACATCCTCGCGCGTCGCCAGCAGACGTCGTACCTGCGAATCTTCCTTGGGCACGAACTCGCAGATCACGAAGCGGCCTGCGCGAGCGAAGAACTCGGCCAGTCGGCGCAAGGGCACGTTATTGGAGATCGCCAGGTGATGCACCAGCGCCAGGGCCAGGACCGCGTCGGCGGGACCTCGCTCGAGCAACGACAACCGTTCCCGATGGTCCCAGCCGAGGGCTGGGCTGGGGTTGGTCAGGTCCAGCAGGAGCGGCAATAAATTCGTCTCGCCGCGCCGGCGGCATTGCCGGTAATTGAACTCGACCGCCGCCGGATCCACATCCGCGGCCACCGTGAAGATCCCGGCCTCGCTGGCCAGCCGGCTGAACAGCCCGTTGTTGGCCCCCAGATCCCAGACCAGCCGGGGCGCGGCTTGCCGTAGGAAGTCGCGGACCAGCTGCTGCTTGTGTTCGAGGGCGGCACGGCTGTAGTTCGTATCGTCGTAGTATTCGGCCCATTCGGTTCCCCCCGGACTCCAGTCGAGCCGGCGCACGGCCCCGTGCAGGCTGTCGACGATTCCCACCAAGGCGTTGAAGGAAACGGCACTCCGCCGGGCCGGCGCTCCGGCGGCCGCGTGCTTCTTCTGACTCGCGGCATGGGCATGGATATGCATCAGCAACGACGGTATCAACCGCGTCCGCCAAGGCAACAGTTTGCCGGCGATGGCCAGCGGCACACCGTCGATATTGGTGTGCAGCAGACTGCCGAGGTGAACGTCCCGATACGCCATCAAGGCCAGCGGCGCCAGGAAATGCTGGCAGAACTGCCGGTACGCGATCCAGGGTTCCCCCTCCAGCAATCGGGTGAACGAGAGCGTATCGATCAGCACGGGTTTGCCGTCGTCGAACTGGATGTTGAAGGCACTGGCGTCTTTGAGGATCATGCCCCGTTTCATGGCCAGCTTCTGGATGCGCAACGTGGCCAGCGCGGCGTGCTTCAGCTGGGAGAAGGACCACTCGTAGGGATAGGAAACGAAAGGTAGTTCACGCGGGCGCAAGACCCGATACGCCTGCCCGTCAGGCGACAGATCGACGCTCGCTTCGGTGTGCGGTATCAGCAAACGTTTGGCGACGAGTTCATCGTACAGGCCGGAAGAGGTCAGCAGATCTAAATCCGCGGCGTAGATCCGATCGACCTGGCGCAACAAGGCGCCTTCATGCCGGAAAAGAAACCCGCTCGGGTCGCGAAACGAACTGGCGAGTATCTCGTCAGACATCGCCGTCCCGATCGTCCTGATCATCATCGTCGTCGGTGCCGCCGCCTTTGCCGAAGAGCCGTCTCCAGAAAAGCTTCAGGGTGACGCCGGCGCCGAGTATGGCGGCGATGATACCCTGGAGCACGAAGCTGCCGCTGCCGGGATCGATGTAGGCGTGGGCAACCGTCGGCGCGAGGAGTCGGTGGAGGACGACCATGCAGAAAGCCGCCAGGCAGATTCGAAGACGGCAGTACGTTCGGGTGGACCGTACACGAGGCTGAGAATCGACGCGCTTCATCGGCTCGATCTTTCACTGAAAAACACACGGTTCAGACAACACGGTTTATTGGCGACTGGCAACGTTAATCCCTCGTAGCGATTTTGTAAACGCCGTGCATAGCCGACCAGCGCCGCGGGCAGGGGCAGTTGCCGCACGATCCCACGATACCGGCGTGGCGGCAACGGACCGGCGGCAGCGGGAACCACCCTGCGGAGCGTTGGAACGGGGCGGTCGGCGCCGGCCGGTCGTTCACTCGACAGCTGGCAAAAAGGCCTGTGGTCATTGGCGGTACGCCGTCTGTTAAATCACTATCATTCTCCGGCTCCTGCTGTGAAAAAGCAATCGACAAAGGTTGTTCGTTTTCGGTACCAACGTGGGTTGCGAATCTTCTACTCCCAAAATTTGACTGAAGTTAGGGGCGCGTGGTATACTATTATCAAGCCCCCTGAACCCGGTCCAACGGAAACTGGCCGGGTTTGTTTTCAGTCTTGAACTGAACGACTAGTTGATCCACAGGAGAGGATATCTTGCGAAGGATCCACGTACTGGTTGTCTGTCTGCTCGCCGCATTCTGCCTGGTGACGTCGGGCCTGTTTGTCGGCTGCGGCAACATCGCTCCCTTCCCGGGTGATCTCACGGTGAACTCCGAGCCGGCGGGCGCCGTCATCGTGCTCGACGGTACACCCACCGACAAGGTCACACCGCACACCTTCGACGCCATCGACGCCAAGGTGTACACGGTGGCCGTGTCCATGGACGGCTTCATGCCCAGTCCCGACTCGCAGACGGTCGATCTGCCCTTCGGGGGCAGCGCCACGGCCAACTTCGAGCTGACCGAGCTGGTCGGCTCGCTGACCGTGACGTCGGAGCCGGCGG
>CAYLIV010000018.1:29303-75998 GCA_964384055.1 uncultured Fibrobacteraceae bacterium
ACGCCCCACACCTTCGAGAATCTCGTCCCGCGCGATTACGACGTCTCGGTGAGCCTGGTTGATCACGTCGCCGACCCGCCGTCGATCACCGTCACCGTGGTCGGTGACCAGGCTGCGACGGCCGACTTCACGTTGACCTCGGTGCCCCGGCGCATTGTGTTGTTCGAGGGTTTTTCGAGCACCTATTGCATCGGCTGCCCGGATTTCAACGACAATGTCGGCCTGGTCATGGCCCAGCCCGGGTATGGAACGGATCGGCTGCTGTACGTGAAGTGGCCCGCGTTCCTGAGCAATCTCGATCCGTTCTACTTCCAGACCCAGAGCACGACCAACGGCCGGGTCGCCTGGTACGACGAGGACGGCAACATGAGTCTGCCGACCTGCTACGCCGACGGCGCGCTGCTGGGTTCGGAAGGCGTGCCCCCTGACGACCAGGGCATGCTGAGCTACATCGACGCCCAGCCCGAGTTCGCGGACTTCCGCATCATCGTCGAGACGGACGAGGACCTGACCGATGTCACCGACCTGATCCACAACGCGACGGTTACCCTCGCGGGCCCGGACGCCGTGGACCTGAGCGGTCACGTGCTCAACGTGGTGCTGGTGTACGAGGAGGTCGAGACCGAAGACGTGTATCCGTACGGCAACGGGACCGAGTTCCACTGGGTGATGCGCGATTTCTACCAGACGCCTGATCCGATCGGGCAGCTGGCAGCGGGCGTGCCCCTGGAATTCCCCGTCACACTGGTCGATCCCGACCCCGACGATGTTCCTTTCGACACCATCACACCCCACGGCAAGCAGATCATTGCCTGGGTCCAGAATAGTTCGTCCAAAGCCGTTCTGCAGGCGGGATCCACGGTGGACACGTCCAAGAACGCAAACAAATGAGTCTGTGAACGATGAGAGTCCAGAGAGGTTAACCAGTTCGCTTCGACAGCCCGCGAGGGTTCGATTGCGCCCACCCCGGAGGAGAACGATGAAAACCCACAACGCACGCTTCCTTTGCCTTTGTACTGCGGCCAGCTGCCTGCTTGCCCTTGTCGGCGCGAGCCCTGCGTTGGCCGACTTCGATATGGAATTCGAGCCCGGACCGGACACCATGGTCCTGGCGACCTTCGAGTTCGGTCAATTCCATGCCACGATGACCAACACCGGTACAATCCACGATTCGTACACGTTGACCGTGGTGGAGAACCAGCCTGCTGACTGGAGTTTTGCCGTCTGTTACGGCGGCGTCTGCTACCCGCCGCAGCCGTCGTACACGGTACCCACCACCGGCACGCTGGCACCCGGCGAGGAAATGCTGTTCGATTTCGACGTCTCGACCTTCCTGGACGGCGCGGCCAGCTACGTGGTGACCATCGTCAGCAACAACGATCCCTCGGTCACCGTGACCAAGGAGTACTTCGCCTACACGCCCAGCGAGCCGATGGCCATGGAGATGTCCTGGGGCCGGACCTCCCTCGCCGGCGCCGGTGTGGACGAGTTCCATGCCTTCCACGGCATGCTCTACAACGCCGGTCTGCAGCCGGATTCGTACCACCTGTCGATCACGCGTGATATTCCGGAGAATTGGACGGTCTCGTTCTGCGTCAACGGCCTCTGCTATCCGCCCACCCTGGACGACGTCATCATCCCGGACGTGCCTTCGGCCGGTGCCGTGGAACTCGACATCGACTACACCACCTTCATGGATGAGGGTACCGGTTACGTCACGCTGACCATCGTCAGCAACAGCGACGGCTCGATCCAGGCCAGCCAGGACTTCATCGTGACCACCCTGCCCACGGCGGTCGACGATACGCCCGCGAGCGTCCTGGTGCAGAACCTGCGGGCCGTGCCCAATCCCTTCAACCCGCGCTCGGACATCCGCTTCGTCGTCGGTGGCGACGCGGCGGCGCCGGCCGTGATCGACATCTTCGACGCGAGCGGCCGCCACCTGCGCACCTTGCACACGGGATCGCTGACGCCGGGCGACCACAGCATCACCTGGAACGGTCTGACCGCTGACGGTCAGCCCGCTGCCGCCGGTGTCTATCTGGCGAGTGTACGCGTGAACGACGAGCAGCACATGGTGAAGATGACGCTGGCCAAGTAGATTATTTCCTTCTGTAACACCACCCTCCCGGCTATGCTGGGAGGGTGGCAAAGAATCCTGACCTGCGCGACCGGCACCGGTCTGCGCTCCCCCGGGAAGGAGTCCCGATGTCCGTCCGACTCCGGTTCCAGATGATCCTCGCCCCCCTGCTCGTTTCCCTGTTGCTGGCCACCGCGGCCGCCGCCGATTTCGCCGCGCCCGACTGGAAGCTGGCGACGCCGGACGGCAGCGAGATCGGTTTACACCAGACGCTGGCCGACGGCCCGGTCGTCGTTTCCTTCTGGGCGACCTGGTGCATGCCGTGCCTGAAGGAAATGCCCAAGCTGAACGAGCTGGCCGTCGAGTATGCGGGCCAGGTGCGCTTCATCGCCATCAGCGTGGACAACTCCCGTAGCGTGTCCAAGGTCGGTCCGCTGGTTCGCAGCAAGGGCTGGGACA
Organism: uncultured Fibrobacteraceae bacterium; assembly: GCA_964384055.1. GTDB lineage: Bacteria > Krumholzibacteriota > Krumholzibacteriia > LZORAL124-64-63 > LZORAL124-64-63 > CAYLIV01. The sequence continues at coordinate 31,843 of CAYLIV010000018.1, forward strand.
GTCTGACCATCGGCCTGGACACCGGCGGTACGGTGCAGCAGATCTACCAGGTGTACAGCCCGCCGTACACGGTGCTGTACGACGCCGCCGGCTCGGCGGTGTACCGTCACGAGGGCTACAAGGACGGCGACGAGAAAGAGCTCAAGCACGCCATCGAGCAGATGCTCGCCGCAAGCGCTACGCCGGCGGAGAGCGGCGCCGGCGGCGGTATCGCCTGGCGGGATGCCATCAGCGCCACCAACCAGTTCGAGTACAGCTATAGCCTCGACACCGAGCTCGAAATCGTCGAGAACTGGCTTGATGTGACCTACCAGTTCGGCGATTTCCGCACCGGCATCATGCTGAACCACCAGTCGCCGAGCGAGGAGAACTACCGCCGCAGCGAACTCATGCACCGTTTCGTCGAATACGGCACGGGCAACTTCGACGTACGGGTCGGTCAGTTCTACGGGCTGTTCGGGCGCGGCCTGGTCTGGAACAGCTACGAAGACCGCTTCATCCGCATCGACACTGCCCTGGACGGCATTTACGCCCGGGGCGCCTTCGGCACGAATACGCTGCAGGTCATGTCCGGCACCACCGGCACGACGCCCACCTTCACCCATCCGGACAGCCTGGCCAACAGCAGCATCGATGTGCGCGGGCTCGACTTCGAAGCCAAACCCGTCGACGGCCTGATGGTCGGCATGTCCGGCCTGACCTACCAACCGGGAATTTCGCCGCTGTTGCTGGCTGGTCACAACGGTACCATACGGGAGTGGGTCGGTTCCGGCCGGGCCGGCTACAATCTGCAGAACGCCAGCCTGTACGTGGAGTACGGCACCAAGACCGGCTACGAGCACGAGATGACCAATCTGGACCGTGATCGCGGCACCGCCTTGTACGGTAACCTGGGCCTGTTCGCCGGTCCCGTGAGCGTGTCGCTGGAACGCAGTGACTACGAGAACTTCACGGTGGTCAGAGGCGCCGACGGCAAGCAGCCCCTGAACCGGCCGCCCGCGCTGGTCCGCGAGCACTTCTACACGTTGCTGGGCCGTAAACCGCATACCTTGAACCAGGAAGACGAAAAAGGCTGGCAGCTGGAAGTCAACGGTGACCTGGGCCAGGGCTGGAACGCGCTGGCCAACACGAGTCGCATCGAGGATCACCACGGCGAGATCCTGTACGAGGAGGTCTACGGACATCTGGAGCAGGAACGCATCGGCGATTTCCGGGTACGCGGCGGCTTCAGCTATCAGGACAGCGAGGGCGCCCTCCGACAAAGCGTCGTGGGCGACGCGACCTGGTACCAGAGCGAAACGATGGCCTGGACCGTGCAGGCCGAACATCAGCATGCCCGTCTGGGCGTGCTGGGCGCCTACGATCAGCAATGGTACAAGCTGGAGCTCGAGCTGCCGCCGCACTGGACCATCGACGCCATTCTCGAGGTCAACAACAAGTACGAAGCGCAGTTCGACCCCGGCGAAATTGTCGGCGACACCTTCCCCTCCGGTCAGATCACGTACAGCCTCGAGGGCGGCGGCAATCTGAACCTGTGGTTCGGCAAGCGGCAGGCCGGCCAGCTGTGTGCCGGTGGCGTGTGCAAGTTCGAACCGGCCTTCGAAGGTGTGGAGTTCTACGGGGTTTTCCGGTACTAGGCTCTGGCCGAGATCTCTCGGTCCAGTGTCATCGCCTATCGGCGTATCCACCGGCTTACGACGAGGCGCCTTGCTCAAGTAAGGCGCTTCTTGATATTTTCACACATCGCGTACCATACCTCCAGGGCTCTGTAAATACCACTATACGTCACCCGTCGAGTTATGATATTGTATGATTTGACTTGGTAGAAACCCTGGTACCCCTTGTAGCCGCTGAACGTGCAATGAAGGGAGTACGCATCGAATTTCGGGAACCAGTGATCAGATCTTGTCTGTTCCGCGCTACATGTATTCGCTCGATCAAACGGAAGCCAATACCACCCCTCGTCGTGAGTGACGAGGCGAAACCGTATTCGTAAAGGAGTCCAGCAATGCGCACGTTACTAATCACCGTGCTGGCCGTGCTGCTCATGGCCGGTATGGCGTTCGCTGCCAAGGAATTCGATCCCGAGCCGACCGAGGGCATGCGCGTGGATGATCCCGGCCCCGATCTCTTCGGCTATCTGCGTGTCGACCCGCCGGCAGGCTGGGTGTTCCAGGATATTTCGGGGACCGGCACCTACATCATCGATGGCGACGACAGTTGGGCCACCTACACCATGGGGGCGGGTTTCGAGTTCTACGGCATTACCTACATGGACGTGTCTCCCAGTACAAACGGCGGTGTCACCTTCGATTACACCTACATGAACCTGAGCAACGTCTGCCCCTTGCCGGATCAGAACGGCATCTTCGTCTTCAATGACGACCTCAAGTGCTATGCCGTTGACAACGGCGGCTCGGTCTACGGCCAGTATTTCGAGGTTTGCCCCCTCGACGGCGGCGGCGGCATCGAGCCCTGCACGGTCATCATGTGGGACGAGGCCTTCCACTACGGCGGCGATCCGACCGCATCGTGGGACATGGAGTTGGTCATGTTTCACACGAGCCACGGCATGGGCATGCTCTTCGACGAACGCTTCCACCAGGATGCGGGCGGAACGATCGGCATCGATTCGGGGAACGGTGATGTCAACTACTGCATCACCGTCGCCTGCGACACCATGGACCGGCCGGTCGCGGGCGGTCATTACATGATCCAGCATCCGAATGCCACTGCCAACGAGGCGATCAGTTTTGGCGCCCTGAAGGCTCTGTTCCGGTAAGGGCACGGCAAATCGGATATCGGTATGACGACTGTGCCAGAGGGCGGCCGGCAACTCGAATGCCGGCCGTCCTGTTCGTGCCGTAGTGCGGGCCGTGTGGATACGACAGCGGCGCTCACCGGCCTCCCGATGGAACCGTCTCGCCGTAGACGACGTAACACACCGTAATTCCACTCCGACCGTTGACCCCGACGCGCCAGGGCGTACAATAGTCTCCGCCGTCAGGACGGAATGCGACCACCGAGGCGAAGGAGCGAGCCGGTGTTCAACAAGACGATTCCCAGGCAGTGGGTCAAACGCATCCTGCTGACCTTGACCGGACTCTTCGCGCTGGCGTTGATCCTGTCGGTTGTCGCCTTCGTTGTGCTCTCGCGCGGACTGCCGGCGCCGGAGCGCATCCAGACCATCGAACAGCCGCTCAAGACACTCGTGTTCGCAGCCGACGGCGATACACTGCGCGAGTTCTACCGCGAGAACCGGACCGTGTTGCCCCTGGAACGTTTCCCCCTCAGCCTGCAGCGGGCGCTCATCGCCACCGAGGATCGGCAGTTTTTCGAGCACTACGGTCTCGATCTACGCCGGCTGCCCAAGATCATCTGGAACAATCTGACCACCGGCACCGTCCACGGCGGCAGCACGCTGACCCAGCAGCTCGCCCGCAATCTGTTTCTGAACTTCGAGAAGACCTACGTGCGCAAGGCCAAGGAGGCGCTGCTGACCCTGCAGCTCGAGCAGACGTACACCAAGGACGAGATCCTGGCCATGTACCTGAACGAGATCTGGCTCGGCTATGACGCCTACGGCTTCCAGGCAGGCGCGCAGCTCTACTACGGCAAGAACGTCTGGGAACTCGAACCACACGAGGCGGCCATGCTGGCGGGCATCGTTCAGTCGCCCGCTTATTATTCGCCCTTCTCACATCTCGACCGCGCCTACCAGCGTCGCGTCGCCGTGCTGCGGTCGCTGATGGCCTGCGGCCACCTGACGCGAGCGGAGGCCGAGACCCTGGGCCGGCGCGAGGTGCAGATCGTCGACCGCGAGGCACGGCGGCCCGACCGGCTGTTCGCCGCCTACTTCATCGAGGAGGTGCGCAAGGAGATCGAAGCCCGCTACGGCGCGGAAGGCCTCTACTCCCGCGGTCTGCGTGTGTACACGACTCTCATGCCGCGCTACCAGCGGTGGCTCGAAGAGGCCGCCGAAACACACATGGTCCAGGAAGAAGCGCTGCTGCGCAACGCCCCCCTGTCACGCGCGGACTACGACAGTCTCGTGCAGGCCGGACAGCGGCCGGCGAGGGTCGAATACCTGCAGTGCGCGGGCCTGCTGCAGGATGTACGCACCGGCGCCGTCCTCGCCCTGATGGGCGGTCGTTCGTTTCGCGACTACAAGTGGAACATCGCCTTCCAGGCGCCGCGACAACCGGGCTCCGTCTTCAAACCACTGGTCTACCTGACGGCGTTGCAACACGGCTACAACGCGGCGACGATCCTCATGGATACGCCCTTCGTCTACGATACCGGCGTGAGCCTGTGGCGTCCGCGCAACTTCAGCGGCAAGTTCGAAGGGCCGGTTTCACTGCGCTACGCCCTGAGCCGCAGCATCAACTCGCCGACCGCCAAGCTGTTTCTCGATTTCGGGCTCAATCCGGTGCTCGAGAACGCGCGGCGGCTCGGTATCACCAGCGAGTTGCCCCGGGTGCCGTCGGTGTTTCTGGGTGCGGGCGAGCTGAAACTGCGGGAGATCGTGCCTGCCTACGCCACCTTCGCCAACCACGGCGTGTGGGTTCAGCCGCACCTGATCACACGCGTGGAGAGCAACGACGGCGAGATTCTCGAGGAGGCGCGGATCATCCAGCACGAGGTGCTCGATCCCGCGCTCGCCTACCTCATGACCGATCTGCTGCAGACCACGCTGGCGGAAGGCACCGGCAAGAACGCCCGCTGGTTCGGATTCCAGCAAACGGGCGGCGGCAAGACCGGCACGACCAACGACGAGACCAACGCCTGGTTCTGCGGCTTCACGCCGAGCTATTGCGCGGGAATATGGGTCGGCTTCGACCGACCCATCCCCATGGGCTATAACCGGACCGGCGCGCGCATGGCGCTGCCGATCTGGGCCCGGTTCATGGGGCGGGTAACCGCCGAGAAGGGCGACGAACCCTTCGTGGTGCCGCCGGGCATCGAATCGCGGACGATCTGCGCCCACTCCGGCCTGCTGGCGCGCAGCAGCTGCGACTCGCTCCGCGCCGAGGTCTTCCTGCCCGACAACATGCCGGTCAACCTGTGCGACCGACACGGCGGACAGATCATCGATTTCTCGGGGCAGGGCAAGGATTTTCAGAGCCTCGATCGCGCCGGCGAAAACCGGCGTTAGAAACTCGCGCCGAACAGGAAATTCACGTGGAACTGACGCAGTCGCGAGTCGGGGAAGTCCAGATGGCCGTGGCTGACGAGAACCTCGAAGGGTCCCAGCAGAGTGACGAACTTGATGCCCACCCCCGCCCCCCAGACCGCCGTGGCCTCAACCGGCTCGTCGTCGAGACGGAAGGTGAACTCCGGCGCCAGGTTGCCCATGACCTTCAGGTGGGCCAGATCGGTCAAGCGCAACCGATAATCCAGGCGGGCGATCGTGATCCGACTGCCGAAGAGCTGGTGGTACTCCAGCCCGATGAAACGGTCGGGCCGGCCACGGTCGAGGAACTTGTACACCGGCGCGTCCCAGACGCGACCGTGGTAGAAATGGGCACGTATCGTGTGACGGCCGACTGAACGATACCGATCGACCGCGACCTCGGTCACGCGATAAGCGAGGTCCGAATCGAGGTCGGGCGTACCCTCCTCGTAACTGGCCCGTACGCGCGTGCCGGCGCGCGGCAGAACGACGTCGTCGAGGGTGTCGATCTGAAAGGTCGCCCGGATCTGGCGTAGTTCGTCCTCGGTCTCGATGAAGCCGAACTGCTCGTGCGAGCCGGCGCTGATCTCCGAATTGGTCGATTCCCGCCGATACGCGATCTCCAGGTTGCACCAGCGCACGGGCGTGATCCCCAGCCCGGCGGCGATCGTACTGGCGCGGTCGTTGTACCGGGCGGCGACCAGACCATCGGTGGCATAGAGGTCGCGAGGGACGTCCTTGGTACCGAGACTCACGAACGGGTAGAGCGGCAGATTGAGCGCGCGGGACGGATAGTATGCGCGGCCGCTCAACCGCCGCAAACCGATGAACTGCAGTTCCCCCTCCAGGCGCAATCCGGCCAGGCCGCGATTGGTGGACTGTACGTTGGCCGCAGCGACGAGTTTATGTATGTCGTCGTAGCGCAACCCGAAGCGAATCTTCTGCGGTGGTAGTTCGTTCACCGTGAGGCGCAGATCCACGGTGGCGATCACCGCTGGCGACGCGGCAACCGGCTGTCCCGCCGGTGCGCCCGCTCCGGCGCCGCCACCGCCGCTGTCGCCCGCGGTGGCGGCAGTCGGTACCAGGTCGTATTCCACCTTCTCGAAGTATCCGAGCCCGTACAGGTGTCTGATCCTGCGATGCAGTGCGCCAGCGGTCAGCGCTTCACCGCGGTGCAGGTCGAGCTGTCCGAGGATGAAGTCGGCGGGCAGGCGCTCGTTGCCGCTGACCGACACCGCGCCCAGGACGAGCTGCGGCTCTCCGCGGCAGGCATCCACGGCGGCGCTGACGGCGGCACCGGACAATGGTTCGCCGTCGCCGGCGGCCGATACCGCCGGTGGCGAATAGCCGTGTTGTGCCAGCAACGCTAGCAATTCAGGCAACTTACGTTGCGCGGCTGCTGTTCCGGCGGCAATGATGGCCCGCACACGATGTTCGCTGAAATCCGCCATGGTGAACTCGTCGACCTCGGGATCGATGAGGATATCGGTGTCCCGCCAGTTGGCGAGGCGTCGTGGCCGATCGGCCATGCTCAGCCACTGGCCCAGCACCACCAGCGCGTTGTTCAGCTGACCGCGCTTGCGTTCCCGGGACACGTCGATGGCGATGGTGAGGTCGGCGCCCATGCGGCGGGCGACGTCTACCGGCAGGTTGTTGGACGTACCACCGTCGATGAGCAGTGAATCACCCCAGGCGACCGGGCTGAAAACGGTCGGGATCGCCATGGTGGCTCGCATGGCCCGCGCCAGCGAGCCCTCGCGCAACACGACCTCCTCACCGTTGACCAGATTGATGGCCACACAGGCGAAGCGCGTCGGCAGGGCGTCGAAGTCGCGGATGGTGGCGAAGGGAAAGACCAGGTCCGCGAAAAACATGGCGAGGTTCTGTCCGAAGATCAGTCCGCTCGGTGTGGTCGGTTTGAATCCCTGCAAGCCGAATTCGATCGGGTAGCGGCCTGATTCCCGGCGCTCGACGTAGGGCAGCGACTCGCGGGTCGGCGTATCGCTGAACAGGCTCAGCCAATCGGTCTGCAGAGCCAGTCTTTCGATCTCGGTACCGCTGTACCCTACCGCATAGAGCGCGGCCAGGATGCCGCCCATGCTCGTGCCGGCGACACAGTCGACGTGTACGCCGAGGGAGTCGAGCATCTTCATGGTGCTCAGGTGGGCGAAACCGCGGGCGCCGCCTCCCGAGAGCACCAACCCGATGCGCGGCCGCGGATTCTCCGGTCGGTCGCCGGACGGTACGGCGGCCGCTGCGATAGCAGACCCGGCAACCAGGATCAGAAAAACGGTCGCGACGAGGACACCCGGAGCGCCCCGGCGCCAATCGCTCGGTAACCGCTCCCGATCGCGGCAATGGTCGTGCAGCCGATGCAGCATCTATCACATCCACGGCAGCCGGATCCGCGCTGCGCGACCCGGATCGGACTCCCACGCGGTTCGGCGTTCAGTCGCGCCGGCGGTTCGTCAGAAAGAGTGACGTCAACACCGCATGCATGGTAGGTGAGCGGTTGTGCGGTGTCAACGCGGCGAGAGGGACAACGGCGCCGGCACGGGCGGACTCCATTCCGCGCGCTGGCCATAGCCGGCGCCTTTGCTGGCCCTGCCTCCCTGACACGTCGGCAGGCGAAAAGTCACGGCAGAAAGGGCCAGACGATGTGACTATTCCGAGCGGCGTCTTGTCAGAGGTAATGTCGGCCGCCTCGTCACGCGAGCCGGCTGCAGTCGGGCACGAACGTCGGGTACGAACGCGGTCGACGACTGGCAAGATGAAGCGATAGGGCGTCTGGGCGTTGCACGGTACAAGCGTGCGACAGCCACAACCTGGGCGCCCTGTCGCCGTATTAAGTTTGTTGGGGAATCAGGAGGTTGGCGGCCGGGCCGCCATCACCGCCCGCCTACTGCTTGACGGTTTCTTCCAGGAACACGCGATTGGGCACGGCCAGGGTCTGATCATCGCATTCGATCAGGGTTTGCAGCGGCGTGATCGCCACGAGAATCCCCCGTTGACCGGACATCTCGACCGCCTCGCCGACACGGAACAGCTTCCGAGCATAGAAACCCGCCAGTATGTTCCGTGTGATCTCGCGGCTACCGAGCCCGAACGACAGGGCGATAGCCAGGGCAAAGCCTGCCAGTAGCACCAGCACGACCGACTTGATAATCTCGGTATCGATCTTGAGCTGGGAGATGGCCATGATCGCGACCATGAAGATGACCAGCGCCGAGACGATGCGTCCGAGCAGCGGTGCGAATTCCACTCCCGACTCGCTGGCCGACCTGGTTATCGAGGCACCGAGGAACTGGGCGACGATCGTGCCCAGCAACAACACGAGAAACGCGGCGATCAGATTGGGCAGATAGGAGAAGAAGGAGCCGATGGCGTCGGCAATGGTGCTCAGGCCGACGGCTCGCGTCACCGCCTGGGTAAACATGATGATCAGCAGGAAATAAACGGTCCGCGACAGGATCAGACCGGGCGTCCCCTGCAGACCCACCTTTTTCAGCGTCTGCGTGACACCGACCTTGGCCAGCGCTTCGTTGATGCGGAACTTGTCGAAGGCCTTGCGTATCGACCGTTCGACCACCTTGGCCAGCAGCAAACCCAACACGATGACGATGATGGCGATGACCGCGCGCGGCACCAGGTCGGCAACGGAAGTCGCCAAATCGTTGAACGCGTCGACCAGGGCTGCCTTCAGATCGAATGCTCCGTCCATCACTTCCGCTCACTTTCCTCGGTGGTTGCGCCGAACAGTGTCTGCATGAACAGGTTCAGGTATTCGCGCAACGTGACGAGCAAGACATGCAGGGAGAAATCTATGGTATCGGCGGCGAGAACCCGCCGGTGAATGCTGTTGCGAACGCGTTGCAGGAATCCGGCTCGCGGCGCCTCCGTCAATTCGCGCAACTCTCTGATCGGTTCGCCGGTGTCGATGTCGTTGCTGTCTACCGAATCGCCCCTGTCATTCACTCGAGTTCCTCTTCTCTGGGTTCAGCTGTGCATACCGGGTGCGAAAGTCCTCGCGTGCTCGCTTGATGCGCATTTTCACCGCCGACAGACTCAGTCCCAGCTGGTCCGCGATCTCCTGGTACTGCATGCCGTCGAAATCCCGCAACAGCAACGCCACACGCAGGGTCTCGGGCATCTGTTCGAGAACCGCCTGTATGGCTTCGCGTCTCGACATCGCGTTCAGGTCTCGTTCCGGATTCCGTTCGCAGCGGAGTTCACTGGTGTTTTCGTGCACCGGATCGCCGATATCGACAAAGGTACGATCTCGGTTCTTGCGCAGGAAATTGAGGCAATGGTTCACCTTGATCTTCTTGATCCAGGTACCGAATTTCGCCTGTTCCCTGAACCGCTGCAGACCGAAATAGGCCTTGACGAAGACCTCCTGCGCGAGGTCCTGCGCGTCGTCGGGCGATCCCGTGAGATAGTGGCAGTTGGCGAGAATCTGATCCTGGTGGCGAACCACCAGTTCCTCGAACGCACGCAGATCTCCCGAGGGCGCCGTCTTGGCCTGTTGCACGAGACCTTCGTCATCCGCCATACGGCATCTCCGCTCCTCACAAACTTCTGACCTGATTCGAGGTGAAAAAGTCACATACGAAATCGAGGCGAACCTTAGCATGGGCGCGGTCGACGCTCAAGCACCGTGCCGCTAGAGCAAAAAAGAGGACCAGGGGTGCCGCGACGGTTCCCCGATCCTCTCGTTGTTCGATATCGTTACCTGGCGGCCGACCGGCTCGGGCCGAACCTGGAAACCTCGTGTTGCAGCAACTGCGGGGCTTCCTAGTCCTCCATGGTGATGGCCTCGTCGTCGCAATCCTCGACGCAGGCCTCGCAGTCGGTGCACTCTTCCTGATCGACAACAGCCTTGTCGTCGACGAGCGCGATACATTCCACAGGGCAGTTCTCGATGCAGTCTTCACAACCCGTGCACTTCTCGGGATCGACTATCGCGGGCATGTCTTCTCTCCTCGCTGACTGATGAGCCGGACCGCGCAGCGCGCCCGGCAAGCGGCGGAACCGATGTCTGCCTCCTCGCACTAGAAGGTGTAAATAATCACATTTACCCCCCTCGTCAAGTAGTACTGGAACGAAAACCACACCTGGATCACCGGCTCGGATACGGGGCGGCGGCTCTCGGTGGCAAGTCTTTGGAAAAACAATATTTACAGCGCCAAACAGAAACGGGATACCGCGCGCGACACGGCACCCCACAGTTCGACGCAGAGGAAGATCTCACCCGAACCGTGGGAACTCGTAATCGCGCAACGGTACCCCGTTGCTGTCGGCGGACGGTGCGCGTTGCCGCTGCGGTCCACCGAAAACGAATTTGCGATCACGATACTACTCCATGCACCGAGCTTTTTGAAGGAAGAAATCCGGCGCGACCTGTATGCGCACTCGATCCTAGATGGCATCTCGACGCCGGTTCCCGGCCCCGACGGTGAGCTCGGTCGACAGCCTGATCTGCAGAACGACGAGGTCAAGATCAGCCGCTACGCCAACAATCGAGGGCTCGTATATCGTAGTGCGGGACGAATCTGTCGTAAGCACAGAGTATATCGTAAACACTTGGCACGGCCGTTGCCGCAGTGTATCGTGGCCCCGCTCGATCGCCGCCGCGTCGAGTCGGTGCATTGGCGACGGTCGGCGGCAGCTTCCGGGGAGTTCGTTCTCGAAATGACGGTACTTATCATGCCCAGCAGATCGCGTAAGCGTGCCCGCGTGTCCTTCGCTGCTCTGTCCCTGGCCGCTGCCGTTCTGTTGACGTCGTGCCGGGGCGAGATCAAGGGGCTGGAAAAAGGTGAGACGGCGCCGGGCTTCGCCTTGCCGCGCCTGAACGACGAGGTGGTCCGTTTCCCCGAGGATTTCCAGGGCAAGGTAGTGGCCATACGTTTCTGGGCGGACTGGTGCCCGCACTGTAATCCCGAGATGCGCGAGATGGAGGCCATCTTCCAGAAGTACCGGCAACGCGGACTGACCATTCTGGCGGTGAATGTGCACCAGGATCGATCGACAGCGCAGCGGTTTGTCAACGACACGAAGGTTTCCTTCGACGTGCTGCTGGACCTGCAGGGCGAAACGGCGGCGGCGTATCGGGTCATCGGTATTCCGACCACCTATTTCGTGGATCGCTCGGGCCGGATCGTCGCGCGGGTGTCGGGCAAATCATCCAGCGAGTCGTTCGAAACGACCGTTCTGGATCTGCTCTGACCGTTTATCATTATGTACGAACTCGATTTACTCTCGTTATTCCTCTTGGGCCTGTTCGGCTCCGCCCATTGCATCGGGATGTGTGGCCCGCTGGTGCTTGCCATACCCTCGGGAAGTTCCCGGTTACTGTCGCAACTCACCTACAATCTGGGCCGGATCGTTACCTACACCCTGGTCGGCATGACGCTGGGCGGTCTGGGCAGCGGACTGTCGACGCTGAGCGGTAAGAGCCCGATGGTTTTGTTGCACCGCGTCGAGATCGTGGTCTCCTTCGTTTCTGCGCTGCTGCTGCTGAGCCTGGGTTTGGCCCGGCTGGCTATCTGGCGGGAGCCCGCCTGGATGCAGGGTATCGGTTTGCAGCGTCTGCCCGGCTTCGCGCGTGTGCAACGGCAGGTGGTGGCGGATCGGACGCCGTCGGCCGTGTTTGGGTTCGGCCTGCTACTGGGATTGCTGCCCTGCGGCCTCTCCTACGGCGCCTTTGCGGTGAGTCTGGCAGCCGGCGGCGCTGTGCGCGGCGGCTTGATGACCCTGGCCTTCGGCCTGGGAACCGTTCCTGGCCTGCTGGCCCTGGGTACCGCGGCGACGGCTGTAGTCAGGCGCCACCGCCGCCTCTTCGAACTGCTGGCCGGCTTGCTGATGATCGTCATGGCCGTGACCATCGCGGTGCGGGGCATCAGCCGCCTCTGAAACCCTTGTGTGCAGGAACAACTACTTCCGCGTGAACAACATCCCCGCGGGCAGACGCCGACGGGGCACGTCGGGCCCCTCGCAGGCGAGCTGCAACCGGTCCTGCCCCCGCCATTCGAGGTAGCGGACTTCGAAAGGCAGCAAGCCGGACGGCAGCCGGATCGTTCCCGAGACCGACTCGTGCAGCCACCGGTCGGCGCCGCACACGACACGGCCGTCGATCGTCAGCGCACAAGCGTCGTTGCCGCGCAGGTGGAAGGTGTAGTCGCCGTCGCGCGGGATCTCGATGAACCCGGTGAAACGCAAGGCGTGCGGCCCCTCGCGACGTGGAATACCGTCGACGGTCAGGTAATTCACGTATCCGGCGTGCTGCGGCGACCGTTGCGACAGATCCTGGAGTAGCTTGTCCGGACCAACGGGCGCGTGGAGATCGTCCAGGTCGTCCAGCTCGTAGTACTCGTAGCGCAGGCCATACGCCAGTCCCGCCGGCGCATCCTCCTGTACCAGCGTCATGGCGGTGACCTCGCTGCTTTCCCGGCCGTCGGGGAGTATCGTTCGCGCGCGCACGGTCGTGTTCGCGACGATGACCAGCGGCTTCGCGTAGACCGGCGCCTCGGCGTTCGGCTCGCCGCCGTCGGTCGTGAAATGGATGGTCCCTTCACCAGCCGGATTTTCGAGAATCAGCTCGTCACCCCGGGCAACGATGCTCACCGGCTCGACCGCGGGTGTCGGGATGTGGTAAAACGCGCCCAGCGCCTGCAATCGTCGATAGTGCGTGGCGAGCCGCCCCGCAAAGCAGTCCCACCGACGCAGCGACGCTGGCGTCCAGGCGAGCTCGGCCAGGGCGCTCAGGCGCGGCAACAGCATGTACTCCACGTGTTCCGGCGTCGCGACGTACTCGGTCCAGAGATTGGCTTGCACGCCGATGACGTGTCGGCGCTGCGTCGCATCCAGGGCCGCCGGCACGGGCTCGAATCCGTAGACCTTTTCCAGGGGCGCCCAGTAGCCGATGGCAAAGGGTTCACTGTCCGGCTCGGCCTGGTAACCGTCGAAGTACAGGTGCGAATAAGGCGCCATGATCACGTCGTGCCCCTGGCGGGCCGCCGCGATGCCGCCGATCGTGCCCCGCCAGGACATCACCGTGGCCTCGGGCGCGAGTCCGCCTTCGAGAATCTCGTCCCAGCCGATGAGCTTGCGGTCGTGGGCGAGCAGAAAGCGTTCGATCCGTTTCACGAACCAGCTCTGCAGTTCGTACTCGTCGGCCAGGCCTTCCTGCGCGATCCGCCGCTGGCATTTCGGACATTGCCGCCAGCGATCCTTGGGCGCCTCGTCGCCCCCGATATGGATGTATGGCGACGGGAACAGCTCCAGCACCTCGGCCAGCACCTGCTCGAGAAAGGCGAAGGTCGCCTCGTTACCCGCGCAGTAGATGTCCTGCGCGACGCCCCAGCGCGTGCGTACGCTGAACGGTCCGCCCGTACACGAGAGTTCCGGATAGGCTGCCAGCGCAGCGACCGAGTGGCCGGGCATCTCGATCTCGGGAATGACGGTGATGTGCAGCGCGGCGGCATAAGCCACCACCTCGCGTATCTCCTGTTTGGTGTAGTAGCCGCCGTACGGGCGGCCGTCGCAACGGTCGGTGCGGCGGATCTGCGTCTCCCGGCGGCGAGAGCCGATCTGCGTCAGGCGCGGATAGGCGTCGATCTCGAGGCGCCAGCCCTGGTCCTCGGTCAGATGCCAGTGAAAGGTGTTGAGCTTGTGCATGGCCAGCAGATCGAGGTAGCGCTTGATGAAGTCGACCGGGAAATAGTGCCGGCCGACGTCGAGGTGCATACCCCGGTAGGCGAAGCGGGGACGGTCTTCGATGCGCAAACACGGGACGGCCCAGGAAGCTTCCCGTGCGGCGGTATCCACCCGTGCCTCCAACCCGGCACCCAGCCCGACTACGCCCTGCCCGACCGCGCCCCGCAACGGCGCGTAGATATCCGGCGGCAGGAGCTGGAAAACGGTCTGGACGCCGTAAAAAAGCCCGGCGGGGGCACAGGCCTCGAGGGACACGCCATCCGGCGCGACGTCCAGCCGGTATCCCTCCCGCCCCAGTTCGCGGCACGACGGCGTACAGGCGAGACGCAGACAACCGGCAGGCGATCGTGCGCCGGTGTCGGTGACTACCTCTACAGGCAGTCCGCGCGCCTGCGCCAGTCGCGACGCGCAGTACTCGCCGATCGCGCGCGTCGGCGCGTCGGATCCGGCAACCAGTACGGCGAAATCGGGACCGATCGTGAAGCTACCCGACCGCGGTTCGATCCGTTCCGGTCGCGGGATCACCGAAATGTGCGTACCGTCGAGCCCGCGGGCGCGAGGCCCGGATGCGGCGACTGCTTCATGCTTCATGACAGACGCACAATGGTCTCCTCCATTGTCGAGGTCTTGCGCTCCAGATCCTCAACCAGCGCGAACTGGTTGCGGCAACGCTCGAGATTGTGCCGTGGTCGTTCGGTCCGATAATACACGTCACCCGTCAGATAGTCGGTCAGAAAACGGATACCCTGGATCGTGGTCACTTGCCGTGCCGCCGGCACCAGCTGCGCCAGCTCCACGGGCGTGAGAATGGCACGGGTTTCGTGCAGATAGCCGGCGGCGAGCTGTTCGAAGCGGTCCAGCGCCAACCCGACACGCCGCAGGTCCCGCTCGTCCTCGGCCGCGGCAGCGGCGCAGGAGCGGACCAGATCGCCGAAGTCGTAGAGCAGCGTACCGGGCATGACGGTATCCAAGTCGATCACGCAGACCGCCTCGCCGGTGTCGTCGTCCAGCAACACGTTGTTGAGCTTGGTGTCGAGGTGTACCACCCGTTCGGGGACGGCACCCTGGCGCCGCAGCGCCGACAGGCCGGTCGCCGTCGTCGCACGCGCCAGGGCGAAATCTATCTCGTCGGTCGCGTCGGCGGCGCGGCCGAGCGGATCGGCGGCGAGCACCTCGCGAAAGCGCACGATCCGGGCGTAGAAATCGTCGAAACCGGGGATCGTTTCGTGCAGCGCTGGACCGGGCAGGTCGGTCAGCGCGCACACGAATCGGCCGTAGGCGCGCGCCGCTTCATACACCTGGTGCGGATCGTCGGCGAGTTCGTGGGCGCGTGCCCCTGCCACGAAGTGGTATACCCGCCAGCATTCGCCGTCGCCATCCACGTAATGGGAAGTGCCCTGCCGGGTCGGCACCAGGCGCAGGGTCCGGTGCCCGGCTGCACCGCAGCCGGCGGCGGCTTTTCGTCGCAGGTGCGTCGTGACCCGTTCGATATTCTCCATCACCGCCTCGGGCTTCGGGAAGACCGCCCGATTGATCCGTTGCAGGACGTACCGGGCAATGCTTCCATCACGTTCCCAGCGACACTCGTAGGTCGCGTTGATGTGTCCTCTGCCCAGGGGCAGCACCCCGACCAGCCGGCCATCGATCCGGAAGTGAGCCAGCACGTCGGTATATGCCGTCGGGACGTTCCGCACCTCTCACGCAGTCCTTTCACTCTCGCACCCGGTGCCGAAGCAGCGCTGTCCTGGACATCAATACCACGCTGCCGGGCAAACGGGAATGTCTATCTCCGAACCCGTTCGCTGTCCCGGCGGGCAGCCGACGAATCTCCGGTTTCGCAGCCGGCAACCATCTGCTACGGTGGTAGATCCGCAGCGGATTGGACTCAATCGGCGGCAGAAAACGCCGAAAAAGGTCAGCAGCCACGAAACGAACGTCAACCGGCACCGCTGGCTCACGCAGCACGGTAACACGCACCACGCCAACAGGCGCCGCACGACCGACCATGTCGTTACCGGGAAAGGGAATCGATGCTCTACGCGTACTTCGGCCACCACAAATGTGCGTCCACCTGGATCGTAGAGATCCTCGAGCAGATTTGCCGGGAGGCCGGACTGAAACAGAAAGTCATCGTCGATCCCGCCACGCCGAACGGTCACGGCCCCCTGAGCGACTTCGTCTCCACCATCGAGCGTCGGGATTTACCGCGGGTTCTGGCCCGGGAGAAGATCGATTTCGTCTGCTGCACGACCGCGGACAACGAACAGGTGGCGCTGTTGCCGGAGTTCCGGGGCTTTCACGTTATCCGCGATCCGCGCGACATCATCGTCTCGGCCTACTACTCGCACCGCCACAGTCATCCGACCGAGGGCCTTGACCACCTGGCCGAACACCGGCAACGCCTGCAGCAGGCGTCACCCGAAGAGGGATTGCTGCTCGAAATGGAATTCTCCGGCCCGGAGCTCGCGGACATGGCGGCCTGGGACTACACACGTCCCGACATCCTGGAAATCAAGATGGAGACCCTGACCCGGTATCCGTACGAGACCTTCGTCCGGATTTTCGAGAAACTCGAACTCATGTCCTGGGACGGGCAGTTTCAGGTGCGGGCCAGAGCCAGATTGTTCGTCCGGGCCGTGTTGAACCGCTTCAGCACCCGTCACGCGCTGCTGGCGCCGTTGCGGCGGCCGACCCTGATCACCGGCGATCTCTTGCTGGGACGCGTCTACGACAAGCGATTCGCCAGGAAGGCGACCGGGCGCAAGCGCGGCCAGGAAGACACCAGCAGCCACTACCGCAAGGGAAAGTCCGGCGACTGGGTCAACCACTTCACTCCCGACCACGTGGCCTGCTTCAAGGAGAAATTCGGCGACCTGATGGTCAGGACCGGTTACGAGCAGGATCAGAACTGGGCCCTTCCCGAGTCCTGACCCCGCTCGCCGCAGGCACCGCGCGGGCGCGCGGCCATCAGTCGTTGATCGCCTTGATCTTGTTCAACGCAGATCCCGCTTCGAACCAGTTGATCTGTTCGGTCGTCAAGGTGTGGTTCAGGGCGATCTCGTCGCTGCCGCCGTCGGCATGGGCAAGGACCAGGCGCACCTGCGAGCCCGGCGCCAGTTCCGTCACCCCGAGCAAGCTGATCCTGTCGTCTTCCTGCACCTTGTCGTAGTCGGCCGGGTCGGCGAAGGTCAGGGGCAGAATGCCTTGCTTCTTGAGATTCGTCTCGTGAATGCGGGCGAAACTGCGCACGATGACCGCGGCGGCGCCCAGGTGGCGCGGGCTCATGGCGGCATGCTCGCGGCTCGAACCCTCGCCATAGTTCTCGTCCCCGACCACGACCCAGCGCTTCCCGGCGGCCTTGTAGGCGCGGGCCACCGCCGGCACCTCGCCCGACTCGCCGGTGAGCTGGTTCTTCACACTGTTGGTCTCGCCGCTGAAAGCGTTCACCCCGCCGATGAGCATGTTGTTGCTGATATTGTCCAGATGTCCGCGGAAGCGCAGCCAGGGGCCGGCCATGGAGATGTGGTCGGTCGTGCATTTGCCCTGCGCCTTGATCAGCAACGGCAGCTCTCGGTAGTCGGCACCGTCCCAGGCGTTGAACGGCTCGAGCAGGGCCAGCCGTTCGCTGCCGGCGTCGACGATCACCTCGATAGCCGAGCGGTCCTCGGGAGGCGACTGGTAGCCGCCGGTCGAGGTCGCGAAGCCGTTGGGCGGCAATTCGTTGGCCAACGCCGGCGGATCCAGCCGAACCTCGTCTCCGCTCCCGGCAGTGATCGTGTCGGCGAGCGGATTGAAATCGAGTCGACCGGCCAGCCCGTAGGCGATCACCGTCTCGGGACTGCCGATGAAGGCGTGCGTGTTGGGATTGCCGTCGGCGCGTTTCTTGAAATTACGGTTGAACGAGGTCACGATGGCGTTGCGCGCCTCGGGTTCGATGTCGACCCGCTTCCACTGACCGATGCACGGACCGCAGGCGTTGGTCAGCACGGTGGCGCCGAGTTGCTCGAGCACAGCGAGCTGTCCGTCGCGCTTGATGGTCTCGTAGATCTGATCGGAACCCGGCGAGATCCACAGCGAGGACCCCATCTTCAGTCCCCTGTCCAGCGCCTGTTGTGCGACATCGGTTACCCGGCAGATGTCTTCGTAGCTACTGTTGGTGCAGCTGCCGATCAGCGCCGCGGTAAGTTGCGTGGGGTAATCCTCCGCCGCGCAATCGGCGGCCATGCGGCTGACCGGGTGGGCGATGTCCGGGCTGTGGGGTCCGACCAGATGCGGCTCCAGCGTCGAGAGGTCGATCTCGATGATCTGGTCGTAGTATTCGTCCGGGTTGGCGGCAACCTCCTGATCGGCGCAGAGCAGGTCGGTATTCTGCACCGCGAGTTCGGCCAGATCCCCGCGGCCGGTAGCCATCAGATAGGCGGCCATTCGCGCGTCGAAGGGAAAGACGCTCGTCGTGGCGCCGAGTTCGGCGCCCATGTTGGTGATCGTCGCCTTGCCGGTACAGCTCAGCGACTCGGCGCCGGAACCGAAATACTCGACGATCGAATTGGTGCCGCCCTTGCACGTTAGAATGCCCAGCAGCTTGAGGATCACATCCTTCGGTGCCGTCCAGCCGCTCAGCTCACCGGTGAGCTTCACGCCGATCAAGCGGGGGTGCTTGACCTCCCAGTGCATGCCGACCATCACGTCCACCGCATCGGCGCCGCCCACGCCGCAGGCGATCATACCCAGGCCGCCGCCGTTGGGCGTATGGCTGTCGGTGCCGATGATCATGCCGCCGGGGAACGCGTAGTTCTCCAGCACGATCTGGTGGATGATGCCCGAACCCGGTTTCCAGAATCCCAGGTTGTAGCGGGCCGAAGCGCTGGCGAGGAAATCGTAGACTTCCCGGTTCGTCTCGAGCGCGGCGGCCTTGTCGTGCTCCGCGCCCTTATGGGCCAGCAGCAGGTGGTCGCAGTGGACGGTGGTCGGTACCGCCGCTTCGTCGCGACCCGCCTGCATGAACTGCAGGATGGCCATCTGGGCCGTCGCGTCCTGCATGGCCACGCGGTCGGGACGCAGGGCCAGGGTCGCCTCGCCGCGCGCCAGTTGCTGTCCGTGCGGATCATCGAGATGGCCGAACACGACTTTTTCGGCCAGGGTCAACGGCCGGTCCAGCCGCTCACGCACGATGGCCAGCTTCTCGCGGGAGTTCTCGTATACCTGCGCCACCATTTCCCTGGTCGTCTCGATAACTCCGGCGACCTTGTTTTCATCGGCCATTATCCTTGTCCTCCTCGGATCCCCCGCGGCGGCGGGTGGATGCAACGGTAGTTTTTTACGCTTGGCGGGTTGACCGGCGGCGGCCATTGTAGCACCATCCTGGCCACAAGGAAACAGGCAGAAACCACGGCTACCGGCCCCGCCGGCCAGATCCGGCAGATCGCGGAGATTCGTCATGGATGCTTACCTCGACCAGATAGACGAGGCCGTACTCGACAAGGCCGCCACCCGTTGCCGCGAGCGGAACATCATCATCCCCACCCTCGCCGAGCAGCAGGACCCCGGACTGATACCCGCACCGATCAGGGAGCGTCTGCCGGGCGTGGGACTGTGGGATATCGATCCGCTGAATCTCTTTCGCATCACCTGGAAGAACGATCCCCGCAGCGGCGTGTTCAACAACGGCAACTGGATCGAGTTTCCGTCCGCCCTGACTGGAGTCGACGCCCGCATCATCGGACTCGTGGGACAGTGGTTCCCCACCGGGGCGCACAAGGTCGGCGCGGCCTTCGGCTGCCTGGTGCCCCGCCTGGTGACCGGCCACTTCGATCCCACGACACAGAAGGCGGTCTGGCCGAGCACCGGTAACTTCTGCCGCGGCGGCGCCTTCGACTCCAAGCTGCTCGCCTGCGACGCCGTGGCCATCCTGCCGGAGCAGATGAGCCAGGAACGCTTCGACTGGCTACGGGACGTGGCCAGTGAGGTGATCGCCACGCCCGGCTGCGAATCCAACGTCAAGGAGATCTACGACAAGTGCTGGGAGATCCGCCGGACCCGGCCCGAATGTGTGATCTTCAACCAGTTCGAGGAGTTCGGCAACGCGATCTGGCATTACCACGCTACCGGCGCGATGGTCGACGAGGTGTTCGACGCCCTGGACGGCGAGCGCAATCGGCTGGCCGCCTTTGTTTCGGCCACCGGATCGGCGGGCACCATCGCCGCGGGCGACTACTTGCGCACCCGGCACCCGCGTCTGATCGTCGCCGCGTCGGAAGCGCTGCAATGCCCCACGTTGTTGCGCTGCGGCTTCGGTGGGCACGCCATCGAAGGTATCGGCGACAAGCACATACCGTGGATCCACAATGTGCGCAACACGGACCTGGTCGTCGCCGTCGACGACGCCCGCTGCCTGGCCCTGTTGCGCCTGTTCAACGAGCCCGAGGGCTGGACGACCCTCGAACGGGCCGGGGTCGAGCTGTCGCTGGTGGAAAGCCTGCCGCTGCTGGGCATCTCGAGCATCTGCAACCTGGTCGCCGCCATCAAGACCGCCCGCTACTACGATCTGGACGGTCGCGACGTCATCGTGACCTGCCTGACCGATTCCGCACAGATGTACGGATCGCGTCTTGCCCAGATGCGCGAGCAGCGGGGCGGCTATCGTCGCGAAGACGCTCTCGTCGACGCCGCGCGCCATCTGGCGGGCGTGGTGCCGGACCACCTGCGCGAACTCGGCTACCAGGACCGCAAGCAGCTGCACAACTTCAAGTACTATACCTGGGTGGAGCAGCAAGGCAAGACGACCGCCGAACTGGAGCGTCTGTGGGATCCCGACTTCTGGTCCGAGACCTTCGACGTCGCCGACCGGTGGGACCAGCAGATACGGCAGTTCAATCAGCGGGTGGGTTTGCTCTAGCTGGCCGTGGACAGACTCCGGACCGGAGGCTAGTCGACCGCGGACTGGAAACTGCGTATCTCGGCCACCGTCAATGATCGCAAGTGTCCGGCGATCAGATTGCCCAGCGAGATCTTGCCGATTCGCACCCGGCGCAAGTAGACCACTTCCTTGCGCAGATTCTTGAAGAGGTGATAGACCTGCCGATTCTTGGCGTCGGCAACCGAAAGCGTCAAGATTGCGTGCCGTGGTGTCCGTTCGACCACCTCCACCATGTGCGGCCGCAGGAAACCCATGCTCCCCAGCGCCATTCCCGTCCTGATGAGCCCCAGCTCGTGATCGTTCAACTCGCCGTTGAGCTGGATACGGTATTCCTTCTCGACGCTCCTGGCCTGGACGACATCATCGTTCCACGCGTTGTCGTTGGAGACCAGTACCAGCCCGGAGGTACGCGCGTCGAGCCGGCCGGCCGGCTGCAGTCCCGGCACATCCGCAGGAAAGAACTCCTCGACCAGCTTTCTGCCGCCGGGGTCGCCGGCCTGGAAGATCACGCGTGAGGGTTTGTGGAAGGCGTAATAGCGACGAACGGCCTCCAGGAGCGGCCGGCCGTCGAGCTGGATGTCGGAATCCGGCCCCACCCGCGTCGAGGGATCGAATACCGTACGGCCATCGACCGCCACCCGGCCCGAGTGGACGATCTGGTTGGTCTTGGACCGCGAACCGTAGCCGGCCTTGGCCAGCGTCCGGGCCAGACCTTCCGGTTTGCGGGGAGACCAGCGCACACCGGTGTCACGTTCGTCGCGCCACCGCTCGTCCGCCGGATCCGGCGACGGTTGTTGCGGTACCGACTGCCGGTAATTCCTGTCTTTGATATTCACGTCGCTAGCCGCCGCTTCCCATCCACCAGACCATGATCGCCGCATACGTGAGCAAGAGAACCAGACCCCAGGTGCGGCCGACCGCCTCGCGCCGCATCACGACCACCAGGAGCATGGTCGTGATCCCGACCATCGCGGGCAACTGCCGCACGTTGAGCGCCGTCGGACCGGCCACAGGATGAATCAACGCCACCGGGCCGGCCACGGCAAGCAGGTTGAAAAGGTTCGACCCGACGATGTTGCCCAGCGCGATGTCGCTCTCCTTGCGCCAGGCCGCCACCGCGGTGGTCGCCAGCTCCGGCAGGCTGGTGCCGACCGCCACCAGCGACAAGCCGATCAAGGTCTCCGACGCACCGAGACGGACCGCCAGGCTCAACGCGGATCCGTTGATCACGTGGGCGCCGCCGGTGAGTCCGCCGATTCCCAGGAGCACGTAGACAGTGTTCAGCAGCAACAACCGTCCCCGCCGCGCCGGTGCTGCCGCACCGTCGTCCACGCTGTCGTCGACGGTGACTGAACGCGGCACCATCTTCAAGGTCATCCACATGAAGGCGACGAACAGCGCTACCAGGATAAAGCCGTCGGCGCGGTTCAGATCGCCGTCCCAGGCCAGGGCGGCAAAGATCGGCGTGACCACCATCAGCATGGGAATCTCGCCCCAGAGCAGCGGTAGTTCGAGTCGCTTCAAGCCCCATTCGACGCGCACCGGAGCGATCAGTGCCGCCAGGCCGAGGATCAGGCCGAGATTGGCCACATTCGATCCGATCACGTTACCGAACATGAGCCCCGGATTACCGCGGATGGCAGCAATCAGGCACACGAACAGCTCCGGCGCCGAGGTTCCCCAGGCCACCACCGTCAGGCCCACGACAACCGGCGCCATGCCGAGTACGGCCGCGATGCGCGAGCCGCCGGTGACCAGCAGCCAGGCGCCGCCGACCAGCAACGCGACACCCGCCGTGAAGAGAACCAGATCGAGCAGCAATACTTACTCCCGTCCGTCGGGATCAGACCAGGGCCATGGCCCGGATCGGCGACGCTTCCGTGCCCTGCAGCTTCAAGGGTAACGCGTAGAAGTCGAAACCGGCCACGCCCGGTGGCACCAGTTCCGCCAGATCGTCGAGGTGGGCCAGGTTCTCGATATTGATCAGATCCGCGTGCGCGAAACGATCGTGCACCGTGCGGCCCGCGAGCGGATCGGCACTCGGACAATCCAGGCCGACGCCCTTGAGTTCCCGGGTCGTCAGGATCGCGGCCAGCTCGGGCGAGAGCGTCGGCCAGCCGCGGTAATACCGCTCCCGGCCCCAGTGTCGTTCCCAGCCGGTGCGCACGAGGAGAAAGTCGACGCCTGACAGCTCGATCCCGTCGAGCACCTCGGATTCCAGCGGGATCGGTTCGTCGGTGGTCGTTGCGTAGGCCGCCGTGGCGTCGATCCACATACCGCGACCGTGAAAGCAGGACAGCGGCATCGCCTCGAGCCCCGGCTGACCGGACCGGAAGTGCAGCGGCGTGTCGATGTGCGTCCCCACGTGGCAGCCGATCTCGAGTGATGAGGACTGGTAGCCGCCGTCGGTAAAGGTCTGCTTGCGGTCGAGGTGCACCGGGCGCGTGTCGCCCGGAAACTGGTCCATGCCTGCTGTGATGGTGTGGCTCAAGTCGACGTAACGCATTACTTCCCTGTCTTCCCCGTCTTCCGGTTCGTCGGACCGGGTATCAGCCGGCCGGTTTCGAGAAAACCGTGACATCCCGGTGTAGTTCGGCAACCTCGAAGTCCGAGGCGAAGATGATTCTTTCCGCGCCGGCAAGCAACTCCGTGAGCCGGCTCTCGCTGCCCGAGACAGCCGCCACGGCGATGAACGCGCGCTGCATACGATCGGTGGGGCCGACCTGCGCCACGTTGTACTGTTGATTGCGCAGCCGCTGCAGCAAGGCCTGGAGCGGCTTGCGCCGTTCCTTGATGGTGCGTGCGTGGGTCAGAACGAGATCGGCCACGAGATAACCGGAAAAGACCCTGATGTCATCCACCGGCCCGCCTCCTTGGTCCCTCCCCGCCGATCCGGGCCACGGTGTTGGCCCCGGATCGCGGTTCGCGAGTGGGCTCAGGCTAGCCCATGCGTCGCGCCTTGTCACGTCCGGATGGTGACCCGGCTGGCCACGGCGAAAAATCGGGCGGGGAACGTGTCCCCCGCCCGTAGTGCTGTCGTTCGATTCACCGCCGCCGGATGGCGGCGACGATCGCGCTCCGCCGATTACTTGGCCAGCATCATCTTGCTGGTCGCCTGGTAATCGTCGGCCCGCAGGCGCGCCAGGTAGGTGCCGGCGGCAACCATCTGGCCATTGTCGTCGCGGCCGTCCCACTGGACATCATGCACACCGGCCGCCATCTGGTCGTCAACGATGGTCCGAACCTTGAAACCGCGCAGATCGAGCACGTCGATCACGACCGACGACTCGGTCGGCAGCGCGAAGCGGATGGTCGCGCTCGGGTTGAAGGGATTCGGGAAAACGCTGTCGAGGGCGAAGGCGTGCGGCGTATCGCCGGTGGCAGTGGGATCGCCGACGGTCAGGGTCACCGGAATGATCATGGGGCTGTTGTCGCCGTCATGATTGATCACAATCCACGCGTGGTAGACCGCGTTGGCAAGCCCGTTGGTGTCGAAGGTCGCCACCAGGGTTTCGCTGTCTCCGTTGTTGATCGCACCCTGGTCCGGGGCGACGGTGAGCCACGGCGACGGCGCGAAGATCGTGAAGTCGCCGCTGGAATCGGTGGACAGTCCGTCGAGGCTGCTGACCTTGATTCTGGCGTTGATCGAACCGGGGCCGGTCACCGTCCAGCTAAAGGTGCCGTCGTTGGGCGTGGTCGCGGCGATATCTTCCCAGTCGACGCCGCCGTTGCGGCTCAGCTCGATCTTCACCTCGGTGAGATCGTCGACGGACCACTCGATGTCGGTCACCTGGCCCACCTCGAAGAACTCGCCGCCGTCCGGCTCGAGCAGTTCCAGGTCGGGGCCGGTCTGGGTGATCACGGCGGTACCGTACACCTCGTGCGGCGGGGAGCCCCAGCCGTCACCGGTGACAGTATAGGGGATTTCCAGATCGCCGCTCAGGCCGGCGTCGAAAATCACGTTGATGTTGGCGTACGCCGACTCGCCGTCGATGATCACGCCGTATTCCTGCGCACCGTAAGTGCCGTGCCAGTGGGTGTGGGCACCGTCACCGCTCGGGCCCTCCCACCACAAGTATCCGTAGGTGCCGCCGACGAATACGGTGGCGTTGCTGACGTAGACACCTGGCGGGAAGTCCAGCCACACGTCGGTCAGCCACTCTTCGTCGGAACTGCCGTTGGTAACCCAGACGACCAGTGTGGCGCTCGTACCGGCGACATAGGTGTCCGTTTCGAACCAGACCACCGAACCGGAGATATTCTTGTCGTCGCCCTTGGTCGGCGAATCGTCCCACACGGCGACTTCGTAGTT
Organism: uncultured Fibrobacteraceae bacterium; assembly: GCA_964384055.1. Classification (GTDB taxonomy): domain Bacteria; phylum Krumholzibacteriota; class Krumholzibacteriia; order LZORAL124-64-63; family LZORAL124-64-63; genus CAYLIV01. The sequence continues at coordinate 56,959 of CAYLIV010000018.1, forward strand.
GAGCACCGAGCCTTCCTCGCCGTTGTTGGTCAGCTGGATGTACTCGGTACCGATGGAGTCCGGATTCATGGACTTGTTGATGGAGCTGGTGTCAGACTCCAGATGCGGATCCGGCAGGTCCTCGACCTGATGCACCGTGATCGTGTACGACTGGTAGGACCCGGTCTTGGCGTAGTTACCGACGACGAAACCGATCTCTTCGATGTCGTCCAGGTTGACCGACAGCGCGGTATTGCAGTCGTTGTCCGGATCCAGTGTGATACGCTCGATCACACCGGTCAGATTGCGCTTCTTGATGACCGCCGTCAGGACCATATCGGCGTTGTCGGCGCCGTCGAATTCCACGACGCACTCACCGAGGATGCCACCGATGCCGATGACCCGGATGAAATTCGCCGCCAGGTGCTGTACGCTGCCCGAGTGGCTGTCCGGGAAGCTGTACATGGTGTTGGCGAGCGTACCGGTCGGATAGCGGTTGGCCTCCTCGTAGCCCAGACCGTTGATCCGCCGCGATCCGCAGGCGTAGTTCCAGGCGGTGAAGTAGGCCCAGCCCTCCTTCAGGCTCGATCCGTAGTCGACGAAGATCTGCTCGTAGGAATCCATCATCGGCTGGCCCGTGTGGCTGATGCGCCAGGTCCACAGGTCGGTGATGAAGTCGGCTGTGTAGGTCTGGCTCTGGAACAGCTCCCACACGCAGTCCTCGTACGAGCCGGAACCGCCCTGATCGAGGGGAATGTGCGGCGAACCGATGGGATTGCTGCTGCCGAACAGGTAATTGAGGTAATCATTGGTTGCGGGGAAGACGAATTCCTCGGCCCAGGTGGCGTCGACCTCGGTCCAGCCGCCCTCGGACCAGCCGCTGCCGGCATACTGGGTGGCGTGCTTGAACTCGTGGGCCGCGGTCACCTTGGCCGCGCCGAGCGCGTCGCCGTCCGGATCGTCATTGGGCGGGAAACCGATGAAGTTGTTGTCCATGGTGATGGTGCTCATACCACCGGCACCGGGACTGCAGTAGCCGTAGACACCGCTGAGCGCCAGGAAATTGACGTAGTAGGTGCCGCCGCCGATAGGCGGGGCGGTGAAGCGCTGGTCGACGACTTCACGTTGCCAGGTGTACTCGAAGTACTCGCCGCAGCGCTCGATGAAGTCGGGAATGCCGTTGGGCGGGTTGACGTCGGCCTGAGGAACGGCGTCGCCACCCACATTCTGGTAGTTCAGCCGGAAATGGCCTTCCGGTGTGTAGTAGATCACGCGCGAGCCCCCGTCGGGCAATGCGAGGTATTGCTCGATGGTCTCGACTGTCGTACGTGACAGACTATCGCGGATCTCATTAAATTCCCGGATGAACGGCGTCGCGCTCTTTACGGGTGAAAAGGATGCGGGACGGTACTCCGACGGCAGCCGCTGCTGATCGAAGGCGTAGTGGAATTTGTACAGCAGCCCCTCTTCTGCGGTCAGTTGACCGCTCACGACAGCGTCGTCGACCTTCTGCAAAAACAATTGCCCTTCATTCACGGCCAGCGCCAGCCCGGCCTGAAGTACGAGCGCGATAACGGCGATCATCGTCAGCCTACGCAACATGGTGAACCCTTTCGGTAATCCGTTTCCCCCCGACACGGACAGGGAAAATGGTACGATTTGTGGAATCGTGCGATAAAGCACGATACCGGACGGACCGCGTCAAACGCCCCGTCCTCGTTAGAGCCATTCCTGCGAATAACTTTACTTGGCGATTATAACAAAAGTATCACATAATATCACTACTAAAAGCTTCGCTCGATTTGAAAAAAACCCGCGCCCTGGTTGACAAGCGAGCGGCTTGGATTAGGATTGAGTCATGTCTGGCTCGCGACAATCTTCGATTCCTGACCTGGTGGTCCGTTTTCCGGCGTGTTCGAGCGCTGCGACCGGGAGATCCGGCCTCTGCTGCCGAACCGTGGCGGCCGGTGCCTGTCGACGGCCGGGCCTTTTGGTGATGACCGGCCTGCTCGGTGTGTTGCTGCTGGGCAGCCTCGGCTGCGAGCCCATCGAACACACGCAGGCGGATTCCACCCTCGCCGAAGGCGTCCCCGCCGTGGCCCACCCGCTCCTCGAACGTGACCTGACCGAAATCAGGGAACGCGGCGTCATCCGCATGATAACGCGTTACAATTCAAGTAGCTACTTCATCCACAAGGGCGGCGAGGCCGGTTTCGAATACGAACTGTTCTGGCGCTACGCGCGGCAACTCGATTTACCAGTCGAGGTCGTGATCCCGGAGCCGGGCGAGGATCTGATCAGTCTGTTGAACGCCGGCCGGGGCGATGTGATCTGCGCCGGCCTGGCCCGCGACGCCTCGACCGACCGGTATGCCGCCGCCACGCGGCCCTACAATCTGGTACACCAGGTACTGGTCCTCAACGAATCCGACCCGCGCCCCGCTACGCTGGCGAGCCTGGCCGGCTTGCGCATCACGTTGCCGGCGTCGTCGACCATCAAGGCCGAACTGCAACAGATAAGAGAAGATAACGGCCTGCGCTTCGTCATCGACACGGGGCGCCCGCTCGTCGAGCCGGAAGAGTTGATCGCCCAGGTCAGCCGCGGCGAGATCCAGGCCACGGTGGTGGACGACAACATCGCGCGCGCCGTCAAGACGTACCTGCCGAACATCCATATCGGCGCCCAGATCGGTGAGCAGCGGCCAATCGTCTGGATGGTGCGCGAAAACAGTTCGGAGCTCAAGGCGTCGCTCAACGACTATCTGAAGCAGCATTTCCGGGTCACGGCGCACGGGACTCGGCGCAGCCAGACCTACGGTATTCTCTACGAGCGCTATTACCGCGACGCCCGCACCATCAAGGGCTTCCAGAACGTGGCCGATCGTCCGGACATGAGTGGCCGGATCTCGAAATACGATGACCTGATACAGACCATGGCGGGCCGGGTCGGGCTCGACTGGCGCCTGGTCTCGGCGCTGGTCTACCAGGAGTCCCGATTCTACGAACACGCCCGCAGCAGTGCCGACGCCAGAGGATTGATGCAGGTTGTACCCAAGTTCGCGGGCGCGCAGGCCGACAGCCTGTACTATCCCGCGGCCAACCTTCGCGCCGGATTACGCCTGCTCAAGCAGACCCACACCGGCTTCGCCTATCTCGACTCGCTGGACCGCTGGCGCTTCACCCTGGCCACGTACCACGCCGGCGCCGGCCATGTCGCCGATGCCCGGCGCCTGGCCATGGACCTGGGCAGGAATCCCAACCAGTGGGCCGGTTCAGTCGCCCACACTCTCGAGTTGTTGATGCAGCGACGCTACTACAGCCGGACGCGACACGGTTTCTATCGGGGCGCGGAGACGGTGAATTACGTCGAGGAGATTCTCAACCGGTACCGGATGTACCAGCGGCTCGTGCCCATGAACCGAGCGAGCGCACGACCCGACACCGTGTTGCCGGGTCTGCCCGACCTGCCGGCCGACCGTCGTTTCGACTGGGGCCGCGCGAGTGATATCATCGTCAGTCCACCGCCCGCCCGTTAGAGGACACGGCACGACCGATGCCCGAGACCATTTTCACTTCGCCGGCCGACTTCGCGCTCGCCGCCCTGATCCTGTTCTGCGCGCAGGTCGTCTACGTCGTGTTCGGGTTCGGCGCCGGTTTGATCGCGGTCGGCAGCCTCGCCCTGCTGTTTCCCGACATCAAGGACGTGGTGGTGCTCTTGTTGTTGGTCAGCGCCCCGGCCGAGGTATTCATCGTCGCCCGGTCGTGGCGATTCATTCGCTGGCGAGGCATTCTCGGTCTGTGGTGCGGCATTCTCCCCGGCATTCCTCTCGGCGCCTACTTCCTGAAGTACGGTGAACCGACGTTCATCCTGGTACTGCTCGGTGGCGTACTGGTCGCGGTTGGCACGGTGTTTCTGCGGCTGCCACGAGCCCGATCGTTCGACTGGCCCCTGTGGTCGGCGCCACCGGTGGGCCTGAGTTCGGGCGTCCTGACCGGTCTGTTCGGCACAGGCGGACCGCCGCTGATCGTCTACTTTCACCTCGGCGGAGCGGACAAGGCGGTGTTTCGCGGCAACCTGATGGCCATCTTTCTGGCGATGACCTTTGTCCGTCTACCCGCGTACACCCTCGCCGGATTGATCACCGCTCCCCGGCTCTGGTCGGGATTGCTGATCTTGCCGATCATCCTGTGCGGCGCCTGGGTCGGCAGCCGGATCCATCTGCGCCTCTCCGAGAGCGTGTTTCGCACCCTCGTCAGTGGACTGCTGATCCTGATCGGGGTATTGTTGCTGTTGCGCCGTTTTGTCTTCTGAAACGGAACACCAACGACTGGAAAAGGCTCATGGCGAATCCAATGCGGTTGGCGAAGACACCATCGACACTCGCGCGGCGCTCGACTCCGTGCCGGACGGCAGGCCAGAAACGGCGCCGGGCGCTCGGTCGAGCGCTCGGTCGAGCGATCGGCCTGGCGCTCTACCTGGCTTTCTGTCTGACCTGGGCCGGCTGCGGTCGTGATATCGCCGCGGACCCGACCAGAACATCGCCGGCTACTGCCGCCGGTGCTCCCAACCCGGTATCGGCACTGGTGGTCACCCACGGCGGCGCCGGATCGCCGCCCGACTGGTCGCCCACCTGCAATGCTGCGGCGAGAACGGGCCGGCGTCTGCTGACCGCCCCCGACAGCCCGGACCGGCACGCGCTCGACGGCGCCATCGCCGCCGTGGTAGAGCTCGAAAACGACCCCGTATTCAACGCCGGCACCGGCGCCAACATCCGACTCGATGGCAAGACGATACAGATGGATGCGGCAGTCATGACCGGCGACGGGGATTACGCGGCCGTTGCGGTGATCGAACGCGTACGCAATCCGGTTCTCGTGGCGCGCGCCGTCCTGGACACGCCGCACCGCATGCTTGCCGGCGAGGGCGCGACCCGTTTCGCCCACCGCATGGGCTTTGCCGACGAAGTGCCGACCTGTGCCCACGCCGAGGCCAAGTACCGCAGGCGCATCGCTCTGTTGCTCGCCGGCGAAGCCGGCGGCGGCTACGACGACTTCGACTGGCGGCGCGCCTGGAACTACACGACGCCACCGCCGAACGCGGCTCCGGAAGGTGGCCGCCTGGAGGCTCCGGAGACCGGCGATACCGTCGGCGCGGTCGCGCGCGATGCACTGGGCAACTTCGCGGCCGCGCTGTCGACCGGAGGCACCAGCATCACCCTGCATGGACGCGTGGGCGACGTGCCCCTTTATGGCTGCGGCTGCTACGCCGGACCCGATGGCGCGGTGGCCTGCACCGGTTTCGGTGAGGAGATCATCCGCCACACCATGGCCCGCACGGTGTACGAGATGCTGGCCGCGGGCCTGAGCGCGCAGCAGGCAGTGACCAAAGCGTGCCGGCTGTTCCCCGACGAGCATTCCCTCGGGGTGATCGCCGTCGGTAAGCATGACTGGGGAGTGGCGGCCAACCGCCAGATGGCGTTCGGACTGGCCGATTGATCGAGCCGACGGGACCGCGTTCAACGCGGCCAGGTGGCCAGCAGCACCAGCAGGACCATCACCAGGGAAATGGCGTGTTTGACCAGGATGGCAAGCATCTTGCCCAGAAAGGCATGGGCGCCGATCCGCACGCTCGGTTCCACTCGACGTTGTTCGATGTACTCACCGCCGATGGCGCCGGCAAAGGCACCCACGAAGCTGCCCAGAATGGTCCCCACGACGGGCAACACGGGCGAACCGAGCGCCGCGCCGCACAGACCGCCGACGAAGGCCAGGACGATCCCCGTTCGTGAGGCGCCCTTTTTGGCGACGTAAAACGTACCCAGGATGAATTCGAGCCCCTCACCGACCGCGACCAGCACGGCCAGCACGACCAGCAGCTTCCAGCCGATGGATGAAAAACCGGTCACGACGGCATGGACCAGCGCCAGGCCCAGGATGATGAAGTTCCCGCCCAGGCCCACGTAGACCAGCAACGAGGCCACGAGCAGCAGCAGAATCCAGATCAGGTACCAGGCCCACTGCCCCACTTCCGCGAGAATCTCCACGCTGCTACTCCCCGGCGGACGCTGCCGGCTGGCCTAGTTGTCCTGACCGTAAATCTTTTCGCCGACACTGACCGCAAACGGTAGGCGATTCCCCTCCGGCGGCAGTGCGCAATTGTAGCGCTCGTGGTTGTAGTCGCACAACGGATTGTAGGCGTAGTTGAAATCCACGACGACCGTTCCCGCTTGGCCGAGTTCCAGATCCAGGTAGCGGCCGCCGCCGTAGGTTTCCGTACCGTTGGTGGCGTCGTAGAAGGGTAGCCAGAGATAGTCGTCGGCGTTCCCGTCCGCGGACCCGAACACCTGAAGCGTGTGGACCGACCCGTCGTGGCTGAAGGCAACGGTTCCCTTGCGCAGGTACGGCACCTCTTCCCCGCGGCGCTTGGTCAGGAAGACCGTGTCGACAGTCGCCGCAGCCTGCAGCGGAAGTTCGAAGACGAATTGCTGGTCGGGGAAATAGTAGTTGAGCCCCTCGAAGCTCGCGATCGCCGCTTCAGGCAACGGACTCTGGGTCCGATCGACGAACTCCTCGTTCTTCTCGATACGCATCTCGACCAGGGCGATCTCCCAGCGCTCCTGGGTCGCCTCGTCCATGATCTTGGCGCCGGGAACATCCTGTTGCCCACTACAGCCGACCAGCAGTGTCAATGCGAGTACGATTACCAGACGTTTCATGATGTACAGTACCTTCCCCAGATTCTTGTCCTGCCCTGAATTCTCTGTCCGGTTCCGGTCCCGGCCCTGTTCGCCGTCCGGCCTCGCTACCGTAGGGTTTCGGTTTTCAGAAGCGAGTCCGTTGTTTACCATGAGCGAACCGACATCGACTCGTCGGGTGTTGTTCTGCCCGCTGAGTCGATGCCAACGACGGGAGCGGAGATCCCCCTTGCCAGACGCACAGTATAACATCGTCGCCGCGAGCGAGAAGAATTTTTCTGAATGCGAGCAAAAGAACCGGCAGCAGCGAGCCTGGATTCAACTGATCGTGTTCGCGGCTGCCGTGCTGGGCCATCTGCCCAGCCTGGGTGCGTTCTGGAATCAGGACGACTGGGGCCTGCTCGCACGGGCCGCCGGTCAGCTGTCCGCACCCGATCACGGCGCGCGCTGGCTGAGTCAGCAGGCGTACTGGCAGCTGATGTATCCGCTGTTCGGCCTGGCGACGGCGCCCTACGTCTGGACACGCCTGCTGCTCCACGGCGCAAGTTCAGTGCTGGTGACCCGGCTGGCGTTTCGCGGCGGTGCACGCCCCCTGACGGCCCTGGTTGCGGGCCTGCTGCTGGCCGCCACGCCGCTGGTTTTCACGCCGTTGTACTGGGCGGCCGGCATCCAGGAACTGCTGGCGGCCTGCTGCGCCCTGCTGGCTGTCGAGCGCTGGCTCGCCGGCGGTCGGACGAACCTGCTGCTGGTTGCAGGCGCCGGGATCCTCTCGATGCTGGCCAAGGAATGCGCTCTGGGTCTGCCCTTGCTGCTGGCGGTGCTTCCGCGCCGCCGGCCGGGCGAAGGGGCCAACCGGCTCTGGATGCCGCGACTGGTGGTGGCACTGCTCGCACTGGTCTCGCTGCTCGAGTGTGTGCTCGTGTGGCGTCACTTCGATACCGCCGGCGGCCAGGCCTACGCGCTGGGCGACTGGTTCACACCGCTGCGCAACCTGACGACCTACGGCTGGTGGCTGGCGATACCGTGGCCGATTCATAGCTCGCACCTGCGCCTGGCCATGGCGCTTGCCGGCGGCGGTGTCTGGCTCCTGTGGGGCCTGTACGCCGTCCGGAGCTGGCGACGGGATAGCCGCCTGCCGGCAGCCTGCTTGCTGGCGGCCCTGCTCGCGCTCGCGCCGGCCCTGCCGCTGGCGACCCATGTCTATCCCTACCTGGCGTATCCGGCCGCGGCCGCAGGCGCGCTGGTGGTGGCCTGGTTGCTGGCGCGCCGGCTCGTCTGGCGGCCGCTGCTGGTCATGGCCGCGGTAGCCGCGGCCATCGCCTGGAGCTACTGGGGCATGGAATATCGACTGGGGCGACGCACGGCCGCCGGGTCACCGGCCGATCCGGTCGTGCTGCGTACCGCCCTCTCCTACGCCGCCTGCCGATTCCTGGAGGAGTTGCCGCTGCCGGACGCCGCCGCCGGGCGGGAGATCGTGCTGCTGCAACCGCCGGCGTCGGGTCAGGCCACCGAGCTGGCCGAACAGCTCGGCGAAGGCTGGGTCACCGGCAGTCCGCTGTACCACGCCCTCGGCGGCACGCGCGGGCCGTCGCTGGTCCTGGGCCCGCAAACACGGGTGAGCTGGACCAACGGGTTGCGCAACACGCCGGCGACGGCCTTCGTCCTGGCCAGTACGGGCCACGCGCTTCGCCCCTGGGGCCCGACACCGCAAGCGCTGCAATACCTGGTCCTGCACGACGTCGCCGCCTCGCGCTACGAACGGGCGCGGCTGCACCTGTTGCGCGCGGGATTGCTCAGCGGGGACACCGTGTCGTTCTTCCACGATCCGGCGCTGCTGTTCGTCGCACCGGCAGACGTACTTGCCAAGAAGGACGTCTTCCTCGACTATCTCGCGGACGGTCGACGCGATGGCCGCAGCGAATACCAGATCGACGGCCAGCGGGAAAACTTCCTCAACCTGCTGAGCATCTGTACCGGAATCGATCGCGAGCAGCTCGAGAGCGGCGGCCGCGCGATCGAAACCGACACGACGAACCGAAAGCACGAAGCCGGCGACACGTCCGGAACTGGCAAAACGACGGAGACCACCGCCACCTCGCGGAAATAGGAGCAGGTAATGGAACAGATAACCACGGTGCTCGGCGAGACAATCGGACCCTGGACGGTGGGCAAACTGCTGATTGCCCTGGGCATCCTGGTCGGATCGTTCATCTTGCGCGCCATCCTGACCTCGGTCATCGGCGCCAGGCTCGTGGCGCTGGCAAAAAAAACCGAGACCGAAGCCGACGACATGGCGAGCCAGGCCTTCATTTTTCCCCTCGGCCTGGTATTGCCGGTGATCGGCGTCTACTTCGCCTTCCGTACCCTGGCCGCCGGTACGCTCGACTGGCCGGACTGGGCGGACAAGGCTTTCAAGGCAGGCATGACCCTGGTGATCGCCTGGACGGTGTTCCGGATGATCGATGCGCTGGCGACGTGGTTGCACGAGCTGGCCGCCCGAACGGAATCCCGGCTCGACGATCAGCTCATTCCCCTGTTGCGCAAGTCGGCCAAGGTGTTCATCGCGATCCTGGTTTTCATCCTCACGGCCCAGAACATGGGGTACTCCGTGTCGGGCTTGCTGGCTGGCCTGGGGATCGGCGGGCTGGCCTTCGCGCTGGCCGCCAAGGATACCCTGGCGAACCTGTTCGGCTCGGTCACGATTCTGATCGACCAACCCTTTCACGTGGGCGACTGGGTCACGCTCACCGGCGCCGACGGGGTGGTCGAGGAGATCGGCCTGCGTTCGACCCGGATCCGGACCTTCGCCAAGACCGTCGTCTCCATTCCAAACCAGCATATGGCCAACGCCACGGTGGAGAACCATTCCCTGATGCCCAAGCGGCGGATCAAGTTCACCGTCGGCGTGACCTACGACGCGACCGGCGAGCAGATGCGCCAGGCTGTCGCCCGCATCGAGCAGTACCTGCAGAACAATTCCGACATCGACCAGGAGTTCATGCTCGTCAAGTTCACGACCTTCAACGACTCGAGTCTGGACATCTTCGTGTACTGCTTCACGGTCACGACGGACTGGGCGGCACACCTGACGGTACGCCAGGAGGTCAATCTCGCCATCGCGGGTATTATCGAGGAGCTGGATCTGGAGATAGCATTCCCGACCCAGACGATACACGTGGCGGACGATCAGGACACGACGCCGGCAGTGTCGACCTGAAAAACGGTGCCCCGAGGTAAAGCCCCGGGGCACACTCGGCATGAACCGATGTCGGGAATTTGATCAGAACCAGCGCAGCGCGGCCAGTTCGGGTACCTCGTCGCAGAGCTGCTCGGCGATATCGTCCATGTCGTCGGCCAGATCCTCGAGTTCCTCGGCGCGTTCCTCGAGTTCCTCGGCCAGTTCCTCGATGTCCTCCGCGTCTTCTTCCATATCGGCTTCGAAATCGTCGCTGTCGTAGTCGCTGCCGAGCATCTTGACGAGGCGTACCAGGGCAACGGCTCCCAGCTTGGCGCCCTGCATACCGATCCTGGCGCCTTCCTTGCCGATTTCATCGGCAGCCAGGCAGAGGATTCGGGCCTTGGTGTGATAGTTGCGCAGCAGTTTCCGCTGCTTACGATCGACGCTCACTTCGTCGTCGTTGATGAACAGTTCGTAGTCGTCGGTGATCTGAATCAGGTCGTCATCGTGGTCGTCGTGGCTGATGGATATCGAGCCGTCGTTCTCGAGATCGATCTCGAGATCGCCGCGCCCGATCCCCTTGCCCCAGCGCCAATCCCAGTCGGATTCGTCCCGGTCGTGCCGGAGTCCGGCGTAGGCGGCGCCGGTCGCAGCCGACAGGATGGCGGCAAGCACAACGATCGCCAGCGCCAGCCGGGAAATTCTTCGTGTCGCAAACATGGCCCCGTCACCTTTCGTTTCGCAGGTCGTCCACTCGCGACGACCCTGGCAGCAATGAAACGATGATCCGGGCAGGAATACGGGGCGCGGCAGGGATTGTTGCGGCGGCCAGCCGACGCGAAGGCCATGATCCGGATGGACCACGGCCCCCACTTACCGGTCTCCGATCACCGGTCGCAGACCGGAGCAGCGGCCGGACTGGATCAGATCGCCTTGGTGGCCCGGCGCAGCCACACCTTGTGTTCCCGATCGAGGAAGCGGTTCAGCTTCCGGTACACCTGCGCGTGGTACCGGTTCAACCAGTTTCGCTGCTCGCCGGTCAGGAACTTCCGATCGATCAGACGCCGGTCGATGGGACACAGCGTCAGGGTGTGGAAACGCAGCCAGGTCAACTCGTCGGAACTCAGTTTCCCGTCCTTCGCCACGTAGGCCAGGTTCTCGATGCGGATGCCGAAGCGGCGCGCCTCGTAGTGACCCGGTTCGATGGACATGATGTTGCCCGCGACCAGCGGCGGCGTGACCAGGTTCTTCAACGAGTGCGGCCCTTCGTGCACACCGAGATACTGTCCCACGCCGTGACCGGTACCGTGGGCGTAGTCCTTGCCGATCATCCACAGGGCCTGGCGCGCGAACATCTCGTGACGCTGGCCCGTCGTGCCTGCGGGAAAGGGCGTGATGGTGCAGGCGATGGTACCGGCCAGCACACGCGTGAAATACTCCTTGGCCTTGGCAGTCGGTTTGCCGAGGGCCACGGTGCGGGTGATGTCCGTGGTGCCGTCGGGATACTGGCCACCGGAATCGATCAGATACAGACCCCGAGGCTTGAGCTTGGTATCGCTCTTCTCGTCGGCGGCATAGTGGATGATCGCCCCGTTGCCCGCATACCCGCTGATGGTCTCGAAGCTGCAGTCGGTGAACAGCGGATCCTCAGCCCTGTATTCGTACAGACGCCGGGCCGCCGACAGTTCGGTCACGCCGCCCTTGCGCACTGCGTTGCCGAGCCACTTGAGGAACTTGACCATTGCCACGCCGTCGCGCACGTGAGCGGCGGCGAAACCGCCGAGTTGCGTCTCGTTCTTGACGGCCTTCATGGCGGTGATCGGCGATGCGGCGAGATGGTAGGACGAACCCTTGAGCAGGTCGACCACGCGTCGGTTGGTGAAGACCGGATCGATCCAGACCCTCGGTTTCTTCCGGCCCAGCGCCTTCAGATCCGCGGCCAGCGCGTCGTACGGCTTGATCTTCACCTTCTTTGCCAGCGCGCGCTCGACCGCCTTGTTGACCTTGCGCGGGTCGACGTACAGCGTCGCCGTACGGTCGGTCACCACGACGTAACTGATCACCACCGGCGTGTACTCGATGTCCTTGCTGCGAATATTCAACAGCCAGGCGATGGCATCGAGCGCGCCGATCACATGGACCTTGGTCCGCTGTCCGCGCATGGCCTCACGCACGCGTTTCAGCTTGCTGGTGACCGTCTCGCCGGCGTAGCGGCTGCTGTGCAGCTTGATGGGATCGAGGCACGGTTCCGGCCGGTCGGTCCAGAGCTGATCGACCAGATTACGCGCCACGTACTTGACCTTGATGCCCTTGTCGGTCAGGGCCTGCTCGAAACGCTCGGCGGCCGCCACCGAGATCACGCTTGGGTCCACACCGAGAGCCTGGCCCCGCTTCAGCTGTCCGATCACCCAGTCCGGCATCTCCGGCGTCTCGGGCCGGCCCATCTTCATCAAGCTGATGCCCGAACCGGCCAGTTCGTCCGCTGCCTGCAGATAATAGCGGCCATCGGTCCACAGCCCGGCCTTGCGCAGACCGATGACGAGATCTCCCGCCGATCCCGTGAAACCGCTCAGCCAATGACGCCGTTTCCAGCACTCCGGCAGGTACTCGCTCTGGTGCGGATCGACGCTGGGAATGTAGTACGCGGCGATCTTGTTCTTCTTCATGAGTGCCCGCAGGGCGGCGACCTTCGCTCTGGTCATCATGCCTGGCCTCCGTGATCTATGGTTTGGGTTGCTGCATATCGCGCCGACGGCGTCGTGGTTACCGCGATCGTTCGCAAGATAATAAGCGTGGAACGACGATATCACCATCATCGAATTCGACCGCCGCCTGTTTTCTGTCGGCGCTGCAGGTCGGGTCGGCACGCAAGCACCGGCGCGGCGAATCTGATATACTGTTACGGATACTTCGTGCTGATCGAGGTTCGCGCTCGTGCCTCGCGATCAGGACCGGTGGCCGGCGCCCGCCCCGGACGATCAGGTACGACGAGAAAGGGAAGACATGTTGTTGTTGCGTTGGTACGTCATTCTCTCCGTTAGCATCGGTGTCGCCGGCATCGCCGCACAGGCTGTAGCGCTTCCCCGGGCGGTGGCGCCCAAAGGCGCCTTGCCCGCCATGCAGACCAGCGCACCGACGGGCAGGGTAGTTTTCAAGTTCCACGAGGATTCCGGCCTGCGGATATCCGCCCAGGGACTGGTCGCCGGGGCGCAGGCCCGGACGGCCGCTGAGCGGATCGCGGCGTTATTGACCGCACTGGCCCCGGGCGCCGTACCGGAAAAACACTTCCGTCGACCGGCGGCGGAACTGGACGCCTCGCGCCGGACCGCTGAGGCGCGCAGCGGCCAATCGCTGCCCGACCTGAACACCTACGGACGTCTCGAGACCGGGACCACGGATCACGAGGTACTGTTGCGTCTGGTCAAGGGACTGGCCGGCGATCCGGCGATCGAGACAGCGTTCCTCGAGCCGGTCGCCGTGCCGGCCGCCCTCGGTTTCAGCGCCTTCGCGGATGCCGACGCGGCACACGCACCCCAGCGCGTAGACAACCGCGACACCCCCGATTTCGAACCCCTACAGGGCTACCTGGATGCGGCGCCCCTGGGTGTCGGCGCCTGGCTCATGCGCGACCAGCCGGGCGCGCGCGGCGCCGGCGTGCAGATCGTCGACGTGGAAGGCGGCTGGCTGTGGGCCCACGAAGACCTGCCCGACATTCCCTTCGTGGAGATCGGCGGCAACAACCCGGCGCCGGGCTGGCGCTTCCACGGCACCGCGGTGATGGGCGAGATGCGCGGCACCGACAACGGCTACGGCGTGAGCGGCATCGTACCCGACTGTACCGTGGGCAGCTCGTCCATCGTCGAGCAGACCACCGCCGAAGCGATCCAGTCGGCCGACGATGCCCTCGCTCCCGGGGGTTTCATCCTGATCGAGTTGCACGCGCCGGGCCCCAACGCCGGCCCCCACGGATCGGCCGGTTACGTGCCCATGGAATACTGGCAGGATATCTTCGACGTCATTCAGCATGCCACCGCTGCCGGCAAGATCGTGTGCGAAGCGGCCGGCAACGGCGTGGAGGATCTCGACGATCCCGTGTACCAGGGTCTCTTCGACCGGAACGTCCGCGACAGCGGCGCCATCATGTGCGGCGCCACCGAGGGTTCGAGCCTCGAACCCGCCAGCTTCACCAACTACGGTTCGCGGGTCGATCTGCACGGTTGGGGTCGGAACGTCGTCACCTGCGGCTATGGCAACCTGCAAGGCGATCCGCTACCCGAGGAGCAGTACTACACTGACACCTTCAGCGGCACGAGTAGCGCCTCGCCCATCGTCACCGGCGCTGCCGCGAGCCTGCAGGGCATGGTTCGGGCCGCCTTCGGTATGGACCTCGACGCGCGGTTGGCCCGCGACATCCTGGTCGCGACCGGCACCCCGCAAAGCGGTACGGACCACATCGGTCCGCGGCCGGATCTGGTGGGCGCCTGGGCTCTCGCAGCGACGGGTATCGGCGAGGTGAGCGGCACGGTCAGCGACCAGCAGTCGGGACAGCCGGTCGCCGACGCCACGGTATTCGTGGACCAGACGACCGCCTTCGATATCACCGGCGCGGCGGGCGGCTACCGGTTCTCGCTGCTGTCGGGCGTCTACGACCTGAGCTTTTCCTCGTTCTTCTACGGTAGCGATACGCGGTCCACGTCGATCACCAGCGGCGCGACGACCGTGCTCGACGTGGCGCTCGTTCCGCTGCCGACGACGGACCTGACCGGGCGCGTTTTCGCCGACGATCTGCCGCAGGTCGACGTGCGGGTCCTGGCTCTGGACGTCCCCCTGCCGGAAACGACGACCGGTCCCGACGGCTGGTTCACCATCGCCGGCGCCCCCGACAATCAGGACTACGGACTGCAGTTCGAAGGCGTCGCGGGGTACGGCGCCGCCTATCGCCTGTACGAGGTCGTCGCCCCGCCGCGCGGGCGGACCGACTTCAACGTCGCCTTGCCGCCGATCGACGAGGATTTCGAGTCGGGAGCCGGCGGATTCTACAGCGACAGTGAACACTGGCAACTCGACACGCCGTCGCCCGACGGCCCCGGCGCCGCCTTTTCCGGCGACCTGTGCTGGGGCGTAGGCAACGATGGTGACTACGACGACAACCTGACCACCCGTCTGTACAGCCCGACCTACGACCTGACCGGACTCAGCGCCACCCGGTATCATCTCAGCTTCCACTACTGGGCCCAGACGGAGCAGTTTTTCGACGGCGTCAACGTTCACGCGTGGCAAGACGGCCAGTACGAGCTGTTGCACCCGGTGCAAGGCTATTCCGACGTATGCCTTGCCGGCCTCGGCCTCGTGCCTGGATGGAGCGGGCATACCGACGCCTGGCGCGGCGCCGTCTTCGACGTGAGCTTCGCCATCGGCGGCACGCTGCAGTTCTTCGTGGAATTCGGGGCGGATCAGGGCGCAAACGATCATGGTTTCTGGATCGACGGTATCGCCTTCGACGCCGGCGAAGCGCCGACGCCGGTCCACGATCCGGAACTTCCGGCTGCGGCAACCGGCGTTTCGGTGTTCGCTTGGCCGAATCCCTGCAATCCGCGCACGACCGTCAGCTGGACGATGGCCACGCCCGGCGCACTCGACCTGGAGATCTTCGACCTGCTTGGCCGGCGCGTCCGCACGCTGCTCGACGAGACGGCCGCCGCGGCGCAGGGCAGCGTGACCTGGGACGGGCGCTCGACGACCGACGAACCCGCGCCCTCGGGCGTTTATGTGTTGCGCCTGCGCGCCGGCAACGGCGCAGTGGCGACCCGCCGCGTGATCCTCTCCAGATGAGCTGACCGACACGACGCACCCCACCTCCTGATCGAGCCCCCGTGGACCGATCGGGAGATGGGGTGTATGCGTTCGTCCAGTCTACGAATCGAACCGAGCCTCGCCGGCGGTCGCAGCCGGGTCGAAAACCTCGTCCAGCCGCTTCTGGATCTGATGCCAGGTCTCGTCCACATTGGTCGCGACCGTGCCTTCGAGAACGCCCAGCTCGGACAGTACGCGACGTGCGCGGTCGAAACCTTCTTTGATGCCCTGGCGGATCTGGAACTCGGAGCTGGTACGTATCTCCGCCTCCGTCGGAGCCGGATGCCGTCCCCGGTAGACACCGAGCAATCTGAGAGCGAAGCTGACCAGACGCTCGGCGGTGGCGCGCGCCGAAACATCGAGCTTCAGATCGAACACGACACTCGGACCGGCAATGGTTGGCTCGTGCAATCCCGTGTCGGGGGCGGCGAAGACGTCATTGAGTTTGTTCTTGATGCAGTTGCGCAGGAAGGAGCGTCCACCGTCGTATTTGACGCGGCCGAGCAGCTGTTCGCGTTCTGGTCGGCACGAACTCTCGTGGACGGGAACGGGCGGCTGCCGATTGCCGAGCATTGTGGGTGGACTCGAATTACTGGTGAGGACCGGTTGCGGTCCCAGTGGCATTGTGATAATCGACGACATGGCTTTCCTCCTTGAAAGCACTCCTGACAGGTAGATTCCTGCTTCATGGGCATCGGCCATCCCGGTGACCGCTTGAGCTTTTTATGGCTGCGAGACGGCTCCTGTCGCGATCCCGAACTCGGGAGTTGGCATCCGACTCGTGGACACGCTATTTTGCACAGCAGTAAATATTCGACCCGCAAAACGCTTCCTTCCAGCTCGGAGGTCTCCCGTGCGAAACAGGGCTCTGGTTTCCAGCATTCTCTTCTCGGTGGTTTTCGGTATGCTGCTCGCCGTCGGCGCGGCGGCGGCGGACGATTGCAGCAGTCGGTGTGCAGGCTCGTGCGGCTCGAGCTGCGAAGTCGGCGAAAAACATCCCTTCTCGGTTCACGACATGCTGGCCATGAAACGAATCGGCGACCCGCAGGTGTCCGCCGACGGCAAGCTGGTCGTCTTCAGCGTGCGCGAGACCGATCTCGAGGCCAACCGCGGCCGCACCGATCTCTGGCTCGCGAATACCGACGGATCCCGTTGCTGGCGTCTGACCACCGATCCGGCGGGCGACTGGAATCCGCGCTGGCATGCCGACGGCCAGCTGTTTTTCCTGTCCAGCCGCTCCGGCTCGTCGCAGATCTGGCGGATCGATCCGCGGGGTGGTGAAGCCAGGCAGGTTACGGACTTGCCGCTGGATGTGGCCAACCTCGAACTGGCGCCCCAGCTCGACAGTTTCATCTTCTCCCTCGAGGTCTATCCCGGCAAAACGATCGAGGAGACCGTCGCACTCGACGCCGAAAAAGCCGACAGCCCGACCACGGGCATGATCTACGACGAACTGCTGTTTCGCCACTGGGACACCTGGGAGGACGGCAAGCGCAGCCACCTCTTCCTGCGCGCCATCGACGGTCGGGACGAGCACACGCGGGATCTGATGCCGCAACTCGACGCCGACGTGCCGACCCGGCCGTGGGGCGGCAGCGAGGAATTCGTCGTCACCCCCGACGGCAAGGAAGTGATCTTCACCGCCAAGGTCCTGCCCGGCAGCGAACCCGCCTGGAGCACCGACTACGACCTGTACGCGGTGCCGACCGATAATGTCGGCGAGCCACGCTGTCTGACCGAGAGCAACGAGGCCTGGGATACGGCGCCGACCTTTTCGCCCGACGGCAAGTGGCTGGCCTGGCAGGCCATGGATCGTCCCGGCTTCGAGGCCGATCGCTTCCACCTGGAACTGCGCAACGTCGAGACCGGCGCCCAGCGGCGCCTGGATCTGGACTACGACAATCTCCACCTGAGCTTCGGCCATCCGCTGTGGTCGGACAACGGCAAGACCCTGTACTGCACCACCGCCTACCTCGGCCAGCGGTCCATCTTCAAGATCGATGTGGACGGCGGCAAGGTCGACCTCGTGCTCAAGATGGGCCGTAACTCGAGCCTCCAGCTACTCGGCAAGCGTTTGCTGTTCGGGCAGCAGTCCCTGCTTTCGCCGACCGAGCTGTACACCGTCAAGACCAGCGGCAAGGATCTCGAGCCGGTCACCCGCCTCAATGCGTGTCGCCTGGACCACTGCTTGATGGGCGAGCCCGAGCAGTTCACCTTCCGGGGCTGGAACGACGAGACAGTGCACGCCTACGTCGTCAAGCCCTACGACTTCAGCGAGGAAGCGGCGGCCGCGGGACGCACCTGGCCAATGACCTTCCTGGTTCACGGCGGTCCTCAAGGCAGCTTCGGCAACTTCTTTCACTATCGCTGGAACCCGCAGGCCTACATCGGCGCCGGCTTCGCCACGGTTGCCGTCGATTTCCACGGGTCCGTGGGCTACGGTCAGGAATTCTGCGACTCGATCAGCGGACACTGGGGCGACCGACCGCTGGAGGATCTGGAGAAAGGTCTGGCGGCGGCGCTCGAACAATACAGCTGGCTGGACGTCGACCGGGTCGTCGCCGCGGGCGCGAGCTACGGCGGCTACATGATCAACTGGATGCACGGGCAGCCCTTCGCCGAGAACTTCAAGGCTTTCGTTTGCCACGATGGCAACCTCGACGAGCGTATGGCCTATTTCGATACCGAGGAACTGTGGTTCCCCGAATGGGAAAACGGCGGCACCCCCTGGACCGCCGAGCACGGCTACCACTTCAACCCCATCGATCACGTCGAGAACTGGAGCGTGCCGACGCTCATCATACACGGCGCACTGGACTATCGCGTGGTGGACACCCAGGGACTGAGCGCCTTCACGGCGCTGCGCCGACTGGGCGTACCGGCACGACTGCTCTACTATCCCGACGAAAACCACTGGGTGCTCAAGCCGCAGAACAGCATACAGTGGCATGACGAGGTCATGGGTTGGCTCAGGCGGTGGATCGAGCGGTAGTGGCTCACAGATGGGGACGGCGGGTGCGGTGCTGGGAGTAGTAGCCACCGTGCTCCAATCGCCTGCGGCTCGAGTCCGCGCGGTGGCTACTACCCGCAGCACCGCGCGGCGGCCTTTCCACGTGATGCGCTATCCGCAAGCTCCACGCTCGATGTTATATATAGATCAAGTCTTGTGGCGTTCTGTCGATATCTTACTTACTGACATTGTTTTGTAGCGGTAATACGTCGGCCGACCCAGCATACCTTGCTGTAGCTGCCGATATTACCGCCGGCGATCGTTCGGCGACGGTCTGCGCAGACCCACGTAGACAGCGTGAATGTAAACCGCCGTCACACCGACAA
>CAYLIV010000019.1:0-75860 GCA_964384055.1 uncultured Fibrobacteraceae bacterium
CGATCTTCAGCTCGCAGTCCTGCGCCAGCTGGCTGTACAGGCGCATGGCGCCGTATTTCAGGTACGAGAACGAACCGTAGGTCGAACAGGCAGTGTAGAAACCGTTGAACTCGTTCTCCGGTTCCTCGGCCAGGTTCACCGAGGCGGCACCGACGCAGATGCTGCTGTTGGCGAACTCGGTGATCCCCTGGGGCAGGATCACACCGTCGGGATTCTCCGTCGGGTTGTACCAGCCGGTGTTCTTCTTGTCGTCGTAGTCGCCGCCGAAACCGGCGATGTTCGTCGAGCCCGCCAGGTCGGCCGAGCAGACGATGAACAGGGGCCGGCCGTACTTCTCCTGGCAGTAGGTATTGATGTAGCTGCCCCAGCGCGAGAATCCGGCGCGGTTGGGTTTCTTCTCGCCCGGCTTGGCCCACATGGATTCAGGATAGCTCGTGAAGTCGAAGAGGGAGCTGTCGCGCAACGGATTCTTGGCGACCGGCAGATTGAACGACGGGCTCTCGGTCGGCACCGAATCTCCGATCTCCACCAGACGGTCGGCGAGGTAGCTGATCGTGTCTTCCTTGCTCTTGAGCAGGTCGAGCGCCACGTTCAGGTTGTCGCCGAACTGCTTGACGAAATCGTCCTTGTCCGCGGGAGCCGGCTGATCGGTGCCGTGCCAGGCGACGCTGTACTTCTCGGCGAAATCGCGCCGGCACTGCCAGAACTTCTCGTCGTTCAGGCCGTGCGGCGAGCCGTGGCTGACGTTGTCGTACTTGTAGTAGCCGCGGCCCTTGCGGGTCTTGCCGAACATGACACCCGGCCGTTGGGCCGGGTTGTCGCCGTGGATCATGTCGAGCATGGCGGCGGTGACGTTGTTCCAGTCGCTGCCGTCGGCGGCTTCGTGCACGTGCCAGCCGTAGGATTCGAACCAGGTGCGCGGCGTGCCGTTGGTGATGGTCGTGATCGGGTGCGGGTCGATGCCGTAGTCGTTCCAGTCGAGGATGATGTTCAGGTTGTCCAACCCGAGTCCGTAGGCGGAGTTCTTGGTCTCGTGCCAGCAGCCGGCGGTGTGGCCGCCTTCGCCCTCGATGCCGAACACGCGCACGTCGTGCAGACCGGCGTGCTTCAGGGCCAGCGCCTCGCCCGCGCAGACCGGCCCGCCATGCCCGCTCGGTCCGGTGTTGAACTTGCAGAAAAGGTTCTTTGCGGCCATTTCCACATGGCCGGGCAGGCCGCCGATGTTACGGAAGCCGAGCAGGTCTTCCCAGGTCATCATGCGGTCGCGACCGCCGTTGACGAGGTACTTGTCGTCACCGGTCTTCTCGTGCATGAAGCGCAGGGCTTCGTTGAAGACCGTCAGCGTGGAGTAGACCAGGGGCGCCGTGTGGCCGGCGACAAGAATGAACCGGTCGCCGAAGCGTTTCTCCGGGTGACGGATGTCCCAGCGCATGCCGCCGCCGAGCAGGAGGCTGACCAGGTAGTGGACCTTCGAGCGGCTGCCTCCCGGGTGGCCGCTCTGACGGTAGTTGAGCATCAGATCGATCTGCTGATCGATGACATCCTTGATGATCTCCCAGTGCGGGAAGACTTCCTTCTGGGCTGCGAAGAGTTTGCCAACGTCTGCCACGGGGATCTCCTCTCGTGATCAACAGAATCGCCTGAATTCCCAAACGAAGATACTTGCGAAAAATGGTAGAAAAGCCGCTCAGATTCAACCTCAACCTGCAGATTCGGGCGCAATTGCGCCACGAACTCAGCTCACGGATCGGCCGAGGTGGAAAACCTGCAGGACAGCCGCGGCGGCTCGGGCATCCTCGACGGCGCGGTGCGCGTCGAAATCGTCGTCGATCTCCATCTTGCGGAGGATCGATTGCAGGGTCAATCCCGAGGTACGCCGTTCGTGCTGGGCGAGCCAGGCCATGGCCACGGCACGTAGATCGAAGGCGCCGCCGATGATGTGCTTTCGAAACGGTAGACCGTGGCGGCGGCACTCGGCCCGCAGCAGCGGGATGTCGTAGTACGCGCCGAAGGCGGCGATGATCGCCTTGTTGCGTGGTCCGTACCATTCCAGGAAACGTCGGCCCACGTCGACGAAGGTATCCTTGCCGGTCACCATGTCCGGAGTGATACCGGTTATCTCGGTTATGAACGGTGCGATCTCGTAGTCGATCGGGCGCACCAGCTCGCTGAACGTGGCGACGATTTCGAGACTGCGTCGGTCGAGCCGTACCGCGCCGACCTCGATGATATTACTGCGTTCGACCGTGTTGTCGCCCTGATCCTCGGCCGGGCAGGTGGCTTCCAGATCGATCACCACGATGTCAGATGAGTAACGCATCGGCTGAAGCTACCACCGGTCGTCGACCGAAGCAATCATTGTTGATCGGTGCGCCGTGATCGCGCGCGGCTGCTACCGACCGCCGGCGCCGCCGGGCCGAGCCGGCGATATACCGTCGTCCGGCGCGGGCTTTGCTGGTATCCGGCTTGAGTGCTCAAAAGCATGCAACACAGGCAATTACAACGATCGTGACAGATAACATCGTGCAAAAAGCAATCGTTTTCCTCCTGGGCCTGGTCCTGATTCCGATGCCTGGTCGCGCCGACGGGACGTTGGTGCCGGATGGCGCAACCGTTACGTCTGTGGAACTCGACAATCAGCAAGGCGAGGTCACGTCTCTGGAATACGTCGTGCGCGCGGGCGACACGCTCATCAAGATTGCCAGCCGCCATCGCAGCCGCACCAATCACTACGGATTGACCGACCTGCTCGACGACATCAGGGGCTGCAACCACCTGGACGGCGATCTGCTGCGCCCCGGTCAGCGCTTGCGGATCCCTTTCGGTCCGGAACCACGCTTCGCCATGGTACAGCAGCCGGTGACCGACGGCTCGGACCTGCGCGGGATCTACTTCACCGGCCCGATGTTCGGTTACGCCGCGGTATTCGACCGTATCGATCGTTTCATCCAGGTCGGCGGCAACGGTATCGTATTCGACGTCAAGGACATCGACGGCGGTGTATCGTATCGCAGCTCCCAGGCGCTGGCGAGACCGGGAAAGAACCGCAATGCCCCGTTCATACCGAGCCTGGCCGAGATGATGCGGCGTCTCGAGCAGCGTGAGCTGTACGTGGTTGCGCGCATCGCGTTGTTTCTCGACGGCGAGCTCGGCCGGCAGCGACCGGATCTGGCGCTGACAGACGAGTACGGCAGTCCCTGGACTGAACGGGGATGTGCCTGGATCGATCCGGCCCGGGACGAGGCGCGGGCGTATAATATCGGTCTCGCGGTAGAGCTGGCAGCCGCCGGCGTCGACGAGATCCAGCTCGATTATGTGCGGTATCCCACCAATGGCTGGCCGGGCTACCGCTCCGGCGATCCCGTTCGTGATCCGGAAGACCTGGCGATTCGACGCCGTACCGTGATCGCCGGGTTCCTGCAGCAGATGCACGACGCGCTCACCGAGTATGACGTACGGCTCTCGGCCGATCTCTACGGTATCGTCGGCTGGGGCCGTCCCGAGGACACAGCAGTTACCGGACAGCACGTGGCGACCTTCGCCGGATACGTCGATATCATCTGCCCGATGATCTATCCATCGCACTTCGCGCCGGGCTTCGAGGGCATCGAACGTCCGGCGGACCATCCCGAATACTTCATCGCTGAAGGCATTCGCCGCTTTCAGTCGCTGGCGGGACCGGACGCCATCATCCGCCCCTGGCTCCAGGCGTTTCCCTACCGCGTCACCGATTTCGATGGCGGTTACATCCTCGCGCAGATCTCCGCCGCCGCAACGGCCGGCGGTTCCGGATGGTGCCTGTGGAGTCCGACCGGACGCTACGACACCGCCAATGCCGTGCTGCCGGGATACTACCGCCTGGTCGACAACGCGGCCGGCGGCAAGGTCCCGGACGTCCGCGCCTTGCCCTGAGCGGCGTTCGATCGCCGTCGTCCCGGAGCCAGAATTCAGTTCAGTTACCGACCGGAGCATCCGATATATCGATGGAGACGGGCGAAAATCCGTTCGCAGCCAACGATAGGGGTACAGTTCATGGCGGTAGTTGAGCAGATCGTAATCGGCAGCGACCCGACGGTGGGAAAGCACGCCAAGACCATCCTGGCCCGGTCCGCGGGCGTCGCTCGTGAGTGTGCCCGCGAAATTCGTCGACACTGTGAAAGCTGGGGTGACATTCCCGATCTGGGCCTGGCGCGGGCGGCGCTGCTGTCGTTCCCGCTGGTCTCGAAACTGCCGGCGCTGCCGGGCAAGTTGTTCGCGGTCGTCCACATCGCTCCGGGGATCGATCCGATCTTCCATGCCATCATCATCTCGGACAGCGATTATGGTGCGGCCGGACGCACGCCCTATGCGTTGCTCAACGATACTGCATTTCTCACCGCATACGATCCCGACATTCCGGTCGAACGCTTCGACCTGAAGCTCGACTCCCTTTCGCCGCAGATCAGCCCCTTGCCGACCGACGAGGAGATCAGCCTGCTCGAGGAGGGTCTGCACCAACTGCTGGCCAACGGCACGCTGATCTTCCCGCTGGAAGGGAACGACGAGCTGAGCGACCGGTACCTGTCGATGCTGTTGCTGGCACTGCCGGTCGCCCGGAAAAAGAGTTTACGGTTCGCCTCGTATGCGACGTGCGATCACAACAAATACGGATTGGCCGCGGTGTACTTGCCCGGCAGTCGTCGCGACGGCTGGCAGCGTTTTCTGATGACGAGAGTGTGCGGGAAGATTCCCGACCAGAACCGCGCCTACATCAGCGAAGTCAGGAATTGCCTCGTGGTCGGTAATCTGCAGGGACTGGAGAAGATCAGCCTGGAGATGCCCGTCGATCTGGAATACGAGCCGGAGAAGATCTCCCCGCCTAAACAAGATGTGGTCGCTGCAACGATCCAGCCGCGCCAGTCCCGTACGCTCACCGCCGTGCCGGCCGTGTCGCCGGGCGCTCCGAAACGATCGAAGCGCCGGCAAGCGTCGCAGTCGACCGCCTCGTCGCGCACCGCTGCCCGCACGAGTCGTCCCGCGCGACGCGGGCGCCGCAAAACGTCGCGCTGGTTTGCCGGCACGCTCGCCGTTGTTGTCGTTGTCGTCGGTTTCGTCGTCACGCTCTCGCAGAGCGGCCGGTTCGAGTTCCTCGTGCCGTGGCTGACTCCGGAGCGAGCCGAGCCGCAATACTCGCTGCTCGGAGTCGTGGACGTGGGCGCATTGTACGACAACGAGCTGCAGCAGTACGCCAAGCAGGGCGCTCTCGCCGGTGCCGGCGATGCCGCCGCGGAGCATCCGGCGCTCACGGCCTTGAAGACCCAGGCTGCCGGAGCGTTGACCGAGCAGAGCGAACTGTTCATCGACCTCGTCAACGAGGGGATCCTGCAACACGGCCAGCCGGCGCGCGAGGCCGATCGGCTCGAGTCGCTGGAGCAGCGCGGCCAGGCGCTGGAATACGGTGTGAAGCGCCTGCAACTCGCGTACTACTCCCTCGCCCAAGGGGTGTGCTGGCGCGATCTGGGTAGACTTTCCGACCAGGTCATGGCTGCGCGCTGGGACTCCTTGCGCCAGCGGCGGGCGGGACGCCTGCAGGAAGTCGAGGATCGGCTCGGCATGACCCGAGTGTTGAAGCGGGTGAAAACGGCCCGTCGTCAGGTTACCGGGATGTCGGATCTGGTCACGGGCTTCGCGGCGGCGCGGCGCGGCCCGCAATGGACTGCTGCCATGCAGGACGCCGCGG
The DNA here is from genome assembly GCA_964384055.1 of uncultured Fibrobacteraceae bacterium. Taxonomy (GTDB): domain Bacteria; phylum Krumholzibacteriota; class Krumholzibacteriia; order LZORAL124-64-63; family LZORAL124-64-63; genus CAYLIV01. Next base: position 5,720 of record CAYLIV010000019.1, read on the forward strand.
AGGCGATCATCGACAAGGCGCCCAATACCGCGACCCTGGTCTATCGGACGACAGCGCTCGATCTGGCGCGGCTCAAGCGCGCAGAGGATGCTGCCGGTTTTGCAGCGCTGGCCTTCGCCGACGAGTATGTCGATCTGAACTGGCTGCCGGGATCGGTTCGCGACGTGCTGGCGTCGATTCGTCGTGACACGCAACGCCGCGGCAGCGATCAGATGCACCCGCTGCTGGCCGACAACCTGGCCTTCTACGCGGCCCTGGACAATCTCGCCTATCTGGTGCGCCAGGGAACGCAACAGCAGATGTCGACGGCGATCGAGTCGTTGGAAAGCAACCGGGCGGTTGACTTCGACGGTGTCAGTTACGCGTTTCACCTGGACCGAATCCGCATGATCCTGCTCGGCGCACTGCTGGATCAGGGTCTCGACCGGGACGAGGTACCGAGGGAGTTCATTCCCGCCGAGGACCGGTACGCGGCGTTCAATATGCTGGAGATGTTGAGCCAGCCACGTGCTGAACAACGTTGGCGCGACTTCGCCGCGACGACGGACAAACCGTTTTTCGAGCGCTGGGCGATCCAGGTTGCCGACGACATCGTCGCGCGCGAGAACCGGCTGGCGGCCGAGTTCGACGAACGCTATGCCGCCCTGGCAAGAGCGACCACCACCTTGCGGGCGAAAGCGGCCGCGGGAATAGACTGGTCTGGCGACTACGTCGCACTGCGTCAGCAACTCGCCGAATCCGGGCAACGGTTTCAGGATGAATTCGCGAACGACCAGTACCGTACGGCGCGTTTCGCGCAATTGCAGGGGCTGGCGGCCGATCTCGAGCGTCCCCTGTCGCTGGCGCTGTCCTCGGTTACCGTGCGTCTCGACCAGGCGATCATGTCCGATCCGACCGCCGTCGTGCTCGAACTGCGCGTCGACGACGGTGAACCGGTGTTGCGCAGCGACGCCTTCCCCGTCGGTCCCGCCGCGCCGGCCGGCTCGGGTTGGGTGGGTACCCTCGCGCTCGCCGGTCAGGTCATGCTGGGCAGCGACGCGTCCCTGTCGGTGGTTGTCGCCCCGGCCGAGGGTGGAGCGGCCTTGTTGACGATCGACTACGGTGCGCTGCTGGCGACCGATGGCCCGGGCGCCCTGAGCCGACCGCGGGCGGCTGCCTCGGGAAGTGTCGCCTTCAAGCTCGGGGACGGATTCTGGCGGCAACTACGTATCGACAGCCTCGATCCCGGCGCGGTGTGACGGCATTCGTATGCTCGCACCGCGCAGACGCCGCCATACCGTCTCCGGACTCGCCGCAGCGTCGCCATGTACCCGGGTTACCGAAAAAAACTGGAATAATCGGCAACCTGCAGGCACTCTCGCCGTAGAATCACGAGCAAAACATCTTGGTTTCGACGTGATGAAAGGTGTGGTCATGAAGATCCGATCGTTGCCGATGCTGCTGATTCTGGCGGTGGTGCTCTGCGGCAGCCAGTTCGCCTGGGCTGCTCTGCACGAGCAGAACGACGACAAAGACAGCGCCGCCGAGAAGGGCCGGGAGGTCGTCGCCGTTCACGGCTCCGACAACGAACATATATCCATCCGCATGGACGAAAACAACACGATCACGATCATTGCCGGCGACCACTCCGACTCGGCCGTCTGGGAACTCGACCTGGATGGTCTCGGCGAGGCGATCGATCTGGCCCTGGTCGAGGTCTCCGAGGTCATCGAAGACCTGGACGACATGCAACTCGACCTGCGTCTCGGGCGTGATAATCGTTTCCTGCTCGATTTCGACGACCAGCGTTACGAGGTCGATCTGGAAGAGATCATGTACGAGATCGGTGATGTCATCGACGAGGTCTTCGAAGAACTGGAAATGGATCTCGATGACCTCGACATGGAATTCAAGTCCGACCTGAAGTACGCGGTCGATAGCCATCTCGACGACTCCGGCTACGTGTACGACGAGGAAGACGAGGAGATCCTGGCGGAAATCGTGAAGCTTCAAGAGGAGATCGACGCCCTGAAGAAGGACCTGCGTTCGCTCAAGGGCCGGCGATCCCGCTGAACAACCCTGCCTGTCGATCAGCGACGATGCTTGATCAGCAAAGACGCTGCCACGCCCTGGCTACTCCGCATCCTGCGAAAGCGGTAGCTCCAGCAGTTCCGTGAAGCTGTTGATGGTCCAGTGGGCGCGATCCAGTTCCTCGGCGCCGCCGAATCCGAAGAGACAGCCGACGGTACGCGCGCCCGCCGAATGGCCGGCTTCGATGTCGTGAATCCGGTCGCCGATGACCACGGACGCTGGATAGCCGTGCGCCAGATACTTGACGATCCCGGTCTTGCTGCGAGCCACGCGGGCCTGCAGGGCGTGTTCCAGGGAAATGCTCATGCGGAAGAAGCGAAACAGCTTGTGCGCGCGCATCACCGCCGCGAAGTACTGGGCGTTGGCGTTGGAGAACAGCGCCAGCGGGTGCCCGCGTTCGACCAGCGTGGCGAGGGTCTGTTCCACACCCTCGTACAGTTCGGTTTCGCCGCGTTCGAGTGCGGCTACCTCGGCGCGGGTCGAGCGGACCTCGAATTCGGCGGCGAACTGGGGGTGCAGTTCCGCCGGTACGGTATCCGGATCGAAGGCGGCGCGGAAATACTTGGTCGCCGGCAGTCCGATCGCGGCGGTGATCCGTTCCCGATCGATCCCGTGACCGGGTAGTTGAAAATGGCGATAGGTACTGGCCAGACCTTCCGCCACGGCGTCGACCACGGCCTGCCGGCCGTCGAGCAGGGTGCCGTCGGTGTCGAATACCAGGGCGACTTCAGCAGCAGGCATCATGCGTTCATCCTTGCTGGAGCTCTTCGATCGCAGCGAAAACTTCCGCGTTCAGCGGGAAACGGCCCCGCTGCTTCTTGGAGAAGACCAGTTCGTCGTCGGCAACGACCTCGAAGACGCCGTCCCCGGAGGGGATCAGCTCTGCCTCGTAGCCGAAGCGTTCGGCGATATCGGCCGCCAGACTGGTGGCCTGCGGGTCGTACTTTCATTCCTTGCAGTATTCGATCGTTATCTTCACGTTCGTTTCCTTTCGCCGCGTCTAGAACTGGATCAACGGTTTGGGCCAGGCGGCCAGCATATCCTCGAAGCTCTCCGGCGTGAAATCGTCGATGTGCACCACCGATGCCGCTTCGCCGCCGAGGATCACGTCGACGATACGTTGCTGGATGCCGTTGCTCCGGTCCTCGAGCAGGTTGCGCGTGGTGTACCAGGTCGAGAACAGGCGCCGGCCGATGACGCTGTGCAGCGTGAGGCCGTTGACGATCAGCCGGTCGAAGGCCTGGATGTGGAAGTTGCCCTGCTTCAGTCCGAACAGGATCACTTCCCCGCCACGTCTGGTCGCCTGGATGGCGTTGTTGACGCTGGAATTGAAACCGGCCATTTCCATGGACACATCGGCGCCGACTCCGCCCGTGAGCTCACGCACCTGGGCGACCAGCTCCTTGTCGGCGCTCCAGCCGTTCTTGGCCACGTGCGAGGTGTCGAGGGCGATCACCTCGTCCGCGCCGAGCCGGCGCGCCATGGCGATGTTCTTGGCGACCGGCTCGATGCCGACGACCCGGGTCGCGCCCAGCGCCTTGGCCACCATGATCACGAACAGGCCGATGGTGCCGCAGCCGAACACGGCGACAGTCTTGCCGCGTAGATCGGCGGTCGTACAGGCGTGCACGGCATTGCCGAACGGCTCCATGACCGCCGCGACCTTCAGCTTGATCTTCCGCTTGTTCACGGGCCACAGCACGTTGTGGGGCAGCTTGATGTACTCCGCGAAGCAGCCGTCGCGACCGATACCGATGATCACGTCCTGGCTGCAGATGTGGGTCTGGCCGATTCGACACTGGTAGCAGGCGCCGCAGATGATGTGCGATTCGGTCGAGACGATGTCCTTGGGCCGCAACTCGGTCCGGGCCGCGACTCGCGAACCCACCTCGACGATCTCGCCCACCATCTCGTGACCGACGATCCGCGTGGTCTGCTTTTCCCGCTTGAGACTGTCGAAGATCATGCCCTTGAAGGCGACACGGTTCCAGATCCCCCGGTCGCTGCCGCAGAATCCGGCGTAGATCACCTTGATCAGGACATTGTCGGCGTCGGTGGAATCGCTGGCTTCGTCGAGGACGGGTTTGGGCATCGATTGCCGGATCAAGCCGCGCGACTTGTCCCAGGGCATGCTGGATTTGTCGTAGACCAATGCTTTCATCTGGTCCATGCCCACGATCCTCTTGAATGCCGATGGCAGGCCCGGCTCGGATCGCCGTCAGGTGCGCGTCCGACCGAGGTCTTCACCCGGTGGTTCGGGCCAAAGTAAACTCTTCCCCGCTCGCTGGCAAACAACCGTTGCCGAATCGGTGCAGCCGCCGAGGTGTCAGTGAGGCCGATTGCCGGGGTCAGCGTCGTTATCCCAGCCGGTATCATCCCAGTTGTTGCCGTCGCCGGCGCCGCGCTCCTCTTCGGCGAGCAGCTCGTCCAGCGAGACCATTTCGGGCGCCTGGTTCTCGGTCTGGCCGGGCGGGGACGAATCGCGTGCCGTGTCGGCCCGGCGCAGTTCCTGCAGCAATCGATCGAACTCGCTGACCGGCGCCTCGTCTCGAACCAGCTGCGGGGCGGGATCCACGGCCGGATCGACGATCACGCTGTCGGCGGAATCGGGCGAGCCGTTACCGTTGCCGGGAAGGCCGTCGTCGCCCGTCGGGGACGTCCGCTCGGCGGCATCGGTCGGCCACAGATCGGATTGCCGACAGTGGCGTTCGACGATTTCGTCGGCGAGGTTGAAATAGGCCCGGCTGCCGGCTGACCGCCGGTCGTAGATCACGGCGGGTTTGCCGCGCAGCGCCATCTCCGTCAAACGCGTCGTTCTGGGAATACTGGTCTCGAACAGGGAGGTGCCGTGATCGAGGTCGACCTGCGCGACCACGTGCTTGCTCATCCGCGTACGACTGTTGACCATGGTCAGGAACAGCCCTTCGAGGACCAGCGGCGACTGGCTCGGGTCTTCGACTTCCGCGTAGACCTTGTCGCAGAAGGTCGTCACGAAATCGAGCAGGGGCTCCAAAGAGTCGCGGCACAGCTCTTCCGCCTGCACCGGCACCAGGAAACTGTCCGAGGCAAGCAAGGCCGCCCGCGTGATCGAGCCGAGTGATGGCGGGCAGTCGATGAGAATCGTGTCGTAAAGGTTGCGCGCATGATCGATCTCGCCGACGAAGATATCGACGTGTTCGTTCATCTGGGCGACGAAATTCTCTTCCTCGGCCAGCGAGCGTACCTTGGGCGACACGAAACACAGATTGTCCAGCGGCGCGTTCTGAACCAGATGGGTCAGAGAGGAGCCGTTGGCGAAGACGTCCACGAGACTGCAGGGAAGTTCATCGGGGCCGTAGCCTAGCGAGCGAGCGACGCCGCACTGCGGATCGACGCCGACCACCAGTACCGAGTGGCCCGACAGCGCCAGGGCTGCTCCGAGGTTGACCGCGCTGGTGGTTTTTCCGACGCCGCCTTTGCGGCTGACCAGGCTGATGACTCGCGCCGAGACGGTTTGCCACGGCGTACGGCTTTTCAGAAATTTGGGGGAGTATTCATCGTCACGGTCCGTTTTGGGCGAGAGTATTTCGTCCGGATCCGTATCTCGCCGGTCGTCGTAGTCCATTGTTGTCTCGCTTTCCGACCTCATGATGCGGGGCGCCGTGGTGCAAGCGCCGTTAACGACTCGAAGCGAGTCGGGAACCTAGCGTATCTGCCGAAAGACGACAAGTCAAAAATCGTCGGGCAACCGGGTGCGCCGCGCTCGGCCCGGAGTAGGTTTTCCCAGTCTGCTAGCACATTTCCAGGAGCTTCGTCACGAAGTCGGTCGCTCCCTCGAAGACCTCGCCGATGTTCTGCGCCAGCATGTAGGCCGGTGTCGTGACGATCTTGTTGTCCTTGTCGACGACCGACTCGGTTACCGGACATTCCACGTGCTGGGCGCCCATCTGGTTGATGGCGGCCGCGGTACCGGCGTCGCTACCGATGGTCAACCGCGGAGCGACTTCCCGGCCGAACACGCGCGCCAGTATCACAGGCGCGATACACATGGCACCGATGGGTTTAGCGGCCGTCTTGGCCGCACGCAGGAATTTTTCCACCTGTTCGTTGACGCTGCAATCGGCGCCGGCAACGGCAAAAGTGGACAGGTTCTTGGCGGCACCGAAACCACCCGGCAACAGCACGGCATCCACGTCGGTCACATCGAGCGTTGTGATATCCTTGATCACGCCACGGGCGATGCGCGCCGACTCCTGCAGGATATCCCGTGTTTCGCCTTCCTCGGGTTGGCCGGCGACATGATTGACCACGTGCATCTGCGGTCCGCTCGGCGCACAGATGACGGCTTCGGCTCCGGCCCGGTGCAGGGCGAGCAGGGCAGCGGTGGACTCGTGGATCTCGGCGCCATCGTAAACGCCGCAACCGCTCAGAATAACGGCAACTCGAGTCATCTGGGTCCTCCTCGTTTCAGGTCTGTGGCTCGTCGGTTATCGTCACGGTTCCCGATCCGGGATCCGGTGCGGCAGCACGAGTTCCCGTCGCCGCGGTGTTGTTCGCTTTTGCTTGTATCGGTTCGCGGAGATCTTGTCAACCACCGCCGAGCCGCCGGGCACCGGAAAGGGCTTGTGTACTGGATGGCAGGACATAAATTTGAGGGCGGGGGAAACATGCGCTGACGGGGACTACAGTGAATTCGCAGCCGTCGCCGACGGCCGTCGGGTTCCGGACCGTACGAGATACAAGGAGTCGACGAGAGGATGACAGGAAAGATCGCCGTTGGTGGTATCACGAAGGCCGATAATCTCGTCCTGATCCGGGTGCTGAGCGCCAGGCGGGCGCCGGGGCTGGCCGGTTCGATCCTCTCGTCGCTGGGGCAGCGGCGGATCAACCTCATCTGTGTCACCTCGTTCGTCGACGGCAAGGGACGGGATAATATCGGCTTTGCGGTCGCCGAGGACCACCTCGATCAGGTCCTGGGCCTGTTGCAACCGCTGCGCGAGGAAATAGCGGCCGACAGCATCGAGTATCAGCGACACTGCTGTTCGATCTCCGTCTATGGGCCTCACTTCAGCGAACGACCCGCCATCGCCGGGCTGATCTTCGATGCCACGGCGGCGGCCGGTATCGACATCCACATGATCAGCTCGTCGTTCTCCACCGTATCCTGCATCATCGATCAGGAACACGGCGACGTGGCGGTCAACCGTTTGCGGGAGACCTTCGTCATTCCTTGAGCGCGTGCGTGGGAAGCCGCCAACACCGTCGCGTCGACCCGTCTCGCTTTCACCCCGTTGCTCAGTAGTGGAAACTGCTTCCCCCGATGAACTCCCGCAGGATCGAGGTCGGCGGCACCTGGCTCGCGTCGATGGGCAGCACCAGCGACAGCAGGTCGATCAGGTTGCGCGCCAGGTCGTAGTGAGGATTGGCGAAGTCAACGGCGGCCAGACGTGGTTCCGCCCACAGCTTGAGGACCGCCAGTTCGTAGGCCAGGCCGCTGTTGAAGAAGATGTCAGCATTGTTCTGGTAGGGGAAGATGTGCCTGTCCTCACCGGCGCGGACCTTGGGCCAGCGGGCGAGGGTTTCGGAGGCCGTGTAGCCGCGGAACTGGGCGTCGCGCACGATGCGGCGGTACAGGCGCGTGTAGGTCGTCTTGATATAGCTGAAGTTGTCGATGTTCATGTGACACAGCGCCGAAACATAGACGTGCAGCTTGTCCGGCACGGCGATGGTCGGTGTCAGCCCGGGATTCAGCGCGTGAATGCCCTCGACGATCAGCGGCTGTCCGGGCACGAGCTGCGTGGTTTCCGCCGCAGGGCTACTCAGACCGGTATAGAAATCGTACTGCTGCAGGCGCACCGGTTCGCCGGCCATGAGTTTTTGGACATGTTCGTTGAACAGATCGATCTGGATGGCCTCGATGGCTTCGTAATCGTAGTCGCCGTCGTCATCGAGGGGCGTACTGGCCCGGTCGACGAAGTAGTCGTCGAGGGATAGTGCGAAGGGCTTCAAGCCGAGAACGCGTAGCTGTACCTCGAGTCGTTTGGCGAAGCTGGTCTTGCCGGAACTCGACGGACCGGCGACCAGGACCAGGCGTCCGTCTCGGGGCTGGTCCGCCACCTGCTGGGCGGCTTCGACGAATACCTTTGCGTGCCGCCCCTCGCAGACCTGGATCAGATCGCTGGTCCGGCCCTCGACGATGAACTGATTCAGGTTGCCGAGATCGCGTACCTGCTGATCTTCGAGCCAGCCGGCGTAGGCCCGCATGGTCTGGAGTAGTTTCGGCTGCGGCACGAAGTCCGGTAGGCGCGTGGGTCGGCTCTCGATGTTGTTCAGCAGGATGAGTCCCGGCGCTTCGCTTATCAGCTTGAACGACCGTACGTAGCCGGTAGATGGGAGCTGGCGGCCGTAGTACAGGTGATCCGATCCTTCCATCCGGAACAGCGTGATCGAGTTGCGCCGGAGGTAACGGGCGGTCGCCAGCTGCCGTCGAAAGCCGTTTCGCTGCAGCATCTTCAACAGGGCCCGCATACCGAATACCTGGGGGGTGATCGCCAGATCCTGGTCGACGAGTCGCCACATGTGTTTTTCGAGGTCTGTCAGCTCCTTCGCCGTCAACGGGGCCTCACGCGTCAATTCGCAGTAGACGCCGTTGCCGTAGCTGAAGTCGACCCAGATCGTCTCGTGGGGAAACAGCTGTTCCGCCGCCACTGCCAGCAGGAACAACACGGTATGCTGGATGGTGGTATGGGTCTCCGGTTCGGCGAGGTTGATCAGGTGGATTCTTTCCCCACCCCAGAGCGGCGTCGTCAAACTCGTCTTGCGCCCGTTGATCGAGGCGATGGCCACCGGGTCGTCACCCGCGAGCGTCGGTGGTCGTTCTTGTTTCAGGTACTGAAACAGCGTCGCGCCCGGCGTGATTTCAGCCTGACGCCCGTCAATAATCACCCGCTTGCTGGACCCGGTCGCGGCATTGGTTTTCGACTTGGGATTCCGCTTGGTGCTCATAGCTAAAAAAACCGCCTCACAGAGAAATCCGAACCGTATCAGCTCCAGGCAAGCGCCTCGTTACGGTATGGCATCATGTCCCTCCAAGCAAAGAAAATGCCCGCGGCGCGGCCTCCGGCGGCGGCGATTGACCGGGCCGATCCATGTGGCCTCCTTGCAGATGCTCCTTGCGCCGGCGGGCCCGTCTTGTTAACCTGCCCAGACGCGTTTAATCAACCCAGAACTTCGACAGGGAGTGGACGTTTATGTACGGGATTGTCGGTTACGGCTCGTACGTTCCGCGCTTCCGGATAAAGGCCGAGGACATCGCCAACCAGTGGGGGGCGGATGCCGAGGCCTTCAAGAGGGGTCTTTTGCTGGAGGAGAAGACCGTTCCCGGACCGGACGAGGACACCATCACCATCTCGGTTCAGGCGGCCAAGTACGCCGTGCAACGGGCCGGGATCGATCCGCAGGAGATCGGTTGCGTCTACATCGGCTCCGAGAGCCATCCGTACGCGGTCAAGCCTTCGGGAACGGTACTGATCGATGCGCTGGGCATCGGCCCCGAGGTGCACGTGTCGGACTTCGAATTCGCCTGCAAGGCGGGTGCCGAGGCCATGTACGTGGCGTACTCGCACGTCAAGTCGCACGAGATGAAATACGGTCTGGGCATCGGCGCCGACACGAGCCAGGGGGCTCCGGGCGACGCGCTCGAATACACGGCCTCCGCCGGCGGTTCGGCCTTCATCATGGGCTCCGAACGCGTGGCGGCGGAGATAACCCACACCTACTCCTTCACCTCGGACACGCCCGATTTCTGGCGCCGGGAAGGGGAATTCTATCCCCGTCACGCCGGACGCTTCACCGGCGAGCCCGCCTACTTCCACCACGTGCTGGGCGCCACGCGCGGCATCCTCGACAAGAGCGGCCTTAAGCCCGAGGACTTCCGTTACGCGGTGTTCCATATGCCCAATGGCAAGTTCCCCTTGAGGGCGGGCAAGATGTCCGGTTTCAAGCAGGAGCAGCTGGAGCAGGGCTGGGTCGTCAACCTCATGGGCAACACCTACAGCGGTTCATCGCCAACCGGTTTGGCCTCCTGCCTCGACGTGGCCAAGCCGGGAGACCAGATCCTCGTGACGAGCTTCGGCAGTGGCGCCGGATCGGATTCGTTCATCATCCGCTGCACGGACGTGCTGCCGGAAATCCAGGACAAGGCGCCGAAGGTCCGCGACCAGCTCGCCGACCGTCGCATCTATCTCGACTACGGCAAGTACGTGGCGTACCGCGGCAAGATCCGCATGAACGTAACCTAGAAGGGGGTGGATGATGAGAGACGTAGCAGTAATCGGTACCGGCTTGACCAAGTTCGGCGAATGCTGGGAAACCCCCTTCCGCGATCTCTTCGCCGCGGCTTCGACCGCGTGTCTGAAGGACGCCGGGGTACAGCGCCAGCAGATCCAGTCGGCCTACATCGGCTGCATGGCCAGCGGACTGTTCGTGGGCCAGGCCCACATCGCTTCGATTCTCTGCGACTACGCGGGATTGAATCCGATCTCCGCCTACGGCATCGAGTCGGCCTGCGCCTCGGGAGGCGCCGCTTTCCGGGCTGCCTATCTCGAAGTCGCCAGCGGTGCGAGTGACTACGTGCTCGCCGCCGGGGTCGAGAAGATGAATGACGGCGCCGACGCGACCTATTGTCTGGCGACGGCGGCGGATCAGGAATACGAGGTCTACCACGGGATCACGTTCCCGGGTCTGTATGCCATGATCGCCAACGCGCACATGCACAAGTGGGGCACGACGCCGGAAATGCTGGCTGCGGTGGCGGTGAAGAATCACCGCAACGGGGCCAAGAATCCCTATGCACAGTTCCCCATGGAGATCACGCAGGAGACGGTCCTCAACGCTATCCGGGTCGCCGATCCGCTTGGCCTGATGGATTGTTCGCCGGTGACCGACGGCGGTGCCGCGGTATTGCTTTGCCCCGTCGAGATCGCCAAGACGCTGGGTCGGCCCTACGTGACGATCAAGGGTTCGGGTCACGCTACCGACGGCATTGCCCTGCACAACCGCGACGATGTATCGCGCATTCCGGTGGTCAACATCGCCGGCCAGCAGGCCTACGGTCACGCGGGTGTCACGGCGGCGGATATCGATTTCTGCGAGGTGCACGATTGCTTCACCATCGCCGAGATCGTCTGTACCGAGGAGCTCGGTTTCTTCGAGCCGGGTAAAGGCGGGCCGGCCGCCATGGACGGCGCGACGGCACGTGATGGCGCGAAACCGATCAACACCTCGGGCGGCCTGAAGAGCAAGGGGCACCCGGTCGGAGCGACGGGCATCGCACAGATCGTCGAGTGCTATCTGCAACTGACCGGCCAGGCCGGGGACAGGCAGCTGAAGGATGCGCGGCTGGGCATGGCCCAGAACATGGGCGGCTCCGGCGGCAGTTCCACGGTGCATATCCTGGAGGCGAGCTCATGATTTCACCACGTTATCACCGGGAAACTCCCCAGCGTTTTCGTCTCGAGGCCGGTAAATGCACCGGCTGCGGCAATATTCATTTTCCGCCACGGATCGTCTGTCGCGAATGTGGCGGCGAGAGCTTCGAAAAAGAAGTCTTGCCGAGCAAGGGCAAGGTGGTCACCTACACGGTGATCCGCATCCCGCCGGCGGAATTCGACGACCAGAAACCCTATGTCGTGGCCGTTGTCGAGCTGGAGAACGGCGTGCGCCTGACCTGCATGGTCGCCGAAGCGCCGCCGGACACGGTCGAGATCGGCACCGAGGTGGAGCTGGTCTTCCGCAAGATCCAGAAGGAATCGGAGTGGGGCGTACTCCAGTACGGCTACAAGGCGAGGGTTCTGACCTAGCTGGTCCGGCGCGCGTCGACGCGACGCCCCTGACAGGACGATTCCCGAAAACAGCGAGCGGTGACGAGACTTGTTCTTGTCACCGCTCGTATTCTTGGTATCATGTGCGCGGTTTACGAGATGTCCGGCTCGGTGCAGGGATTCGGCGGGTCTATTTGTCCGATTTGGCTTTCGTGCCCGACGTGGATTTCCCACCGCTGGACTCGGACGAGGCCACCTCGCGTTTCTGCGAGGCGACGGTTTCCTCGGCTGACGGGAGCGACTCTTTCGTTTCACCGTTGCTGCTGCCCGAGCCGCCACGGCCCGCGTCGTTCACGTAGAAACCCGAGCCCTTGAAGACGACGGCGGTGCCGCCGCTGATCAGGCGATTGACCTTGCTCCGGCACTTGGGGCAGCGTTGCCGTTTCGGTGCGGACATCGACTTGAACTCTTCGAAGACGAGGCCGCACTTGGTGCATTCGTATTCGTAAGTTGGCATCGGCTCTACTCCTGGACACCGGGCGGCCGCATTTTTCGCCCGGAACGGAATCGGTGTTTTACGGCGCGGGCAACCGGCACAATATGGTGTCGCGGGCCCGATGGCGCCAGCAGACGATGGGTTTTCCAACCGGAAAGGTGTTGCGATGAAGATAGCAATCAATGGTTTCGGTCGTATCGGACGGACTGTTTTCCGGATTCTCAGCGAGCGCGAGGGCGTGGAGGTCGTGGCGATCAACGATATCACCGATCCCGAGGCCCTGGCGTATCTGCTGCGCCACGATTCGGTGATGGGCAATTTCGCCGGCACCGCGGTCATAGACGGCGATACGCTCAAGACCGACAGGTGGAACGTCAAGATGACGGCGATCAGAAACCCGGCCGAGTTGCCCTGGGGCGAGATGGGTGTCGATTTCGCCATCGAGTCGACCGGTATCTTCCGCCAGCGCGAGCAGATCGCAGCGCACCTCACGGCGGGGGCCAAGAAGGTCCTGCTGACCGTGCCGTCCAAGGACGAGATCGATGCGACCATCGTGCTGGGCGTGAACAACGAGGACCTCAAGCCCGAGGACAAGATCGTCTCCAACGCCTCGTGCACCACCAACTGCCTGGCGCCGGTTGCGTACGTGCTCGACAAGGAATTCGGTATCGAACACGGCCTGATGACCACCACCCACGCCTACACCAACGACCAGCGTCTGATCGACATGCCGCACAAGGACTTCCGGCGCGCTCGGGCGGCTGCCTTGAACATCATCCCCACCACGACCGGTGCGGCGCGGGCCGTGGGCAAGGTGTTGCCGAACCTGAACGGCAAGCTCGACGGTATGGCCATGCGGGTGCCCGTGCCCACGGGTTCGGTGGTCGATCTGGTAGCCACCATGAGTCGCGACGTGACCGTCGACGAGGTGAACGCCGCGATGAAGGCGGCCAGCGAGTCGGACCGTTTCAAGGGCATTCTCGCCTACGCATCCGACCCGATCGTCTCGTGCGACATCGTGGGCGATCCCCACTCGTCGATCTTCGATCCCGGATGCACGAGCGTGATCGCCGGTAATCTGCTGAAGGTCATCAGCTGGTACGACAACGAATACGGTTACTCGTGCCGGGTCTGCGATCTGTTGACGAAGCTCTAGACGACCATCTCGCCCACGCGTGGCGGAACCTGCTACCGGCCCGCCGGCGACCGTGGTTGCCGGCGGGTTTCGTTCGCGTGGGTCGGTCGATGTTCCGGGGCACCGCCTGGCGTGGCCGCCAGGCAACTGGCTGACAGGCGGCCGACAGCTGGTGGGCGCGGTCCGGCAACCCGGCGTCGGATGAAGGGAGCGGATTCTGCTGTACCTCGTGGCGGCATCGCTGATCTGGGCACTCTCGTTCGGCTTGATCAAGCGGTATCTGGGCGACTACGACCCCCTGGCCGTGGCGAGTCTACGCCTGGCGGTTTCCGCGCTGGCCTTTGCGCCCTGGCTCCGCCGACAACACCTGCCGGCCGCGCTCATCAGGCACGCGCTGGTCCTGGGAGCGGTTCAGTTCGGGCTGATGTATGTGCTCTACATAAGTGCCTACGCCTATCTGCCCGCCTATGCGGTGGCGGTGTTCACGATCTTCACACCGCTGTACGTGGTCACCGGCGACGACCTGATGCGCCGGCGGTTCTCGTGGCGGCACGGAGTCGCCGCGCTACTGGCGGTGGCCGGCGCCGCGATCATCGTCTACCGGGCGTCCGTCGCCGCCGACGCCTGGAAGGGAATCCTGCTCCTGCAGGCGGCGAACCTGTGTTTCGCCGCCGGGCAACTCGGGTATCGCCGCCTGTATCGGCGTCTTGTCGGCGAGGTCGAAGGCGGCCGGCGGGTTGTCGTTTCCGAACCGACGGTGCTCGGCTGGATGTATCTGGGTGCGCTGCTGGTCAGCGCCGCGGCGGCACTGCTGTTCAGCGACGGATCGCGACTGGCGTTTTCGAACGTGTCGATCGTGGTGTTGCTGTATCTCGGTCTATTGCCGACCGCCGCCGGATTCTACCTCTGGAACAAGGGCGCCGCCCGGACACGATCCGGCAGGCTGGCCGCGGGCAACAACCTCAAGATCCCCCTGGCAGTGCTGTGCGCCTGGCTGCTATTCGGAGAAACGGCGCACTATTTGCGGGTGCTGATTGGCCTGGCCGTGATCGTTTTCGCCATGCTGGTTGCGGACGATCGCCAGCCGGACAATGCCAAGACCGCGTTGACCGACACCGCGAGTCAGGCCTGAAACACCGGCGCCTCGGTGTCGGCAGGTCGAGCACGAAACAAACGACACCACCCTGCACGCGGGTGGGCATGCGGAGGAAATCGGTGAAGCGGTTCTCGCCGGACCCACAGGGGACAAGCAGCAGTATCCCTTCTTCTCCCCGGCGTCTGTTGGAGCAGATGCTCCGGGCGGAGGGTGGCTCGCTGCCCTTCGAAACCTTCATGCAGGAAGCGCTCTACAATCCGCACCTGGGCTACTATACCAGGGCCATCGACGACATCGGCTACCGCGGCGACTTCAGCACCGCCGCGACGCTCGGTTCTGTGCTCGGAGAAGCTGTCGCGCGCTGGCTGCTGGCGCGCCGCCGCAGCGTCCGCCGACACGGTCGTTGGCACGTGATCGAGATCGGCGGCGGTACCGGCGCCCTGGCCGCGGCGGTACTGGACGGCGTCTCGTGGTGGCACGCCAGGTCGTTGCACTACCACCTGGTCGAGGTGTCGCCCGTGCTGCGGCAGCGTCAGCAAACACTGTTGCGCGGACGCCGGGTAATCTGGCACGACACCATCCAGGAAGCCCTCGAGCGGAGCAAGGGCAGGGCGTTGATCTTCAGCAACGAACTGGTGGACGCATTCCCCTGCGTCGTTTTGCGCCGCATCGCCGGTGAGCGAGGGCAGTTGGTGTGGGAGCAACTGGAGTTGCGCGAGGAGGACCAGCAGCTCGTCGAGCACTGGACCACGCGTCTTGATCCGCGTTTGCGACGAACCAGCTGCAGCGTATTGACCGCGCCGGACGCATCACCGCCGCCGGCAGCAGATGTGGGGACGGAGCAGCGCGTCGAGGTGCATCTGTCCTATCGAGATTGGCTCGCCGACTGGCTGCCGCACTTTCGTGCCGGACACCTGCTGACCGTCGACTACGGAGATCGGGCCCACCGGCTCTACGCGAGGCGTCCGCTGGGCAGCCTGCGCGCCTACAGCCAGCATCTGCGTCTGACGCCGCCCGATGTGTACCGGCGATTCACCCGTCAGGATCTGACCGCGGACGTGAATTTCACCGACGTGCGGAACTGGGGTGAAGAGCTGGGCCTGGTGACGGTCGACCTGGTGCGACAGGACGAGTTCCTCGCGCGCCGGCTCAGAGGGTTCAAGCACCGCCGCCGCCAGGATTCCCGACTCTCGTTCATCAGCGAACCGGCCGGCATGGGTGGGGCATACCGGGTGCTCTGGCAAGAAAAAATCCCGGAATGAAACGAGTTCGCGCCGGCTGGTGGGCGGCGTTTCCGCACGGCGACCGGAACTCGCGCGGGGTAGGGCTCGGGAACGATTAACCCTGTACGTCCTCACCGAAGTTCAGCGCCACCCGGTACAGCCCTTCGAGCGCGGACAGCTCGCTGACGAGTACTTCCGATTCCTCGGGATTCTTCAACGAGACGTGAAAGGTCAGCTTGATCGTCTCGCCCATACGTTCGGATTTAACGTGCACCAGCTGGTAGTTGCGGCAGTAGCGTTCGAAGACCGGAATATAGATCTTCGATTCTTCGGGGTGATCGGTCGGCAACATGGAAAACGCGATCATGAACTCGTTGCGCATGACCGCGCCGTGTCGCGTCCAGTGCAGAATGCCGATACACAGGCCGATCAGCAGCGAGCCGACCAGGGCGATCCGCAGGTTGCCGGTGCCGGCGGCCATGCCCGTGCCCAGCGAGTAGAAAACGAAGGCCGTGTCGCGCGTGTCCTTGACCACGGTACGGAAGCGAATGATCGACATGGCTCCGGCCAGGCCGAACGCCCGGGCGATGTTGTTGCCGATGACCATCATCACCAGCGACATGAGCATCGACAGCAGGACCAGGGTGTTGATGAACGAGAAGGAGACCGTCAGTTGCCGATGGGTTGCCCGGTATACCCAGGCGACGAACAGGCCGAGCAGAAACGCCACCACGATGTTAACGATGATCTCGCCGGAGGTCCACGGTTCCGGCCGCAGTGCGAGTGACTGTAGGAATTCATCCATCAGTGTCTATCCTCTGGCGACCAGACGCTTCAACGCGGCCGGGATGTCTTCACGTTCGTTGTTCCAGGCATCGATACCCTGACAGTACTTGGAGTAGGGGGCCGCTACCAGGTTGAAGTTCCGGATCAGGCTCGTCATCCAGTGGGGCATCGTCTCGTTGAACTTCAGTTCGAGTACGTAGCAATCATCTTCGAACTGCCGCATGCGTTCTTCCCGGAAGATCTGGTCGAGCGTCGGATTGATCAGGCTGCGGATGTTGCAGTCGAAGGTAACCCGCTCGCGATCGTCGTGACGACCGACGAACGCTTCGCGGTCGTAGGTCACGAGCACGACCGGTCGCAGATTCTTCACCTGCATCAGGAACCGGATCTTCTCGAGCACCTTACGATTGCGGAAGGAACGATCGGAGAGCACGTCGTCCGGTTTCTTCCCGTTCAGGGCATCGTCGATCCTGGTCATGGGCAGGGCCAGGCGGTCCTTGCTGCCGAGCTTGCCGAACTTACGCTTGATCTCCACGAACACGACGGTGTCGCCCTGCGGATCGTTGTAGGTCCTGATCCGTAGTTTCTTGCGGTTGCGGACACTGTCGAGTTTTTCGAAGTAGAATCGCAGGTCGTCGGTGTCGAAGTAGACGCTGCGTACCGTGTAGGTGCGGTTCGGCAGTGACGCGCAATAGGGATCGTGCTGTACGTACGGGTGAATGAAATCCCGGATCTCCGTGATGGTCTCCACGGGGAGGTAGTACTTCAGTTCGCGTCGCATACCAGTGTTTTTCATACCGGCCAGATCTCCTGTCGTAGCACGGTAACGATGTCGTCCCAGATTCTGCGTAGCAGTCGCGTCTTGCCGCAGTAGATGCGCGTGTTTCCCTGCATCCCCTCGGTCAGCACGCCGTCGGGGTTGGCCACGAGCCCGTACACCGCCAGAAAGGGTCCCGCGGCGGTGACCACCACGCGCCGGTCGACGCGGACAAGCTGACCGGTGATCGGTCCCGTGGTCAGGCCCGGCAGATAGGTACGGATCCGCAATCCTGGCCGCGCCAGGAAGCCGAGTCGTTGCGGCACCAGGATACGGGCCACCATGGTGTCGGTATCGACCACGGTCAGCAGCGGGGACGCGCCGTTCTGGAGCCGCAGGTTGCCGGCGACAGGGGTGCGTATCTGCGCGGCCGCCAGCATGTTTTCGAGCGCCGCCAGCTCCTGGGAGAGGGCGGCGATGGTCGTTTCCGCGCGCGTGATTTCCTCCGGCGAGGCGCCGGACTCGAGCACCCGCAGCTGGGCCTCGGCCAGAGCGACGTCCAGCCTGAGCAGATCGTGCCGGGCAGAGGTGATTTCCCAGTCCTCGGCACTGAGGATCCCCTGTTCGTGCAGCTGCTGTTGCCGCCCGTACTGTGACTGGTGGGTGCGCAACTCGGTCCGGGCCAGCTCCACCGCGATCCGCGCCCGATCGAGTTCCTCCGGTTTGGCCCCCGCTTGCAGGACCTCGAGTTCAGTCTGAGCATCCTGGAGTGCGGTCGACCGTTCCGCCAGCTCGATCTCCAGGGCAGACGAATGCACGGTGGCTACCAGTTGCCCGGCGTCGACCTCGATCTCCGATGTACAGGCGGCATTGAAAGCCGACAGTTCGATGTCGACGAAGGCGGGTCGATCAAACTGGTAGAGGCGATACTGCAGCGGTTGTCCGGCGACCAGATCGTCGGCGCGCGACTCGAAGGAACCCGGGCGTAGTTCGGTCATCGTCCAGCGTCGCGCGGGATCCAGCAAACAGGTTCCGACGATTGTTCTTTCCACATCGAGCAACGCGGCGGCGCCGATTGCCAGACAGAACACGACGAACAGGATTAACAGTGTCGTGCGCGTGCGATGTGGCGACGGTACCCGCGTCATGACTCTCCCCGCAACCGCGTCGTGATCGGATCGGTATCACGGCGCGGCTGCACGATTACGTTAGCGATCGTCCGGCATGGGAAGTCCCTGGTCCCAGAGCCCGGCGAAGATCTCCCTGCATCGGCCGACGATCGTCCGGTCGTCCGAGCGTAACAATAGCTCCACGTTCTTGTCGGCGCCGGATCTCGTCCAGTTGTACGATCCGGTCAGTAGCGTCCGGCCATCGATGATCACCAGCTTGGCGTGCAGCTTGGACCGGCTGCGTGGCCAGACGCGTAATTGCGCTCCGGCCGCCGCCAGCTGCGCCGCCTGGCTCCCGGCTTTCAGCGCCTCTTTCCGGTCGAGCAGAACCTGGACCCGAACGCCCCGGCGCACTGCGTCGACCAGCGGCGCCAGCAGTCGCGCATCGTCGAACTTGTACACCACCGCGCAGATGGACTGCTGCGCAGCGGCCAATGCCGCACTGGTGACCGCGCGTGGACTCTCGTCGAGGCTGAGCACAACATCGGTCGAACCCGCGTCGGCAACGTCGGTTTCGGCTTCAGCGGTTGCGCGGCCGGCGCCCAGTAGAAACACCAGCGTAACAATCCCGAGCCGTACAAGCACCGACCAATGTTCAGATTGTGTTCGTAAACTCATCCAAGCCGCCAGCAACCTCTCGAAATCCGGGAAAAATACCGACGCCAAAAAAAAACTGCGCTTTCGTTAAATAAGTATAACATTCTTATGATTGCGGTTTCAATCCATTTTCTGGAAATCGGCCGGGCCGCCCCGACCACGAAGGGCGGCCCAACCGTTTGTCGCTGATGTGCTTACATACCAAGCACCCGATGCAGGAATGCATAGCGATCCGCAGCTTCTTGTATGATCATGGCGGTCGGTTTACCCGCGCCGTGTCCGGCCTTGGTCTGGATACGTATCAGCACCGGACAATCACCCGACTGCGCCGCCTGGAGCGCGGCGGCGTATTTGAAACTGTGGCCCGGTACCACCCGGTCGTCGTGATCCGCGGTAGTGACCAGCACCGCGGGGTACTCGGTGCCGCGCTTCAGGTTATGATACGGCGAGTAGGCGTGCAGGACGGGAAACATCTCCGGATCCTCGCTGCTGCCGTAATCGGAAACCCAGGCCCAGCCGATGGTGAAACGCTGGAAACGCAGCATGTCCATCACACCGACAGCCGGCAAAGCGGCCCCGAACAGATCCGGCCGCTGGTTGACCACTGCACCGACCAGGGTGCCGCCGTTCGACGCACCGCTCACCGCCAGTTTCGGCGTCGAGGTGTATCCCTCGGCGATGAGGTATTCGGCGGCGGCGATACAATCGTCGAAGGTATTCTGCTTGTTCGCCAGCATCCCGCCCTGGTGCCACTGCTCGCCGTACTCGCTTCCGCCGCGGAGATTGGCCACCGCATACACGCCGCCCTGCTCGAGCCATGGCAGCAGCGAAGTGCGAAAGCGCGGTGACAAGGCGATATTGAATCCGCCATACCCGTACAGAATCGTGGGGTTGTTTCCGTCGAGTTCGAGATCCTGGCGGCAGGTGATGAACAGGGGAATCCGCGTCCCGTCCTTGCTGGAGTAGAACACACGCCGCGTCTCGTAGCCGGAAAAATCGAAATCGATCTGCGGCGCGCGGAACAAGGTGGTCTCGTCGGTCGTGAAATCGTAGCGATAGATCTCGCTGGGATTCAGGTAGGAAGTGAACGTGAAATAGGTCGACGTGTCGTCGGCGTGGCCGCCGAAACCGCTCACGCTGCCCAGGCCCGGCAGTTCGATGTTGTGCAGGTGCTTTCCGTCCAGGGAATGGACCGTCACCACGTTGCAGACATCCCGCAGGTAGGTCAGGACGAAACAGTTGTCGAGGATCGTCGCGCCTTCGAGCGTATCTTCCTGTTCGGCGATCACGGTACGCCAGTGCGCGCGTTCGGGGTGTCGCGTGTCGATCGTGATGATCCGCTGACGGGGTGCGTCGAGATCGGTCGCGAAGAAGAAGTCCTCACCGTCGTTGCCGACGAAGTTGTAGCTGGCGTCGAAATCATCCAGCAGGCGTACCACCGCGCTGCCCGGTCGGGACAGATCCTGGTAGTAGACGCGATTGTTGGAGTGGGTGCCGTGCCAGACGCTGATGATCAGCCAGCGTCCGTCGTCGCTGACGTTACCCTGGAATCCCCACTCCTTCTGGTCCGGGCGCTCATAGACCAGTCGGTCGCTCTGTTGCGGCGTGCCGATCTCGTGGTAGTAGAGTTTCTGGAAGTAGTTGGCTTCTTCGTAGGCGTCGTCGGCGCTCGGCGGTGCGTAGGCACTGTAGTAGAAACCGCTGCCGTCGGGATTCCAGCTCGCGCCGCTGAACTTGCTCCACTCGATGACATCATCCAGGTCGTTGCCGGTGGCGACGTCGCGCACGTGCCAGGTTCGCCAGTCGGAGCCGCTGGCGCTCGTGGCGTAGGCCAGTCGCCGGCCATCCTTGGTGATACTCGTACCGGACAGTGCGACGGTGCCGTCCTCGGACAGCAGGTTGGGATTCAGCAGCACGCGCGGCGGGTCGTCCGCCGAGTCCTGGACATACAGCACCGCCTGGTTCTGCAAACCGTCGTTCTTGAAGAAGAAGGTCCGGCCACCCTCCATCTGCGGCGACGAATACCGTGTGTAATCCCAGATTTCGGTCAGGCGTTGCTGATACTGACCGCGTTCGGGGATGGACTCGAGAAAACCGAAGGTAACCGCGTTCTGCGCTTGGACCCAGGCGTGTGTCTCGGGCGAGTCGACGTCCTCGAGCCAGCGGTACGGATCTTTCACCGCCACGCCGTGGTAAACGTCGACCTGGTCGACCACCGCGGTTTCCGGGTACTGCACATCCGCCGCAGCGACCGTCGTCACCAACGGGCCGCCGGCGGGCAGCAGCACCGACACCATCAGCAAGACTGGCACACAGATGGACGCTCTGTAACGCGTATCGATCATGGGATTCTCCTCGTGAGTGCGAGACCGCAAGTATCTTCTGCCGTGGGCTATGGTTCGGGAATCCGCCACAAATGTTTCGACTGCGGTTCCGTTCGCATTTTTAAAGATAACGAATCCCGTGGCGATATCAACGCGGTGCTTCGCGCGAAAAGCTGGGCCGACCGGTGCGGCGACGCGGGACAGAACTTGTTCTTTCCGCCCGCCGGTCCGTTTGTTAAGCTGCCGCGGCATGGACGACAACGATCTGAATGTGCTGTACGAGGACAACCATCTGCTGGCGGTCGTCAAACCCGCCGGACTGCTGGTTCAAGGCGACCGGAGCGGTGATGCCACCCTGCTGGACAGCGCGCGGCTGTACCTGAAGGAGAAATACGGCAAACCCGGTAACGTCTACGTCGGGCTCGTACACCGCCTCGATCGACCGGTGTCCGGCGTGGTGCTGCTGGCCCGGACCTCGAAAGCGGCGGGCCGTCTCTCACGCCAGTTTCGGGAAGGTACCGTTGCCAAATTCTATCTGGCGGTCGTTGCCGGTGATCTGGGAGCACAGGCAGGTGACGACGTCGCCGCCGACAGCCGCGACGCCGAAACCGAGCTCGTGTCCCACCTGGCGCACAAAGGCGACCGACACGGTGTAACGGGGGCCGCTGCGGAGCCCTTTCCCGGGTCCCGCGAAGCACGACTCGCGTACACGGTTCTGGGCCGCCGGCAGGACCGGACGCTGGTGCGGATCCGGCTGCTCACCGGTCGTCGGCACCAGATCCGCGCCCAGTTCTCGCTGCTCGGTCATCCGGTGCTGGGTGACGTCAAATACGGTGCGCCCGACCGGCTGTCCGACCGTAGTCTGGCGCTGCATGCAAGTCGGCTGGTTGTCGGACATCCGGTGGGCGGCAGACAGATGTTTTTTACGAGTCCGCCGGCGCCGGACTGGCCCTGGCCCTATCCCGTCGACTGGCAACGCAGCCTGGCAGCCGACGATCTCGTCGACGAGGAACGAACATGAACGACATCGAGGTAACGGTCGTCGGTGGTGGTATCGTCGGGTGTGCCGTCGCCGCCGAGGCGGCCCGTCGGGGCTTCACCACCGTGTTGCTCGAGAGTAATCCCCGCCTGGCTACCGGTACGACGGCGCGCAACAGCGAGGTGGCGCACGGCGGCATGTATTACCCGACCGGGACGCTCAAGGCGCGTTGCTGCGTGCGTGGTCGACGCCTGCTGAAGGCCTTCTGCGAGCAGGCCCGGGTTCCCTACCAGGAATGCGGTAAGCTCATCGTGGCCATCGACGACGCCGAACAGCCCGAGCTCGAACGCCTGCACGCACTGGGTAGCGCCAACGGCGTGGAAGATCTCCGCATGCTGGACGGTGACGAAGTGGCACGGCTCGAACCCAACATCCGGGCCAGCGCGGCGCTCTATTCGCCCCGTACCGGGATCTTGAGCGCCGAGGGCGCGGCCAAGGCCTACGCGAGCCTGGCGGCCGATCGAGGCGCCCAGATCCTGACGGCGGCGCCGGTCACCGGACTGGATCGCGATGGGCAGGGCTGGCAAGTGACCGTGTCGCCGCCAGAGCAGTCCGGTAGAGACGGCTGGCAGCATACCAGCCGATTCGTCGTCAATGCCGCCGGACTGTACAGCGATCGCATCGCCGCCTTGGCGGGCATCGACGTTGCGGCCGCCGGCTACGAACTGCACTGGGTCAAAGGCAATTACTTCGGCATCGCTCCGGTGCACTCGGGACAGGTGTCCCATCTCGTCTACCCGGTACCGCCCGCGGACGATTCCAGTCTGGGGATCCACATCTGCGTCGATCTGGCGGGACAGCTGCGCCTCGGTCCGGACACCGAACCCATCGACAAGATCGAGGATTACACAGTCGACCCGGCGCGCCTGGATCGTTTCTATGCCGGCGCATCGACTTTTCTGCCTTTTATCGAGCGCGACGACCTGAGCTGCGGCATGGCGGGCATCCGGCCCAAGCTGCGGCGCAAGGGCTTCGCTGATTTCACGATCCGGCGCGAACAGGGCGAGACGGACGGTCTGATCAACCTGGTGGGTATCGACTCGCCCGGGCTGACCAGCAGTCCGGCCATCGCCGAGGAAGTCGGCCATCTGTTGACGCAGTGAAACACCGGACTTTCGTGCCGCGGCCGTGGTTTTATACGCGTGGCGGCGACGACGGAGGCCCGGTCAGTGGGAGGTTTCCATGAAGGAGTATCTCAAGATCACCCTGCTGCCGAAGGATACCAACATGCACGGTACCATCTTCGGCGGGGTCATCATGTCTCATATCGATCTGGCGGGGGCGATCTGCGCCCGCGATGCCTTCGACAACATCTTCGTGACGGTCGTCATCAACGAAGTCAATTTTCTGCACCCGGTTTTTGTGGGTGATCTGCTGACCTTCTGGGGCGAGGTCGTCGAGCACGGCACGACCTCGGTCACCGTGGATATCAAGGTCGATGCCGAACGCCTGACGGACCGGCGTGTCTTCCGGGTCACCGAGGCGCGGCTCGTATTCGTGGCGGTGGACGAAAAGCAGCGCAAAACGAAGCTGGTCGCGAGGACTTCGCCATAGGCGCTGCGAGCAAGGGGCGGGAGAAGATCCATGTGGGTGGCCATCGTAGTTTTCGTGCTTTTCGCGCTGCTCTTTCCGGCGGTCGGACCACGCCGGCGCGGCCCCATGTTGTTTCGCCATACCGGCCCGCACTGGCGTCGCAACTACGGCCGGCGCACCTTCCTTAAACTTGGCGGCGCGTTGCTCGTGTCCGGTGCGCTCGCCTTCAGCGGTGCCGACGAAGCGGTCGACCGTCTGTACTCGAAAAACGTGCGTTCGCACGGCACCGATCGCTTTGCCGAACTGGTCAAATTCTTCGGCGAACGCTTCTGGTTCAGCATCTGGGCACTGCTGGCGGTGATCGACGCGCTGGTGCGCACCAACGCGGTCAGCCGCTGGGGAAGACGCAACTTCGAGGCGCTGTGCGTCGGTTTGCCGACCCTCTGGACGACCCAGCGCGTTCTCGGCGCCAACCGGCCCAGCAGCCAGGACGGCAGCCCGCGCTGGCGGCCCATGCGCGCGGACAATGCCGCCTCCGGCCACGCTTTCGTGGCGGCGATTCCCTGGTTGATGGCGGCGCGCCGCCTGGACGGCCGCCTGCCCGCGGCCCTGGCGCGCGCGGCGTCGGTCGTGACCGGCTGGTCGCGTCTGAACGATCGCAAGCACTATCTGTCGCAGGTGTTTCTGGGTTGGACCATCGCCTGGAACGCCGTCGAGGCAGTTGACAATGGGGAAGAGCGAACCGGGAAGGAAGCGTCCGGCACACCACCCGCCACACTGCTCCCCGAAGAAGTCGCCGACCAATCCGCCGAGCGATTACCTGATCAGGACCATGGTACCTGAGCCCGTGCCGGCGGGTGTCTCGACGGTGTAGCGATACCAGCCCGAGGGCACCGGCGATGCATACCGATCTCGGCCACGCCACCGCGTCTCCTGCCTGCCGGCAATCGCCTGAAAAGAATCGACGTAAACCAGACGACCGGCCAGGTCGTGCACCAGTAGGCGGGCCGGCCCGCCGTGCTCGGTGCTGAACCGGATCGTGGTCGTGGGATTGAACGGATTGGGATAGTTGCCTTCGAGCTGCAAGCCGGCCAGCGCCGGCGTAAATACGTCCACCGTCGGTTCGTCCATCGCCCACTGGTTTCCGTTGACGAGGTACTCGCCGCTGCCGTCGGTGCTGATTGTGACGTGGCCGTCGGCGATGGTCCAATCGGCGGACGGCAGCGAACCGCCCGAACCGGTCTCGGTCTGGTACACGTGCATGCCATAGCTCTGCAGCCGGTCCAGTACCGACTGGTGCGGATGGCCGTAGCTGTTGTTGCCGACCGAGATGATCGCCACCTCCGGCAACAGCGCGCCCAGGAAGTAGGCGTTGCTGCTCGTGTAGGAGCCGTGGTGATTGACCCGATACACCTCGATCTCACCCACCTCCGCGGCGAGGCTCGACTCGATGTCCTCGGAACTGCCGCCGCCGCCGGTCAGGTCACCGGCCTGGAAGAAGTCGAAATCTCCGCACTCGACCAGCAGCGCGAGACAGTACTCGTTTTCGAGACCGGGCGTATCGAACGGCGAGGCCAGTTCACCGTTGCCGTTCAGCGCCAGGCAGGTGACCGTCACGCCGTCGCCGAGATCGATCACCTGGTCGTCGAGCATGGTCTGCCGCTGCAGAAATACCGCATCTTCGTAGTCGTCGTACGTATACGTGGTGTAGCTCCAGCCGCGGTCATATACCGCCTCGTTGACGCCGACCGCGTTGTACACCTCATCGAGTCCGCCGACGTGATCGGCGTGATAGTGGCTGGCGACCATGTAGTCGAGGGTCGTGATGCCCTGGCTGTTCAGGAAAGGAATGACAACGCTGTTGCCCTTGCCATTGTTGCCGCCGTCGAACAGCAGGGTCTGGCCACTTGAGGATTGGACGAGCGTGGCGTCGCCCTGGCCGACGTCCAGGATGGTGACCGTCACGTCGGCATAGGCCGGAAGGCCGGACAACGGCACCGCCAGCAGGAACGAAAACGTGATCGCCAGCGACAACTGGCGGTAGCCGGGCGAATGTGGGAGGGCGTCCATTCACAACCAATCTTGGTGTTCCGGTACGCGAACCGGATTCGGGATTTATGTCCGATTATGTGTTATTTTAACAGTATTCCGGATGAAATGAAAGGGCCGGCCATTTTCGGCCGGCCCTTCGCG
Organism: uncultured Fibrobacteraceae bacterium; assembly: GCA_964384055.1. Taxonomy (GTDB): domain Bacteria; phylum Krumholzibacteriota; class Krumholzibacteriia; order LZORAL124-64-63; family LZORAL124-64-63; genus CAYLIV01. The sequence continues at coordinate 31,938 of CAYLIV010000019.1, forward strand.
TGCTTATAACCGCCGGATCTACTTGATGTTCTTCTTGATCCACGCTGTCGGGATCGACTTGGGACGCTCGATCGGCGTGCCCATGGCGCGGTTGACCACCAGCTGCGAACACATGCCCATGGCACGGGAAATGGAGAACAGTACCGTGTAGTACGAGAACTCCTTCATCCCGTAGTGGTAGAGCAGCGCGCCGCTACCGGCGTCGACGTTGGGCCACGGGTTCTTGGCCTTACCGTGCTTCTTCAGCACCTCGGGCACGATCGTGTAGACCTTGTCGACCAGCTTCATCACCGGATCGTTGGGGAAGTGCTTGTTGCCGAAGGCGCGGAAGGCCGTGAAGCGCGGATCGGTCACGCGCAGAACGGCGTGTCCGTAACCGGGGATGACCTTGCCGCCGTTCAGCGTGTCCCAGGCGAACTTCTCGAGCTGCTCGTCGGTGGGGACACCGCGGAATCGCTTCTTCAACTGCAGGATCCAGTTCAGGCATTCCTGGTTCGCCAGTCCATGCAGCGGCCCGGCCAGGCCGTTCAAGCCCGCGGACACCGAGTAGTACGCGTCGCTCAGCGCCGAGCCGACCAGGTGGCAGGCGTGCGCCGAGACGTTGCCGCCCTCGTGGTCGCAGTGCAGCACCAGGTACAGGCGCATGCAGTCGGCGAACTGACCGTCGGGATCCTTGATGCCGAGCATGTGGGCGAAGTTTTCCGCCCAGGTCAGGTTCTTCTTCGGCGAGATACGCTTGCCCTTCCGGAAGCGCATGCGGTAGATGCCGGCGGCGATGCCCGGCAGCTTGGCCAGCAGGTCGAGGCTGTCCTCGAGGGTCGGCTTCCAGTAGTCGACCTTCTGCATGCCCTTGTTGTAGGCGGCGACGAACTTCGACTCCTTCTGCATGCACAGGATCGCGGTGTCGAACATGCACATGGGGTGCGAGTTCTTCGGCATCGCCTCGAGTACCTTCCACACGTAGCTGGGAACGCGCGCCCGCTCGGCGAAGTCCTTCTGCAACGCTTTCACGTCGCGTTTGTTCGGCAACTCACCGGTGCACAGCAGGTAGAAGATGTCTTCGGGAGTCTTGTCGGCGAGCTTGCCGATGGGAGTGTTGCGGACAAGCAGCCCCTTGTCGGGCGGAACTTCGGAGGTCTCGCACACCATGCACTTGACGCCGCGCATGCCGCCGTAGGCCTGGACGACGGAACAATCACTGATCTTCTTGTTCCCCACCTTCTTGACGACTCGCTGGACGTCCTTGCGCCAGAGGGGAATCTTCTTTTCGAGTGCGGTCTGTAGTTTCGCCATGTGTGCCTCCTTCGTGTATCGGATTCACGGTCGTGCGGTCAGTCAACAACGAACGTTTATTTTCCAACAACCTTGTCAATGTACTACTCAGAAAAAATATTTCAACCTTCCTTCGCTGGATTTTTAGTTAATTACGAGTAACTTACACGGAAATCAACGCCGTTTTCTCGAGCGGAAACTCCAGGAGCCGTACAACCCGTGCAGCAGTCTTCGTCACGCGAACAGTTTCGTGATGTCATCGCGCTTGCTCCCATGGCCACTGGGGGAAACCTACCCTATCGACGGCTGTGCCGCGACTACGGCGCGGACGTGACCTGCAGCGAAATGGTGGTGGCTGCCAAGCTCGTGCGCGGTGGTGAACGGCCCTTGTTGCGGCACCACGAGACGGAGCGGTTTTTTGGTATTCAGCTTTGCGGCAACGCTGCCGACCAGCTGGCTGACGGCGCCCGCATCGCGGTCGAGCACGGCGCCCGTTTCGTCGATCTCAACTTCGGCTGTCCCATCGACGTGATCGTGCGCCGCGGCTGCGGAGCGGCGTTGATGAAACGTCCGCGGAAACTCGCCGGACTGGTCGAAGCGGTGCGGGCGGCGGTCGAGGTTCCCGTGACGGTCAAGATCCGTTCGGGCTGGAGCGACCGGAAACTCAACGCCGTCGAGGTGGCCGGGTTGGTCGCCGCCGCGGGGGCGGATGCGATCTGCGTACACGGGCGAACCCGTGCGCAGCGTTACCGCCGCAGTGCCGACTGGAGCCTGATCGACGCGGTCGCCCGTTCGGTGACGATTCCCGTGCTCGGCAACGGCGACGTGTTGACGCCCTGGGATCTCGAGCGCCGCCGGCGGGAAACCACCGTCGCCTCGGTGAGCGTGGGCCGCGGCGCACTGATCAAGCCGTGGGTCTTTCAGGAGTTGCAGGAGAACCGGACCCTGACCATGCCGGCGCCGGCGCGCTGGCGGGTCATGCGCCGTTACTACGACTACGCCACCGAATACTTCGGCGACGACGCCAAGGGCCAGGCGCGTGTGCAACGGTTCTTCCTCTGGCACCTCGATTTCTGGCATCGCCATCGCGCCTACACCGAGGCCGATTTTCAAGCGGCGCTGCCGGGTTCGTTGATACAGACACGTGAACCGCAGGTAGCCGGTGATGCGGATGAGGTCCTGCTCGCCAGTGCGGATCCGAGCGACCACGAGACCATCTGGCAGCGAGTGGTTGACAGGGACTTCCCGTGAAGCTATGGTGATCAAGTGAGCCGCCAACGTCGATCCGGACGAGTATTTCCGGGATCTCGCGAGGGCGCAACTCACGACAACTTGCAGTTCCAGCGGCCTGTCGATCAGCGGAAGTCCGGTGAAATTCCGGCGCGGCCCCGCCACTGTGAGCGGCGACGAAACCTGCCCGATGCCACTGGCTCCCACCAGAACGCGGAGCTGGGAAGGCGCAGGAAGTAGGACGACCCGCGAGCCAGGAGACCGATCCCAGGCCTTGCCACCACCTTCGTGGGCGAGGTACGGTCATGGCGCTTGTCTTCTCCTCCCGGCGCAAAACCAGCAGGTTCAGCCAACGAGTCTCGACCTTGGTGGGTCCGGCGGTCGTCGGTGCTGTGCTCTTATTCACAGTGCTCGCGACCAGCCAGCCCGCGAGCGGCGAACAACCGACGTCGCCGGATCCGCCACCGTCGAGCCCGGCAGTAACGGCAAGCGCGGACTCGCTGACGGCCGCGCTGAACCTCGACGGCACCGAGGCCGCGTTCTTCGGCGGCCTGGTCGATACGATATTTGTCGAGGCATCACCGATCGGCGCGCCGGGGTTCGCCTCGGGACCGGCCATCCTGACCGTGGTCCCCCTGGCGCAGCACGCCGCCGCCGGCGACCTGGCCGAGTTGCTTTCCCAGACCGCCGGGCTGCAGGTCCGTCGCTACGGCGGTCTGGGGGCGCCGTCGACACCGACCATCCGCGGCTCGAGCGGCGCACAGGTAGTGGTGATGCTCGACGGCATGCCGCTGGCCGACGCGCAGGACGGCACCATCGATCTGGCGAACTTGCCACTCGAACGATTTGCCGCCGCCGAGGTGTATCGCGGTCTGGTGCCGGCCGGCTTCGGCGGCGCCGGCGGCGCGGGCGCCGTGAACCTGATCAGTCAACCGGCCATCACCAGCGGCGCCGACGTGCGCCTGTTCGCCGGTTCCTTCGGCGACCACGGCGGTCGCCTGCTGCAGGACTGGGTATCAAGCGACGGCCGCCGATCGCTGCACGCCCTGGTCCACGGCCGGAGCATCGACAACGACTTCGGCTATCGAGATCACAACCAGACCTTCTACAATGCTGACGACGACAGCAACCGGACACGCCGCAACGCAGCCTTCGACGAATGGGGCGGCTATCTCGACGGACGCCTCGAAAACGACCGCGTCCGTTTCGGCGCGGCGCTCGGCACCTTCCGCAAGGAGGGTGGCCGACCCGGGCCGCTGGCCTACGAGAGCCCGCACGCCTCGGTGCGATACGAACTGGTCGACGGCCGGCTGACCGTTGCCCACCCGCACGATCGCTGGCGTTGCGACCTGCTGGCTTCGCGACGTCAGGAGTACCTCTTCGATCCGCTGGGCGAGGTGAGTGGCCTGGGCACGACCGGCGGCACGACCCATGGTGTCAGCGAGGATCTGCACGGCCGCCTAAGCTGGTCGCCGGCGCGGGAATTCGGTACGACCGCGACCGGTTGGCCGCGAGGCCGCGCCACGCTGCGTCTGGGCGGCAGCGCCCGTCGTCAGTGGTTCCGCCAGCGATTCGAAGCCGCTACCGAACCGCTGCGCGTGCGCTCGGGTCTGTCCGCGTTCTCCGGTGTGCAGGTCGAACTGTACGGTCCGCGAGTGACCTTGCATCCGGCAGTGCGCTGGGAGATGAGCGAGGATCACTTCCCGCCGGTTCCCGATCTGCCCTGGCTGCCGGAACCGCCGGCCGAATACCACCGCTATGACGCTTTCTCGCCGTCGTTTGCCGCGATCTGGGAAGCAGTTGCCGGTCGGTTCTTTATCGAGTCGCACCTGTCCCGGGCGATGCGGCAACCGACATGGGTGGAACTCTTCGGTCACCGAGGCGGCATTGCCGGTAACCGGGAACTGCGGCCCGAGACGGTACGGTCTGGCGATCTCGGCCTGCGGTTGCTGTTCCGGCAGTTCAACGTGCGCGCCGCCGCCTTCGTTCACCGCACCGACGACGCCATCGTCTTTCTGCAGAACAGCCAGCGCACGAGCAAGGCCGAGAACCTTGGCCGTACGCGCAGCCGCGGCCTGGAATTCGAGGCCAACGGCGTGCTGCCCGGTGGCGCCGTCTGGTCGACGAATCTGACCTGGCAGCAGGCAGTGGACCGCAGCGTGCTGTACGACGGCAAGGATATACCGCTGCTGCCGCCGCTCGAGGTTTTTGCGCGGCTCGAGGTACCGGTGGGGCCGTGGCGCGGCGCGGCGAGTGTGATCCACGAAGCCGCCAACTACCGCGATCGCTACAATCACGAGATCGACCAGGCGCCGGCCCGTACGCTGCTCAACCTGTCGCTGGCGCGTAGTCTGCGTGGTTTCGGCGGCCCGCAGCGGTCGCTGACCGTGACCGGCGGCATCATCAATCTGACCGACAACGACGTCTATGATGTGGAAGGATTCCCGCTCCCGGGCCGGTCCCTCCGCTTGTCGATACGCTGGCGCTGATGCCCCGGCCGGACCCGGACGATCCGACCGCGCAAGGTGCGCAACGAATGGGATAACCGCAATGAATGGAAACGAGCACGAATACGCCATCGCCCCGGATACGGCCCGCAACAAGCGCCGGGGGGCGCTTTGCCTGCTGGTTTACGGTATACTGGCGGTTGCGGCGGCTTTGCCCGCTGCGGCGTGGGACGAGTGTCTGGTGTTGACCTCGGATTTCGGCGCCTTCGGCGGCGTGGCCTCCCTGGAGCGTTACTCGCCGTGGACGGTCGCCATTGATCTGACGACAACCTCGGGCGACGCGGTCGCCCGGTACCATGACGAACTGTACTACATAGTCAATCGTGGCGGTGCGAGCAACCTGCAGATCGTCGATCCCGCGGCGGGCTACGCCACCGTGGACCAGTACGGCCTGGGCGCCGGACGCAATCCGCAGGACATCGCCTTCGCGCCCGATGGTACGGCCTATGTGAGTTGCTACGACGACGCGGTGCTCTTGCACCTGAATGTCGACACCGGTAGCATCATCGAGACCTTCTCCACCGCCTCGTTCGCCGACGCCGACGGCTTCCCCGAGACGTCGTGGATGCAGGCCGTCGGCAACCTGCTCTACGTGAGCTGCCAGCGTCTGGACCGAGCCAACTGGTACCTGCCGGTCGGCGACAGCTACCTGCTGGTATTCGACATGGCGGCCGAAAGCTGGGTGGACGTCAATCCCGGTACGCCGCAGACCGACGGCATCGCCCTGGTCGGAACGAATCCGTACTCGCGGCTGGAACTCGCCGCAGCCGGCACGCGCCTGCGCGTCGCCTGCAACGGCGTGTACGGGCTGCTCGACGGCGGTGTCGAACATGTCAACCTGACCACTCGTACCAGCCTCGGCTTCGAGATCAGCGAGGCCAGCCTAGGTGGCGACGTGCTCGACGTGACCACGGTTTCGGACCAGCTCAGGTATGTGATCGTCAGCGATTCGTCGTTCCATTCCTCGCTGCGCAAGTACGTGCCGGGCACGTCCAACGTCACCGTCGTCGACCAGGCCGCTGGCTATTACCACTCGCAGGTACTGTTCGACGGCGGCGCCCAGCTCTTCGTCGCCGACCGCACACCCGGCGTGTCCGGTATCAGGGTTTTCAATGCGACGAGCGGCAACGAACTGACGAGCAGCCCGGTGTCGACGGGGCAACCGCCCACCTCGATCGTCCTGCCGGTGGAAACCGACTGGACCGCCGCGCCCTCGGCGCCACGCCGCGCGCTGCTCGTCCATGCGCCCTGGCCGAACCCCTGCAATCCTGCCACCCGCGTCGAATTCGTCGCCGATCCGGCGGTGGACGCCCGCGTCGGCGTCTTCGATCTGCGGGGATCCCTGATCACCAGCGCCGCGGTGACCACCTCGGGCGACGGTACCGGTACATTTCATTTCGACGGCCGTGACCGACATGGGCAGTTCGTTCCCGCGGGCTGCTACCGCGTAGTCGTCACGACAGCACAAGAGCAGGCGTCGACGACCTTCAGCCTGGTGAAGTAATCGGCATCGCCGTGAGCGATCAATCCGGTAGTCCAGACCATGAGGCTTGACTACCGGGTTTGTGCTGGCCGTCGCCGAATGTGCAGGTCGCCGGCGCAGGTGTCGGACGGGCACGATCCTGTAATTGCATCGAGGACCGGGCACGGGTACACTCGCTGCAAATTTCTCGAGACGAGGAGAGATGCCATGGTCCGGGTGTATACGGGGGGCGGCGACAGGGGCGAGACCTCATTGGCTGACGGACAGCGGGTGCGCAAATCGGATCCACGCGTCGACCTGTACGGCCAGCTGGACGAGCTGAACAGTTTCGTCGGGCTCGGTATTGCCAAGGTGAACAACGCGATTCCGGGTCGGAGCGGGGTGCCGGAACGCCAATTGCTGGATTTCGTGGCCGAGCTGACCGCGCTGCAACACGAGCTGTTCGCGCTGTGTGGCCTCCTTGCCGATCCGGCGCGCTGCGAACGGACTGTGCAACCCGGGGCGCCGCAGCACGTAGCTCGCACCGGAAAGGCCGATCAGGCAACCGAGGCGTCCGAGGACGAGTTCCTGCTCGCCAGTACCCGGCTCGAAAAACAGATCGACCGCCTGTCGGAGGACCTCGATCCGCTGTCGGCCTTCATTCTACCGGGTGGGCACGAATCCGCGGCGTGCCTGCACCTGGCGCGCACCGTTTGCCGGCGCGTGGAACGTGCGGCCGTGGCCGCCAGTCCGACAACCGTGATTCCCGACGCTGCGATTGTCTTTCTGAACCGCCTGAGCGATTATTTCTTCGTTGCCGCCCGCTGGGTCAACAAAACCCTGGGCGTGATGGACGTGCTGCTGGAACCGCGCGCGGCGCGCGACGAACGGAAATCCGACCCGAAATGAACAACGAAATTCCACAGAATAACCCGCCGGATCAGGGTGTAAACACTCCTGCGCCGAGCGATCTCGAGACGGCTGAACAACGGAGTCGCGAGGAAGACCGGCGCGACATCGTCCGTTTTCTGCACGGGGACACCGGAGGTTTCGCCGCCTTGATGGATCGATATCGGAGTCGAGCATACGGCATCGCCCTGGGGCTTTGCGGCAACCACGACGATGCGATGGACGCCACGCAGAAGGCGTTTATCCGGGTTCACGGTGCGCTCGACCGATTCCGACTCGATGAACCGTTTTTTCCGTGGCTCTACCGGATCGTTCGTAATGCCGCTTTGAACCAGCGGCGGGACGAGAAGCGCCACAAGGGGGAAATGCCCCTGGAATGGGTCAAACAGTCGGACGGCAAACCTACACCACTCGAGGAAACCATGGTCGGGGATCTCCGCCGACGACTGTGGTCAGCCATACAGGAGCTACCCGTGGACATGCGGGAAACATTCATGCTCTATCATTTCCAGGGCCTGAAGTATCGAGAGATAGCGGCCACCCTCGATGTGCCCATCGGCACGGTAATGTCGCGCTTGCACGCTGCTCGCATGCAGCTGCGTCGCGTCGTGGGGGAGGAGAACACACCATGAGCGACAGCACGTTTTTCGATCACGATCAGGAAGAGTATCTACTCTCCGCCTATCTGGACGGCGAGCTCGAGCCCGCCGACCTGCGCAGAGTGGAAGGGCATCTTGCCGAGTGCGGATCCTGCAGCGAGAAAATGGTCGGCCTGCGCCGACTGGCCAGAGTGACCCAGTCCCTGGCGATCAAGGAACCGCCGCCGGAGGAGTGGGAGTCCTTCTGGCACAACCTCTACAACCGAAGCGAGCGATCGCTCGGCTGGTTGCTGCTGTGCCTGGCCGTGGTCGTGTGCGGTGGGTACGGGCTCTATCACCTGGCGCTCGACCTGCTGCAGACAGATTCCTTGCCCTGGTACATAAAGGGCAGTATCATCGTCGGTTGCGGCGGGATCATGGTACTGATGATCTCGGCGATCCGGGAGCGGATCTACACGCGCAAACGATCCCGATACGACGATGTCAAACGCTGACCCGAGGTCGATCGCGGAATCGAGCGCGACCGCCGTGCCAGGAGGACGAAGATGATCGTTGTTACGATCCCAGAGATACACGGAAAGCGGATAGTCAAGACCATCGGCCTGGTTCGCGGCAACACCATCCGCGCCCGTCACATGGGTAAGGATTTCATGGCCGGTCTGAAGAACCTGGTTGGCGGCGAGATCAGCGAATACACGAAGATGATCGCCGAAACCCGCGAAGAGGCGCTCGATCGCATGGTGGAACAGGCTGTCGCCAGCGGGGCCAACGCCATCGTCGGAGTGCGTTTCGCCACGTCGGAAATGATGGACAAGGCGGCGGAATTGCTTTGCTACGGAACCGCCGTTGTCGTCGAGGAAGATCCGGAGACCTGAGCGCCGCCGCAGCCGCCGGTTGAGCCGGTGCTCGCTCCCGCCGGCTGACGCGTGGTCAGCGCCCGGTGATCACCGTCGCCAGAGCATGGCCAGGGACCAGCCGCCGCGCCTCGCCAGCATAATAGCCAGGCACGCCAGCAGCAGGAAACAATCGCGGATCAGCAGCTCCCGGCCCACAGCGTGACCGCCGTCGGTGTGGAAACACCCGCACGAGATATCGAGATCCCGCGCCAGCGCTGCCGCGAGCGCGATGATGAAGACCGCCGTCATCGCAGCGGCGCTGAGCGCCGCGCCACGCCGCCACAGTCCGAGTACCAGACAAATACCGGTCACCGCTTCGAGCCAGGGCAGTAGCAGCGCCATCAGGTGCAGCGCTGCCAGCGGGATCATCCGGTAGTTGTAGATCACGGTGGCGAACTGGTCGGGATGGGCGATCTTGTCGAGCGAGGCGTACAGGAAGATCCCGCCGACCACGAGCCGGGTGATCAGCACCAGGATACCAACGATTCCGCCCGACGCCGTGGTGCTCCGCCGCGTCTCTCGATCCGCGAATTCGCCCGCCTGTACCCGCTCACTCATCGCGTTGCTCCCGGGGTGCGGTGACGGGACCGCCCGCGCTGCGCCAGGCCGCCAGTCCACCCTGCAGTATGGCAAGATTTTCGTAGCCGCGGTCTATCAGACGGGCAGCAACGGCGGAGACGGGCAACAGATTGCCTCTGCCGTACAGGATGAAGTGCTCCCCCGGGTCCAGGAAGTCCTGGTTGTCGTACAGGTCGTCGTCGAAGGTATCGGCCCGGATGGCGAATGCTCCCGGAATATAGCCTTCGGTCGTCTGATCCGGCTCGCGGGTGTCGACGAACAGGTAGCGCCCTTCATCGTAACGTACCAATGCCTCGTCGATGGTCACCAGCGGTGCCTCGAGATCCTGTTCGTAGAATTCGGCGTTCGCCCTGAGTGGGAGCCGGTCGGGTCGCAGGCCCCAGACGGCCGCCGCGAGGATCACGGCTATACCCAGCACGATGGCGAGCTCACGTACCGTGCGCTGCACGATCGCTGAACGGTTTTGCCTGGTGATGGCGATCACGGATTCCTTTCCCATTACATGCGTAGCATATACGAGACCTTGACCTCGATCTGGGGCACCGACGGCAGGTCGGAGAATATCCGCAGCATACCCGTCAGGCGCCCATTGGCGGCGATCGCCCGTTCGTCACTTGTGTAGAGCGCCTTGCCCTCGATGTGCACGTAGGTTTCGTGGTTGGGGATGGTCTCGTCGACCCGCGCCGACAGGCCCGGTATGTCGATCTCGGCACCGGTGATCTTGAATGGTTTGCCCCGGACGGCCGACGCGAGCGAAACACGCACCTTGTTGCGCAGATTCTGGCCATCCTTGACGTACCGGAAGTTGATCTTCTGGGGACTGAACACCAGTTCGTCCGTGACCTTGGCTCGGCACTCGATATCCACCGTCGGGCGTTCGGCCACGTTGGTTTTCAATCGGAAGGTCGTCTTGTGCTCACCGGCCGGCATGTCCAACCGTTTCGTCACCAGAAACGCCGACGTGTGTGGATCGCCCTCGAAGCCGTTGACCACTTCCAGGTCGAAGTGATCCTGGGTGTCGCGGTCGATCTTGATGTCGAGTACCGGTACGTCGTGGCTGGTCAAGGTGACTTGCTGGGTGGCGGTCTCTCCCCTGAGGGCGGTTTTGAAACCAACCCGCTGGGTCACGGGATCGACGACGATCGGCGCGTGCACGTCGGCGGTCACGTACAGTTCGTAACTCGGGTATTGCGGGTCGTTGGTGTGGATGTGCACGATCTTCATCGTCTCGCCGTAAAACGATCGTTTCGCCGTGAAATTGATGAGCAGCGGCGTCGATTCGCCGGGTTGCAGCACATCGTTTTCGAGATCGGGAACGGTGCAACCGCACGTGGCCTCGATCTGTTTGATCCGCAGTTCGGCCGTGCCGGTGTTGCTGATGGTCAGCGTCTGCGAGCGCATCTCGTTCTGTTCAATCGTGCCGAATTCCGCCCGGGGCGGATCGATGTTGAACACCGGTTGCGCGTAGACGCCGTCCGCGAGGGCGAACATGACGAGTACACAGACTGAACACGTGAACCTGTATTTCATGAGACCGTCCTTTGGCAGCTGACGTCGTGAGAATGCCGTGACCGATCTGAAACCCGACTCCTGGCTCCGGGTTCCCGATGACGGCGACTTCGCGCTTCGGCAGCCCACGGCGGAAATTTACTCATCCCTAAAATTGATACTTTCCGTCCGCGTGGCAAGCCTTTACCCTTCTCCAGTCAGGATTCCAGCCCAGAATGAGCCGCCTTGGAGGCATGATGTTCGATTCCGATTCCCGTTTCAAGAACTTCCGCAGGGGCTTGGCATTACTGCTGCTGGTTATCGTGATCGGTTGCGGCGGACTCATCGTGATCGAAGACTGTTCCGTATGGGACGCCCTGTATATGACGGTAATCACCATCAGCACCGTCGGTTTCGGCGAGACGGTGCCGCTGAGTCCGCAGGGGCGCGTGTTCATCCTTTTTTTGATCGTCGCCGGCCTGGCCGTGATGGCCTATACTCTCGGCGGCGTGGGCCAGATCATCATCGAGGGTCAGGTGCAGAAATATCTGGGGAGGCATCGGATGCAGCGGGAAATCGACTCGCTCAGCGGGCACTACATAATCTGTGGGCACGGTCGCATGGGGCGGATCCTGTGCAATGAATTACGGCAGGAGAGCGCGCCCTTCGTCGTGATCGAAGGGGTCGAGACGGAGGCCGAGAGCCTGCGCGAATCAGGGGTGCTCGTGGTCGCCGGCGACGCTACCGAAGACGAAATGCTCGAAAAGGCGGGCGTGACCCGCGCCCGCGGACTGGTGGCGGTGGTCTCCAGAGACGAGGACAACCTGTACATCACGCTCTCGGCCCGAGAGATGACCCAGATGCACAATCCCCTGCTGTATATCTTGTCGCGGGCGACGGACGAGAGCGCAGGCAAGAAGATCCGACGTGCAGGAGCCAATCGAGTGATCTCGCCGTACGTTATCGGTGGTATGCGCATCGTGCAGGCGCTGCTGCGACCGACGGTGTACGACTTCGTCGAGATCGTCACCCAGAGCAGCGGCCTGGATCTGATGTTCGAAGAACTCGCCATAGGCACCGGGTCGAGGCTGGTCAACACCGCGATCATGAATTCGGGCATCCGGGAGGACTACGACGTCATTGTCATCGCGGTCAAGAAGTCGTCCGAACAGATGGTGTTCAATCCCGGCCCGGAATACGTTCTGGAGACCGGCGACGTCATGATCACCCTCGGCGACAAGGAACAGCTCGCGCGTCTGGCGAAGGTGCTGGTCTGAGTGTAGCTTCGTAACGAATACCGGCGCAGGAGCAGGTTATAAAGATGCAGCAACGAACGAGCCGAGCGGGCGACCATGGTCATCCCGGGGGCACCGAGAGGATTCATGACAGCATTCTGGACCTTGTGGGCGGCACGCCGTTGGTCCGCCTCGCCGACCTCAACGACACGCAGGCCGACGTCGTGGTCAAACTCGAAGGGTTCAATCCGCTGTCGAGCGTGAAAGACCGGATCGGCCTGGCGATGATCGACGCCGCCGAGGCCGCGGGTCAGCTCGCGCCCGGCGGTGAAATCGTCGAGCCGACCAGTGGCAACACGGGTATCGCGCTGGCCATGGTCGCCGCGGCCCGCGGCTACCGGACAACACTGGTCATGCCCGCGAGCATGTCGCTGGAACGCAGGGCGGTGCTGCGCATTCTGGGTGCGGAAATCGTCCTGACCGACGCCGCTCTGGGCATGCGGGGAGCGGTGGAGCGGGCCGAGCAGTTGCTGGCCGAACGACCCGGCGCCTTCATGCCGTCGCAGTTCACCAACCCCGCGAATCCGGCTATCCACTACCGGACTACGGCGGAGGAGATCTGGCGCGACACCGCTGGTCGGATCGACATCCTGGTCAGCGGCGTGGGAACGGGCGGCACCGTTTCGGGTTCGGGTAAGCGGCTGAAGGAATTGAATCCGGACTGCCTCGTGACGGCGGTGGAACCGGCCGCTTCGCCGGTGTTGTCGGGCGGCGAGCCGGGACCACACGCCATACAGGGCATCGGCGCAGGTTTCGTGCCCGAGGTGTACGACGCCGGCGTGGTCGACGAGGTGCTGACGGTGACCAACGAGGAGGCCATCGCCATGGCCCGCCGCGCCGCGCGGGAAGAGGGGCTGCTCGTCGGCATCTCCGCCGGCGCCGCGCTGCACGCCGCGTTGGCCGTGGCCGGGCGGCCGAACTCGGCCGGCAAGCGCATCGTCACCGTATTGCCGGATCACGGCGAACGTTACCTGTCCTCGGTGTTGTTCGCCGAGTTCATGGAGCAAGACCATGGTTGAATCCGTTGATTCCGACCAGAATCGAGAGATCCGGGATCTCGCCCGACGTGTTGTCGAGACCTACCGGAAGGTGGGGGGCATCAACCGGATCGGTGAGAAGAACCTGCCGTCCCAGAGCGAGATCCTCGCCATCCTGGATCAGCTGCTGGCTGTCGTCTTCCCGGGCTATTTCGGCGACCGGGTCCCCGCCCAGGCCGATCTGGAACTGCTCGTGGCCTCGCGGCTGGATGCGTTGAGCCAGCGACTGGCGGGGGTCATCCAGCAGGCCCTGCGTTTCTGTTATCATGATCAGTGCGAATGCATCAGGCTCTGGTGCCCCGAGAGCGTGTGCGATGGCAACATCGATTTCGACGCCGTCGCACGCGGTCTGGCCATTCGCTACCTGGATCACCTGCCCGATATTCGCACGATGTTGCGCACGGACGTGCAGGCGGCGTTCGAGGGCGATCCGGCGGCCGTGAGCCAGGACGAGATCATACTGTGCTATCCGGGGACGCTGGCCATCGCGGTGTATCGCCTGGCCCACCCGCTGTACCGGCTCGGCGTGCCGCTGATTCCGCGAATCATGACCGAGTGGGCGCACCACCGGACGGGCGTCGACATCCACCCCGGAGCGACCATCGCGTCGCATTTCTTCATCGACCACGGCACCGGCGTTGTCGTCGGCGAGACTACCGAGATCGGCGAGGGTGTCAAGCTGTATCAAGGCGTCACCCTGGGGGCGTTGAGCTTCAGCCGAAATCCGGATGGTACGCTGGTCAAGAGCGGCAAGCGCCACCCGACCATCGAAGACGGCGCGACCATCTACGCCAACGCGACGATACTGGGTGGCGGCACGGTCATCGGTGCCGGCGCCGTGATCGGCGGTGGCACCTGGATCACGGCCTCGGTGCCCGCGGGCGCCAAGGTCCTGCTCCCGATAACCTCGCCGGCCGTCAACCGCGACCGAACCGATTCTTGACTCCAGAGGCAGGTACGATGCACCGCACCGAGCGTATACGAACAATATTGACCCGCTGCTATACCCTTCCCGCCATCGCGGCGATGACGATCCTGTTGGTTGTATCCCTGACCGCGGTCCGCGCGCAGGGTCCGGACGACGACGTTGCAGCATCGCGGCCGACGACCTGGCACGGCCTGCGGGCGGCGGATTTCCACGGCCCGCTCGACGCGCAGTCCGAGGCGGGGGCGACGCTCGGCTGTCGGGCGAAAGCACGAGGGTCGAAAGACGGGGCGACCGGCGATGCGGCGGTGAGCAGCGATCGCTACGACGTCTTGCGGTACGACCTCGATTTGACGGTGGATCCGCAGGAGCAACTGTTGACCGGTACGGTGCAGCTCGTCTTCACCGTTGCGGCTGCGTCGCTGGACGAAGTGGTACTCGATCTATCCAGCGCGCTCGCGGTCGAGTCGGTGTCCTACCACGCGTCGCCGGCGCTGCACGTCCACGACGCCGATTCGCTGGTGATCGATCTGGGCGCCTCGCTGGGTAACGGCGAGGTGGACTCGCTGACGGTCGCCTATCGCGGCTTCCTCTTCCAGACCGAACCCGAATCCGGTTACCACCGGGGCTTGTTCCTGGAAGAGTACACGGCGGGCGATCCACCCGATTCCAACGCCGGCATCGTCATCGCCAGCATCAGCGAACCGGCCTGGGCCAAGTACTGGTGGCCCTGCAAGGACCGTCCCGACGACAAGGCGCTGGCCACCGTGAGTGTGACCGTACCGGATACCCTGGTCGCCGTGTCCAATGGCACACTGGTTGCCGAGACTACCCCGGAGCCCGGCTGGACCACCTGGTCGTGGCGGGAAGACTACCCCATCGCCTCGTACCTGATATCGGTGGCGATCAGCGACTACATCGAGCTGACCGATCACTGCTCCACCGTCGATTCTGAGATTCCGCTGCACAACTGGGTACTGCCCGGCCTCGAGGACAATGCGCTGCTGGAATTCGTGGATCTGTGCGAGATGATCGAGGCTTGCGAGTCGAAGTTCGGACCCTATCCGTTCGCGGGCGAGAAGTACGGCCATGCGCTCATCCGCTGGGGTCTGGGCGCCATGGAACACCAGACCGTGACCAGTATTTCCTCGACGCTGTTCCTCGGACTCGGTCACGCCGAGCGGGTGATCATCCACGAACTCGGTCACCAGTGGTTCGGCGACGCCATCGGACCGCGCTATTGGGCGGATATCTGGCTGAACGAAGGTTTCGCCACGTACACCGAGGCCCTCTGGGCGGAATACAAGGACGGCTTCGCGGGATATATCGAATACATGAACCGTGACCGACCGCTGGATGACTGGAGCGGCGACGGGCCCGTGTACGATCCCATGCCGATCTTTCCGGGCCCGGTGATCTACACCAAGGGATCCTGGATCCTGCACATGTTGCGCGGCCGACTCGGCGGCGACGACTTTTTCGCGATGCTCAACGAGTGGGCTGTCGGCAGCGATCGTCTCCAAGCCTGGTCGGGAGGTCTGCCGCACTACCACGGGACGGCTATCACGACCAGCTTCATCAGTCTCGCCAGTGCCTACGCCGGCGAGGATCTGACCGGGTTTTTCCGCCCGTATCTCGATACCGATGTGCTCCCGCAGCTCTACTTCGACTACGACGTGTCCGACGGACCCCACGGCGCCGATACGCGGCTCGCGCTGCGTATCAAGCAGGTGCAGTCGCCATTGTTCGACAACATCTATCCCGTCCAGGTCGTGACCGTGGCCGACACGGTGAACATCGACCTGCATCTGAAGACCGAGCGTGTGGACGTAGAGCACGATTTCGACGATGCCATCACCTCTGTGACCCTCGATCCACATCCCTGGCTGCTCTGGGTCGAGGCTGGAGCCGCCGCACAGCAACCGGGGCTCATGGCGGTTTATCCCAATCCTTCGGTGGGCGAAGAAGTCGTTCTGGAGTACGCGCTCATGGCGCCGTCGGCGGTCATGGTGCGTATTTACGACGTGGCGGGACGCGAGGTCTACGCCCGCGATCTGGGCACCGTGGAACCGGACCTGGGTACCAACCAGCAGCGGTGGAACGGCCGTGCCAGCGACGGCCAGCCAGTCCCCTCGGGTGTGTACTGGGCGGCGTTCGAGATCGACCAGCAGCGGTCCGTGCAACGCTTCACGATCGTACGCTGATCACCGTAGCAGCCGTCTGCAATCCTACGCGCCTCGCCAGACGAAATCTCGGCGGCATCGGCATCTCTGCTTGACGCGAGCGGTATACCATCGCTATGTTTCACCTGTCAAATGACTAACAGTTTGCCGCTGGTGCCGTGATCATTCCGTTAAAAAAACAACAGGGCTTGAGGAGGCGGTTTGCGTGAAGAAGAGCAGACGTAGCTGTGATGTTCCCGACGCGACGATCATGCGTCTACCGCTGTATCTCGAGAAGTTGAAGATGCTGCAGAACATCGGTGTGGAGGATGTTTCGTCACGCCAGCTCGCCGAAGCCCTCGATATCAAGGCCAGCCAGCTTCGACACGACTTCCACTACTTCGGCGGCTTCAGTCGTCCGGGACGTCCGTACCAGGTGGACAAGCTCGTGCCGGCCCTCGAGGAGATCATCGGCATCGCCGAACCCGTACCCACGGTCATCGTCGGTGCGGGACATCTTGGACAGGCCCTGGCCAACTACCAGAACCTCGATATCCTCGGTTTCCCGGTCCGCGGCATCTTCGACATCAATCCCAAGTTGCGGGGGCTGGAGATCCGGGGCATTCCCATCCGGGACATGGATGAGCTCGAGGACGTTTGCCGGCGCGAGAAGGTCAAGATCGGTGTCGTCACGGTGCCGGTGCCGGCGGCCCAGAATGTTACCTACCGGCTCGTCGAGTGCGGTGTGATGGGGATCTTCAACTTTGCGCCGACGGATCTGAAGGTGCCGCCCAACGTGGCAGTGCGCCACGAGCGCATGACGGTGGGCATCATGTCCTTGAGCTTCAAGGTCAAGTGCATTCTGGAACACTTGCAGGAGAACCCGGAGCTCTGAAACGCGGTACTCGCCAGCTGCGGTTCGGTTACCAGCGAACCAGGTTGGCACCCCAGGTAAAGCCCGACCCGAAGGCCACCGTGACCAGCAGTTCACCGCGCTCGATACGTCCCGCCCGGGCCGCCTCGGCCAGGGCGATGGGAATGGAAGCGGCGGTGGTATTACCGTAGCGGGCGATGTTGGAGTACACACGCTCGGGCGGGAGCTTCATCCGCTTCGTCACCATGTCGGTGATCCGCTGATTGGCCTGGTGCGGGATGACCAGGGCGACGTCTTCGGCGGCAACCTCGGCTTTGGTCAGTACCTCCGTGATCGCTTCGCAGAATCGTCGTGTCGCGTGCTTGAACACCGCCTGGCCGTTCATGTACGGGAACTGACGTGCCTCGGCCACCTGCTCGTCGGTCCAGCGGCCCGCGACGAGCGCGCTGGGCAACTCGCCCCACAGTTCCTGGGCGTAACGTCCCTGGCTGTGCAGGCTCGAAGCGAGCAGGCCGCGGTCTTCCTCGGTGGCCTGCACGATCACCGCGCCGGCGCCGTCGCCGAAGAGCACCGCCAGATCGCGACCGCGCGTGGAGATGTCCAGACCGGTCGAGTGTATCTCGGCGCCGATCAACAGTATGTTCCTGGCCGTTCCCGCTTTGATGAATCCCTCGGCGGTGGCCAGCCCGTACACGAATCCCGTGCACTGGTTGCGGATGTCCAGCGCGGGGCAGGTGTCCAGCTCCAGCGTGTCTTCCACGCCGACCCCGTTGCCGGGGAAGAAGTGATCCGGATTCAAGGTGGCGTAGATGATCAGGTCGATCTCGTCCTTGTCGATGCCCGCGTCCGCGATGGCCATGCGCGAGGCTTCGACGGCCAGCGAAACACCGCTGGTGCCGGGTTCGACCCAGTGGCGCTGTTCGATACCGCTACGCTCGCGGATCCAGTCGTCGCTGGTGTCCATGTACTGGGTCAGGTCATCGTTGGTGACGACACGCTCAGGCACGTAGAAACCGGTTCCGACGATGGCTGCGTTGGGCATGACAACTCCTCGCGGTTACGTCCGCGTCACGATTCAACGGTGTACGACGATGGCGTCACCAAGCTGCTGGCGGTGTGCGCGTGCATAGGTCTCGGCATCCTGGCGGCTCTGAAAATAGGCGATCCAGGCCCGGTAGACCATCGTGCCGTCGGCCGTGTTGCCGACGCGCACCTGGGCGACGTGTCCCATTTCCTGCAAACGGGCCACATAACTGTTGGCATTGGTATCGTTGCCGAAAGCGCCGACCTGGATCGCCCAGGAGCCCGCTGCCTGCGGCTGTACGGGGGGTTGCGCCGGTGTCTGCTGCGGCGGACGCGCCGGTGTCTGCCGCGACGGCTGGGCCGGCGCCGAATCGGCAGCTTTGTCGGGTTGGTTCGCGGAGTCTCGTTCGCGGGCCGGCTTGTCTGTCGTGGCCGGCGCACTGGGTTGTGAAGACTGCGTACCCGCGCCGGGTCGTTCCGGTACCATTTGCATCGAGGCTTCGGCGATGTCGACGTTGCCCGATTGCGGTGGCGCATCACCGGCCGATCCCGCCGGATCCGGGGCGACGACCACGGTGCTGTTCTCGCCGATACCGACCGGTGACGAGCCGCCGCGCGGCCAGAACAGGAACGCCGCACCGGCCAGAACCAAGGCCCCCGCCAGAACGAAGGGTCGCGGAATACCCTTGCCGCCCTGGTTGGCGTACTTCGCCCTGATCTTCCGTTGACCCGGTTCTTCGCCCCCGGGAGCTTTTCGTTGCGGATTCTTCATAGCGCGCATCCTCCTGATCTGAGCGTGGTCGCCGCTCTCCCTGTCGACGACATGGCCCACTAGTGTATTGCCCACTAGTATACGGCCCACCAGTATACGGATACGGGGACCGATGATGCAATCACTATGCAGACGCCGGTGCTCACGCGTCGGACGATCCTTGCGTGATGAGCGCCGGAGCGATAGGATCGATCGATATGTCGTCATGGTTCTCGGACCGGTCCGGGTACCGTTTGCTCGCCAGCCAGTCGCCCGCATCGCGCGCGGCGAGGCGTCAGAATGGGGTTCGTCATGGGACACAAGAAATACCGCGGTCGCCGCGCGGCCGCTTTCATATTCGACCTCGACGGTACGTTGATCGATTCCGCCCTCGATATCGCCTTGTCGGCCAACTTCGTCCGGGTACATTTCGCCCTGCCCGAGATTCCGGTCGATACCGTACGCGGTTTCATCGGCGACGGGGTGGTGGTGCTTCTGCAACGGGTGCTCGGCTACGATATCCCTAGTGGCCAGGTGCTGCCCGTTGTGGAAGAGGACCGCGCGGCCGAGGCGCTGACGGTGTTCCGGGACCACTACGGGCGCCACTGTCTGGACAACACCAGAGCCTACCCCGGCGTGCTGGAGGTGTTGCGACGCTATTCCGGTCTGCCGTTGATGGTGGCGACCAACAAGCCGCGTCGTTTCACCGACCAGATCCTGCAGGGCCTGCACCTGCAGGACGCGTTCCGCAAGGTCGTCGGCGGTGATGACGTCGCCCACAAGAAGCCGGCGCCGGATGCGCTCCTGGCCTGCCTCGACGGACTCGATGTCCCGGTCGCGGAGGTGGTGGTCGTCGGCGACAGCGTCAACGATATCGAGAGTGCGCGCGCGATCGGTGCGATGGCCGTGGCCGCGACCTACGGTCTGACCGGTGCCGGGCTGCTGGCTTCGGCGGAACCCGATCTGATGATAGACAGCATATCCCAACTGGCCGATCGCTTTCCCTCGCGTTGACGGCGCGGAGCAACGAGGTACTGCCATGAGCAAGCGCCATCCCGCCCTGACACCGCTACCGCTGGATATACTGCTCGGCCGGGTGGCTCGGGAGTGGCGGACGCGCAGCCAGATATTCGGTTTGCCGGACAGACGTTTCTACCGTCACGATCCCACCTGCGATCTGACGGCCGAGGTTGCTGGACAGTCGGTCGGTACGCCGCTCGGGCCCGCCGCGGGGCCGCACACCCAGCTGGCGCAGAACTTCGTGCTGGGTTGGTTGGCCGGCGCGCGCTCGTTCGAGCTCAAGACGGTACAGATACTCGACGAGCTGGAGATCGAACGCCCGTGCATCGACATGGCGACCATCGGCTTCAACGTGGAGTGGAGCCAGGAACTGACCCTGCAGCAGTCGTTGACGGAGTACGTCAAGGCAGCGGTGATGCTGGAAGTCCTGCGCGGCTGGCAGCCGCTGCGGGAGGTCATCGGCCAGCCTGGCAACCATGTCTTCGAGATGTCGCTGGGGTACGATCTGGCGGGTATTCAGTCCGATCGCCTGCGGTCCTTCATAGCTGGGATGCGTAATGCGGCGCCGGTGATCGACGGGCTCAGGCCGCATCTGCCGGAGCCGTTCACGTCCTGGCGGGACCACGCGTTTACGACCGATCTGGCCTCCGCGGCGACCATCTCCACCTTTCACGGCTGCCCGCCCGACGAGATCGAGGCCATCGTTCGCCACCTGATGGTCGAACACGGTCTGGATGTGACCGTCAAGTTCAATCCCACCCTGCTGGGGCGGGAGCGGGCAGCGGCGATCCTGCGGGACCGGCTCGGCTACCACGATCTCGAACTGGTGCCGGAGGCCTTTGCCGAGGATCTCGATCTAGACCGGGCGTTGAACCTGATCGACAACCTCGATCGCTTCGCCCAGGAGCAGGGCCGGACCTTCGGCATCAAGCTGACCAACACCTTGGTGGTGAACAACAATCGCGGCGTGCTGCCGGGTGAACGCATGTATCTGTCCGGCCAGCCGTTGCACGTGCTGGCGATCGAGCTGCTCGAGTTGCTCACGACCCGATTGCCCGGACGCTTGCGGCTCGCGGGCAGGACAGCCGGCGTGCCGGTTGCCTTCAGCGCCGGGATCGCCAAGCGCAATGTGACGGCGGCGGTGGAACTGGGACTCAGCCCGGTGACCGTTTGCAGCGACCTGCTCCGCCCCGGTGGTTATGGACGGATCAACGGACTGCTGAAGCGATTGCGACGCGATCTGGTGCAGAACGGTTGGGGCGATCTGCAGGCAGCGCGCGCTGCGGCCGACGAGCGGGCGCGGCGCGCGGGCCGACGCGACGCCGTCGCCGCCTACGCCGAAACATTGCGCGAAGCAGACGGCGCCGAGCCTTACTCGCGAACCGCCACCGAAAAACCGCCACGCACGCTCGATCGGACGCTGACGATGTTCGATTGTGACGACTGCGGGAACTGCGTCACGGTCTGTCCCAACAACGCCATGCTCGCGCTGCCGACCCCGCCTGCGCTGCAGGCCACCCTTGACGCCAAGCGCCAGTACTTCTGTCTGATCAGGTTGTGCAACGAGTGCGGGAACTGCACGACCTTCTGCCCGGAAACCGGTGATCCGTGCCGTGTCAAGCCGCGCCTGGTGCTCGACGAGGAACGTTTCGCCCTGGAGGACGGCCCGGTATTCCTGCTCACACGCGCTGCGGGGGCCGCCGGCGACCGGATCGCGGTCACGGCGAATCGAGCAGCGGCGCCGCAGGTGGACGTGGTCGCCCAGACTCTCGCCGGCGACGCCGGGCTGCCCCTGCGGGCACGGGATCTCGCGGAAAGCGAAGAGGCATGACCGGCCCGGCCGACTCGTTGCCCTCCCTCGCGGCGGGGGCTCCGGCGACCTACGGCGATCGCTTGCTCGGCCGGCGCTATCGCCTGGTGGCGCCGTACCTGTCTGCGCCGGCACGTGCGGACGGCGCGACGTTGCTGGATTTCGGCTGCGGCAACGGCGCCCAGACCTTGACCTTCAGCGAGCTGTTCACGCGGATCGTGGGCGTGGACATCGACGGACAGTACCTCGGCGATTTCCAGCGGCACATCGGTGACCGCGGTCTCGGCCGGCAAATCTTCCCGGTACGCTACGATGGTACGACCGTGCCGCTGGCCGATGGCGTCGCCGACTGCGCCGTTTCCTTCACGGTGCTCGAACACGTAGCCGACGAGAAACGCGCCCTGAGCGAGCTCGCGCGCGTGCTCGCTCCGGGCGGCAGGTTGATCATCTCGGTGCCCAATCGCTGGTGGATCTTCGAAACCCACGGCGCCGACCTGCCGCTGTTGCCGTGGAACCGGGTGCCGCTGGTGAGCTGGTGGCCCAAGCCGTTGCACGACCGCTTCGCGCGGGCGCGGATCTACGGCAAGGCGGAGATCGAGGCCAAGATCGCGGCGGCGGGATTCACGGTCGACTGCAGTTTCTACCAGACCGCTCCGCTGGACATGCTCCGCTGGCGGCCGCTACAGAAACTGATGCGTCGACTCGTTTTCGGTAACGACAGTACCAGTATTCCGTTGCTGGCGACCGAGGTGGTGGTGGTGGCACACCGCTGATGGTCGCCGGTTCGGTACCGGCACACCGGTTGGTACCGGCGGTCTGCCTGGTCAGCCTGACGCGCAACCGGTTTTCACCAGCACGGCGTGGCCGTTGAGATTCTGGATGCACGTCCGATCCGGCTTTTGTTCTTCCTCGTGGACAAGCTGGGTGATTCCGGCGCAACTCGGGAAACCGAAGTCGTCGAAAACCACCAACCCGCCACCCGGCAACCGGGGCCATACCCAGTCGAGCACCTCTTTACCGGATTGATAGACATCCACGTCGATATGGCAGAATCGGAAGCTGCGGTCGGCGAGCGCGTCGCCGGTTTCGTCGGGAAAGATGCCCTTGTGGATCTCGACATTGCGCAGCTTCATCGACGCGATGAGCTGCTCGACCACGGCGACCGACGTGTCGGCGTGTTCGCCGCCGCCGTAGCCGGTGTCGCGTTCGCCGGATTTCACGACGCCGCTGAAGGTGTCGCACAGGTGCACCGTGCCGGCCAGCTCGAGCTCACTCGCGCGCTGAGCGAGCAGGCAACCCGTACCGCCACGCCACGTTCCCACTTCCAGGATATCGCCCGCCAGCTGGCGCGTCTGGGCGAGAAGATGCCACAACTCGTAACACCGGTAGCGATCGACCAGCGTATGGCCGCGAACCGAGTCGTAGGTATGCTGGAAATTCTGGTCGATGAGCCACGGACTGTAGGTCGCCCAGGAGAGCAGGGTCGAGTGTCGCCGCGAATCCAGCCGGCGTTCGACGAAGGTCTTGCGGCCCCAGAAGAGCGCTTGCTCCACGAATCGCTTGCCCAGCCTGGCGACGATTTTCTTGCTCACTGACGACTCCTTGCTGCTGCAGACACCGGCGCGTCGTGCTACGCGGACGGCGTATCCGTCTCGAGCAACTCGCCGAGCTTCGTCACCTGGTAACCGGCAGTGGCCGCCGCCTCGGCGATGACATCCAGATTCTCGCGAATCGTCTCGCTGGTTTCATCCATCACGGTGTCCACGACGTCCGGATCCACGGCGGTCACCGCGTACAGGCCTTGCAGCAACGTCAGCAGCCGTTCCCGGTTGAAGTACCAGGTCTCCTCGTGACAGTTGACCTGCAGGAATCGGCGGGCGTCCTCGTCGCGGAAGACGGCGCTGAGCGCGTCACGCAGCGCATCCCGGTCGCGGGTTCGCAGCAGGTCTTCGTGACCGATCAGTATCCTGATCAGCAACATCTGCTGCGCGGCGTCGTCTTCGTCACCGAGAAGCTGTCGGCAAACGTTGAACACGGTGCGGTCGAGGAGCCAGTTGGCGGCCAGTTGCAGCGCTGCAACCCGCAGACCCGTGTCGGCGAGCACACCTTCACCGTTCGCGATCGTCTCCACCCCGGCGGCGCCGGTCGCAGCGGGATTGCTCATGGCGAGCTCGAGTCGGCCGAGCTGCCGTACGACCGCCCGCAGCAACAAGACGGGCCGCAGGTCGCCGACCGGTTCGTGGTCGGCCGCGCTGGCCGGATCGTCATCGGCGGGGGCGATCGGTACGGCCGTTTCGTGCCCGATTTGTGCCGCGTGTAAGCCGTCGGTTTCCCGGACAACGGCGTCCGTCAGTGCACCGCTGTCGACGGTGGTGCCCGAGTGGGCCACCGCCGCGTCGAAAAACTCGCGTACCGTGGTCCGGAAATCTGCCTGCGCTGCATCGACGGTTTCAGCCGCGGCCGCCGCCGACCGGGTTCCGCTCGCGGCTTCGCGCGCGGCGGCAGACGCTGCCGGCCCGGTCGTGACGGCGAAGGCCGCCTCGACGACGGCGCGGAACGGCGTCAAGACCGCTTCGAGCAGCATCTCCCGATAGGCGATATCGATACTCTCGACACCATCGGCGCCGAGCGTACGCTGCAAGCGATACCAGGAACCGTCGGTATCACGGATTTCCCGGAAATCGACATAGGCGCAGTACTGATATCCGCGCAGCGCCGCGTAGAAACCGTCACGATCGAGCTGCTCGCCCGAGCGCAGGAATTCGGTTCCCGTGATGGCGTCGCGGAACGCGTAGTAGCAGCCGGGCGACGCGTCGAACAGGAGCGCCTGCGCCAGGGTGCGCCGGGCGAGATGCGTATCGTCGCCCGCGCCGACGTTGATCGGTGTGGAGAGCTGGATCCGGCCTGTCGTCGCTTCCAGGTTGTTGTTGTAGAGGATGAGGGCTCGATCCGTACCGGTGCGGTTGCTGTAGGCGAAGACATTCTCGTCGACCCAGCCGGCGGGACTCTGGAAGTCGTAGAAGGCGAAGTTCTCGGCGCCGCTGAACAGGTGCCGGCGCCGCAACAGGGGGAAGATCTCCCGCTCGTGCCGGGCGATCATCTCCGGATCGGCATGTTCGTCCCAGTAGGCGCGCCGGTACTCCATGCCGTACTTCTCACTGAAGCCCTCGATCTGGCCGTGTCCGAACATGGGTAATCCGGGCATGGTGACCATCATCACAGACACGCCGAAGTACTTGTCACCCTTGCCGAACTGCTCCACGGCGGTGCGTTCGTCCGGATTGTTCATGAAGTTGACGAATCGCTTGAGCACCTCGGGGCTGAATTCGAGCACGTTCTTGACCGTCTGCCGGTACTTGCTGTTCTCCTCGAGCTTGAGCATGTTCATGAAGGCGCTGTTGTAGACTCGGTGCATGCCGAGGGTGCGCACGAAATAGCCTTCCATGAGCCAGAACGCCTCGGCCAGCAACAAGGTGTCGGGTACCTCGGCGGCCACGCGATCGACCACCTCGCGCCAGAACTCCTGCGGAAAGACCGCATCGAACTCCGGTCGGTTCATGGTGTGCTCGGCTCGCGACGGGATAGCGCCCGCGTCTCCGGGCCGTGGGAACCACAGACGCTGGTAGTGCTTCTTGGCCAGGGTCATGGCCGCGTCGAAGCGGATGATGGAGAACTGCCGCGCCACGTGCAGGATGGTCTGGATGACCGCTTCGCGCAGTTCCGGCAGCAGGAAGTTCAGCTGCGCCGTGTCGTTCCAGGGCATGCTGGTGCCGTCGTTGCCGTGATAGATGTAGCGCACGTCGCCGGTCGCATTGTCCACGCGCTGAAAGACTACCGCAGCGTCGCGGTGCTCCCAGTAGCCGTCCTCGATGCGTATCGAGACGCGCTCGTCGTCGCACAGGTCACCGCCGGCATAGGCATAGACCGGGAACGGCGGCTGGTCGACTTGCAGGAACCAGTCTGGATGCTCGATGATCCAGCGCGAATCGATGCCCATGTGGTTGGGCACCATGTCGCTCGCCAGACGGATGCCCCGCTCTGCGGTGCGCCGCTGCAGGTCGGCGAGAGCCTCTTCGCCGCCGAGCGCGGCGGCGATGGTGTAGTCGTAGAGGGAATACGCCGAGGACAGGGCTTCGGGGTTGCCCATGTAACGCTTGATCTTGCCCGACGCCGGCGAACGCTCCCAGACACCGATCAGCCACAGGCCCGTGAAGCCCCAGCGCGCCAGCCGGTCGAGTTCACGGTCGGGTATCTGATCGAGCCGGTGGATGTGGCGCTGGTAGAGCTGGGAAAGCTGATCGAGCCACACGTATACCGACTTGGCCATCAGCGCGACGTTGCTCATCCAGTCGGCATCGTGGCTGAAGGCAGCCGCTTCGGGGTAGGTGTCATCCGCCCAGAGCCAGTGGCGGCCGAACTCGAGCACCGGCGGCGCTCCCGGTTCGAGGCTCCGTTCTAGACCGATCTCCTTGATGATGTTCTGGGCCAGATCGAGCTTCCGGATCAGGTGTTCGGGCAGGTACTGGCTCCAGTGTTCGAGAATGTAACTGATCTGACCCTCGAGGGAGTCGGGACTTGCCAGCATGGGGGCGCGCAGGAAGTTGAACAGGGTCATCGCCGTTGCCGACGCGGCAGGCTCCTGGTCGAAGAATTCCTCGAGACAGACGACGAACGGTACGTACGAAGCGAGGCGCTGCAGCTCCCGGTCGTCGAACAGCGCGCGATAGGATCGCGCCGCCGGGTTGCGCATGGTGATGAAGAGCAGGATCATCTCGACCGACAGGCTCACGCCCTGGCCCGCCGCGGGACGATCCTTCACCAGGAAGGACTCGGGTGGGCACGCGCCGACCATCACCTTGCCCGGTGGAAAGAGCCGGACAAACTTCGCGCGCAGGTTGTCGATCGAGTCGTCGCCCAGGCGCTGCTGGGCCATTTCGAGCCCGCGGTCGATGACACCGGGACAGTCCTCGAAGCAATAGCGCAGGCTCAGGTACCGCAGGGCGTCGGTCAGGATTCCCAGACAGAGCAGATGTTCGGCGTGGATCGGCGGCACGTGGTAGGTGATTTCACCCGTCCACTCGTTGAAACGGTCGGCGAGGCGCCGGGTGCTGTAATCGATGTTGCGTCGCTGGAAGGGCTTTCCCGGTTGTAGGAGCGACGTGACGGCGTAGGTTGCCCAGGCCCGCTCGGACGTGGGGAAGCCAAAGGGAAAGTACTCGCGCAATATCGCGTTGAGGTCAGTATCGGCCACGGCGGTTCTTCTCTTTTTTCAGTGTCGCGAACGACTTGCGATTCGGTTCACGGGACGCGGTCCACGGGGCGGGCGCGGTCGGTCGACTTTCCGCCGACCGCGTCCCACAATAACGAAAGGCCGACAGCGGAGCAAAGAGTAATCCCCCGCCCGCACCGTTGCTGCGGCGTCGCTGGTCCTGTCTCTCGTCCGCCTTCCGTTCACTCCGTGAGCAGGATCAGCAGTTGCGAATCCGGCCGCTGCGCCGCTGCGAGTACCTCGCGAAACGCCTGGTAACTGTGCGGCTCGACGGCGCCGGGCTCGACCGACAGCTTCCGCGAGAAGACGAGACGCCTACCTTCGACGCCGCAGGATTGGCGAAAAGCGCCGTGGGGTGAATTCATTACCACCGTGGGCGGCACATGGTCGACCGACAGCGATTCCGGCAGCAGCAGCCGGAACTCGAGCTGTTCGCTGCAGGCGCTGGTGATGAACACGGGCGTGGCCCGGTCCTCGTCGCCCGGCCGGAACGACGACGGCAGAACGGAAGCGACACCTCGGGGCGACTGCGGTATGGCGTACGCGATCAGTTCACCAACCGCGTCGGCCAGTTGCGAACCCTTCACCGCGCAGCGCAGGTGCAGCCGACCCGGTGTTATCTCTTTTTCCTGGACGTCGGTGACCTCGCCGTCGACGAAAAGCTCGTCTGCGCAGGCGCTCGCAACCGATTCGGCGTCACGCTGGTCGTCGCAGAGTACGCCGGTAAGCGTCAGGTCGATCGTCGCCAGGAAACCGTCACCCGCGTCGTCGGGTCTCGCGTCGATGGCCAGCCGGCTGTCGCCCGAGCCGTTGCCGACGGCGTAGGTCCGGAAGCTGGTACCATCCTTCTCCAAAAAGAGGCCGGTTTTTCCCAGCAGATCGCAGCGACCGGGTCGCGCCGTATCGTGGTCCGGATCAAGCCAGTAGGTTTCCTGATCGACAACGACCACGACCCGCACATCAGCGAAGGCGTTCGGCGCGCAGACATCGGCGGGCAGATGCTGCCAGCGGCTGAACAATCCGAGTTCCGGCTCGAGACCGATCTGCCGCAGCAGCGTTGTCGCCAGAATGCCTTTTTCCCAGGTCGTGCCGCAGGAACTGCCGAAGACCTCGCTGACCGGGCGCGGTGCGCGCAGCCAGGGTTCGGACGCCAGGTCAACGGTGCGCAGGCGCGATCCGACCAGCGCAGCGATTCGCTGCACCGTGTCGAGGGTGGTCAGGTCACCGACCCGCTCGGCCTCGTCGGTCGCGTCATCCTGGGCCAGCCAGGCGCGCAGCGGATCGTCGACCGCCCCCGTCCGCTTGGTTTCGGCATGCAGCCGGTCCGTCAACGCCCGCCACTCGGTCGCCGTACTGAAAACCACGTACGGCAGGTAGTCGCCGCGGAAGCGCGTATCGGCTTCGGCCGGCAGGCCGGGAATATCGCGAGCGGTCCAACGCCGGTAACACCCCGCGCCGGATTCATCGAGCGGCTCCTCGATCGGTTCGATTCCCGGCAGATGTTCGCCGTTGATCACTGCGCAGCCCACATCCGGCTGCGACCGCAGTTCGACGATGCGTGTCAGCGTGGGATATGGTCCCTGCATGAACTCGCTACTACTGGCGGGCAACACCGGCGGTGTCAGATCGCGGATCTCGTAGCTGAGTTCGACGATGCATCCGGCCCGGGTGCCGACGTGGCTGATCACCATCTCCCGCAGGTCGAGAAAATCGGCGTAGCGGCTCACCGCGTCGGGCGTGACTTCGTTGAAACCACGGTCCGGCGTGTCGATGGTGGTGCCGTCCTGCAGAATCGTCCGGCAGGTCAGGATCTCCAGTTCCTGGCGGGTGCAGTCCCAGGCTACGCGCAGGTCGCTCAGACTCCGGAACGCCCACATGGTCAACAGCTTGCGAACCTGGTGCACCCGCATGGTAACGCGGCCCGACGCGTCGATATCGTAGCTCGTCTTGTCGTACAGGATGATGACATCGGTGTCGGGATACTCGGCGAGACCCGGCGCTTCGGCGCTGAAGGCGACGGCGTCGAACGCGACGGCCTCGGTGGCGGCGCCGGCGGTCCCGGTTGCGGGAGCCGCGGCGGCGATAATGAAACCCGTGACGACCATGGCCAACCCGGTTGCAACGTTTTTCAGAAGCCGATGTGCGCGTGTGCTGGTTCCCATGCTAGGCCCCCTTTCGCGTGGCGACGAGCCGGGTGGCGCTGAAATCCTTCAGCTTCTCGATCGCGGCGTAGAATTCGGGCCAGTGCTCGACGTCGATGGTTCGGCGGGCGACACGAACCGCGCCATCGATCTTCAACCTGCGGCCATCGGGATCGAGGTCCAGTCGGCAGTATGCGAGATCGTCCTGCTCGCCCTCGTGCCAGCTGTCTTCAGGCGGTAGCGCGCGATAGCCCCGGGGAAGTTCGATCTCCTCGTCGATATTCACCCGCATGGCGTACCAGATCAGCGCGGGCGTCTCGCGCTCGTCGGGTAGGTTGTCGCCGGCGAAACGGAAAATACCTGCGTAGTTCGCGAAGACCAATTGCGGCGCGACGGGACGCCAGGATGCCGTACGCTCACCGACAGCGGCGTAGCCCGGGATCCGGAATTCGACTTCGAGTGGCATCGGCCGCGAGAAGTCGAAGTAGTCGCCGGCTTCGTAGCGCACGAGCTGCGCACCCGGCGCCAGGCCGGCCAGCCAGCGGATAAGTCGCGGCTCTATCTGTTGCCTCGCGGTGGTGCCGATACTCCGGCGCAGGCGCGTGTCGCCCTGGCCCAGGCCGTTCATGCGGATCGTACCGGTCAGGGTGCCATCCTCTTCGATGCGGCCGCGCACGCGCAGATCGATCTTGTTTTCCTCGGCGCTGAAAGCCCGCGTCACCATGAGGTCCTCGCCCTCGGGCGTGCCGATGACGTAGTTCTGCTCGCCTTCGGCCCGCGACCAGTCGGGCATGGCCAGCGGTATCCAGGTGGGATCGAGCATGCGGAAGTTGCCGTCGGGCAGGCGCAATGCCGCCACGCAATGATTGAACTGGTCGGCAGGAATCCGGTCGACACGCGAGCCGGCCATGGTCATGGCGGGGTACACCTCGTATCCGGCACCGCGCAGCATGGTGATGGTCATGCCGGCGATATCCTTGCACACGCCGCTGCGTTCGTTGAAGATCATCCATCCCGGGTGCAGGGTGTAACCTTCGCCCGCTCCCATGTTCAGACCGCAGTAGCGAATCTCGTTGGCCACCCAGTGGTTGATCGCCGAGATCTTCTCGTCGTCGGTATCGAGCCCGTCGATGATCTCGTCGACCTGGGCGAGGATCTCCGGTGTGGCCTCGAACTGATCGTCGTTGGCCTCGAAGAACCAGCGCGACTTCTCGGGCCAGTCCTTGACCGTGGCCAGGACGACCTTGGGCACGTAATCCGACACGCCGCTGCTGCGCCATTCGCGCTGCCAGGGTTCGCAGTCGTTCTTCCAGAAGGTGTAGCTGAAGAACGCATCGTCGAAGGTCAGACTGCTCGCCACGTCGCCGTTGTACACCGAGTACTGCACCGGTTTGTCGAGGGGCGTACGCAGGGTGTAGCGTTTTTCCTTCATGGGTACGCCGCGCTGGAACTGGATCACATCGTAGAAGTGGCCGCGCATTGGCGGGATGTATCGCGATTCGTCGTCGTCGCCCTGGTCGGCGCCGAGATAGGCGATCACGAAACCTTTCTTGTAGGTGGCGATCTCGACCGCGTCGCCGATTTCGAGCCGGGGCAGATTCAGCGACTGCATACGCGCGCCCCAGTAGATGGCGTGCGCCGGCGCGCTCACGTCGACCAGCCCGTCCAGGTCGATATCCTCCACAACGCCGTTCGTCCGGTGGACCCGCACCGCCCGCACCTCGATCAGCTGTGACGCGGGATCGTAATCGAAGCGCCGGAACGCCTGATCGCGGGCGCCGTCGTCAGTCAGGATCTTGGTCACCACGTGGGTGTGGACGTGGGAGAGGCCCGATTCCTCGACCTCGACCTCGGTGCGGTCGAAGACGACGACGATGTCGGCATCGGGGTAGTCCTCGCCGCTACCGGCTGCGGCGATCAGACGAGCTATCGTCTCGTCATCGTCGGCGGCGATACCGACGCCGGCGCCGGCGACGGCGAAGGCCAGCAGAACGACAACGCTCGGCCACGGAAACGACACACGCATGAAATCCTCCTGAGTGATCCGGGTAATCCGGGTGATCCGGGGGCGGCAACGGGATTCTGGGTTGTTTCTCGTCTGGTTCCCGGTTCGTGCCGGGAACCGACGGCGAGTATAGGTGGAATCGAGCCGCGCAACAACGAAATGCTTGGACGGGGGCGTTGAAAGTGCCTGTACGGGTCTTGGCTCGGGGAGTAGTCGTAACCACTTTACCTGCAACGAAATGCGCCGTTAGACAACGGCGACTCGCCGTAAACGCGTTCTCCACGGCACGGCCATAAATTTATATAATCAACAATAATTTGAAGAAATGTGATATACTGATGCTTCGTTTCGAGGAGCGAGTCCTCGCGGAGGGGGACTATCGCAGTACACGGAGGCCGCAGATGTTTCGCCCGGTTCTTCATCAGACACTGATTTCTCTGCTCCTGACAGCGTCCGTCGGCCTGCCCGTCGACGCCGCCTGGCTGCCGGTCGACGGGGACGCCACGGCCCCGACGCCGCGGATCACCGTTGCCGAGGACGCCGGCGAGGTCGTTCTCGAGATCGAGGTCGCCGGGTATGTGCTGGAAACCGTGGAACGGCAGCAGCAGGCCTACACGCGAGTCGTTTTACCCGGCACCGTGCTGTTGCGGCAACGCGGCTATCCGGAAGTTCCCGTGCTTTCCCGCAGCATCGCCATCCCGCGAACTGGCGAACCCGCGGTCCGCGTTCTCCACAGCAGCTACCGCGAGGTCGCCGCGGCGCCGGTCATCCCTTCGCGCGGGCACCTGACCCGGGACCAGCAGCTGGTACGCAACGCCGCGCCGGCGCCGAGGGCCGCGCTGTACTCCGTCGGCGGTGTTTTCCCGGCGAACGAGGTCGATCTCTCGGCGCCGTTCGTGCTGCGCGACCTGCGTGGTGTGACCGTCCGTGTCAATCCCGTACGCTACGATGCCGACCGCGGTACGCTCCTGCTGCTCGAGCGGATGACCGTCGTCGTGAGCGTCGCCGGTGCCAATGACAAGGCCGTGCGTCCGGCGCGGATTTCTACTGAATCGGCGTCCGACGCCGGACGGGCCGGCTCAGTGAGCGGGTTCGCCACTCTGTACCGGCGGATCTTCGCCAATGTCCAGCCGGCCAAGAACGACGCCGAACCCGCGCCCCGGGCCGCGGAACGGATGCTGATCGTCTGCCACGATGAATTCCTGGCCGCCATGTCGCCGTTCGTACAGTGGAAACGCCAACGGGGTATCGCGGTCGAGATGATTACCGTCACCGAAGCCGGCGGCACTGCGACCGGCATCAAGCAACGTATCCGCGAACGTTTCGAATCGCGCGACGGCCTGACCTACGTGATCCTCGTCGGCGATCGTGAGCAGGTGCCGACCAACTCCGGCACCTACGAGGGGGCCGATTCCGATGGCTTGTACGCGCTGCTTGCGGGAGAGGATCTCTACCCGGAACTCTTCGTGTCCCGGATCTCGGCACGCAGCAGCACGGATGTGGCAACCCAGGTCGCCAAGTTCATTCGCTACGAAAAGAACCCGGACCAGGACGACGCGGCCGCATGGTACGCCAAGGCGATGG
This sequence comes from uncultured Fibrobacteraceae bacterium, assembly GCA_964384055.1. GTDB lineage: Bacteria > Krumholzibacteriota > Krumholzibacteriia > LZORAL124-64-63 > LZORAL124-64-63 > CAYLIV01. The sequence continues at coordinate 64,776 of CAYLIV010000019.1, forward strand.
GCGTCGCCAGCAACCAGGGAAAACCCGCCGACTGGGTGCGGGTCGAGGGATTGCGTGACGAACTGCTCGGCTATGGCTTCAGCGAAGTAGATCGTATCTACCAGGGATTCAACGCCACGACGACCGACATCACGGCGGCGCTGAACGAAGGGCGCAGCGTGCTCAACTATCTGGGCCACGGCAGCGGCACGGGCTGGACAAGCGTCGATTTCGACCGCGAGGACATCCACGGCCTGCGCAATGAAAAACATTTACCCTGGGTCGTAGATATTTCCTGCAGCAACGGCGATTTCGCACTGGCCGAGTGTTTCGCCGAATCGTGGATGCGCGCAGGCACACCGGACCAGCCGCGTGGGGCGGTGGGCGTATTCGCCGCGTCGACCCTCGCGCCCTGGGTGCCGCCGGCGGTCTTGCAGGCCGAGATCGTCGAGGTGCTCTGCGCTGAAGGACAGAACACGCTGGGCGCACTGTACTGTGCGGGATTGTTGAAAGTGCTCGACCAGTACGCCGGGCTCGATGTGGCGACCCAGGTCATGGAACAGAACAACATCTTCGGGGACTGTTCCCTGATGGTGCGCACGGCCGTGCCGTTACCGTTGACCGCCGCGCACGCGCTGGCCCTGGACGCAGCACAGACGGAATTCGTCATCGATGTGCCACAGGGCGCGGGAGCCACGGCGTCCATCACCGGCGACGACGTCTTGCTCGCCAGCGCCACTGTCGATCGAGACGGCCGCGCCGTGTTGACGCTCCCGCCGGAAGTTCCGCGCGACGGCACGGTGCTGCTGACGGTGACCGGCTTCAATCGTGTTCCCTACCAGGCGGCGTTACAGACGAGCGGTGTAAACCACGAGCCCACCGCCGAGCTGCCGACGTCGGTCGTTCTGGAAAGCAATTTTCCCAATCCATTCAATCCCCGGACGACCATCGCGTTTTCCCTGCCGGCAACGCAAACTGTGGAACTGGCGGTATTCGATGTGCGCGGGCAACGTGTGGCGACCCTGCTGACCGGCCAGCAGACGGCCGGACGGCACGAGGTGGAGTGGACCGGCGTCGACACCGACGGCCGGCGTGTCGCCAGCGGCGTGTATTGTTACCGGCTGCGCACAGCCGCCGGAATTCAGCGAGGGAAGATGTTGCTGAGCAAGTGATCACCGAGCACGCCACGCGTTCACCAACCCGTCGTCGGCTTCTGCAAACAGGTGCTACCCGGCTGCCGCAGCGCGTCCCAGCGCCGGCTTGAGCACCGCCTTGACGAAGTAGCTGAACGTCGTCCTGGTGGTCGTCTCGCGTGTGCGGCGTTCCAGCGGTTGCAGCCGCCGGTCGTTGAGGGCCTGGTACATTTCCAGATACATGTCGATCAGGAACGCCGGCGTACCCGCCCGGTGCTGCGCCTGGCGGTATTCGTCCGGGCTCAGTTCGTCGTACAGCACGGTGCGTCCGAGTTCTTTGGTGAGGATTGCTGCGAGGTCTGCAAAGCTCAGGCTCTGCGGACCATGCACGCCGACCACATGGTGGCCGCTGAGCTCCGGGTCCAGGATGTAGGCCGCGGCGGCGGCGGCGACATCCCGGGTGGCGACCAGGGGCAGCGGTAGTTCCGCGTGGACCGGCAGCTCGACCGTACGCGTTTTCTGAAGCGTCTGCAGGTGTTGCAGCAGGTTCTCCATGAAGAACCCGGGCCGGATGGAGACGGTGTTCCGGCAGGCGTTCATGAAGATGCTCTCGATCTCCAGGAGCGGACTGATCGGGCCGGTGCCCCGGCCGTGGTGCGCGCCCATGCAGGAGATGTTGACGATCCTGACGGCCCCGTGTTGCTTGGCGATCGAGCCGGCGAGGTTGGCGGCTGCCAGTGCCCATTCGCGGTAGTCGGGCCGCTGCGGCGGCGGGGTCACCCAGAACAGGGTGCCACCGTCACGCAGGGCCAGCTCCAGCGGTGAAGGTTCGTCCAGGGCACCGTGGACGAACTCGGCACCTCGCGACACCAGCCGGTCAACGCGGCCCGCATCGCGGCTGATAACGGTGGTATTGACCTTTTCCTGGAGCAGGATTTCGGCTACCGCGCGACCCAGATGACCGTTCGGCGTCGTGATCACGACATTCATGCGATGACTCCCCGTTCAGGTTCGGAAACATTCGCCCTGCTCGTTGGTCTCGGGAGATCGTCATGATGTGCCGGGCCGTGCGTCGCAGTCCGGAACCCACCATTGCCGCCGTGCTCCATTCGCCTACGGCTCGAGTCCGCGCGGCGGCAATGGTTGGTTCCGAACTGCGAGGCACCGACCAGGGATATCTGTAGTTGTTCCGACAAGCTAGGCGAAAAATCGCGAAGTCACCAGTGCGCATGCCGACTCGGAGAAGTACGCCACGAGCTCTCGCATGCGGCGCCTCTGTTCGCCTGATTTCTTCGTTGCCAGTCCCGGAAAATGCTCTACCCTTGACTTGCCCACAGCGACGCGCCGTAGTAGATCGATTCAGAGAGTCGTGTCCCGCGCGGCAACGCCGAAAACAGACGAACCACTGGAGCGTGATCATGCCCGATAGCCAGCGCCTCTACACGCCGTTCGCCGCCGCACCGGAAGCCTTCGACATCACGCCCGAGCTGGTCGAACGGGCCGGTTTGTTGCCGTGGGCGCGGTCTTTCAAGCTCGGCACGGCCGGCTACCGGGATCTACTCGATCCCGACGATCTGTTCAACCTCGAGGTGCCGTTCAACGCGATGACGGCGGCGCTATTTCTGACCGCGCGGGCGCAGCTCGCCGTGGAGCACGGTCTGCAATCGCTCCATGTGGGCGGCGAGGTTCGGCCGCACACCCAGGAACTGATCGATCTGGCCGCTCGCATCTATGCGGCCAGCGGCATCGAGGTGTACCTGCGGCCACCGGACCAGAAAACGACGCCCATCTGGCTTTCGTCCTTCGGTGTCTTCTACGAGGAACTCGACGGTGGCGAGAATTTCACCGCCTCGCACAGCCAGTATTTCAAGGGTGGCTGGAAACCCATGGGCGCCGACGGGGGACAGCTCATGGACCTGGCGGCGGCCATCGCCGACCGCGTCCGGGTGCTGGTTGACCAGGCGGCGGCGGAGTCGCTGACCATCCAGCTCGCGGGAGCCGACGACGAGCGCGTTCGCCGCGATTTCGATCCGGTCGCACCCTATGTCGCGGTTCTGCGAGAGGTGGTTCCGGCGGACCTGCTCGCTGCGGTTGGCGGCGCCGCGCAGCACGGTTTCACGGCGGCATTCTGCACCGAGGGCGGATCCATGGGTGCCACGGCGGGGCGGGTACTGGCCGCGCTGGACATTGCCGTGGGCGACCAGCAGCCGGTATTTTTCACCCACGCAACCGAGGACAGCCGCTATCACGGCATCGGCGTGCTCGAGGGTGTCAATCACGGTGTCGATCCGGGCAAGTGGCAGGTCTACAAGCATGTCGGCGCGCAGGAATTGCTGGGCAGCGGAAAGGCCGACGTGTTTTTCATCTGGGATCCCGACGGCGACCGCTTCAACATGGTCACCGTCGCCGCGGCGGCGCTGGCCGAACCGGCAGCCGCAGCCGGTCTCGAGGTCGATTCCCTCGACGACGAGCGCTGCCTCGTGTTTTTCAAACCCAACCAGATCTATTTCATGATGACGGCGCTGAAGATCCAGGCCCTGTCCGACGGTGGCGGTTTCGACGACTACCAGTGGCTCGTGGCAACGACTTTCCCGACCAGCCGCAGCATCGGTGAGATCGCGACCACCGCCAACGAACGCCTTAACGATTCCTTGCGCACCTTCCAATCGCCGGTCGGCTTCAAGTATTTTGCGGCGCTGGTCGGCCAGCTCGAACAGCAACTCGCCGCCGGCGTCAGGCCGATCGTCGTCGAGGACGTGATCGGTCGCGAGACACATTTCGAGCGCGAACCCCGTGTGCTGATCCTGGCCGAGGAAAGCGGTGGCGCGGCGCTGGGGCCGATCGAGCCCATGCGCAGCCGGCACGGAAACCGGGTCGCCCTGGCCGCCAAGGAAAAGGACGGCATGCAGATCGGTGTGCTGGCGCTCTGTCTGGCAGCGCAGCTGCATCGGCAAGGCAGCAGCTTTGCCGACTACTACCTGGAGTCGCTCGAGCGGTACGACACGACCTATCGCTTCTACGAACGACGGGATGTGACTCTCTTCGACGAATCGCTCCAGGGCGAAGCTCGCGCGGCGGCGCAGCGTGACGGCAACGCGCGCAAGGAAGCGACCGTGGCGTTTTTTGCTACCTTGGAGGGCAAGGATCCCGACACGGTTGCGGCGGCCTTGACGCGGCGCATGTCGACACCGATCGGGCTACCGCCGATTGAACGGGTGTTCCACGCCGGTGACGGGACGCTGATCGAGTTCGCGCAGCAGTGGTTCGAGCTGCGCGCCTCGGGCACCGACGCTGTCTTGCGCTATTACATGGAAGGTCGCGACGCTGCTCAGGTCTCCGCGCTGAACGAGGCGCTCGCGCAGCTCGAACTCGACCGCTCATGAACGTGCAGGTGCCGGGATTGTGTCCTGACCCGGATTGCACCGACACCAGGATCGAACCAGCGCCCTGAAGGAGAGACACATGAATGACCAGGCAGGCCGCAGCGGCGAGCACGGCCGGACCTTCGAAACACTGACCGTCTACAGCGCAACGTGGTGTCCGGATTGTCGTGTCGCGAAACGTTTTCTGGACGAACACGGAATCGACTACGAATTGATCGAGATCGACAAGGTCGAGGGTGCCGCCGAGTTGCTGGAGCAGAAGACGGGCAAACGAGGGATCCCTTATTTTGTGCTCGACGGTGAGCGCTGGGAGCGAGCGTACGTTCCCAAGAAGGGATTCGACCGCTTGGGCATGACCGAACTCCTCGGCCTGGGGTGATCGGGCGAAGTGCCATTAATTAATTAATATCAACAAGATAAATGTGTCGTGGTGCTGCGAGGCGAGATGGAGCGCGGCGTACGGCGGGTGGCACTATCAAGACAGTATTTGTCGTGTATAATGACAATAAAACACACGATACGCCGAAATCCGTTTCGCTCGGAATCCGGGTATGGTATCCTCTTAAACGTCACATTGCGGCAACTTTACCGGTATCAAGCCGGTTTTGTTCTGGGTAACGTCTCGTTCAGGTCGATATCCTGTTCGCGTTGGCGTCCCGTTCCGGTGACGTCTATTCCGGCTTGCCGTCATGATCCGCTTGGACTGGAGAAAGGAATTTCCCATGCGTAGCAGACTGTTGCTCGGCACCCTGATCGTTCTCGTTTTCACGGCGGGAATGGTAACGGCAGCCACCACGACGATTCCCCTGGGCGGCGACGAACCGCAACTGGCACTCATGCACGAGAGCCGTGGCACCTTGCGCTTCCAGGTCGACGTCGGCGAACTCACCTGCCTGGACGTCACGACCCGTGAGGGCGATTTCACCCGTCTGTTCATTCCGGGTTTCCATTCTTCGCAGGATGTCGGCGATCCCGAGTTGCCGCTGATGAACCGGCTGATCGCCATTCCCTACGGCGCTACCGCCCGGGTCGAGGTGAGCCAGGTGCAGAGCCGGCTGATCGATCTGGCCGAATTCGGCGTCGCCAATCCGGTCTTTCCGGCGCAACCGTCCCTGTCCAAGAGCCAGGATCCGGCGGACGTGCCGTTCGTGTACAACGGCGCCGCCTACCGGCAGGCCGAATACGGTCGTGAGCTGGCTCAGGTGGTCGTGCAGGGTCGTCTGCGGGCCATGGATCTGGGCCGTCTGGAGATTTCGCCCGTGAGCTATCTGCCGGGTACGAACCAGATCCGCGTCGTGGAAAGTATCGAGGTGACCGTCAGCTTCGACGGCGCCGACTACAGCGCCGGCAACGAGCTGAAAGCCGCCACCTATAGCCCGTTCTTCGAGCACCTGTACACCCGCGCCGCCAACAGCCGCGAGTTCCAGGACGACTATCCCGACCGCGTCGGCGACGTGGTGACCATGGTCGTGGTCGTGCCGCCCGAGTTCGAGGCGCAGATGCAGAGCTTTGTCCAGTGGAAGACCGAACGCGGTTTCCACATGATCGTCGGCGTGCTGGGTAGCCCCGAGGTGGGTACGACCACCAGTTCGATTCGCACCTATCTGCATGGGCTCTACAACGACGCCACGCCCGAGTTGCCGGCGCCCAGCTTCGTGCTGTTTGTCGGTGACATCGCCCAGATGCCTACCTTCTTCGAGAGCGGCAACGCCACCGACCGGCCCTATTGCGCGGTCGACGGCGATCTGGTCCCGGATATGTTCTACGGCCGCTTCTCGGCCACCAACCCGTCGCAGCTCCAGGCGATCCTCGACAAGAGCCTGATGTACGACAAGTACGAGATGCCGGACCCGAGCTACCTCGAGGAAGTGGTGATGATCGCGGGTATGGACAGCAGCCACGGTTCGACCTGGGGCAACGGCCAGATCAACTACGGCACGACCTACTACTTCAACGCCGCGCACAACATCTACAGCCATACCTATCTGTATCCCGAGTCCGGCAGCCAGTCGTCGGCCATCATCCAGAACGTCAGCGACGGCGTCAGCTACATCAACTACACCGCTCACGGCAGCGCCACGAGCTGGGCCGACCCGAGCTTCACGCAGGCCAACATCAACAGCCTGCAGAACGACGGCGAGTACTGTCTGGCGGTCGGCAACTGCTGTTCCACGAGCGAATACGACTACGGCGAGTGTTTTGCCGAGACCTGGCTGCGCGCCGCCAACAAGGGAGCGATCGGCTACATCGGCGGCTCCAACTCGACCTACTGGGACGAGGACTACTGGTGGGGCGTCGGCCTTGCGACCGTTACGGCCAATCCGACCTACGAAAATTCGGGCCTCGGGGCCTACGACGGGCTGTTCCACGACCATGGCGAGGCGGAGCACCTGTGGTACGTCACCAACGATGCCCTGATCTTCAGCGGCAACCTGGCGGTGATGGAAGCCGGCTCGAGTTTGACCACGTACTACTGGAACATCTACAACCTGATGGGCGATCCGAGCATCTCCACCTGGGTCGGCACCCCGCAGACCAACAACGTCATCCACGACGACACCGTGTTTGTGGGCAACCCGAGCATGACCATCCAGGCCGAGCACGGCAGCTACGTCGGCCTGACCCAGGACGGCGTGCTGATGGGCTGCGGCACCGTGGGCGAGACCGGCAGCCTGGAGGTGGAGTTCCTGCAGCAGCTGACGCCCGGAGTACCCATGAAGCTGGTCGTCATGGCCCAGTTCCGGGTGCCCTACGTGACCGAGTTGAACGTCATCGTGCCGGCCACGGTTTTGATCACGCCGAGCTTCATCCAGGCCAATGTGGAGACGGAGATCACGGTGACCGTGCTCGACGCCGACGGCATCGATCCGCAACCCGGCATCGAGGTCTGGGCCGAAGGTCTGGAGTACGCTACGACGCCGGTGACCACCGACGCCAGCGGCGAAGCGGTGTTCACGGTGAACTATCCTTACGGACCGACCCTCGACATCTGCGGTCAGGATCCGCAGGAGACCTACCGCCTGTTCACCGAGCCGATCACTTGCCGTGCGCTGCGCCTGACTGCGCCGGATCTGACGGTGACCACGGACATCGGCATGTTCGACATGTTCGCGCTGAACCTGCCCGGTACCTTGCATGCGACCGTGAACCAGCCGGGCCATATTCTGTACGCCCAGCTGCCCGACGGTACGCTGGCCTCGACGACGGATTTCGAACTGACCGTCACGCCCAGCGAGCTGGGCCAGGTGACCGGCATCATCGCGGTCAGCGGCTACGAGCTGTACACCGAGAGCTTCGATGTCATCGAGGCCTACGGCACGCTGAGCGGCTACGTCCACACAGGCGGTACTGCCATCCCGGACGCCACGGTGTACGGCTATGACGCCCAGAGCGACCTGGTCTTCACCGTGGTCAGCGACGCGCAGGGCGACTTTGTCGTTCCCGAGGAACTCGTGGTGGCCGAGTACACCCTCGTCGTGGACCACTTCGGATACCTGCACTACGAGGACACGGTCTTCGTGAACTACGGCGCCAACGATATCGAGATCGATCTGACGCCGGCGCCGGCCAGCTACCTGTTCGGCACGGTCACCGAGGTCGACACCGGCGACCCGCTGGAAGCCACGGTCAAGCTGTACCGTTCGGACAACAACGAACTGATCGACGAGACCGTCTGCGACGAGTCCGGCCAGTACCAGACCGGCGCCGTGCCGTACTTCGACTACGTGGTCAAGGTGCGCGCCTGGCATCACGTACCGGCGACCCTGACCATGACCCTCGATGAACCCGCGGTGGAGAAGGACTTCGAGCTCGCACCCACCGCCGGCGACCTGCTGCTGATCGACGACGATGCCCAGGCGGCCTTCTGCGAGGCGAAGCTCGACGAGAAGACCGGACAGGTGATCGGCGAGGCCTACCAGCAGGACGACACCAAGAGTTCCGCCCTGCTCGCGACCGACCTCGAGGAGGTGGGTTATTACGTGACCACCGTCGACGCGGCGAGTGTCGACCCGTCGACCTTCGTCGACTATGATCTGGTCATCCTCGCCTGCGGCGACAACATCACCACGCTGTCGAACGCCGCCCTGAAGGCCGGCCTGGTGACCTTCGCCCAGGAAGGTGGGCACATCCTGCTCGAGGGCGGCGAACTGGGTTACGACCAGTACGGCGACAGCGCGTTTGCCACCCACGTGATGCACTCCAACGACTGGAACGGCGACAGCGTGGGCGACATCACCATTCCGCAGTCGGGCCACGCCATCCAGAACTATCCCAACGTCATGTGCAGCCAGATCTCCATCACCTACGACGGTTACGGTGATTCGGACGCCATGGCGCCGCTGCCCGACGCCGAGGCGGTGTGCTTCTGGACCGGCAATCCCACCGACGCCAGCGTGATCGCCTACGATACCAATCCCGCTCCCGAGGGCGGACAGATCGCGTTCTTCTGCTTCGATTACGCCGCTGCGGGTCCCGAACGGATCAACCTGCTAGAGAACGCAGTCACCTGGCTGATGACGCCGGAGTTCGGCAACTGCGGCGTTTCGGGCACCGTGACCCTGGACGGCGAGACCGATCACTCGGGCGTGCTCGTCCAGGCCATTCCCAACGGCGGCTCGGTCGTCACCGGCACCGACGGCAGCTACGTCCTCGATGGTCTGTTTGCCGGGCCGTATACCATCCGCGCCACGAAACTGGGTTGGAGCATCGGTGAGCAGGAGGTCTCGCTGAGCGACGGCCAGCAGTTGACGGATCTGGATTTTCTGCTGACTGTCGTGTACGAGGCGCTGCTGTGCAGCCAGCCCGGCTTGAGCATACCGGACGACAATCCCGCCGGCGTGACCGACACCGCCGACATGACCATGGCCGGTACCATCGAGGAGGTGGACGTCTACGTCGACATCAGCCACACCTACATCGGCGATCTGATCGTACGGCTGACATCGCCGGCGGGCACGACCGTCGTGCTGCATGACATGACCGGCGGCGGCACGGACAACCTCATCGGCTGGTATCCGGACGAGCTGACGCCGGAAGGTGATCTGAGTGCGTTCGTCGGCGAGGAGATGCTGGGCGAATGGACGCTGTTCGTCAGCGACAACCTGGGCGCGGACTACGGGACGGTGAACGAATGGTGCGTCCGCGTCACCTATGATAGCCCGACCGGTGTCGATCCGACCGAGCAGGTGCCGCAGAAGTTTGCGCTGCGCCACAACTACCCGAATCCGTTCAACCCGGTGACGAACATCGCCTTCGATCTGCCGCGGGCGACCCACGTCGCGTTGCACGTGTACGACGTCGCCGGTCGCCTGGTGCGCACGCTCGTGGACGATGATCTCGCGGCCTCGAGCCACACCGTCGTCTGGAACGGCACCGACAGCAGCGGTCGCCAGATGGCCAGCGGCATCTACTACTACCAGCTGGTCACCGACGAGGTCTCGTTCACGCGGAAGATGACCTTGTTGAAGTAACGACGACACGAAGCGCGCGAATCGACCGTGACCCCGGGACGCCGTGTCCCGGGGTCTTTTTCGCCGGCGGCGAGTCGGCCGCAACACGCCGCACCGAGGCAACTTAGGGATTTACGCGGCACTATCTTTGTTGTTAAGTGGTATACCGTGTTGCGAAATTTATGTTATTTTTACTATTCACTTCGATGAACCGGCGGACCCAGGAGGAGCAAACGTGTTTTTCATCAGAACCCTGAGCTGCCTGTGCTTGCTGCTGATGTCGACCAGCGGGGCGCTGGCCGGTACCGGTGGCGGGCCGGCAACCACGATCCCGCTAGGCGGGCAGACCACGCACTGCCAGCTGCTGGACCAGGACTCAGATGGTTACCGTTTCAGGGTGACGATTGGCGAAATCACCGTCCAGAAGACGGAATCGCCGGCAGGGACTTTCACGGTGCTGAACCTGGCGGGATCTTCACCCGGCGGTGAACTGGGCGGTCCGCAACTGCCTCGATTCCACCGGCTACTGGCGATACCGGGCGGGGCTGAGGTCGAGGTAGAGATCACCACCGTTCACACGCAGCTCGTGGACCTGAGTGCCCTCGGTTTCGACGCGAAGCTGTTTCCGCGTCAGCCGTCCGCGCGCAAGGACGCCGCCGCGGAGGATATCCCGTTCCACTACGATCCGGCGCTGTATCGTGATGACCTGCATAGTGATGACCTGCGAAAAACCGAACGGGTGCGCTTCGTGCCGCTGGGCCGGCTGCGCGCGGTTCGGCTCGGCCGGCTGGAAGTCGAGCCGGTCGGTTACCGACCGCAGGAGAACCTGCTCGAGGTGGCCGACGAGATCGAGTTGCGTGTCCGCTTCACCGGCGGCGACCCACTGGCCGAGGCCGACCTGCAGGCCCGCACCAGGAGCCCGTTTTTTGCGCCGGTGTATTCCCGTATCCTGGGCACGACCGGTTCCGGATACGCGCCGGCTGCCAAGACCGACGACGACCCGGTTGTCGTCGATGGGCTGGTGACCATGGTCGTGGTCACGCCCCCCGAGTACGTGAACGAACCGCTGTTCACCGAGTTTATCAACTGGAAGATACAACGCGGTTTCCTGCCCATCGTCGCCGAGGTCGGGTCCGCCGA
>CAYLIV010000020.1:0-74041 GCA_964384055.1 uncultured Fibrobacteraceae bacterium
GGAGTTCACGTCGCGCCAGAAGCGCATGCCCACGTATTTCGTCTCGTCACTGCCGGCCTGCTTGGGAAACCACTTGCGCAGCAGACAGCGCGCCGAGCTGCTCTCGGACGCGAAACCGGCGTCCTCGTTGTCGACGATGATCTCGCCGTCCTCGCTCCAGCGCAGCGGCCCGTCGAGCACCAGTTCGCCGTCGAAGGCTTCGGCACCCTTGCGCAGATCGCAATCGGTGACGGTGTGGAAGATCGTCGTCGGGATGTTGCGGGCGACGAAGGTGACCACCCGCACCGAACTCGGCTGGAAGTCGAGCACCTGACCGACCTCCTTGAGCTGGCCGGCCGCCACGAAAACCAGCTTGCCGGCGTCGCGGGGATCCACTTCCTGCCGTCCGCGCCCGCCGCCCCGTCGGCCGCGGTTGTTGCCTTCCTTGCGGAACGACAGTTTCACCACGCCGTCGACCGCTTCCGGATTACCGATGCGCAGGCGAACCTGGTATCGCTCCCGATCGCCGTCGATGATCTTGTAGCACTCGAAATTCGAAGTCAGGAATCCCGGCAATTCGCGGCCGTGATACCAGTTGTCGAGGTACGGCCGGAAATCGACGCCGAAATGCCCTTCCAGGTCGGTAAGGAAGTTCTCGAGGGGGTAGTCGCGGAAACGGTTCGCCGCGAGCCGTTCGATGAGAAACTCCTGAAATATCTCCTCACCGAACACGCCCTCGAGCAGCAGGAACAGATAATCGCCCTTGGCCTTGAGCACCAGCGGCAGCAGATCGCGGCTTTCGCGATCGGCCAGCACGTCGGGCAGATTGCGCCCGTCGAGCAGGAGATTCGCGCGCTCCGACGGCACCAGCCCCACCGAGAAACGGAAGTACTCGGTCGAACGGTCCTCCAGTCGGCTGACGAAATAGGACTCGAGGGCCAGGTTCACGATGGGCAGCCGGTCCGAGGCGAGATGGTTTACGAAGGACAGGTAGTTCGGCATCAGGTTGTAGCTGGTCTCGAACTCGAAGTCGTCGTCCCACCAGTATCGCGACGGCGTGAAATCCTCCACGAGCGTCGACCTGACGAAGCGCTCGAACATCCGGCACTGATTCTCCGCCGGCGTCAGATCCTGGTTCCTCCGGTTGTTGCGCCGCTCGATGCGCCGGGCCATGCGGGTGAAATCGGTGCCGTCGGCCGAGAGACCCTTTTCGGGGAAGAGGACGAGCTCCGGTTGCACGACCTCCTGGTTCACGGTCCAGGTGCGCTGGAAACTGAAGAAGTGGATCGGCACCTCGACCAGCGACAGGCGGGGGAAGCGGTACTCCAGTCCGATCTTGTTCTCGAAGTCCTGCCGCACTTCCCGGATCATCGCCTGCAAGGTGTCGCCCAGGTCCGCGAAGTGCGTCGAGAAGTAATCGTGGCCGGGGCGATGGTAGATGCTGTAGACGACCGAGTCCACGGCAACCGATTTGACCTCGTAGCTGCCGATGGCCACGGTCATGGCCGGTAACGGCGTTTCGGGAGTGAAGAGGAAGCGGCCGGGTTCGGGTTGTTGCGCCGCGCCCTGCGCCACCGCCGTCAAGGAATCGTCGGTCTGCACCGTGAGGTCGAAATCGCAGAAGCGCGTGGCGTGGGACACGGGCCGCAACGGGCTGTAACCCGGCCCGGGAACCGGGTACCAGACGGTTTCCGGCGTCAGCAACACGTACTCGGGCTCGACGAAGGCGAAGCGTTTTTCGCCCGTGAAAATGGCGGCCGGTCGGTACGCCACTTCACGCACGTGCTCGTCGATGTCCGGATAGCACGCCCACTCGGCGATCCGCCCGCTGTAGCTGACGTCGAAGGTGTCGGCGGCGCCGGGTTGCAGGGCGTTTGCCGGCTCGATCCACAGGAGCTGCCGGTCGCGGCGAAAGTCCATCCCGCCACCTTCGCCACCTTCGTCGTCGACGCCGACGACCGCAGCGACCGCCAGACCGGGATTCAGATTGAAGAGGTAGCGTGAGAGGGGGGCGCCGGTATCATTGCGCACGGCGCAGCGGGCCCAGACGACGATCTGCCGGCCCTCGTGCCGGAGCGTGAGCGAGTACCCCTGCGGCGTGACCAGCGGCTCGTCGATCCACGTACCGGCCAGCTCGGTGATGGCCGTCCGTCGCTCGGCATCGCGCGCGATGGATTGGAGATAGAAATAGCCCAGCCCGATCCCGCCGCCGCCGGTCGCCACCGCCATCAACAGCGATCCGGCAGCTACCAGCCGCGATTGTTCGAGGCGCCGCAGCAGGAAGATCGTCAGATAGACGAACGACACCCCCAGCAACAGATACATCCCGCGATGGGCGAGCATGCCGGTCAGATCGCCGAAACCGGTGAAACCCGAATGGAGCGCCGGCAACTGGTAGGCGAGATAGTCGAACAGGTAATGGAACTTCCTGCCCAGGTAGAAGATCGTGGTCGCGATATAGCCGAGCAGGACCAGGAAGGTCACGGCCTGGTTGCGAAAGATCGTCATGAACAGGAACGCCAGCCCCAGGATGAACACCAGCGTCGGCAGGCTGATCAGCAGCGGGTAGAGCAGGTACGCCGGCCACACCACGGCCGCGTCCGTCGCGAGCAGGTTGCAGATCAGCGCCATGACGAGCGCCACCAGGTTCACGATGCCGAATACGAGCAGGATACCGATAGCCTTACCGGCGACGTAATCCCCGTTGGTCATCGAACGCATGTAGATCACGTCGGTGGTGTCGAGCTTCTTGTCCCGTTTGAGGAAGTCCGTCGCCAGGAAGAGCGCGACCACGGCCTGGACCGTGTTCAGGAACAGGATGTTCACGTAGGGGATGGTCGACGGAATGGCGCGGAATTCCCAGTCGCTCTCGCCCGAACTGACGATGATGAAGTAGTCGAAGAAGCCGAAGTACACCAGCGATCCCACGATGATGATGCGGAAGAACCAGCTGCGCAACAGGGTGCGGGTCTCGAGACGGGCGATGACGCCGATGGTGTACGGGGAGATCACGAAGCATGACCTCCGATGCCGCGGTCGGCGGCGCCAGGATCGCTGCCGGCGTCGCCCGGCGCGACGTGCTCGAGGTAATACACGTACGCGTGCTCCAGCGTGGGGGCGACCGGCTCGGCGTCGTAGCCCTCGAGTCGATCCGTCACGACGGTGACCTCCCAGCCGGCGCTGGCCGGTGCCGTGGCGATGACCGCGTAGCGCTGGGCGATGTCCTCGAGTTGCTGCTCCACCGCGTTGATCCGCCAGACGTGACCGCGGGTCATCTCGATCAGCTCGTCGGGCGAGCCCCGGAAGGCCAGTCGCCCGTGGTCCAGCAGCGCCAGGTCGCGACATGTGCTCGAGATGTCGCCGACGATGTGCGTGGAGAGAATGATGATCTTGTCCTGCTGGCCCAGATCGGTCAGCACGTTGCGAAACCGGATGCGTTCTTCCGGATCGAGCCCCGTGGTCGGCTCGTCCACGACGATGATTCGCGGATCGCCGATCAGGGCCTGGGCGATCCCGAGCCGTCGTTTCATGCCCCCCGAGAGCTTGTTGGCCAGGCGGTCGCGCACGTCGAACAACCCGACGCGCTCGAGCATCTCGTCCACCGCTTGCCGCCGGGCTTTTTTCCGGCGCAGCCCGGCCAGGGAGGCGGCATAGTCGAGGAATTCCCAGGTGGAGAGCTTGGAGAAGAAGCGGAAATCCTGAGGCAGATAACCGAGCATGGCGCGGATCGGGCGACGGTCGCGTTGCAGATCGTGGCCGGCCATGTCGACGGTTCCGGTTGTCGGTCGCAACAACGTGACCAGGATCCGCATCAGCGTCGTCTTGCCCGCGCCGTTGGGTCCGAGCAGGCCGAACATGCCGCTTTCGATCTGCAGATCGATATCCTGCAGGGCGACCGTGCCGCCCTTGTACACCTTGCTCAATCCGGCTATGGATATCTGCATGAGGGCCAATCGATCTCGGTTTGCTCAATGTGGCGATCAGTTCGCTGGTCGTGTACCTGCGCCGTGCATTACGAAGTTGCTCGGATTTTAGATGCAAATTGATTCGAGGTCAGCAGCAAACTTGGCTGCCGGTTCCGAGCGGCCCAGCTGCCACCGGGTCGGCACGGGCAATAACCCGCGGTTTTGCTAAGATCTGTTATTTAAATACCAATTGCGATGCGGGGAGATCGCATTACCATATGGCATTAGCTGATGCCAACACGGCCGAGAAAATCCTCCGACCCGTGGAGCGGAATGACGATGACGGACTCGCAGCAGGATAACCAACCCGAAGTTGAACAGCTGGTCACCGCCACCGTGCGATTCGCCGGCGACAGCGGCGACGGTATGCAACTGGTGGGCATGCGCTTCACCGACGCGGCGGCCATGCTCGGCAACGACGTCGTCACCCTGCCCGATTATCCCGCCGAGATCAGGGCACCGGCCGGTTCGCTGGCGGGTGTTTCGGGATTCCAGGTCAACTTCGCCGCCAAGGACATCCACACGCCCGGCGACGATGTGGACGCGCTGATCGCCATGAATCCCGCCGCGCTCAAGTCGAATCTGGCGGACGTGCGGCCGGGCGGTCTGGTGATCGTCAACGAGAGCGACTTCACCGCATCCAACCTGAAAAAGGCCAAGTATCCGGAAGGCGTCAACCCGCTGGATGACGAGACGCTGGCCAGCCGCTATTCCCTGTTCAAGGTGCCCATCACTCGCCTGACCAAGGAGACGCTGGTCGACTCGCCTCTGAAAAGCAAGGACGCCGCCCGCTGCCGCAACATGTACGCCCTGGGTCTGATCTGCTGGCTCTTCGAGCGGCCCCTCGAGCCGACCATCGATTATCTGAACGACTATTTCGGCGTCAAGAAGGACCGGCCGGAGATCGCCGAGGCCAACATCGCCGTCCTGAAGGCCGGCGCCAACTTCGGCGAGATCTCCCAGCTCTTCGCCTATCGCTACCGGGTCGACCGGGCCAGCCTGGCGGAGGGCACCTACCGGCGGATCACGGGCAACGAGGCGGCCGCCCTCGGCCTGACGGCGGCGGCCAAGCTTGCCGACAAGACGGTGGTGTACTGCAGCTATCCCATCACGCCGGCCAGCGAGATCCTGCACCACCTGGCGACCATGAAACGATTCGGCGTCAAGACGGTCCAGTCCGAGGACGAGATCGCGGCGATCTGCAGCGCCATCGGCGCGTCGTTTGCCGGTCAGCTCGGCTGCACCGGGACGTCGGGGCCCGGGCTGGCGCTCAAATCCGAGGCCCTCGGATTGGCCGTGATGACCGAGTTGCCCCTCGTCGTGTTCGACGTGCAGCGGGGCGGGCCCTCGACCGGCCTGCCGACCAAGACCGAACAGTCCGACCTGCTGCAGGCGCTGCACGGACGCAACGGCGACAGCCCGCTGGTGGTACTGGCGGCACGCTCGCCGGCCGACTGTTTCGACACCACCGTGGAAGCGGCGCGCATCGCCCTGCAGCACATGGTACCGGTTGTCGTGCTGAGCGACAGCTACCTGGCCAACGGCGCCGAGCCCTGGCGCGTCCCCGATCCCGACGATCTGGACCCGATTCCCATAACCCACCCCGCAGCGACCGATGAGCGGGGCGACTTCGAGCCCTACCGCCGCGACGAGCGACTCGTGCGGCCCTGGGCCGTACCGGGCACGCCGGGACTGGAGCACCGCCTCGGCGGTCTGGAGAAGTCCGACGGCAAGGGTGACGTTTCCTACACGGCAGAAAACCATCAGCGGATGACCGAGCTGCGTGTGCAGAAGATCGAACGGATTGCCGAGCGGATTCCGCCCACGACCATCGAGGGCCGGCCGGACGCCTCGCTGATGGTGCTTGGCTGGGGCGGCACCTACGGCGCCATCACCACCGCCGTGCAACGAGCGCAACAGCAGGGCAAGTCCGTCAGCGCGGTACACCTGCGGCACCTCAATCCGCTGCCTGCGGACCTGGGGGAGATCCTGCGCGGCTTCGGGCAGGTGCTGATCCCCGAACTCAACACCGGGCAGCTGCGTTCGCTGATCCGTGCCCGCTACCTGGTCGATGCGCGCGGCTTGAACAAGGTGCAGGGCCGGGGCTTCCTGGTCGAGGAGCTCGAGCAGGGTATCGATCTGATGCTTTCGGGCGACTGGGGCGACCGGGAGTCGCGAACTCCCGATGTCCGTGCCGAATCCGCAACCCAAACCGGCGCCACGCCCGGCGCTGTAGATGGCGAGGGATAGAACCATGAGCAGCGAACAACTGGCCTGCCCGCTGACCGCCAAGGATTTCACCTCGGACCAGGAAGTCCGCTGGTGCCCCGGCTGTGGCGATCGCGCCATCGTCAACACCATGCGCAAGGTGCTGGCCAAGCTGGGTAAGCGCCCCGAGAACACCGTGTTCGTCTCCGGCATCGGCTGCAGCAGTCGATTCCCGTACTACATGGCGACTTACGGTTTCCACGGCATCCACGGCCGCGCCCCGGCCATCGCCACCGGCGTGAAGGTGGCCAATCCCGAGCTGGACGTCTGGGTCGTCACCGGTGACGGCGACGGCCTGAGCATCGGCGGCAACCATCTGGTGCACCTGTTACGGCGCAACCTCGACCTCAGCGTGCTGCTGTTCAACAACAAGATCTACGGTCTGACCAAGGGCCAGTATTCGCCCACCTCGGAAGAGGGCAAGAAGACCAAGTCGTCGCCCCAGGGCAGCATCGATCTGCCCATGACACCCCTGAGCATCGCCATGGGCGCCGAGGCCGGTTTCGCCGCCCGGGCCATGGACATGGACAAGCGCCTGGCCGACGTGCTCGAACGCGCGGCGTTTCACCGGGGCACCTCGTTCGTGGAGATCTACCAGGACTGCAACGTGTTCAACCACGGCGCCTTCGAGTACGCCACCTCACGCAAGAGCCGGGACGACGCCGTGCTCTATCTGGAGCACGGCCAGCCCATGATCTTCGGCGCCGAGAAGGACAAGGGCCTGCGCCTGGTCGACGGCATCAAGCCCGAAGTTGTGCAGATTGGTGAGCAGTGGAGTAAAGACGATCTGCTGGTCCACGACGAGACGAGCGAGACCCTCGCCTTCATGCTGACGCGTCTGCGTTACCCCGACTTTCCCGAGCCCATGGGCGTATTCCACGCCGTGGCGGACGAGTGCTACGAAGACCTGCTCGTCGAGCAGATCGACGCGGCGCAGGCCGCCGCCGGCGGAGCGGGCGACCTGCGCGAGCTGCTGGTGGGAACGGACAGCTACCAGGTGGACTGATCGTCGCCTTCAACACCGATCCGGCTGAAGAAATCCTTTACGGACAGGTGGCGCCCAGCGCCCCGGCGAACAGCACCAGGTCCGACAGGTTCAGCGTGCCATCCCAAAAATAATCGCAACTGTACGAATAGGTACCCATGTAGCTGCCGGCGAAGATGATCAGGTCCGTCAGATTCACCACGCCGTCACCGTTGAGATCGGGACTGTTGAAGCCGATGGGCAGGTTGCTGTTGGGCGGCGAGCCGCCCGCCGTGCCGTTGACCTTTCCCCAGGGTGTCATGACGATGCAGGGCTCCAGGCCGGGCACATCGGACCAGCCGCTGCCGAAAACGGCGTTGGTGAAGATCGCAGCGCCGGCCGGACCGGTCGGTCCGTCGGCGATGGACACGTAGCCGGGCCAGGTGCCGGGCGCGAAGTTGTAGGGGCACGGCACGAGGCCGCCCAGGCCGGACTCGAGCCACATGTCGGCCGCCGCGATGCCGGGTATCCCAACACCGGCCGCATCGACCATGTGCACGCGGACCAGTGCGTTGAACGTCGCGCCGCCGAACCTGTAGGCGCTGGTCAGGGTATTGCCCAGGCCGTCGGGACGTGTGAAGACCGACGCCCAGATCATGCCGTTGGCCGACGAGGCGCTGGAGAGATTGAGGTCCGGTATCTGGGCGAAGCCCGGGGCGGAAACGAAGAGTAGCAGCGCGAGCGTACCGGCGATACGGTAGAGCGATCGAAACATGGTATTCTCCTTCTCGACGCGATCGGTTGACCGCGGGAACGTTACCCCGTCCGGTTCGGATGCGTCGTCTGAGTTCTCGTGATCTATGCAGAGCTTGATCGTCCGGATCTCGCCTGAAATCCAGCGTGGTCAGATACTATACCAAAATGGTATGATTTGTCATGTGTTTTGTTGAATTTGTTGTCGTTGGCGAGCTTGATCCACCGTGCACACCGTCCAGATCATCGGAACAGCTCGAGCACCTGCCAGAATTGCGGATAGGATTTGCTGACGCACGCGGGGTTCGAGGTTGTAATGCCGGGCTGCCGCAAGGACAGCAGTCCGTGGGCCATGGCCATGCGGTGGTCGTCACGCGAATCGAGGTCCGCGGGCCGCAGGTCCTGTGCCGGCTGGATGACCAGTCCATCCGGCAACTCCTGCAGCTCGACACCGATAGCCGCCAGGCTTTCCGCCATGGCCGCAACCCGATCGCATTCCTTGATGCGAGCGTGGGCGACGTTCTTGATCCGGCTGGGATGGTCGGCGCAGGCCGCCGCGACGGCGAGCGGCGTGATCAGATCGGGGCAGTCGTGCAGGTCGAAGACGTGTTCGCGAGGTTCGTCGAGCTCGCGCAGGAACTCGACGATCACGCGGTCGCCCTGCTGGGATGTTGCGCCCCGGTGCGATTCGGCAACGAGATTGTCGATGATCACCTCGCGCCGCGCCAATCGACCGGCGACGAGCGCCATGGCTGCGGCCGACCAGTCTCCTTCGACTGTGTATTCGGTGGGCCGGTAGCTGCCCGGGGGTACCCGGTAGCCGTGCCCCGCCGCATCGTTCCGCGTCTCGACGTCGGTCGCGCCGAAAGCAGCCATGGTTGCCACCGTCATGTCCAGGTAGGGCAGCGATACGGGCGGTCCGGTCAAGTTGACGACGAGCCCGGCGGGCAGGGTTCGGCCGACCATCAGGAGGCCGCTGACGAACTGGCTGGTCCGTGACGCATCGATCGTCACGTTCGCCGCCACCTCGCCGCCGAAGCTGATGTCCAGCGGTGCGAATCCGGCTTCGCCCCGAAAATCCACCTCGGCGCCGAGCTCGCGCAGCGCCTCGCCGATCTCGGCGCATGGCCGCCGACGCAGATGGTGGTTGCCGTCGAGGCGCAACGTGCCGGGCACGACGAGGGAGACGGCGCAGAGAAAGCGGAAGCAAGTACCGGCGTTGCCACAGAACACGGTGCCGGTCGGCGCGCGGTCGATGCCGCCGCGCACGGTCCAGACGCTCGGTGCGGTGCTGCTCGGATCATCCGCGGCACCGGCTGCCGGATTGTCCTGATTCTTGTCGATCGCCACGCCCAGCTGTTGCAAAGCCGCCGACAGATGCTCGCTGTCGTCGCACACCAGCGGATCGTGCACGAGCGATTCGCCCGGACAGAGGGCCGCCAGCACCAGCGCGCGCTGGGTCAGGCTTTTCGATGCCGGAACTTTGATGTGTACGGGATCCGCCGACTGTTTACCGTCTTGCGAACGATCGGACATGGGCACCTCGTGCCGAACAGGTGGATTCTCGGTAGCCGAAACTAAACGCTCAGCGTACGCTACCGACAGTATAAGCGACACGATTACCGTACAGGCAACAGAGAAGACGAGAAAACCATGCTGGACAAGTTACGCCGGGAAATCAGCAGCATAGATACGCAGATCGCCGAGCTCGTCGCCCAGCGCCAGGATCTGGCCCGGCGGATCGGCGCGTTCAAGGAAACCCACGGCCTACCCGTTCGTGACTTCGGTATCGAGAAACGGGTGCTCGACCGGATGCGACGGCGCGCCGATGCGGTCGGAGTCGATCCGACCATCCTGCACGAGGTCGCCCTGGCGTTGATCCGCGGCGCGGTCGGCCTGCAGGAAGTCGAGCGCACGCGCGAGCAGACCGGCGGCGACACGAGCTGCACCATCGTCGGCGGCGCCGGCAAGATGGGTGGCTGGTTCACGCGCTTCGCCAACTCGCTGGGTTACGCGACCCACGTCGTGGAAAAGGACGATCTCCTCGACGAGTCGATCACCCGGGCGGATCTGGTCGTCCTGGCGGTGCCGCTGGCAGCCATGCGCGAGGTGCTGGTCGAGACCCTGGCCCTGGAACCGCGCGGGGTGGTACTCGAGATCGCCAGCCTGAAATCGCACCTGACCGATGTGATCGAGGACGGCGTGAAGCGGGGTCTGCAGGTGGCGGGTATCCATCCTATGTTCGGGCCGGACAAGGACTTGCTGGCCGGACAGAACGTCGTCGTCTGCCGCGCGGGCTGTCCGACGGCCGAGCAGAAGGCCGTCGATCTGTTCCGCGATACGGCGGCCCACCTGACCGAATTGCCCCTGGCCGAACACGACCGTTACATGACCTGGGTATTGAACCTGCCGCACCTGGTCAATCTGGCCATGGGCGAGACCCTGCGCGGCAGCGGCCTGTCGTACGAACGCCTGGAGGCACTGGGGGGCACGACCTTCAGCCAGCAGATGCGGGTCACGGCCGAGGTGATGTCCGAGAATCCCGAGCTGTATTATCACATCCAGCACATCAACCGGCATCGAGGCGAACTGTACACGGCCTTCGGCGAGAGCATCGACCGCCTGGCAGCGCTGAGTGCGGCGGACGACAGCGAGGGCTTCGGCGACATGATGGCAGACTGGGCGCAGTATTCGACGGGCTCCGGGGACGAGGACACCGATGACCAGCGCTGACCAGCCAATCGCCTTTTCGCTGCACCCGACAGACCTAGTCTACGAGACCCGCTGCGTTGTCAACGGTGCCGCCGCTGGCAGCGGCGAGGTAGGCGCGGACTGGGACCGCGGGCAACTCGTTCCCTTCGCCGACCTGTCGATCTCGCCCGCCGCCGCGGTGCTGTCCTACGGCGTGGGCGTCTTCGAGGGCCTGAAAGTGCACCGGACGACCGACGACCGACTGCTGGCCTTCCGGCTGCCGAGCCATGCACAACGAATGCAGCGCTCGGCGGGCGCCCTGCTGATGCCGGCCTTTCCCATCGACCGTTTCCAGTCGGCAGTGGCCGACCTTGTCGGCGCCAACGCGGCGCACGTCCCTGCCACGGGTCACGGTGCGCTCTACATCCGGGTCGTGCAGTTCGCCGATCAACCATTGCTCGGGCTGCGGCCGTGTAATGAATTCCGGGTCGTGATGTATTGCAGTCCGGTCGGGGCGTACTTCCCTGCCGATACGGGCGACGCGGGCGATGAAGCGCAGCGCGACGGCATCCGCCTCCGGCTGGTCGATCGCTCGCGTGTGCCGGCGGACTCGACGGGCTGGGCCAAAGCCATTGCCAACTACGCCGGCGGACTGAAACTCAAGCACGAATGGGCGGTCCAGGGATACGACGACGTGCTCTACGTCGACGCGCGCCGCTACCGCGCCATCACCGAGACCAGCGGTTCCAACGTCTTCGTGCGTTTCGACGACGGCACGGTGGCGACCCCCAAGCTGAACGACCAGATCCTGCCGGGCATCACCCGCGACAGCGTCATCACGCTGCTGCGCGACGACGGTGTCACGGTCGAGGAGCGGGATATCGACGCGGCCGAACTCTTCGACCGCGCCGAGGAGATGTTCTGCACCGGCACGGCGTGGGCGGTGCAGCCGGTTGCTGGCATCGACACGGAAGCGCGGTCGCGACAGTTCACGAACACCGACTCGCAGCGGCGCCTTTACGACCGGCTCGACGGGATCAAGCTGGGGAAAGACGAGGACCCGCACAGGTGGACGAGCGAGATCGCCGGGCCGCCCGCAACCGGCGACGGCGCGACACCTTGACACCCCGCCCTGCAAAATTGTATACTCAATCACTCTCGAATTTCCGAGAGTCTTTTTTCTCCGGAAACGGAGACAGGGATCAATCACCGATGATTCGCGTCGATACTACAACCACCCGATCCTCCGGATCCTCCAGGCGAAGCCGATACTGGCGTCGATGGTGGACCATGCCCGCTGGGATGGTGGTTGACGTGCGCGACGGTGTTTACGGCTAGTTCCTGAACCAGAACGCGATTTCGGAACCCACCATCAGCCGATGGTGGGTTTCTTGTTGTGGTGACGGCGGCGCGTCCCGAAGACGTTTTTGGCCAAGCGCTTACAACAGACGAGCACCGAAGGAGACCTGTGATGCTCACTCCGACCCTGGATCAGTACTGCGCTCTCGTGGCCGAGGGCAAGCGTGTACCGCTGCGCCGGCGCATTCCGGCGGATCTCGAGACGCCTGTTTCCGCGTTCATCAAGCTGAAACGGAAAGGGGCGACCTTCCTGCTCGAGAGTGTCGAACAGGGCATTCAGGTTGGCCGGTATTCGTTCATCGGTATCGGACCCTACACGACCATGAAGCTGGATAGCGACGAGGTGACCGTGTCCCGCAACGGCACCGACACCACGCAGCCCGTGGATCGGACCGATCCGTTTGCGCCCGTCCGCGCGGAGCTGGCGGCAAGCAACGTGTTGGTCGACCAGGAATTGCCGGGACCCTTCGCCGGTGCGGTCGGGTTCATCGGCTACGACATGATCCGCTACTTCGAGCGGGTGAAGATCCCCGGCGGCGGGCTCGATCTGCCCGACTATCAGTTCATCTTTCCGCACACGCTCGCGGTGTTCGATCACGTCAAGAGCGAGATCGAGATCGTGACCTTGCCGCCGGAGTCGACGCCGGCGGAAGCCTCCGCAACGACGGCACCTGATTCGGAAGACTCGACCGAGTCGGCTGAATCGGCCGTCGCGGCGGCGTACGACGCAGCCGTCAAGCAAATCGACGACTTGCTGGCGGCCCTCGCTTCGCCCCTGCAGATCGACGGCAACGGCGACGGTGGTCCGAACGAGCAGCCGCAATCCAATCTCACCGAGGACGAGTTCAAGCAGATGGTCCGGCAGGCCAAGGAGCACATCCTGGCCGGCGACACCTTCCAGATCGTGCTGTCGCAGCGCCTGAGCGGACGCACCCAGACGCCGCCCTTCCAGATCTACAGGGCGTTGCGTATTCTCAATCCTTCGCCGTACATGTTCTTCATCGACCTCGACGATTTCCAGATCGTGGGTTCGTCGCCGGAAGTACTGGTCAAGGTGCAGGATCGCCAGGCGACGGTCTGTCCCATCGCGGGCACGCGGCCGCGGGGCGACACGCCGACCGCGGATCAGAATCTCGCCGAGGAACTGCTGGCCAACGAGAAGGAACGGGCCGAACACGTGATGCTCGTCGACCTGGGGCGCAACGACCTCGGCCGTGTCTGCGACATGGGAACGGTGAACACCGAGTCGTTCATGCAGGTCGAGCGCTACTCCCACGTCATGCACCTCGTGTCCCGCGTCACCGGGCGCCTGCGCCGGGAGCTGGACATGTTCGACCTGTTGCGCGCGACCTTCCCGGCCGGTACGGTGTCCGGCGCGCCCAAGATCCGCGCCATGGAGATCATCTCCGATCTGGAAGGCAACGCCCGCGGACCCTACGCCGGAGCCGTGGGGTATTTCGGCCGGCAGGGCGACATGGACATGGCCATCACCATCCGGACGTTGATCCTGCAGGGCGATACCTACCACGCCCAGGCCGGCGCCGGCATCGTGGCCGACTCGGATCCCGCATTCGAACACCAGGAGACACTCAACAAGATCCGGGCGTTGATCAAGGCGGTCGCCAACGCCGAGGAAGGATTCTAGTCATGCATCTGCTCATCGATAACTACGATTCCTTCACCTTCAACATCGTCCAGGCCCTGGGCGAGCTGGGCGCCGAGGTCGAGGTGGTGCGCAACGACCGGATCAGCGTCGACGCCGCTGTGGCCCTGAATCCCGAATCGGTGATCATCTCGCCGGGACCCGGGCGGCCGGAAGACGCCGGCATCTCGGTGCCGCTGGTGGCGGCGCTGGTGGGCAAGAAGCCGATCCTGGGCGTGTGCCTCGGCCACCAGAGCATCGTGGCGGCGCTGGGCGGTTCTATCGAGCGCGCCGACCGGGTGATGCACGGCAAGGTCTCCAACATCTATCACGACGGGCAGACCATCTACGACGGCCTGTCCAATCCCTTCAGCGCCACGCGCTATCACTCGCTGATCGTGCGGGAGGGGCAGCTGCCGGAATCCCTCGAGGTGGCGGCCTATACCTCCGAGGGGGAGATCATGGGTGTGCGCGTACCCGGTAGTCCGGTGGAGGGTCTGCAGTTCCATCCCGAATCGATCCTGACGCCCGAGGGCAAGCGGCTGCTGGCCAATTTTCTCGAGCTGGCGCGCATGAACGGGGGCGGGGCATGACCGAACAGCAGGTACTGAACAGACTTCTACAGCGCGATGACCTCGATGCCGAGGAAGCGACCGCGCTGATGACGCGGATCATGGGCGGCGAGGTGTCGCCGACGCGGACCGCCGCTATCCTCACCGCACTGCGCATGAAGGGTGAGACCGTGGACGAGATCGCCGGTTTCGCCGCGGCCATGCGCGAGGCGGCGCTGCGGATCACCCCGCGCGCCCGGGGCGCCGTCGATACCTGCGGCACCGGCGGCGACGGCAGCGGCACCTTCAACATCTCCACGGCCACGGCGCTCGTGGTGGCGGCCATGGGTATTCCGGTGGCCAAGCACGGCAATCGGGCCGTCTCGTCGAAGTGCGGCAGTGCCGATGTGCTCGAGGCCCTCGGAGTGAATCTCGATATTTCGCCGGAGCAGGTGTCCCAGCTCGTCGACGAGGTGGGGATCGGTTTCCTGTTTGCGCCGCACCACCATCCAGCCATGCGGCACGTGATGCCGGTGCGCCAGGAGCTGGGCGTGCGCACGGTTTTCAACGTGCTCGGGCCGCTGACCAATCCCGCCGGGGTGAAGCGTCAGCTGTTGGGTGTGTTCGCGCCCGAACTGACCGGCGTGATGTGCCAGGTGCTGCAGCGGCTGGGTGCCGAGCGGGCCTTCGTGGTCCACGGTCACGACGGCACGGACGAGGTGTCCATCACCGGCAAGACCCTCGTTGCCGAACTCGCCGACGGCCGGCGGCGCGAGTACCGCTTCACGCCCGAGCAAGCGGGATTGCCGCGGGCCGAGCCGGGATCGCTGGCCGGTGGCTCCGTGGAAGAGAATGCGCGACGAATCGAATCGATTCTCGCCGGAGCAGAGGGACCGTGCACCGACGCCGTGCTGCTCAACGCGGGTTTTGTCGCCGTGCTGGCCGACCGCGCCGACGAACCGGCCGGCGGCGTCGAGCTGGCGCGCGAGACCATCCGTTCGGGAGCCGGTCGGCGGCTGTTGGACGCGTTGCGGGAACAGTCGCAGCGCCTGGCGAAGGACGTGTCATGAGCGGATTTCTGGAGCAGGTCGTTGCGGACAAGGCGCAGGAGATCGCGGCCAAGCGACAGCGGCGACCCGAGGCGTTGTTGCAGCGCGCGGCCGCCGATGAGCGGGTGCGCGACTTCCGTCTCGCCGTTTCCGGCGGCGGTCGGGTGATCGCCGAGATCAAGCGGCGCTCGCCCAGCGTCGCCGTCTTCCGGCAGCAGGGGCCGGTCGAGTTGCTGGCGCGCCAGTACGCCAACAACGGCGCCGCGGCCATCTCCATCGTGACCGATACGCCCAACTTCGGCACCTCGCTGGCCGACGTGGAGATCGTGCGCCGCGCCGTGGACCTGCCGGTGCTGGTCAAGGACTTCGTCATCGATCGTTACCAGCTGCTCGAAGCGCGGGCCGCGGGCGCCGATTGCATCCTGCTGATCGCGCGCATTCTCGAGCCGGAGCAACTCGCAGAGCTCCATGCCGAGGCCACGGCAATGGGTATGGCCGTGCTGGTGGAATGCCATGACGAGCAGGACATCGAGCGTGCGCTGGCGGCGGATGCCACGCTGGTTGGCGTGAACAGCCGCGATCTGAGCACACTCTCGGTGTCGCTGGATACGACGCGCCGCCTGCTCGCCGGTATACCCGGCGGCGTGATCCGGGTGGCCGAGAGCGGAATCGCCGGGCGCGAGGACGTGGAGCGACTCGCCGCCATGGGCGCCGACGTGTTCCTGATCGGCACCGCCCTGTTGCAGAGCGAGGACCCGGGCGGCACCCTGCGCACCTTGCTGGGCGCCGAAACGAAGACGGTTGATCCGAGCAGTGGCGAGGAGCCCGTTCGATGAGCGTCACGACCGTGAAGATCTGTGGCATCACCACACCCGAGATGGCCCGGCAGTGCTATGGCCTGGGCGCCGATTACCTCGGGATGATCTTCGCGCCGAGTCCGCGCCGGATCGCCTTCGAGCAGGCGGGGCAGATTCGCGCCGCGGTGCCGGATGCCCGACTGGTCGGAGTGTTCATGGACGCCACCACCGACGAGGTGCTCGATGCTGTCGACGTCGCGCGTCTGGACCTGGTGCAACTGCACGGCCGCGAAACGCCCGGGTACTGCGCCGCCCTGCGCGAGCGCGGCTCGCCGCCGCTGATCAAGGCATTGACGCCCGGTCGTTCCGGCGATACTACCGGCGATCGGATCGACATGTCCGCGTACGCGGCCGTGGATTATTTCCTGTTCGATCTGGTCAAGGGCAGTGCGGCTTCGACGTCGGTGTTGGACGGTCTCTGGACGACCGCCGCCGCGGCGAGCCGTGAAGGTTACGAGGTATTTCTGGCCGGCGCCCTGAATCCGGACAACGTGGCGACGGCTGTCGTCCGGGCGCAGCCATTCGGTGTGGACGTCTGCAGCGGTGTCGAGCGCGAGCCGGGCGTCAAGGACCTGGATACAGTGAAACGTTTCCTGGCGGAGGTAAACAGTGCCTGAGAAGACGGAATCCATCGGCAGGTTCGGACCCTACGGCGGGCAGTTCGTGCCCGAGACCCTGATGCCTTGCCTGCGTGAACTCGAAGATGCGTACAGTGCTGCGCGGGCTGACGAGTCCTTCAACACGTCGCTGTGGCGTCTGCAGGCGGATTATTCCGGGCGGCCGACCCCGCTCTATCGTGCCGAGAGTCTCGGTCGGGTGTGGGGTGAGACGGGCCCGGGCAACGCGAATCAGGGCAATCCGGTCACGGTGTATCTCAAGCGCGAGGACCTGAACCATACCGGCGCCCACAAGATCAACAATTGTCTGGGCCAGGTCCTGCTCGCCGAGCGCATGGGCAAGCGGCGCATCATCGCCGAGACCGGGGCCGGGCAGCACGGAGTGGCGACCGCTGCGGTGGCGGCGCGCTTCCAGATGGAATGCACCATCTACATGGGCGAAGTGGACATCGTGCGCCAGCAACCCAACGTGGTGCGCATGGAGTTGATGGGGGCCCGCGTGGTGCCGGTCGCCTCGGGCAGCCGCACCCTCAAAGACGCCACCAACGAGGCCATCCGCGACTGGGTGACCAACGTCACCACGAGCCACTACATCATCGGGTCCACCGTGGGGCCGCATCCCTATCCGGCCATGGTGCGCGACTTCCAGGCCGTGATCGGTAACGAAACGCGCGAGCAGATACTCTCGGTCGAGGGCCGGTTGCCGTCCGACGTGATCGCCTGCGTCGGCGGGGGGTCCAACGCCATCGGGATGTACGCCGCGTTTCTCGATGATCCGGCGGTGCGCTTGCACGGTGTGGAAGCGGGCGGCTCGGAGCTGGGCCACGCGGCGGCCCTTTGTCTCGGCGAACCGGGCGTGTTGCACGGTTCCCTGAGCTACCTGCTGCAGGACGACGACGGTCAGGTCCAGCTGCCTCATTCCATCGCGGCAGGGCTGGACTATCCCGGCGTGGGACCGCAACACAGCCAGTTGCGGGACAGCGGCCGGGTGCGCTACGGCCAGGTCGGCGACGAGGAGGCCCTGACCGCCTTTGCCGAGCTGTCCCGGCTCGAGGGCATCATCCCGGCGCTGGAATCATCGCACGCGCTGGCTTACACAAAACAGTTGCTTGCCGGTTTGACCGCGCCGGCGACCGGCGCATCGACGGCCGGAAATTCGAAGGCCGATACGTCGCCCGATCTGATCGTCATCAATCTGTCCGGACGTGGGGACAAGGACATGCAGAGCGTGCAGGATGAACCGGGCATTCACGCCTAGGCGATCGCGACGCGAACCACCGAGTACGCAGGAGCAGAAACAAACATGAAGCTGGACGACATCACACATACCATGCGCGACGAGGGCGCCAAGGCCCTGGTTCCTTTCTTCACGGCGGGGTATCCCGACGAGCAGACCTTTTTGCGCTTGCTCGATGGCGCGGCGCAAGCCGGTTGCCGCTTGATCGAGGTGGGTGTTCCCTTCAGCGATCCCATCGCCGACGGCCCGGTGATCCAGGCTTCGTCGCAGGAGGCGCTGGCCGGCGGCATGACCTTGAACCGCTCCCTCGAGCTGTGCGCCGAGGCTTCGCAACGGACCGGCGCCGGCCTGGTGATGATGGGGTACATAAATCCCGTCCTCAGGATGGGGCTCGAAACCTTCGCGTCGCGGGCGGCCAAGTCGGGGGTGGTGGGCGTCATCATTCCCGATGTTCCCCTCGAGGAGTCGCCTGACATTCGCCGTACACTCGCGGAGGCCGGCCTGACCCTGATCGATCTGGTGGCGCCCACCTCGGGGCCGGAGCGCACCGCGCGTATCGCCGCCGTGGCGGCCGGCTTCCTGTACCTGGTCTCGGTTACCGGCGTGACGGGTTCGCAGGTGGAATTCGGCCGGGCGCTGGCCGCATTCGGCGCCGAGGTGAGGCAGCACAGCGACTTGCCGCTGTACGTCGGCTTCGGCGTTTCGAATCGCGACCAGGCGCGCCAGATATGTTCATGGGCCGACGGCGTGATCATCGGCAGCGCCCTGATTCGGTTGGTACAGACAGCCACGGACAACGACGAGGCGGTCGCGACCGTCGCGGAATTCCTGACGGACATCAACCGGGCGCTCAACCCGGTCGGGGGAGAGGTAGCGCAATGATCATCGTCATGAACTCTGCCGCCAGCGTGACGGAAATCAGTAGTGTGATTCGCAAAGTCGAGCAGCTCGGCTTCAAACCCTATCCCTCGCGCGGTGCCCAGCAGACGGTGATCGGTGTGATCGGGCAGCCGGGATCGAACACTCCCGAAGCCCTGGCCGAGGTTGCGCAGCTGCCGGGCGTGGCGCAGGTCTCGCCGGTAGACAAGTCGTGCAAGCTGGTCAATCGCGAATTCAAACCCGAACCAACCGTGATCCGGGTCAACGGCGTGGCGATCGGCGGCGACGAATTCGTCGTCATGGCCGGTCCGTGCTCGGTGGAATCGTCGTCGCAGCTCATGGAGACCGCTCGCGCAGTGGCGAAGCTCGGCGGTCGCGTCCTGCGCGGCGGTGCCTTCAAGCCGCGCACCTCGCCCTACAGCTTCCAGGGGCTGGGCGAGGAAGGGTTGCAGATCATGCTCGCGGCCAAGCAGGAAACCGGCCTGCCCATCATCACCGAGGTGATGGCGCCGGAACTGGTGCCACTGGTTGCCAGATACGCGGACATCATGCAGATCGGGACCCGCAACATGCAGAACTACGCGCTGCTCGAAGCTGTGGGGCAGGCGCGCAAACCGGTGATGCTCAAGCGCGGCATGATGTCGACCATCGACGAGATGCTCCAGGCCGCCGAGTACATCCTGTCCAACGGCAACATGCAGGTGATGTTCTGCGAGCGCGGCATCCGCACCTTCGAGAAGGCGACCCGCAACACCCTCGACCTGTCGGCCGTGCCGGTGATCAAGAGCATGAGCCACCTGCCGGTGATCATCGATCCGAGCCACGCCACCGGGCGTAAGGACTGTATCCCAGCCATGTCGCGCGCCGCCCTGGCTGCCGGCGCCGACGGCGTGATCGTCGAGGTGCATCCGCGGCCCGAGGAAGCGCTTTCCGATGGCCCGCAGAGCCTGCTGTTCGACGAGTTCGAGGATCTGGTGAACCAGTTGCGACCCATTGCCGAGGCGATGGGCAAGACCATGGTGTAGTGGATACCGCCGTTGTGGTTGGACATTGGGGTTGGAGATTGCGTTTGGAGATTGTGATTGGAAATTATGGCCGGCGAGGCTGAACAAGCTCCCTGCGCCGCTCGTTCCGGGGGGGATACTGGGGCGCTGTGTGGTACGGGGGTACTCGCCGGCCATCGTTTTGTCCTGGGGTGCCGGGTTTCGCTGCGGGGCGAGCGGCGGGTGCGATATGCGGTTCTGGAGATAGGCGATATTCGGTTATAATAAAATTATATTATCAATAAATATTTACTGTATTTATTCGTGGTTATTTTCTTATTTTTTATTTTTTTCGCTTGCGGTTTTTCGTGAGTTTGTGTATACTGTTAGCCTCCTCCCATATCTCTATTTCTCTCCCGAAGGCGCCCTTTTGAAAGGATGCAAAATGGCGATTTCTGCGCTCAATCTTTCTGAATTCACGACCAATCTATCGGCCCACCACGTCGATGCTGCATTGAAGCGGGCTGTCCGTACCCTTGAG
Organism: uncultured Fibrobacteraceae bacterium; assembly: GCA_964384055.1. Lineage (GTDB taxonomy): Bacteria > Krumholzibacteriota > Krumholzibacteriia > LZORAL124-64-63 > LZORAL124-64-63 > CAYLIV01. Next base: position 20,336 of record CAYLIV010000020.1, read on the forward strand.
CAGGCGGAACATAACGCCTTGCTCTGGTTCGGTGAGGTTCTCCGGCGGAAACTGTATCGGAAGCTCGGTTATTCATCGATCAATCAGTATGCGGCTGTGGAACTGAAGTTCTCCCGTTCGAAGACCGGGGACTTCATTCGTTTGGCGACGAAGCTCGAGGAGTTGCCGGCCGTGCGTGAGTCGGTTGCCAGTGGGAAAGTCGGTTACACGAAAGCGCGGGAGATCATCAAGGTAGCGACACCGGCGACGGAGGCGGTGTGGGTTGAGGCCGCGTCGTCGCACTCCCGGCGTGAGCTGGAAAAGAAGGTGGCGACGGTTCGGTTGCGGGCGAAGGCGAAGCGTCAGGCTGATCCAGCGCAACAAGATTTGTTGGCGGCGGAGTCAGCGAATGATGCGAGTGGTGCGGCGGCGTGTTCGGAAGCACAACTTGCCGAGATCCCGGTTCGCGTGAGCCTGGAGATGTCGCCGGAGCAGTTTGCTCGTTATGAAGCGTTATGGGAACAGCTATACAAGCAGGGTGGCGTACCCACCGGTGCGGCGAAAGTTAACCTGCTGCTCGAAGCGATGGCGTGTCTGGTCGAGGAACGTGGGGGAGCAGATGAGCGTGCCCCCCGGGGGGTCGTGCGCGAGGATCCCGTGCGTGGAGAAAGTGCCCCCCGGGGGGTCGCGAGTGAGAATCCCGTGCGTGACGAAAGTGCCCCCCGGGGGGCCATGCGCGAGGATCCCGTGCGTGAGGAATGTACCCCCCGGGGGGCACGCGGCGCGAAAACCGGTCCCCGCTTTCAGGTTCACGTACACCAGTGTCCGGACTGCAGTCAAGCAACCGTACAGACCAGCCGCGGCGAACGCCCGATCAGCCGAGCGGAACTCGAGCGCGTGCAATGCGACGCACAGCTCAAAGAGCCAGACAAACGCAACCGAACCACCATCCCGCCCGCTGTCCGGCGCGCGGTCCTGGCCCGCGACCGTCACCGGTGCCAGGCGCCGGGATGTGAGAACACGCGTTTCCTCGAAATCCACCACCTCACACCGCGCACGAAATGCGGCAGCAACCGTCCCGAAAACCTGCGGACACTGTGTTCGTCGTGTCATCGCCTGTTGCACGAGCAATGTTCGGAGGAGGAGTGGTCGCCGATTGCGCGATCGTAATCTCGACGAAACGCTCGCGGTCGAATACAAGACCGTCATGGCGTAGACACGGATGCGAGCTGCGGCGGTCAAAACGGTCCGCGGTGTAAAATCACCTGACCAGCACCATCCGGCCATAGATTCCGATTCCGTCGGCCACGAGCCGCGCGAAGTACACTCCCGAGGGCACTGCCACGCCCTTGTCGTCGAGTCCGTCCCAGACCACGTGCCGTTGTCCGGCGGGGAAGAACCCGTCGTCTACGAGTGTGCGGACCGGGCGTCCCGCAACGTCGAACACCGCCAGCGTGATCCATTGTGTCGACGGCAGTTCGAAACGGATCTCGGTCCGCGGATTGAACGGATTGGGAACGTTGCCCAGCAGACGCGGTCCCTCAGGTAAGGGATCTCCTTGAGCTGTCTCGAGGGTCGGGTCGAAGGTAATCCAGATGGGGTTGGTGTAGGCGCGGTGACCGGCGCCGCCATCAGCGGTCTGCACCTCGGCGCGCAGGTAAACAGGGCCGGCGAGGCCCAGACCGGCCAGCGGGAACTCGGTCGCGCCGTCGAAGCCCTGGCCGCTGGTTGACGGATCGCTTTCCATCAGCAACGTGGTGCCGCCGGGCGAACCGACGAAAAGCCGCAACGAACTGACGGCGCCGAACTCGGGCAGCGAGCGCCAGCGCAGATCCAGCGGCGGACAGGCGTCGGGCGAGAGCACCCCGTCGTCGCCAATCTTCAGGTCCTGCGGTCCGTACCAGTCGTCGTCGCCGTCGCCATCGATGCCGATCTCCACGAAGGGGCCGTCCGTGGCCACCGAACAGCCGGACCGGTAGGCGGCCAGGATCTCGGCCATGGGCGGCAGGTTGCCCGGCCCGTAGCCGCCGGGCACGCGTACCACGGTCTGCACCTTGCCGATTGCGTTGTCCGTCGCGTAGGAGTCCAGGCCCAGGTAGGTGGCGTAGTTGAAATCGCCGTGGGCGTCGCTGCCGCCGGCGAGGAAGATCTTGCGCGAGGGCGCGCCCAGGCCGGCCCGCAGCAGGTCGTCCCAGATCGAGACACCGGCGAGCAGCCCATCCGGGTAGGGATCGTCGGCCAGGTGGCCGGCGTCGAAATCGGACCACGGGTTCTCCTGGTCGTTCGATTGCAGACGCTGGCGTGTGTTGAAGGCCTCGAGGCCGCGGAACGACTCGCGCAGCAACGCAGTGGCGTAATCCTCGTCGCCCCAGCGGGCGCCGTTGACGGTGAAATCGATGCCACCCCACTCGCCGCCGAGATCGTCCTGCGGGTGGGCGGCGTAGGCGAATCCCTCGGGTGCGAGCTGGTCCAGGCCGCTGGGCAGTGAAGGCGAGACCGGGCGTTCGCCGATAGCGCCGCAGTAAGGCGAGTGAATGTAGGCCGGGTTGTAGAACAGGCAATGCAGCGTCTTGTCGTACGAATCGGCGTCGACCGAGGCCAGGTTGATTTCCACGCCGCGGTACAGGCGCAGGTCGGGGCTGTCGAGTTCGGCGATGTCGGCGCCCAGGCTGCCCCAGCTCGATCCGTAGGCGAAGACGTTGCGGTATACGGTCTGGCTGCCGGCTGGTGACTGCAGCGTGTATTCCCAGTGCAGCGTGGCGTAGGAGAAGGGGCCGTCGCCGGTTTCGTCCAGATCGCAGGAGTGGTCCGTGGCGGTCAGCCAGTGCAGGCCAACGGCTTCCGCGGTCAGCGATACTGCCGGCAGGGGCGCACCGAACTCGGCGATGTTGTTGGTGTACATGGTGTGGTAGTGGGTGTCCCCGCCGTACCAGTCGTCGGGCCAGGGGAAGGGGCCGCCGCCCACGCGCACCCGCAGATAGCGGGTTTCGGATTGGTCGATCCACAGATCGCGATAGTTGATCGTCACCTTCAAATCGATATTCTGGCCGGCGCCGTAGCCGAGGTTGGCCGGCGTCAACAGCGTGCCGTTGGGCAGCGTCGGATGCCCCTCGGCGACGGTCGTGATGTAGGTCCAGTAGTTGTGTTCCGAGGCGTCGTTGCCTATCCGCTCCTCGCCGAAATCGTGGTTCCACAGGATCGTCGAACCGCCGCCGGTCACGTCCCAGCAGCGAATCCGGTACAGCCGCTGGATCTCCAGGACGTCGCAGTCTTTCAGGATGATGGTCAAAGGGATCGCGGTCTGGGCGTCGATTACCCGCCAGGGCGCGTCCATGACGAAATCCTTGGCGTAGGTGTTCTCGTGTTTCGGATCGGCGACGGGGTGGGCGAGGGCGGTGGCCGTCGCGATCGTAGCCGCGAGAATCAAGACGAGCGAGAGGGCGAAAATGCGAGTACGGCTCGTGTGGATACGTCGGAGCGGAAAGCGGGGCATACTGTACCTCGTCGATCGTGACGGACACGTGAGTCGGGTTGCTTGGCGATGTGTCGCTGCGCCGAGCAGTTCGAAGCGTACAGCGATTATACACCATCCGGCGTGGGATTCGGGGTTGTCGTAGGAAATTTCTCGTCAACGAAGCGGCCCCGGAGCGACACCGTCTGGTGTCCGGCCCCGGGGCCGTGAGAATCGGCGAAGCTCCGCCGACCGACGAATGAGAATTACTTCAGCAACACCACCTTCTGGGCTTCGATGCGGCCGCCGGCGTCGATGCGGGCGAAATACACACCCGAGGGCAGCGCGCGACCGGCCTGGTCGCGGCCTTCCCAGACGACACTGTGCGAACCGGCTTCGCGCTCGCCGCTGAGCAGCACCGCCACCTCGTGGCCGGCGATGTCGTGGATGCTCAGGCGTACCGCCGATGTGCGCGGCAGGTTGAAGTTCACCGTGGTCTTGGGATTGCACGGATTGGGGAACGGCGGACGCAGTATCTGCTCGGTGGCGATCAACGGCATCTCCACGCTGTCGTTGCTGTCCAGGATGATGCATATGTTGTCGAGCATGAACTGCTGACCGCCGACTCGCAGGATCTCCACGGGGCCATAGAGGCTGACCCGACCGGCCGATTCGCCGGAAGGAATCGTCCAGCTATCGATGCTGCAGGTAACGCCGGGAGCGATGTTCGTCGGGAAACTGGCCATCTGCCCGTAATAGATGGTCGTACCGTTGACACCCAGGTTCTCCGTACCGGCCCAGTCCACGTACTCGAAGTGCACCTCGGCAACCGGTTCGGCGAGTCCCGTGAAGTCGAATTCGGTGGCGACGGCGCCGTAGTGCAACGCCTGACCGTCGGTAACACCGGTGGTAGGATCGGCCAGGCCGATGCTGCAGTTCCAGAAGACCCAGCTCGTGCCGTCGAAGAGCTCTTCGATGGTGACCGGCACGCCGTCCTCGCTGAAGATCAGGTCACCGGGAACGTTGCTGTTCGCCACGCCCCAGGAGCTGCCCAGCGGCTCGTCCTCGAATTCGAGCTCGATGTCGCATTCCGCGCTGCCGGATCCTTCATCGGTGGTGATGACGCACAGGTTGTCCATGTGGAACTCCTGGCCCGCCACGAGCAGGTGCTGCACGTTACCGTAGAGGATGACCTGACCGCAGACGTCGAAGCCGTCCGGCACCCAGTTGACCGTGCAGGTCACGCCGGGTGCGATGTTCGTCGGTGCGCTGGCCAGATCACCGATGTAGACGGGCGCGCCGTTGACCTGCAGGTTCTCCATGCCACCCGCGTCGTAGTAGTCGAACAGGACGAGCACCACGTGTTCACCGGCGGCGGCAATGTCGTAGGTGGTCGCGATGTTGTTCAGGCTCATGGTGTTGTTGTCCAGACACGGCGCCGGGCCGACATCGATCCTGGCCTCGATGAAGTTGGTCGTCATGTCCGAGTAGGTGATCACGTCCAGGCCGACCGGGATGCCGGATTCGGTGAAGATGACGTCACCCGGCGTATCGCCGTAGGCCGCTCCCCACACTGTGCCCGGTACCTGGGACTCGAAGTCGACGAGCAGATCGCATTCCTCGCCGGTCTCGTCCTCGATGACGCACACCTCGTCGGCCCAGAATTCCTGACCGCCGAGCACGAGCCGTTGCACGTCGCCGAGCAACACGCCCATGCCGGCGACGCCGCCGGTGACCGTGTGCAGGTTCAGCACGTAGTAGGAGATGCCGGGTGCGATGTTGGTCGGCGCCGACTCGATGTCGCCGATGTGCATGGCACCGTTGTTGACCTTGATGTTTTCCTCGCCGCCATGGCTGGCGAACAGGAAGAACACCGCCTGAACGGGAATGCCGAGGGCGTTGATGTCGTAGGCCACGTCGATATTGTTGAAACGCATGGTCTGGACGACACCGAATTCGCTGGTGGCGGTCTCGATCATGCATTCGTCGAAACTGGTGCCGCCGCCGCTGTGACGGAAGTTGCGCAGAATGACGGGGATGCCGTCCTCGGTGAAGGCCACGTCGCCGACCGCGTCACCGTGCGGGCCGCCCCAGACCGAACCCACCGGTTCCAGGTCATGGGTCACCTCGTAGTCGCAATCGTGGCAAGGTTCTTCCTCCTGCTCGATGCGCACGCGGTCGATCATCAGCTCCTGCCCGCCGACCTGCACGTCCAGGACGGGGCCCGCCAGGATGACGGTGCCCACTTCGTTGATGCCGATCATCGTCGCGTTGACGTAGCAGGTGACACCGGGAGCCACCTCCACACCATGCAGGTCGCTGAAGTACTGGGGCTCCCAGATGGTCCAGCCGTTGACCTGCAGGTTCTCGTCGTTCAGCATCGTGTCGAAGTAGTCGAAACGGACCGTGCTTGGCGCGGAGGGAGTACCGGAGAAGTCGAAGCGCACATCGAGGCTGGCCAGCTCGAGCACGTGATTCTGACCGAACTCCGGAATAGCCGGGTCGATGATGCCGTTACCGAATAACGTGCTGCCGCTCACGTGGTAGTATTCCACGCTCATGGTGATGCCGTCCTCGGTCAGCACGATGTCGCCGGGTGAGTCGGCGACTGCGTCGCCGTACTGGGTGCCGATCGGTATCGCATCGAAGGTGACGATGTTGGCGTCGGCGTACCGGGTGCAAAACGCCGAGAGCGCAAACACCGTTAGCAGGATTACTGATAGCCGCAAGAGAGTTTGTTGGCGCACACCGAATTGTGCGCGGCTTCTGGTGGTCGGGTTCGTGTTACACATGGCTTTTTCCTTTCGCTGGGGCCGTCGAGGGGGCGACAACCTCTTTTTTCATGGGAACGCAGGTGCAATTCGCGTGTCGTCGGTCGAGCGTCGTTGTCCTCGGAAGCCCATCTTCCGAGCTTCGTTTGTCCCCTTATCCCGGTAAGCGAAAGCGCGCGGCGTGATGTGCAGCGGAATTTGAAAAAAAACGAGGATTGCGGGTCCGGAAACATAAAAAGGCGGCTCCGGTGGGGAGCCGCCCTCTCGTTCAACGTGTAGCTTCAGCTATTCAATCGCGATACAGCGTCTTGATCGTGCTCCAGGTCGTTTCCTCGCGCGCGGACCATTCGAGTTTCCACGTCGGCAGGCACAACCAGCAGTGCTCGTCCGCCTCGAGTTGCCAGATGCCGAACTGGTCGTAGGCCGTTAGCGGGACAAGGTAGCTTCCCGGTGGCTCGAGCGTGTAGCAGGCGAGATGGGCGTACTCGTCGATGATGGGGTACCAGTTACCGTCCACCTGTTTCTCGACCGGATTGAGAAACAGCGCCGGCTCGACGGCAATGGCATCGATGAAGCTCCACTGGTCCTCGAGGGTGACCTCGATATGTACCGCCGGTCCGGTGGCCTCGTAGGCGAGATAGTGGTTGTGCACCGGGAGGTCGCCGGGTACGTCCTTGAGTGCGGGATTCACCAGATAAACCGCGTCGCCGACGTCCCACATCTGTACGCCGAACTGGTTGTCGATCACGATCCGGAAACCCGGCGTCTGGAAATAGAGCGACCACCAGGTCTGGTGCACCTCCGGCCAGATGATGGGCTCGTTGTTCTTGCGCACGGGATTGGCGAAGTGATCGAGTACGAGGTTGTCCACCGCGTACTCCCCGAACTGGTCGTAGAGCGTGATCGGCGCCGTGAAGGTGTAGGGGTCCACCACGTCGTACACCTTGTAGTGGTTCTCCAAGGGCCACTGGGCGAAGGTGTTGACTGCCGAGACGATCAGGAGTGCGGTGATCAGAAATGCCAGCATGACACGTTTCATGATTCAACCTCCAATGGTTGGCAGGGACGAGAATTGCGGGACTCGTTGTCACGAGACCCGCCTCATGCGAACCGCCTAAAGGATGAATTCGGGAATTGTGCTTATTCCGTACAAGGGGCCAATCACGATTTGTACCACACTACGGTCCGCGGGTCAAGCGAACCGGAGTTTTCAAGGCCAAGCGCTCGGGCCCTTCACCGCGCGAAACAAGCGTCTGCTTGACGCGAGGAAAATTATTCGCTCTACTGATGAGCCATGCTGGATTGGCCAGGCATCCGGTCGCGCCGACGACCGCGCCGGCCGCTTTTCCTCGAGGAGAGACGCCATGAGTGCTGACAAGAAATCCTACATCAAGAAGATCCAGTCCACCGGCCCCATGCGTAAGCTGATGGCCGAGTATTTCCTGGAACTGGACGAGGCGTCGCGAACCGGCTGCGCGAAGGTGGCTTGGTGTACGAGCGTGGGACCGGCGGAGCTGCTGCGGTCGTTCGGATTCCGGGTTTATTTTCCGGAGAACCACGGCGCGGTGCTCGGGTCGTCGCGTATGGCCGCCGATCTGATTCCCGCCGCCAATGCCGTCGGCTATTCGCCGGACATCTGTTCCTACCTGACCAGCGACGTGGGCTCGTTCCTCAAGAAGCAGACGCCTTTGGCCCAGGCCTTCGGCATGGAGGGCGTGCCCAAACCCGATGTCCTCGTCTACAACACCAACCAGTGCCGCGACGTGAAGGACTGGTTCGGTTTCTACCAGCGCGAGTTCGACGTACCCCTGATCGGTATCGACACCATGCGCGGCCTGGGCGAGATCACTGCGGCGCACCTCGACGGCCTGATCGCGCAGCACAAGGCGCTGATCCCGACCCTCGAGCAGGTCTCGGGCCAGAAGTTCGATCTCGATCGGCTCAAGGAAGTGGTCGCCTCGTCGTACCGTTGCACGAAGCTGTGGAAGAAGGTGCTCCGGGTGGCCGAACAACGACCGTCGCCGATCACCTTTTTCGACGGGACGATCCACATGGGACCGGCCGTGGTCCTGCGGGGCGACGAGCGGGCCGAGGCCTATTACGAGACGCTGATCGCCGAACTCGAGGAGCGGGTGGCGACGAACGAGGGCGCCGTCGACGGCGAACAGCACCGCTTCTACTGGGAAGGTATGCCCGTGTGGGGCAAGCTGCGCGGACACGCGGAACTGTTCGCCGCCCAGCGGACCTGCGTGGTCGCCTCGACCTACTGCAACAGCTGGATCTTCGAGGGCATGGGCGTCAGCGATCCCTTTGAGGGCATGGCGCGGGCCTATACCGAGCTTTTCATCGTTCGCTCCGAGGACTTCAAGGAACGTTATCTCGAGGGGATGGTCCGCGACTACAACATCAGCGGGATCATCTACCACGACGCCAAGACCTGTCCCAATAACTCCAACAACCGCTATGGCCTGCCCCTGCGGGTGACCGAAAGGCTGGGCGTGCCCCACGTGGTGATCAACGGCGATCTGAACGACATGCGCCTGTACTCCGAGGAGCAGGCCCGGACCCAGTTCGAGGCGTTGGTGGAGCAATTGCAAGAAGCGGACTGACAGCACGGTTGACAACGCCACGGACGATGCCACGGAGCGGGGAGGCGGCAGCATGACCGAAAAGGCGCGCGACAGCGGACCGGATTCGCCGGCGCAGCGCCTTTCTTGCGGTGTGGACGTGGGCGCCTCGGCCACCAAGGTCGTGCTGCTCGATGGGCAGCGGCAAGTGCTCGCTCGCGTCGTCGAACCGTCGGGCGTGGACTACGCAGCGACGGCGAACACGTGCCTGCAGCTGGCCTTGCAGCAGGCGCGAGCGCCCGAGCCTCGGACGAGCGACGATGTCCAGGCACTCACCACCATCGCCACCGGCTACGGTCGTAGCAATGTGTCCTTCGCCGACGGCCACAAGACGGAGATCCACTGCCACGGCCTGGGCTGTCATCATCTGGTCCCCGGCGCCATCACCATCGTGGACATCGGGTGTCAGGACAACAAGATCATTCGCCTGGAGCCGTCAGGGCGCCGGCTCGATTTCAAGATGAACCGCAAGTGTGCCGCCGGTACCGGCGCCTTCATCGAGGAGATCGCGGTCCGGTTGAACCTGGCCGTCGACGAGATGGACGCACTGGCGCAGACAACCGAGCGCTCGATCAAGCTCGGCAGCTTCTGCACGGTGTTCGCCAAGACCGAGATCCTGGCCCATCTGCGCCAGGGTGCGCCGGTGGCGGAGATCGTGCGCGGGGCTTTCGAGTCGGTGATCGCCCGTGTGCTGGAGATGGATCCCCTCGTCGGAGACGTGGTCCTGACCGGCGGTGTGGCGGCTTTCAACACGAGCCTGGTCGAGATACTCGCCGCGCAGCTGGGCCGGTCGGTCACGGTACCGCCGTATCCCCAGTTCACCGGTGCCCTGGGCGCCGCCCTGGCGGCGATGCAGATGCAGCAACAGCAAGAACAGGTAGCGGAATAGCCCATTGACACAAACGGGAGGGATCGATGCTCGACGGACTTTTCAAACCGCGCGCGGTCGCCATCATCGGCGCCTCGAATAATCCGTATTCCATCGGACACATCGTGATCCGCAATCTTGCCGAATACGGTTTCAAGGGACCCATCTTTCCCATCAATCCCAAGGGCGGACACATCCGCAGCTTCAAGGCTTTCAAGTCGGTGCTCGATGTACCAGACGAGATCGACCTGGTGAACATCTCGGTGAAGTACTCCCTGGTGCCACACGTGCTCAAGGAATGTGGCGAGAAGGGTGTGAAGTTCGCCATCGTGCACACTGCCGGCTTCAAGGAAGTGGGCGAGGAGGGCGTCAAGCGCGAGCGGGAGATGGTCGAGCTGGCGAACTCGTACGGGATGCGCATCTTCGGGCCCAACAGCCAGGGCATCCAGAACGCCGATCCCGAGGTGTCGGTATACGCCAACTTCACCTTCGTGCCCCAGAAGCCGGGTAATATTTCCATCGTGGCCCAGGGCGGCGGTTCGGGCGAGATGCTCAAGCTGCACCTGCACAACGTGGGGCTCGGTCACCGCATGTACTGCTCGTACGGTAATGAAGCCGATCTTACCATGCCCGAGATCCTCGATTATTACGGGCAGGACGAGGGCACCAAGGCCATCATGATCATCATCGAGAGCTTCAAGAATCCCGAGATGTTCCTCGAGGTGGCCAGCCGCGTCTGTCCCCACAAGCCGGTGCTGGCCATCAAGTCCGGCCGCACGAAGGAAGGTTCGGTGGCGGTTTGCTCCCACACCGGCGCGCTGGTGGACCAGAACGCCATGGCTTCGGCCATGTTCCGCAAGGCGGGCGTGGTGGAATTCCACGACACGCACCAGATGGTCAAGGCGGCCATCGCCATGTCCCAGCAGGATGTCCCCACGGGCAATCGCGTGGGCATCATCACCAACACGGGCGGGCCCGGCATCCAGGCAGTGGACACGGCGATCAGCGAAGGCCTGACCCTGGCGACCTGGTCCGACGCGGGTAAGAAACGGCTGGAAGAGAGTCTCTACGCCGAGGCGAGCACCGGCAACCCGGTCGACGTGGTGGCGACCGGTGGACCCGATCATTACTTCGCGGCGACCGACACCCTGCTCAAGGAAGACGGCGTTGACTGCGTGCTGGTGTTCTTCGTCACTGCGCCCTTCGTGGACCTCGACGCCATCGCGGCCAAGATCAAGGAAGCCTGCGCCGCCTCGGACAAGCCGGTGGTGATGGTCGTCGAGACCATGGACCGTTGGTACGGCCTGATCGACAACCTGCGTGCCGGCGGCGTGCCGGTGTACGAGTTCCCCGAGGACGGCGCGCGGGCGCTGGGCGCCATGGCCCGTTATGCGGCGCTGCGCGATCGGCCACGGGAGGAACCACCGGCGCTCGATATCGACAAGGCGGCGGCCGAGAAGATCATCGGCGGGTACGAGGGGACGGGCAAGTACCTGTCACAGTCCGACGCCTTCGCCGTGCTGCAAGCGTACGGTGTGCCGGTGCCCGGACTGGCGACCTTCGGCACAGAGGGCGATCTCGCGGCGGCGGCGGCGGAAGTCGGTTTCCCCTGCGTGCTGAAGGTCGACTCGGAGAAGGTCGTGCACAAGAGCGACGAGGGCGGCGTGATGCTCGACATCGGTGATCAGGCCGAGCTGGAAAAGGCCTTCACCGCCATGCACGAGCGCTTCGGCCAGTTCGAGCCCACCTATCTGCTCATGGAGCAGGTGCTGCCCGGCTGTGAGATCATCATCGGCTCCAAGGCGGCGCCCGGTCTGGGCAACCTGATCATGTTCGGGCTGGGCGGCATCTTCGTCGAGGTGATGAAGGACGTGGTGGTGGCCCTGGCGCCGTTGAGCCGGCCCGAGACGCAGGAGATCATGCGGGCCATCAAGGGCTTCCCTGTGCTCGAAGGCGTGCGCGGCAATGTGGGTGTCGATCTCGCGGCGGTGGAAGAGTTGCTGCTGCGCGTGTCGTGCCTGGCGGCTGATTTTCCGAGCATCGCCGAGATGGATCTCAATCCCATCTTCGCCTATCCGGAAGGCATGCCGCCGGCGGCAGTGGATGTGCGGATGAAGGTGGAGTAGCAGAGGGAGCAGCCGTGACCCACTGGATTCCCCTGACCGTGATCGTGGTCTACGTGGTGGCTCTCTTTGGCGTCACGTGGTGGGCGCGGCGGTTGACCCAGCGCGGCGGCGGCGGGATCGTGGGCTACCTGCTGGCCGGACGCGGTTTGCCCGCCTACGTGGCGGCCGCCTTGTTGACCGGCCTGGCCGTGGGCGGCGCCTCGACCATCGGCGTGGCCGAGCGCGCCTACACGGTGGGCATCTCCGCCGGCTGGTACAACGCCGCCTGGGCACTGGGCGCCATCGTGATGGGCCTGTTCGCCGCTAGCCGTTACCGCCGCTACGAGATCACCACCCTGCCCGAGCTGTTCGAGCACTGCTATTCCACCAGCGGTCGCGTGCTGGGGGTGGTGGGGCAGCTCGTGATCCAGGTCGTCGTCACGTCGTTGCAGTACGTGGCCGGCGGCGCGATCCTCTCGTCGCTCTTGCCCGAGATCTTTTCCTTCCACATGGGCATGGCCGTCACCGCGGTGGTCTTCGTGGGCATCACGCTGATCGGCGGTTTCTGGGCCGCAGGCCTGACCAACGTGATCAATGTGATCGTCATCTACATCGGCGTGACTCTGGGCGCGATCCTGACCGTCGGCCGGCTCGGCGGTCTGGACGAACTGACCACGCAGTTGCCCGCCGCCCATCCGGGCTTCGACCTCTGGGCCATGGGGCCGACGTTGATCACGGCCTGGTTCGTGGTGATGATCACCATGGCGCACTCGTTGCAGGCTGTGATCCAGACGGGCTTTGCCGCCAAGAGCGAGCGCGCCGCGGCGCAGAGCTATTTATTGGGTGGGGCGCTCATCGCCCCGGTGGGTTTCATCAGCGCCATCCTGGGTATGGCCGCCGCCGTGCTGTATCCCGGGATCGTGCCGGCCGAGGCATTGCCGAGGGTCGTTCTCGATCTGCCCGCGCTGGCGGCGGGAGTGATCCTGGCCGGATTGTGGGCTGCCGATGTGAGCACCGCGTCGGCGCTGCTGCTGGGCAGCGCGACCCTGGTGAGCAACGACATCGTGAAGCGCTTCTTCGCGCCGGGGCTGAGCCCGCGGCAGGACCAGGTGCTTTGCCGCGTGACGGTGCTCGTTATCAGCGTGATCACCTTTGCCCTGGCGATGACGATCCAGGGGATCTTGAAGTCGCTGCTGATCGGTCTGACCCTGTGTACGGCCTACACGCTGGTTATACTGATGACCATGTTCTGTCCCCGCCTGTGCCGGCGCGCGTCGGCAACCTGGACGCTGGCGGCGACCATGCTCACCTTCGTGGTCTGGCTGTTTGCGCCGGTGAGCTGGAACAAACCTCCCAATCCGATCTATCTGATGTGGGGGGCGAGTTTGGTTGCGTTTTTCACCGTGGCGGTGTTCGACCGGCGGCCGATCCGGTTGCCGGAGCGGGTGTGAGTACGGTGCCTGATGATTGGGCCACGATTGTCGGCGCGCCGACGGCCGCCGGCTTGTCCTGCTGATGAGCGTCGAAGAAAAGCGAGACGGCCCCCCGGGGGGCAATCTCGCTTTTCGTTTTCGCGTCCAAATACCGGAATCCTACCGCAACAGCACCAGCTTCTGGATGTCACGGTCGCCGTTGACGAGCAAGTGCGCGAAATAGACACCGCTGCCGACGGCCCGGCCGCGTAGGTCCCGCCCGTGCCAGACGGTGCTGTGCACGCCGGCCGGATAGAATCCCTTGACCAGCTCACGGATCCGCGTCCCGCGCACATCGTGAACCGCTAGCGACACCTCGGCCGCGACCGCCAGCTCGAACTCGAGCGTCGTCGTGGGATTGAACGGATTCGGATAGCTCGGTCGCAACCGGAAACCAGCCGCCAGCGGCGGCTGCTCCACCCCGATTGACGCATCGCAACCAACGGGATACGCCCCGATCAATCCGCAGTCCGGGTTGGCATCCGGCGCACAGGGTGAACCGGCCGTGAGGGACAGGGGCAGATCCGGATTGGCATCACCACAGAAAAGCGGGTCGGCGTTCAGGTTGCCGCCAGTACCTGCCTGATCGGCGATGGCGCCGACCCAGTCGCCGCCCTCATTGCCGTAGATGTCGACGCAGGTCAGCGTGAGCGTACCTTCGGCATCCCAGTAGATACCCTCGCCGCCGACACCGAAGCTGACGATACAGTTCTCCATGACCAGCGGTTCGTAGGTGCTCGTGATCACGGAAACGGCCGATCCGACCGGCGCGGTGTTGCCGTTGAACGTGCAGCCGACGACCGAGGTGCTGGAGGCGTACATATAGTAGATGGCGCCGCCATTCAAAGCGTCGTTGTCGATGAAGACGCAGTTCTCGAGTTGCAGGGAGGATTCGGACATCGCGGCGATGGCGCCGCCGGTGACGGCTTGATTGCCCATGAAGACGCAGTTGGTGAAAACAGGTGCGGCGATCCCCACGACCACGGCGCCGCCGAAGCCCGTGCCGACGTTGTTGGCGAAGATGCAATTATCGATTTCCACCGGCTGGCCATCGCCAACGATGACCGCGGAACCGACGTCGAAGTAGCCGCCGGTGATGGTCAAGCCCTGAAGACCCAGGGCGATTTCACGCTTTCAGCCGTCTTCGGCGTAGCTGATGCCGAAGTGGGGTTCGCTCTCCGCTCCTTCGAGATCGATGATGCAGGCGGTCGGATCACCGCTCTGGGAACGGATCAGGAGCATCTTGCCCATGGTGTACAGATCGCGATTGCCGTCGCCGGTGTACACGCCGTCGACCAGCTCGATGATGTCGTCATCGTACGATGCGGAATCGACGGCCGCCAGGATCGTGGGCGCGTCGCCCGTCCCGTCCGGTCGAATTTCCCAGATCCGGGCATCGGCGCCGGCGGCCAGCAGGATCAAAAACAGGAGAATGGAAACCACGGTTCTGTGTCTGGACATGAGATCCCTCCTCTCTCGCCAGGCACCCGCATAGTCGCGGGATCATATTCGCAGGTCCCGCACAAACGGTTGCGGTGTGGAATGAGTATACCGTAATTCGGTCGGAACGTATACGGTCGCACGCGCAACCACACAGGTATTCGAGTCAGCTAAACCAATCTAACACCCTCGGCAATGGCCTTCCCGTTGATCTCGGCGATCTCCCGGCGCTGAAACGTGTCGACCGCGGTGCCGAACGCTGTCACCGGGTACATGCCGGAGTCTGCGAGCACCGCTCCAAGGGCGCCGGCGATCACCGACCGCTTGCCGGCCGCACGCGCTATCTGCTTGAGCGGCAGCGAGCGCACCTGCGCCTTCGTCTCCGGCAGCTCGAGCGCTTCGTCGGCGTACAGCTTGCAGGTCGCGGGGAGTGCTTCGATCTTGGCGCGCGTGCGCTTCAGGCCGTCTTCCGAGATCACGAGGAAGTAGTCCGGATCGTGGATCCCCGTGTACTCGATGGTTTCCGGACTGACGATGATCTCGGCCACCGAATGCCCGGTCTGCACGGTGATCGGATAATCATCTTTCTGGGTGGCGCTCAGGCCGGCGAACATGGCGCCCTGGGCGAAGAGGGTCGCGGCGGAGCGGATCTTCTGACCCGCGCTGCCGGCGATGATGATGCCGGTCTGGCGGTTCACCGCGTGGTCGAACTGTTTCTCGATCAGGGGCAGTTGTTTCGCCCCGCTCGCGCTGGATTCTTGCTGTGCCGCCGCGAAGGCCTCCCGGTAGCGCGCGCTGTATTCGGGCCGCGGCGCATCGACCTGCTGACCGCTCACGAAGCCCAGCCTGTCGATCATCGCGAGCATCTCGGTGCGACGCATTCGATTGCGCGGGCTGTAATACGCCGTGCACAGCTCCCACACGTCGAGCATGGCGAAGCCCGGCTGCTCGATGGCGCGGGCGAAGACGTCGGCGAGATCCTTGTCGAAAGCCGTTGCGCGATAGACCCAAGCCGCGCCCGCCGCCGCGGCGGTGGCGCACAGGTCCATCGGTCCCTCGACGTTCCCCCAGGGGGTTGTCGCGGTGATGCCGTCGGTCGGCGTGGTCACCGAGTGCTGGCCGCCGGTCATGCCGTAGTTGAAGTTGTTGCCCACGATCAGGGTGATGCCGATGTTCCGCCGCGCCACATTCAGCAGGTGGGTGCCGCCGATACCGCAGCCGCCGTCGCCCTGCAGCACTATGACCGTCAATTCCGGACGGGCAAGCTTCAGACCGCAGGCGTAGGTGATCGAGCGCCCGTGCAGCCCATGGAAGGCGTGGGTGACGAAGTAGCGATCGGCGAGACCGATGCAGCCGATGTCCGTGACGACAACCACGTTTTTCGGATCGAGTTGCAATTTGACGAGGGCCTTGTCGAGCGCCTTGATCAGCGCCGTGTGCCCGCAGCCCGGACAGAAGGGGAGCGGCCCGATGGCGTCGGTCATGTACGAGGTGTGGTTGGATTCGCTGGCCTGACTCATGACGACCCTCCTGGCAGCAAGCCTCCCTGCACGGCGATCTCCTCGGGCGAGACCAGTGTGGTGTCCATCTTGTTCACGCCCACGACTTCCACATCGTCGGGCGCCAGTCGTTCGATCTCGAGGCTGTATTGCCCCATGTTCATCTCCGGTACAACAACCTTCTTCACGCCGCGCATGGCCTCGCGAATCGCCTTTTCGGGCACCGGCCAGATCGTTTGCAGCACCAATGAGGACACGGCGCGCCCCTGAGCGCGTGCCTGACGCACCGCAACCGCCGCCGAGCGCGAGATGATGCCGTAGCTGACCACGAGTATCTCGGCGCCCTCCTGTAGATCCGGCTTGACGAGGCAGATGTCGTCCACGGCGGCGTCGATCTTGGCCGCGTAGTGGTCGATCATTTCCTGGATGATGGCGGGATTGGTCGTGAGGTACGCACCCTTGTCGTGGGTCGAAGTGGTATAGCGGGCGATCAACTCTCCACCGATATCCGCCAGACCGGGGACCTCGTCGACGGCGTCGAAATGGTGGGGCAGGAACGTCGGCGGTGTCGACGTGTCGACGACGCCGGACGCGCCCGCTTCTGGCCGTGGCCGTTCCGCCAGCACCGGCAATTCCACCGCCGCCAGATCCACCGACTCCTTCGTTACCCCGATTTCCTTGTTGGTCAGCAAGAAGACAGGCGTGCGGTATTTCTCGGCGAAATTGAAAGCCACGTAGGTCAGCTCGTACGCCTCGCCGACCGTTGCCGGCGACAGGGCGATGATCGGCAGTCCGCCCGAGGTCGCCCAGCGGGTGAACTGGATGTCGCCTTCGGCGCCCTTGGTGGCCGAGCCGGTCGCCGGACCCTGGCGCTGCACGTTCACGATGACCATGGGCGTCTCGCCCATGATGGCCAGGCCGATGTTCTCGCTGTACAGGCTGATGCCCGGCCCGCTCGTGGAGGTGAGCACCTTGCGGCCGGCCATGGCGGCGGCGATGCAGAAGCCCATCGAGGCGATCTCGTCCTCGGCCTGGATGGCCGTGCCGCCGGCCGCCGGCACGAGCTGCTGCATGTGGTGGAGAATGGACGACGCGGGGGTGATCGGATAGCTGGCGAAGAAATCGCACCGGGCGCGCATGGCGCCGCGGGCTATCGCCTCGTTGCCTTCGATGAACTCGTGTCCCAAACGGCTGCCTCCCATCCGGATACTCGTTTCATGCGACTCGCTGCACGGATGTGGTGGCTATAAAGAGCGCGGCTGGAGGGGAACTGTCAACTCGTGTTATCAGGTTTTTTACTGTACCGGACCGCTCCCGAGCGAACGGGAATCGCCCCGGATCGGTCCCGGATCCCAGCGGGCGTCCGCTCCCGATGCCGAGGGAAAAAAGATCCGCTACAACCCCGCAAAAATGTTTGACCTGGGGCGTTTCACACCTATAGTTTGAACTCTCTTCACGAGCCGGACTTCACTCTTTCCTAGCAGGAGTCGATCCATGGCCGTTTCACCCCAGCCCCATGTCGAGGAAGATCTTTGGATTCCGACCAGTTGCGGTCAATGCTACTGCATGTGCGGCGTGAAAGCCCGCCGGCAGAACGGCGTGATCACCGAACTGGCGGGGAACCCGGATGCGCCCACCGGGCGGGGTCACATCTGCGTGAAGGGCCTGGCCGCCCCGCAGCTCTTGTACGATCCCTACCGCGTGAACTATCCCCTGAAGCGCACCAATCCCGAGAAGGGACTCGACGTCGATCCCAGGTTCGAGCGCATCAGCTGGGACGAGGCTCTCGACATCATCATCGAGAAGCTGGAAGAGTGTCAGGAGCGTGATCCGCGCGGGCTGTTCTTCCAGGCGACGACCACCCAGGCCTCGGAGATCCGCTTCGGTGTGGTCGGTTTCATGAAGGGCTTCGGCACGCCCAACTACTGGGTGTCCGGCGGCGGGCTGCACTGCGGCAACGGCGCCCACTTCATGAACGGCATCATGCACGTGGCGTGGTCCATCATTCCCGATTTCGCCCACTGCAACTACGCGTTGAACTTCGGCTGCTCCAAGGGGCACGGCGCGGGCCACGTGGCGGTCCAGAATGCGACCCAGGTGGCCGACGCCCGCGTGCGCGGCTTCAAGAATGTCGTGTTCGATCCGTTCCAGAGCGCGCAGGCCTCCAAGGCCCACGAGTGGGTGCCCATCCGCGTGGGTACCGACGGCGCCATGGCTCTGGGGCTGGTCAACTCGCTGCTGAACGAGCACGAGATCTATGACGAGGAATACCTCAAGTACAAGACCAACGGCCCGTACCTGGTACGCCCGTCGGATGGACGCTACCAGCGCGACAAGGAAACCGGCCTGCCGCTGGTCTGGGACCTGGAAGACAACTGTCCGAAGGTTCACAACGATCCGTCGGTCACCCGGGTGGAGTACGAGGACGTGGCCCACGACGTGGCGCTGCTGGGCCGCTACACCGTCGACGGCGTCGAGTGTACGCCGTCCTTCGAGCTGCTCAAGGAGCACGTCAAGAAGTACACGCCCGAGTACGTGGAGAAGATCACCTACGTGCCCGCGGCCACGGTGAGCCGCATCGCCAAGGAGTTCGGCGAGGCCGCCGAGATCGGTTCGACGGTCACCATCGACACCGACGAGGGACCCAAGAAGATTCCCAGTCGCCCCGTTGCCACCCACTTCTTCCGCGGTGCCCAGGGACACACCAACTCGGGCTGGACCTGCCTGGCCATCGACATGGTCAACCACATGGTCGGCGCCGCCGACACCTACGGCGCGGCCTTCGGCCTGGGCGGGACCGTCATGAACGGCTACAAGAAGACGGGCAAGCCCTACCAGATACCGTACGCCTGCCCGGACGGCCTGCTGGTGGCCGGCGCCTGGGTCTACGACCACAAGCCGTACCCCTTGCGCACACCCAAACCGCCCCAGCGGCTGGATCTGCACGACATGTTCCCGACCTCGATCTACAACGCGTTCACCATCACCAGCCCGCGCTGGTTCGAGATGCTTGAGCGCTTCGAGGTGGGTTACAAGCCGGACGTGATGGTCAACTTCGGCTCCAACTCGGTGATGACCATGGGCAACGCCGAGGCGGTGACCGAAAACTTCCTGAAGAAGTTCGGCTTCATCTTCTCCTTCCAGCTCTACGTCACGGAGTTCGAGGAGGCGGTGGCCGACATCGTGTTGCCCGATGCCTGTTTCCTCGAGCGCTACACGCCGGCGGTGAGTTTCCCGTCCACCTTCTCGCACCCGCAAGGCGAGGACGACTGGGGCTGGACCATCCGCCAGCCGGTCATCGAGCCCCTGTACGAACGGCGCGACTTCAACAAGGTCATGCTGGACATCAGCGAGCGCCTGGGCATCCACGGCAAGTTCTTCAAGGGACTCAACGACGGCATCGGCGTGCGCTACGGCGGCGACATGGAAGAGCCGTACAAGCTGGTCGAGGACGGCAGCGTGGTGCACACCTGGGAAGACATCACCGACCGGCTGCTCAAGTCCCGCTTCGGCGAGGAGAACGGCCTGGAGAAGGTGCGCAAGACGGGCGTCTTCACCTGGCCCAAGCGCAAGGAAGATGTGTACTGGAAGTGGTTCAATCCCTCGCGGGTACCGGTCTACTTCGAGTACTTCATCGACTCGGGCGAGCAGATCGCCGAGCTGTGGGACAAGTACGGCGGGAAAGACTTCTTCGACTTCGACTGGTCGGTCTTCAAGGCGCTCGCCGACTGGTATCCGTGCCCGACGCACACCGAGAAGAACGCCGAGTACGACATGCACACCTTCTACTGGCGCGCGGTCATGCATTGCAACAGCATGACCCAGCAGAATCCCTACCTGGACGAGACCGCCCAGGAGGATCCCAACGTCTACGCGGTGCAGATGCACGTGGACACCGCCGAGAAGAAGGGCATCGAGGACGGCGACAAGGTCTGGCTGGAGAATCCGGAGGGCCATCGCGTCAAGGGCTGGGTCTCGCTCAGCGAGGGCATCGAGCCGTCGCATCTGGCGATCTCGGCCGTGGCCGGCCACTGGGGCAAGTTCATGCCCATCGCCAAGGGCAAGGGAACCTTCTTCAACGACCTGGTGGAAATGGATCTGGGTCATACCGATCCGCTGACCTTCAACCAGGACATCTGTGCGCGGGTGAAGGTCTACAAGGCGGAATGAGCGGTGCGGCAGCGATGTCGCGATGACGGAAACAATCGGTGAGGGGAATAGATCGGCGCGGCGCTGAACCACGATTGACACGATCGGAGATGGAAATGCCACGTTACGGAGCGGTCATCGATCTCAAACGGTGCTACGGTTGCTATGCCTGCAACATGGCCTGCAAAACAGCGAACCACACGCCACCGGGAGTTTTCTGGTCCCGGGTGCTCAAAGGCGAGGTCGGAACCTTTCCCAACGCCGTGCGGCAGGCGCTGCCCATGCTCTGCATGCAGTGCGCGGAACCGTCGTGCATGGAAGTGTGCCCGACGGGCGCTACCCAGCAGAGTGACAACGGCATCGTGACCGTGGAGAAGGACCTGTGCATGGGCTGCAAGTACTGCATCATGGGCTGTCCGTACGGTGCGCGTTACAGCGTCGAGGAATGGGAGAGCTACTTCCCCGACGGGCTCGAACTCTCGCCGCTGGAAGAATTTCAGAAGAAGGCCTGGGAGGAGAAGTCGGGCGTTGGTGTCGCGACCAAGTGCGACTTCTGCCTGGATCGACTCGAGGAGGGCCGTGAAACTGCCTGCGCCCAGGCGTGCCCGGCCAATGCCCGCACCTTCGGCGACCTCGACGATCCGAACAGCGAGGTATCCATTCTCATCAAACGGCACCGGGGACAGGTGCTGAATCCGGAGTTCGGCAACGAACCCAAGGTGTACTACCTCTTGCCGAGGTAGGGTAGAAGCGGTAGTTCCGACGAGCAATTGCGAGTGCCGGTCAACAGACGCGAACACTTTTCAGGAGAGCCACTATGGACCCGAAAGTCAATGGTCAGTTGCAGCAGGAGTGGAGCTGGCAGATCGCCATCTACCTGTTTCTCGGCGGTGTCGGTGGCGGTGCCTACACCATCGGCGCCATCAACAGCTTTCTCGGTGAACATCTCGGACTGGCGACGACGATCGGTCTGTGGATCGCCTTCCCGGCTCTGCTGATCGGGACGATCTTTCTCATCACCGACCTCGGATCACCGAGTCGCGCGCTGCTCGCCGGCAAGAAACCGGGCACATCGTGGATCGCCCGCGGCACCTGGATCATCTCCATCTTCATGGTGCTCTCCTTTGTGCACCTGGTCCTGGACCGTTTCACGTCGGTCGGCCAGGCGGGTGGCAACGGCTTGCTCCTGGACGTAATCGCCGGCGCGGGCATCGTGTTCGCCGTTGGTACGATGGCCTATACCGGAATCCTGCTCGGGGCCTCGAAGGGCATTCCGTTCTGGCGCACAGGTGTGGTGCCGGTGGTGTTCGTGATCTCGGCCCTGGTGACCGGTCACTTCGCGCTCATGCTGGGCATGATCCTGGCCGGCGGCGCCGACGCCGCGGCGGGCATGCAGACGATGGCCCTGGAGGCGGTCGGCATGGTGGTGCTGGAAGTGCTGGCGATCTTCTTCTTCCTGCAGGCAGCCTACAAGGTCCCCGATTCGCGCGAATCGGCGGAACGGCTGCTGCGCAAGCGGATGTTCGTGGTCGGGTACTTCATCCTGGGTCTGGCGGCGCCGCTGGTGCTCATGGTGATCGTCCACAACGCCGGCGGTGGCGGCAGTGGTCTCGTGGCGCTCGGCGCCGTGCTCGGTCTGATCGGCGGCTTGATACTGCGCCAGGCGGTCCTGATCTGTGGCGCGTTGCCGACGATGAACGTGGCGGGCTTCAAGTTTCGCCGGATCCACCGGCCCAAGGAGCCCAAGCCGGGTATCGGCCTGATGCCACCGAGCTGATCACCGGCCGCGAGGCGATTCGAGCACCGAGTCGAGATGAGCCGACCATGGGTGGAACGAAAAACCAACCCGACTTCGTGACCTACGTGCCGGCGCACCGCATCTCGACTGGAGAATCGAGCCTGCCGGCCACGCCGGAAAAAGTATGCGTGGTCGCCGAGGTGCCGTTGACCATCGACGTGGAAGGCGTCGAAACCTACACCATACTCTGTACACCGACCGACCGGCTGGCGCTGGCGGTCGGTTTTCTGTTCACCGAGGGCGTGATCGACAGCACGGCGGACATCGAGGTACTCAAGGTCTGCGAGGACGATCTCGACACTATCCGCGTACGGCTCGCCGGCAATCGCCCGCGCATCGACGACGCCGGGCGCAACCTGCTGATCGTCTCGTCGTGCGGCGCCTGTGGCAGTGAGAATCTGCGCCAGCGCATCGAGAAGCTGCCGCAGGTGGGCGACACCCTGCGCATCGAGGGCGATCTGTTGCGTACGGTGTATTTCGGCCTCGGCAAACGTCAGGGGCTGTTCAAAGCCTGCGGCGGAACCCACGCCGCGGCCATCTTCGACGCCGAGGGCAACATCGTTTCCTACGCCGAGGACGGCGGCCGGCACAACGCGCTGGACAAGGCCATCGGCAAGTGCCTGCTGGCGGGCGATCCGCTGGCGGGGGACCTGGCGCCCGGTGACCTGAACTTCGGCGATTCAGCGTCGCCGGATCCGCAGGCCGGCAGCCCCTTGGCCGGTCATGGCGCCGCGCTCACCTGTCGGCTGAGCCTGGAGATGGTGAGCAAGTGCGCCCGCGCGGGTATCGAAGTGGCCGCCGCCGTCTCGGCCACCACCTCGCTGGCCATCGACGTGGCGCAGCACTGTAATATTACCCTCTGCGCTTTCGTGCGTGAGACGCGGGCTACCGTTTTTACCTATCCCCATCGCATCGTCGGAACGTCCGATTGACGGCCGCGATGATGCGGCCGTCACGGCGCAGCGACCACGCCTCGTGTCTTCAACGCTTCGATCTGTTCCGCTGAATAGTCCAGCACCTCGGCGAGCACCTCGTCCGTGTGTTCGCCACACAGCGGCGGGTGGCGGCGGATGGTGCCCGGCGTTGCCGAATACTTGATGGGAATTCCGGTCAGCTGCAGCTCGCCGATGGTGGGATGGGGGACCGTGGCCACCATGTCGCGATGCCGCACCTGCGGATCGGCGAACAGGTGCTCCATGTTGTTCACCGGACCGGCCGGGATGGCCGCGTCGACGAGCGCTTCCATCCACTCGTCGCAGGTCCGCGTGCGGAACAGCTCCTGAACGAGGGGCAGCAGTAGGTCACGATTCTCGACCCGCTTGGGATTGGACTCGAAGCGCGGATCGGCCAGCCAGTCGTCCTTGCCCGCGAGCTTGCAGAAGTTGACCCACAACTTCTGATTCGCCACGGCGATGGCAATAGGGCGATCCTTGGTGTGGAATACCTGATAGGGCACGATGGATTCGTGGGCCGTGCCCCAGCGCTGGGCTTCCTTGCCGGCGACGAGGTAGTTGCTGGCGATGTTGGCCAGTCCGGACACCTGGACATCGAGCAGGCTGATATCGAGATGCTGTCCCCGTCCCGATCGTTCCCGGTACAGCAACGCGGACGTGATCGCTCCGGAGGTGTAGACCCCGGTGAGCACATCGGTGACGGCCACACCGACCTTGCACGGATTGCCGTCCTGCTCGCCGGTGATCCACATCAGCCCGCCGACCGCCGAGAGCACCATGTCGTAGCCCGGCCGGTCGCAGTACGGACCGTTCTGGCCGTAGGCGGTGATCGAAGCGTACACCAGGCGCGGGTTGAGGGCATTGAGCGTGTCGTAATCCACGCCGAAGCGTTTGGTCAGGCCCGGTGTGAAGTTTTCCACGACCACGTCGGAGACCTTGGCCAGTTCCCGTACGAGCTCCTGACCTTCCGGCAACTTGAGATCGACGACGATCGACTTCTTGTTGCGGTTGGCGCAGATGTAGTACGCGCTCTCACCGCCGCTGAAGGGCGGACCCCAGGTGCGGGTGTCGTCGCCGCCACCCGGTCGTTCGACCTTGATCACCTCGGCGCCCTGGTCACCAAGGATCATGGTGCAGTACGGCCCGGCGAGGATGCGGGAGAGATCGAGGATACGGTAGCCGGTCAGGGGGAGTTCGTTGGTGGTGCTGTTGGTCATGTGGCGCCTCGGTTGAGCAGGGTTTTCGTGGAGGATGGTTTCCCGCGCGATTGGTTTTTCCACCGGCTCGCGGTACTCGACACGTGTATCGCTTAACTATCAACAAGCGGCGCGGATTTATAAAGGGGTTTTTGCCCCGGGGCAACCGACGAGAGCGGAAAAAAATGCGCCATAAATCATCTTGTTGACGTGGTGAGGTAGTTCTTCTTCGCTACGCGATCCTCCGACGAGGAATCGAGCGGTAGCGTCGCAGCGGCGTCCGGTCGGATCACCAGTGGATAAGTTGCTTTACCGGCGGGCTTCCCCATTCTCCCCTTGACTTCCCCCACCCACTTGGTAGTCTGATCGAACGTTAGTTCGAATGTGTCGGAGGGAACCGGCTCGAATCCCGCTAAACCCGCCTCATCACGGAAGAAAGACGGCAGCAAGCGGACGACACAGCACCGAGTTATCACCATGGAACCTGTCAGTTATACCTACCATCGGCCGCAGTCCGTCGCCGAGGCCTGCGAGCTGGGCCGACGTTTCGGCGCCAGCGGGCGTTTTCTGGCCGGCGGGACCGAGTTGATGGTCGATCTGCGCAATGGTCGCGATATGGCCGACCACGTGATTTCCCTGCGTGATGTGGACGAGCTGAGGCACATCGAATATGACGACGACATGCTTCACGTGGGCTCGCTGGCGACGCTCTCGCAGATCGCCGGGTCGGCCGACGTCCTGCAGGCCTATCCGACCCTCGCCGAGGCGGCTCGCGGTATGGCAGGCGTGCAGATCCGGAACCAGGGCACCATCGGCGGCAACTTCTGTCGCGGCGTGCCGTGTGCCGATACGCCGCCCATCTGCATCGTCGGCGGAGCGCAGGTGCAACTGGTCGGTCCCGACGGGAAACGCCGGGTGCCGGCGTCGGAGTTCTTCCTCGGTGCCCGGCAGACGGTCCGGCGTAGCGACGAACTGCTCACGCGGATCGAGATTCCCGAGCAGCCGGCGGCATCGGGTGCGAGCTACCAGCGCTTTTCCCTGCGCAAGTCCCAGGCGCTGGCTGTGGCCGCGGTCGCGGCGCGTGTGGTGCTGGCCGGGGGCAAGAGCGGGAAGAAGGCGACGATCGAATCGGCGACGGTGGTGCTCAATGCCGTGGCGCCGGTTCCCCTGCCGGTTACCGCCTGCGCCGAACTGCTCGCGGGCCAGCCACCCGGGCAGGACCTCTTCGCCGAGGCGGCCAGGCAGGCCGCCGAAGCTGCCCAGCCCATCGACGATATCCGCGGCACCGCCGCCTATCGCCGCCACCTCGTGGAGGTGCTCACCCTGCGAGCATTGAACGAAGCGACCGAACGTGCGGGGGGTGAGCCGGCATGACTGCTGAGCACGAGAAGACCGTCATCACACTGTACGTCAACGGGCAGGAGTACACGGCGGCGGTGGAACCGGCGACCTCGCTGAAACACGTCATCCGCGAACAGCTCGGCCTGACCGGGACCAAGAGCGGCTGCGACGCCGGCGACTGCGGCGCCTGCACCGTGCTCATGAACGGCCAGGCGGTCACTTCCTGCTTGGTGTTGGCCGTGGAAGCGGACCGTGCGGAGATCACGACCATCGAGGGGCTGGCCGAGGGCAGCGAGCTGCATCCCTTGCAGCAGTCGTTCATCAAGTACGGCGCGCTACAGTGCGGCTACTGCACGCCGGGAATGCTGATGGCATCCAAGGCGCTGATCGACGAGTTTCCAGAGCCGACGCGGGAGCAGATCGTCGAGGCGCTTGGGGGCAACCTTTGTCGCTGCGGGACCTATCCGCGGATCATCGAGGCGATCCAGCACTATCGCGACTTCGAGGGACAGCGCTTCGACACCGAGCCCGGCGCCGCCGACGAACACGAACGCGATCAGGAGCGCGACCACAGTATCGTCGGCCGCAGCGTGACGCGTTACGAAGCACCGGACAAGGTCACCGGCCAGGCCGAGTACACTGCCGATATCAAGCTGCCCGGCATGATCTACGGCAAGATCCTGGGCAGCACCGTGGCCCACGGACTGATCAAGAAGATCGATACGACAAAAGCGCGCGAGGTGCCCGGCGTGCTGGCGGTGATCACCGGCGCGGACGTGACCGACAAGTACTACGGCGTCAGTCCGGCCCGTTACGACGAGCAGATCCTCGCCCAGGACCGGGTGCGTTACGTGGGCGACGAGGTCGCGGCGGTGGCGGCGGTCGACGAGCAGACGGCCGAGATCGCCGTACGGCTGATCGAGGTGGAGTACGAGGAACTGCCGGCGGTCTTCGATCCCGAAGAGGCGATGGCCGACGGCGCGCCCCTGATCCATCCCGAGGATCCCAAGTACGCCAACAACATCAACACCAAGGTCGAGTGGCACTTCGGCGACGTGGAGAAGGGCTTCACCGAGGCGGACCACGTGGTCGAGGCGCGCTTTGTCGGCAACCGGCCGTACCAGAGCCCCATCGAACCCCATGCCGCCATCGCGCGCTGGGAACATCACGGGCGCAAGCTGACCATCTGGTCGTCGGCCCAGGCGCCCCACTATACGCAGCACCAGCTCGCCCGCATGTTCGACCTGCCCATGAGCAGCATCCGGATCATCCGCCCGCCCGTGGGCGGTGGCTTCGGGGGCAAGTGCGAGACGACGCCGCTGGAGCTGTGCGCGACCATCCTGGCCGAAAAGACCGGCCGCCCGGTGCTGATGCAGTACTCGCGCAAGGAGATGTTCTATCACTTCCGCGGGCGCCACAAGCAGTACATCGACATGAAGCTCGGCGTGACCAAGTACGGCACGATCACGGCGGTCAAGTCACGCATACTGCTCGACGGCGGCGCTTATACTTCGTTCGGGATCGTGACCGCGTACTATGCCGGATCCATGTTGCCGACCTTGTACCACGTTCCCAACTACCAGTACGACGGCTATCGCATGTACACCAATCTGCCGGCCAGCGGCGCCATGCGCGGACACGGCGTGCCTCAGCCGCGTTACGCCATGGAATCGTTGCTGGACATGGCGGCGGCGGATCTGGGCATCGATCCCATCGATATTCGCCAGCGCAACGCCATGACCGCCAACACGCGCACGGTGAACGATCTGGACATCTCGTCGTGCGAATTCACGGCGACCCTCGAGCAGGCGCGGGCCAAGACCGACTGGACCGAGAAACACGGCAAGTTGCCGCCGGGCAAGGGGATAGGTATTGGGTGCGGCGGTTTCGTGTCGGGTGCGGGTTATCCCATCTACCGCTCGAATTTCCCCCATTCCAACGCGCTGATCCGGGTACACGAGGACGGCAAGGGGGTCTCGCTGCACATCGCCACGGCCGAGATCGGCCAGGGCTGCGACACGGTGCTGCCCCAGATCGCCGCCGAGGAACTCGGCATTCCCTACGACCGGGTGTGGCTCGCCGAGAGCGATTCGGTGCTCGGACCGACCGACCTGGGTTCCTACGCCAGCCGCGTGACCTTGATGGGCGGTAACGCGGTGAAGATGGCGGCGACCGAGGTCAAGCGACAGCTCCTCGAGGTGGCGGCCCGGCAGCTCGGTTGCGATCCGGCGGGTCTGAGCGCGCGCGACGGGAAGATCTTCATCGCCGAGAATCCGACCACGTGCCTGGACTGGGACGAGGCCGCTCGCCAGGCTTTTTCCCAGTCCGGTCCGGTTGTCGGTACCGGCCACTACCAACCTCAGCCGGGGCTCGGCGGCAAGTACAAGGGCGCGGCGGTGGGCACCTCGCCCGCCTACAGCTTCGCCTCGTCGGTGTGCGAGGTGACGGTCGACCTGCAGACGGGATTCGTGACGGTGGACCGCTTCGAGGATTTCAGCGACGCGGGGACTGTGATCAATCCGGTCACCTTCCACGGCCAGGTCGAGGGCGGCATCATCATGGGGATGGGCGAGACGCTGCTCGAGGACACGCTGCACGACCAGCAGGGCGTGCTGCTCAATCCGGATCTGCACGGCTATCTGATCCCCACCATCGGCGACGCGCCGCGTATCAAGTCGCACGCCGTGGAGAGTTTCGAACCTCATGGTCCCTTCGGCGCCAAGGAGATCGGCGAAGGGTGTTTGCCGCCGATACTCGGCGCCATCGCCAACGCCATCCACGACGCCTGCGGCGTGCGCGTGACCGAGTTGCCCATAACGCCGGAGAAGATCCTGCGGGGATTGCGACAACAGGCTGACACCGGAGAAAAACATGCCCAGCAGTAACGGACAGACGGCGCTACCCGGAAACGGCGACTGCGAGGAGCAGCCGACGCGGTCGGAGCAGAAGCTCGATCGACTGCTCAGTCTCGCCGCCGGCCTGATGGCCCGCAAGGGCTACGCCCAGACTTCGATCCGCGACGTGGGCCGCGAGACCGGCTACAGCCTCGCGGGAATGTACTACTACTTCAAGAACAAGGAAGACCTGCTCTTCCTGATCCAGCAGCGTGTCTTCGCATCGTTGCTCGCGGAACAGGAACAAGCCGTGGCCGCCGGTGGCGACGGCCGGATTAAACTGCGCCGGCTGGTCATGAACCACCTGCGCTATTTCGACCATCACGCCAACGAGCTGAAGATCTGCACCTTCGAGTTGCAGTCGTTGCGGGGCGAAGCCTACCAGACCATCGAGGCGCTGCGACGGCGTTACTACCGCTGCCAGGCTCAGGTGGTCGGCGAGGTGATGGGTAAAAGCGGCGTCCAGATCGACGCCGATCCCGCCGTGCGCCACAACACACTGTTCATCTTCGGCATGCTCAACTGGGTCTTCATGTGGTTCGACCCCTCGCGGGACGGATCGATCGAAGCGCTGGGTGAACAGATGCTGGCGCTGGCCATGGACGGTCTCGCCGCCCAGGGATGATGGAAATCGAGAACCGGATACGAGACGGAAGAAACGCGAACGACAGAAACGTGAACCGAAAGGGAACAGCATGGACTTAGGATTGGGGGGGAAGGTCGCACTGGTGACCGGCGGCAGCCGGGGCATCGGTTCGGAAATTGCCCTCGAACTGGCCCGTCAGGGATGTGATGTCGCCCTGACCTATCGGGGCCGCGCCGATGCGGCGCAAGCGACGGCCGACGAGATCACGAAGATGGGCCGGCGCGGCCTGCCGCTGCAGGCCGACGTGGCCGACTTCGCGGAAACCGAGGCGACCTTCGCCAAGGTCGTCGAGGAACTCGGCCGGCTGGACGTTCTCGTCTGCAACGCCGGCATCACCTGGGACGGCGTGATCTGGAAGATGACCGAGAAGCAATGGGACATGGTGCTGGACACCAATCTCAAGGGCTACTTCAACTACAACCGGGCCGCGGCCCAGATCTTCATGGAGCAGCGCTCGGGCAAGATCATCAACATCTCGTCGATCAACGGCATCCGCGGCAAGTTCGGTCAGGCCAACTACTCGGCGTCCAAGGCCGGGAACATCGCGCTGACCAAGGCCATCGCCAAGGAGCTGGGCAAGTTCAACGTGAACGTGAACTGCATCGCGCCGGGCATGGTGATGACCGAGATGGCCGAGAGCATTCCGCCGGAGTTCTTGAACGCGGCGGTCAACGATACGGTGCTGGGGCGAATCGCCACGACCAAGGACGTGGCCAACGTGGTCGCGTTCTTCGCGTCCGACTTTTCGCGCCATATCACGGGGGAGGTGATCAAGGTCGATGGGGGTCAATATATCTAGAGCTCAAGAGGGCCCCCGGGTGGGGGTCGTCGGCGTCGGTCATGGTAAATTCGGCCGACGTAGTGACGCCGCGGTCCACGAACTCGCGTTCGAGGCCTACCGCCTGGCGATGAAGGACGCAGGAATCGAACCGGGCCTTATCGATGCCTCGGTGATCGGATCGGTGCCCGAGTACCACAAGCAACGCTCGGTGGGCGGCGTGGTCCAGGAATACCTGAACCTCAACCCGGCGCCCACGTGGCTGACCGAGGTGGCGTGCGCCTCCGGATCGGCGGCGATCCGCACCGCCTGGATGTCCATCAAGGCGGGCCTGCACGACGTGGTCCTGGTGATCGGTTGCCAGAAGATGACCGAGCTGAGCACGGCCGAGATCCTGGCCCTGATGGGCCGGGTGGGCGACGTGCAGTGGGAGTCGACATTCGGCACCACCTTCCCGGGCTACTACGCCATGTTCGCCCGGCGCCACATGCACGAATACGGCACGACCGAGGAGCAACTCGTCGACATCGCCATCAAGAACCACTTCTACGGTGCACGCAATCCCAACGCGCTGTTCCAGAAGGAAGTCACGGTGGAGAAGGCGATCGGCTCGGATCCGGTGGCTTCGCCGTTACGCGTGTACGACTGCTGCGCCAACGCCGACGGTGCCGCGTGCCTGATCCTCGCCCGCGAGGAGAAGGCCCGCGAGATCCGCGACGACGTGGTCTGGCTGGACGGGCTCGGCTGTGCGACGGCGAGCATGTCAGTGCTCCGGCGTCCCGATCTGACGGGATTGCCGTCGGCTACCGACGCCGCGGACCAGGCCTACCAGATGGCCGGCGTCGCGGCCAAGGACGTCAAGGTCGCCGACGTGCACGACTGCTTCACCATCGCCGAGCTGATGGCCTACGAGGACCTCGGCTTCTGCGCCAAGGGTGAGGGCGGCGCCTTCATCGCCGAGAAGCAATCGTACATCGGCGGTACGACACCCGTGAACACCGACGGCGGCTTGAAGTCCAAGGGACACCCCATCGGCGCCACCGGCGTGTCGATGGCTTACGAGATCATCCGGCAGCTGCGCGGCGAGTGCGGCGAACGCCAGGTTCCCGACGCCGACGTCGGCCTGACCCACAACGTGGGCGGCATCGGCCAGTATTGTTTCGTCAACGTCTTCAGGAGGGATTGATCGTGTTCGAGTGGTTTGGCA
Source organism: uncultured Fibrobacteraceae bacterium (assembly GCA_964384055.1). Taxonomy (GTDB): domain Bacteria; phylum Krumholzibacteriota; class Krumholzibacteriia; order LZORAL124-64-63; family LZORAL124-64-63; genus CAYLIV01. The sequence goes on from CAYLIV010000020.1 coordinate 51,510, forward strand.
AAGTCAGTTACTGCCCGCACACGAAGGTCGGCGATTTCGCGAAGCACCTGAAAGACGGGCGGGTCATGGGTTCGCGCTGCACCGCGTGCGGCGCCATCGCCTTTCCACCGCGGGCCGATTGCTCGCAGTGCCTCGGCGGTGAATTCGAGTACACGGAAATGAGCGGCGAGGGCACGGTGATGACCTACACGCGGATCGACGCCGCGCCGGCCGGCTTCGAAGACGTCACGCCCTTCACCTGCGGCGTGATCGATCTGAAGGAGACAGGACGGCTGCTGGCCTGGTTCGGCGAGACGATTCCCGAGCAGGAGATCGCCGTGGGCATGAAGGTCCAGGTGGTGCCTCGCATCTTCGAGGAGCTGGAGGAGATCAAGGTCTACTACACCCTCGAGAAGCCCGGTACGACCTGGGTGAAGTCGGATTCGATCAAGTAGCGAGTAGAGCAAGTAGCAAGTAGTGCAAGTAGATCGGACGCCGGGTCCAGCGGTCGGACCGGCCGGACCCGGCGTCGCGTTCGGAGGAAAAACCATGAGTGGTGACACGACCCTGGTAAGCTACCAGGTCGAGGACGATATCGGCTGCCTCGTGCTGAACAACCCGCCGGTGAACATCCTGACTGGCGCCATGATGGACGAGATCAGCGGCGTGCTGGAAACCGCGGGTGCGGACCGGTCCCTCAAGGGTCTGGCGATCACGGCGGAGGGCAAGGCCTTCAGCGCCGGCGCGGATGTGGGCGAGCACAAACCCGAGAACGCGCCGGCGATGATCGGCGCCTTCGGGCGAATGTTCCGCCGCTTCGATGCTCTGGAAATCCCCATCGTGATGGCCGTGGACGGCGCCGCCCTCGGCGCGGGCTTCGAGCTCGTGCTCATGGCGGACATCATGCTGGCCACCGAGCGCGCGAAATTCGGCCAGCCGGAGATCATGCTGGGCTTCTTCGCGCCCGTCGGCGTGGCGGAACTGCCGGCGCTGGTCGGCCGCGCCAAGGCCCTGGAGATCACCTGCACCGGCCGGACCTACAGCGCGCAGCAGATGTTCGAGTGCGGCCTCGTTTCCCAGGTGGTCCCGCCGGACAGCCTGGACGAGGCGCTGCAAAAAACCTTGAAGAGCCTGCGCAAGGCGAGCCCGCTCGTGATGCGGCTCAACGTGCGCACCCTCAAGCGCAATCGGGGACGGTCCTTCGTCGAGGCCCTCGACGACGCCGAAAAGGTCTTCCTGCAGGAGCTGATGGCGTCCGAGGATCCGGTGGAAGGTATCAACTCGTTCTACGAGAAGCGGCGGCCGGAGTGGAAAAACCGCTGAGGCGAAATCGCGGCAGATTATCCCGCTGAGAAGCCGACGATAAGCCGCCGAGTCGGCGCTGCTGCCCACGGTGACGGTACGCGGCGCTATCGCGAACGGAGAAGTGGATGCGAATCATCATAGTCGGCGCCGGCGCGCTCGGCGGTGTGGTCGGGGCCTACCTGCACGAAGCCGGGCAGGACGTGACCCTGGTAGAGATCAACGAATCGCGCGTACGCCTGCTCAACGAGACCGGACTGTTCGTCTCGGAAGGCTCGCGGGGCGAGCGGTGCATCAAGGTGCCGACGGTGGCCTCGACCAAGGGTCTCGAGCCGGCGGACCTGGTCTTCGTCTCGGTCAAGACCTACCAGACCGAAGTGGCGGTCAAGGCGAACCTGCCGGTCATCGGGCCGCAGACCTACGTGCTGTCCATGCAGAACGGCATCGGCAACACCGACGTGATGTCCGAGATCCTGGGGCCCGACCGGGTGCTCACGGGCATCACCTACCACAGCATCCAGCACACCGGTCCGAACCGCCTGCGCTTCCGGCCGGGCATCAAGCCCATCCAGATCGCGCCGTACAACGGGAAGGTCACGCCGGAGATCGAGGCCATCGGCGAGGTATTCCAGGACGCCGGGCTGAACACCGACGTGGCGGAGAACATCGACAACGTGATCTGGCAGAAACTGCTGCACAACGCGGTGGTCAATCCCACCTCGGCCCTCACCGGGCTGACCTGTCGTGAATTGCTCGAAGATGAGGACATGCAGGACTTCATGCGCGAGCTGTGCTACGAGCAGATCGAGGTGATGAAGGCGCGCGGCGTGCCCATCGTCCAGGAGGACGACCCGTACATCCCGGTGACCGGCTCGCAGAAGGCGCTGGGCAAGAACCGGCCGTCCATGTGGCAGGACCTGGCCCGCGGCGTGCGTACCGAGGTGGACGCCATCAACGGCGCCGTGGTGGACGAGGCCAAGCGGCTGGGGCTGGCCGCGCCGCTCCACTGGGGGCTGGTGCGCTTCATCCACTCGCGGGAGCACCAGAAGTTCCTGCGCAAGGAACAGATCTCGCGCACGATCAAGGAAGCCGCCGAGGCCCGCGCGCAGACCGGCGAAAGAACCACCGGCCGGCGCCGGCGCGCCACTCAGAAGGCGCCCGGGGGCGGCATGCCCGTGGGCCGGATGCCGCTCAAGACGCGCCCCAAGCTCAAGGAGCTGATGCACAACTACTACCAGGACGTGCAGACCGCGAGCGACGATCCGCAGCGGCTCGTCGCCTATTGCTCGGGCACGGGGCCGGCGGAAATCTTGCGGGCCGCGGACATCACACCGTATTTCCCGGAGAACCACGCGGCCTTGATCGGCGCCAGCCGTCAGGCGGGCAGGTACTTTCCGCACGCCATGGCCGAAGGCTTTTCCCAGTTTGCCAGTACCGCCATGACCTCGGATATCGGCGCGATGCTCGTGGGCGACAGTCCGCTCGTGAAGGTCTACGGCATCGACGGACCGCCCGATCCCGACCTGGTCGTCTACAACACCAACTACGGGCACAGCCTGATCCGCTGGTTCGAATACTACGGTGCCCGTTACGAGGTCCCGGTCTTCGGTCTGCACCCGCCGGCATCGCTGAGCGGGCTGGACGATATTGACGTGGGCGCCGCCGCCCGGCAGATGGAGCGCCTGATCGACCAGCTCGAGGCCGTGACCGATCGTCGTTTCGACTTCGATCGCCTGGCCCAGACGGTGGACTACTCGGCGCAGGCGACCAACCTGTGGACGGAGATACTCGCCCTGGCGCGCAACACGCCGTCGCCGCTGACGTTCTTCGACACGTTGATCCACATGGCGCCCATCGTGACCATGCGGGGCACGCCCGAGGCGGTGGAGTACTACACGATACTCAAGGCGGAGCTTGAGGATCGGGTTGCCAATCGCGAGGCCGCCGTGCCCGGCGAACGCTTCCGGTTCTACTGGGAAGGACCGCCCATCTGGGGCGCACTGTCGCCGTTGAGCGATCTGTTCTTCAACAATCAGGTGGCCATCGTCAGCTCGACCTATTGCAGTATTTCCGCCCTCGAGGATCTCGATCCGAAAAATCCGGTCAGCAGTCTGGCCCGTGCCTACACGAGCATCTTTCCCAACCGGTCGGACACCTACAAGGAAAAGTACCTCACGAAACTCTTCAAGGATCTGGCGGTCGACGGCGTTATCTACCACGAAGGCCGCACCGCGCCTGAGCAGAGCAATGTGCGCTACGGCCTGGAAGTGACCCTGCGCCGGGCCACCGGCCTGCGCGCCATCGTGATCGAATCGGACACCCACGACCCGCGTCTTTTCTCGCTGGATCCGCTCGAGCGCAAGCTGGCGAACTTCATCGCGCTGGAAAGCAGCGGTCAGACGGCGGCGGGCTAGACCCGCCGTTCGCGAACCGCGACGGCGGTTCACAGGCAAGGGAGAAGTACATGGCAGACAGGACAGTGGCGGTTGCCGGCGTGGACGTGGGAACCGAGTGCGTCAAGGCCATCATCCTGGATGCGGAGGGCAAGGTGCTCGGCCGCACGGTCCGCGCGACCCGCGGTTATTTCCAGGACCGGGTTCGCGAAGCGCTCGACGGCGCGCTCGACGACGCCGGCCTGACGCAGCCGGAGCTCGCCGGCATCGGCGCCACCGGTTTCGCCAAGGATTGCGTGGCGGGCGCCACGACCACCGCGCCGGAAACCGTGTGTCACGCCCTCGGCGTTTTCCAGCAGTTCCCCGAGGAAATGTGCGTGGTCGACATCGGCGGCCGCGATCCGGAAGTGATCCGCATCGACGGCGAGGGCAAGGTGATGGACATCCATACCGTGCGCCGTTGCGCCATCGGTATCGGCACCTTCCTGATGTACTCGGCGCGTCACCTGGACGTGCACCCGACCCGTCTGCAGGAACTCGCCGCAGCGGCCGAACGCGCCGCGCCGGTGGGCAGCTACTGCTCGGTGTTCGGCGGCTCGGATATCCTGGACCGCCTGCACGAGGGCGCCACCCGCGAGGAGGTCGCCCTCGGTTGCATGTATTCGGTGGCCGAGCGCATCGTCGAGATCGGCAACTTCGACGTACCGCTGCGGGTGACCGGCGGGGTGATCGAGTATTTCCCGGGCGTGTTGCGGGCGTTGGCTGAGATCACCGAGATGGAGGTCGAGGCCGTCCTGCAGCCGATCATGACGGGTGCGCACGGCGTGGCGCTGCTGGCACGGGAAGCCAGAGAGTCTGCCGCGTCCAGCTGAGACCGCGACCCTCGATATCGGGCTGAGTCGCCGCTCTGTGATCGGTAGATCTTTAACAATCAAAAAGGATTACGCGATAAAGCGAAAGGAAAGCATGATGAAGCCTGAGACCATCAAGGCCATGATGATGACGGGAAAGGGAGAGCCCTGCGTCGAGAACGCGCTGGACATCAGCGCCATCGGCGAAGGGGAAGCGTTGATCGAGGTCGCCGGCTGCGGTGTGTGTCACACCGACATCTCGTTTCTGCACCTGGGCGTGCCGACACGGATGCAACCGCCGCTGACGCTCGGTCACGAGATCAGCGGCACGGTCCTCGAGATGGGGCCGGGCGGCGACACGTCGCTGGTCGGCAAGCCGGTGCTGGTGCCCGCGGTGCTGCCCTGCGGCGAGTGCGCGCTCTGCAAATCCGACAACCGGCGTATCTGTCGTGCGCAGGTCATGCCGGGCAACGATCGACACGGCGGCTTCGCCTCGCATGTCGTCGTGCCGGCGCGCTACCTGTGCCCGATCAAGGACGACGTGCTCGAGAGCCACGAGCTGTGGGAGCTGGCAGTCGTCTCCGACGCCATCACCACGCCCTTTCAGGCGATTAAAAACTCGGGGCTGGCCAAGGGTGATCTGGCCATCTGCATCGGCGCCGGCGGGATCGGGATCCACGGCGTGCAGATCGCGGCCGCGGTGGGCGCCACGGTCATCGCCCTGGACATCGACGCCCAGAAGCTGGCCGTTGCCGCCGAGCACGGCGCCGAGGCGACCATCGACGTGACCGACCTGTCCATCAAGGAGATCAAGGGCCGCGTCAAGGAGGAGGCCAAGCGTCTGGGCGCGCCCAGGTTCTGCTGGAAGATCTTCGAGACCTCGGGCACCAAACCGGGCCAGGATCTCGGCTACGCTTTGCTCGGTTTCGGCGGCTACCTGGCCATCGTCGGTTTTACCATGGCCAAGTCCGAGGTCCGGCTGAGCAACCTGATGGCCTTCGACGGCACGGTGGCCGGCAACTGGGGAAGCGACCCGACCATCTACCCGGAGGTACTCGACTGGATCGCGCAGGGTCGCATTCAGGTCAAGCCCTTCGTGGAGAAGCATCCGCTGTCGGACATCAACACGGTGCTCGACGCGGCGCACGCGGGGACGTTGCAGAAGCGGGCGGTGCTGGTGCCCTGACGGGTTGAAACGCAGAACCGGCAGCGGAATCGCGGACCGGATCGCCGCACGCGATCAGCCTGGATTCCGCTGCCGGCCATCAGATACCGACCATCTATTGCCCACCATCAATCGATGATCAACCCGAAGTGCTCGCCGAGCACCCAGTGAATCGCCTCGGTGATCTGGTCCTCGTCGTAGCGATAGGGATCGAAGCCCCAGATCACGTCGCCGCGGTTGCTCGGTTTGAGGAACTTGTTCTTGTTGGTCACGAAGCCGCAGGTCCGACCCTGGGTCCGCGACGATCGATGATCACTTTGCAGCGCCAGGTTTCCGCAGAGCGCAGCGAGTTCGTCGTCGCCGTAGGAGTCCTGCGGCCAGAGCGAGTCGCCGGCGGCGATGTACTGATACCGGATCCAGTCGAAGCGGGCGTAGATCTTGAACATGGGATCCAGGCACAGGATCTGCGCGTTGTTGCCGTCATCGCAGAGTTGCGGCGAGACTGACGCCGGCCGGTTGGCGATGTTCACGTCGTAGAACTCGGTGTCCTTGTACGACCACGGATTGTCGAGATTCTGGTAGTTTTCCGGATAGTTGTCCGCCCAGTCGATGGTGGTATTGGTCATGATCAGGTCGTCGATGCCGCCATCCGGCAGGTAGCTGGACCGGAAATCCTCGTCGAGCATCAGCCCCTTGGCTCCCACGCACTGGGACTTGCGGGCCATGAAGCCGATCAGCGGACTGTTGTAGATGTGGTAGCGCGGTGATACCGCATCGATCATCGACACACCGATCACCTGGTACGGGTAGCGCGTCAGACCCATCCGCTGCTGCGAGCCGTCCGGCAGGTCGCATTCGCCGAAACCGATGATATACAGCTGGTCGTTGAGCAACATGGTTTCGTCACGCGTATCGAAGATGATCGGTGTCATGTACGATGGGCTCTCGCCGATGAAGTTGTCCATCGCCCGGGAAGACGCGAGCAGAAGATTGCCGGCGCGTCGCTGATAGGTGACCAGCCAGTTCAGTTGATCGACCTCGCAGCCGCCGGGTTGTATGACCGTGGGTCCCGTGGGCCGAAACGCCTCCGAGATGTGGCTCAGGCCCGACGTGGTGTACTTCGACGTCCAGACCAGGCTGCGGAAGTTGACGACGTCGCGATACTCGATCCGCGAGTCCTCGGTGTCGATCACGTGCTGGTTATCGTACCAGCCGACGACGGGACCGAGCGCCGTGCGCCAGAAGGCGTCCCGATACTGGTCGCGGTCCAGCGGCTCACCGGTATTTTCCCGTGGCCACCGGTTCGATTCGTGATCGTACACGTCATCGACCAGCAACAGCGGGAGCTGTTGGTCGAGCGGTGGGATGGGCACCACGTCGAGCACCGCCTTGTATCGGGTCACCAGACCAGAGTTGTCGACACACTGGACCGTCAAGGTGTGCAGGCCGCTTTCGAAGGAAACGATCTCGGTTCGCAGGTTGTCGGGCCCGAGTCCGGGCTCCGGTCCCCAGCCGGGGTCGTCGTCGTCATTGGGATCGGCGACGTCCCAGCCATATCGATAGGAGACGATCTCGCCCGCGTACAGGTCGGCATCCGCGTTCCAGCTGAACCGCAATTGCTGACCGGCGGCGATGTCGTAGTGAAACACCGTGTTGGTGAAGAACACGACTTTCGTACCCAGGAAGGGCTCGTAGACCTCGAGGCGCGGGGCCAGATTCTGCACGATCTTGACGTTCATCACGTTGACGCCGTACGACCGGTCGATACTCACCGCGCCGGCGGTATCCCTGGCCTGGATGGCGAAGAGCCAGCGTTTTTCGACCTCCGTCGGCTGGTCGGGGAAATTCACCCGCCGGTCGCCGGCATCCGCCTCGTATTTGATCCACGGACCCCAGAGCGAATCGGCGAAATCGACCAGCGAATCCATATTGGCTTCGAAAACCGGTCTGTCGCCGATGTAGCCTTCTGTCGACGTCCAGGCTTCCTTCCACAGGAAACGAACGTGCGTCGGCGTGCCGAGGTCGAAATCGGGATCTTCGCCTTCGAAGCCGAAGGTAACCGAAGGCGGCGTGCCGCCGGCCTCCGTCTGGCCCTGCAACGAGGCGGGCAGGTCGACCCGTACCCGCGGCAGGACAGTGGTTGCCGTGAAGCTGATATGGGCCGGTGTGGCGTCCACGCCGCCCTCGTCGTCCAGCGCGCGGATGAAGAGGGTGTGGACCTGATAGCTGCGCGCTCTGGCTTCGGGATCGCCCGGGAAACCGCCGATGTCCGCCGTGACCAGGAACGTGGTGTCGGTGGCCGTGGTGAATCGCCACGGATTGATCGTGTCGCCGGTGACGGGGTCGAAGGTCAGGGTGTCGGCGACGTTGATGCCGTCGAGGCCGTTGTTGCTGATCTTCCACTGGAATCCATCGACGAGACCGTCCGGATCGTATCCGGTCCAGAAGAAATCGATGGCGAAACCGGATTCGACCAGATTTGGCGGCGTACCGGTGATCTCGGTCTGCGGCAAGGCATTGGGCACGACCACACCCGCAATATCGGTTTCGGGCATGCATCCGGTCATCCAGCACGAAATCGCGGCCGACAGTAGCATCGCGGCAGCCACACCAATGCAACGAGTACGCACAGTTCCTGCCTCCTGTGACCCCGGGTATCCGGTGGTCGCTCAGGCGATCACCGGGAACGATTGATGCTTGGTTCGTGTGTGGGTGCGGTCGTGAAAAGGTCGCCGTCGGCGCCTGTTTCCGGTATGCATCGAATAGTATTCGGAACGAATATTCGCGATCTCGCGAAGCGAAGCGATCGACCCCCGCTCGCTACGGGTACTGTGCCAGCCCCGTTGCCGCCTCGACTTCATTAACGTACGGAGCGGCGGCATTGCGGGCAAGTGAGCGGTCCGGTGGGCAAGTCAGAATGGGGTTCGACCTTCGCACTGCAGCTTGTGGCATCGATCCCGGCGCGACCCCCACTGCCCCCCGGGGGGGACAATGGGGGAGCGACGCGCCGGCTCCGTGTGTGAGGTCTACTTCAAGAGCGTCATCTTACGCATTTCCGAATTACCGTTCAGTTCGAGGCGATAGAAATACGTGCCCGACGCAGCGCGGGCGCCCGTCTGGTCGAGTCCGTCCCAGGTGACCGACCACTGGCCGGTACCGAGCCCACGATCCAGCAACGACCGCACGTGTCGGCCGTCGAGATCGAAGACATCGATCCGGGTCGGACCGCCCTCGCTCAGCTCGAAGTGAATTGCGGTGGCCGGATTGAAGGGATTGGGTCGGTTCTGGTCCAGTCGCCAGGACAGCGGCGTGGCCAGGTCCTCGCCGACCGAGACCGTATCGCAGCAGGGCCGTTCCTTCTCATCGTCGTCATTCATACCGGGCAGCTCAGGTAACGCCCCTGGAACCGGCCGCAGCAGAACCATGATCTCGTCTTCGGGTTGCAGGACGACATCGGGGAAGATGCTGATCCAGCCACCGACGCAGGCGCAATCCCACCATAGATAGGGATCACAGTAGCGCGGCACTCCGTTGACGGTGCCGCAAGACGAACCGCAGCCGTTCACCCAGCACGACTGGTCGTAAATGCCGGTCACTTCGACCGGAATGTTCTGGGCGGCGATGGTCGTGCCGTTGACCAGTAGTTCCAGGGTCGTGTCGAGATTGAGGTACGTTGTCGGCGATTCCCACCCCACCGAGCCCTCGACCTGCACATCGTAGAGATCCGTTCCTACCGCCACGAGCGCGATGTCGTCGACGCTCCGGTTCCAGCCGATCGGCCGGCCGTGGAAGGTGGTCAGCAGATCGTTGTCCGTGGTGTCGTCGTCGGGCAGCGCTCCCGGCCCGGGCATGAGGATGACCATGATCTCATCGCCCGGCTGCAAGGTTTGCAGCTCGAATTCAGCGTTGATCCAGTAGCCGCAGTCGCAGTCGCAGAAGGTCGGTGTGCATTCACCGTCCTCGTAGCACAGGAGCGAGATGCTGACGCCGGACACGCTGCCGCTACCGCACGAACCCGTGCATGGCGGCCCGTCCTCGCACCCGAAGCCGGATCCCGCGTCGATCTGGACTGCATAGCTCGACGAGGCGACCGCGGTGCCGTTGCGCAGGAAGACGACATCGGTCGACAGGTCCAGCGGCACGCTGGTCAGCGCCACGTCCACCGTCCAGACGGCCGTGACGGTGTGGCCGCCCGCCTCGTCGGGCAGGACGGTCATCGTCTGCAACTCACGGTTCCAGCCGGACTGGGCGCCGGCAACGGACAGGAATCCCGAAAGCACGGAAAGTACCACGAATGCTCCCAAACACAGCGTCCATCTTCGCATGATCTGTTTCCTTTCTCGTCCGGATTGATCTGCTGATGTACCAACACTTTCAGGGTGCTGCCAGCATCGGATGGGGAACGATCCCGGACGCGGTCACTCCGCCGAACATTCGGCGGCGAAATACGTCGATACTATAGAAAACGTATTTGGTCCGAATTAGGGGCCACGGAATTTTCGGCGGCAGCGAGCGTCGGTGCGGGAATCGTTCAACGGCTGGTCGGGAAACGCCGGGCAGCGCGCAGATCAGCCAGCGCCTCGGCTGCGCGCCGGGTCAGTTCGTGGGTTTCGCCCAGGCTGTTCGCACTGGCTGCGAGGCAATTCGCCAGCACGACTTCGGCTTCCTCCCTACGCCCGGTCTCATGCAGACAGATACCCAGCGCGAGCTGAGCCTCGGCGGTGATCGAGCTGGCGACACCCAGCTTCCGCTCACGGATCGACGTCGCGTCGCGTAGCAGCGGATGAGCGTCGCGAGGCCTGTTCTGCGCCATCAGGGTGCGACCCAGTTCCAGCAGGATCGTGGCGACCAGGGGGTGATCGTCGGGCAGCGCACCGCGGACCTGTTCGAGCGCCTCGCGGGCCATGGATTCGGCGCCGCTCAGATCTCCACTCTCCCGGAGAAACGCCGCCATGACATTGCGCATACCGCCAATGTCGGGATGATCCTCACCCAGCGCGATCACGGCGACGTCAATGGCTTCGCGAAAGAGCAGTTCGGCCTGCACACGATCGCCCCGGGCACGCTGGATCGCCGCCAGATTGAACAGGGAGTACGCGACGTCGGGGTGCGAGTCGCCCAGCAGGCGCCGGCGGATGGCGAGGGCTTCACGCGCCAGCGGTTCCGCGGCTTCGTGATCACTCTGGCGCCGGTGCATCACCATCAGATTGTTCAACGTGTTGGCGACGGGCAGGCTCTCGTTACCGAATGCCTCGCGCCGAATGGCGAGCGCTTCCCGGTACAGCGTGTCGGCCGTGGCGAAATCTCCGCGCTGCACCGTGAGCAAGGCGAGATTGTGAAGGGAAGCGGCGATGGTCGTATGGTCGCCCGCGAAGAGGCGGCGCTTCAAGGCCAGGGCTTCACTGTGCAACAGCTCGGCGCCGTCGAGATCGCCCGCCTTGCTCAGCAGTACCGCGAGGTCATTGAGGGCCTGGGCGACCTCTCGATGCTCGTCGCCCAGTGCAGCACGGCGAATCCGCAGTGCCTCGCGGAAGTGGTCTTCCGCCGTCTCGTACACGGCCTGGGTCTGCAGCACCGTAGCCAGCCAGTTCAAGGTCTGCGCCAGCCGGAGATCGCGGTCGCCGAGATGTCGGCGCTGCAGCGTCGCCGCGTGTTCGAGCAACTCGCGCGCGCGATCGTCGACACCGAGCCGGTGATAGCTCCGGCCGAGTACGGCCAGTATCTCCGCTTGCACCTCCGGCTGTGCGGCGAGTTCGGTCGCGACGCGTTCGGCGCCGCGGTCGACCATCTGGAGCGGCGTGATCGCCTCGCCGCGCGATTGCTCCGGATCCGCCAGCGCGAACAGGTCGACGAGGAAGTCCTTCACCGCTTCGGCTTTGCGGGCTTGTCGCGCGGTCTCGCGACCCTGGTGAGCGGTCAGCAGCCAGCCGCCCAGCAGCGCGAGTACGATCATGGCAGCCGCGCCGACGCCGAGCAGGTGACGCCGGACGAATTTCCGGGCTCGGTAGGCGTACGACTGCGAGCGGGCCCTTATCGGCAGGTCGGCGAGGTGACGCTCGATATCCCGGGCGAAGGCCTCGGCGCTCGGGTAGCGATCGTCGGGATTCTTCTCGAGAGCTGCCAGGACGATGTTGTCCACGTCGCCCCGGAGGCGGCGCGCGAAGCGTCCCCGCGTCGCGACGCTCGGGCGAACCGGATCGACCTCGAGAATCGTGTGCTCGGTGGCGCCGAAACCAGCCGGGTCGCCGTGCGGGCGACGGCCGGTCAGCAGCTCGTACAGCACCACACCCAGGGCGTAGACGTCGGTCGCGGTGGTCACCGGTTCTCCGCGGATCTGCTCCGGCGCTGCGTACTGCGGCGTCAGCATGCGCGACGTGGTCCGGGTCAGCGCCGCGCCATCGTTTTCGGCCAGCAGCTTGGCGACCCCGAAATCGAGCAGCTTCACCGTGCCGTCGTCGGTCACGAGTATGTTCGAGGGTTTCAGATCGCGATGCACGACCAGGTTGCGGTGTGCGTATTCCACGCCGCGGCATATTTGCAGGAACAGTCGCAGTCGCGCCGCGACATCCAGATCGTTGTCGTCGCAATAGTGCGTGACGGGCCGCCCCGCGACGTACTCCAACACGAAATACGGGACGCCATCGTCACTGAGGCCGCCATCGCGCAGTGAAGCGATGTTGGGATGGTTGAAGCGCGCCAGGATCTGACGCTCCTGGAGAAAGCGCTGCAGGATCTCGTCGCTGTCCATGCCGCGCTTGAGCAGCTTGAACGCCACCTGGTGATCGAAATGACCATCGACGCGTTCGGCGAGGTGGACGGTTCCCATCCCGCCCTTGCCGATTTCCTTCAGCAGCCGATAGGCGCCGATTCGTCGTCCCTCGTGGGCCGGTGCCGCCTCGCGATCGGCTGCCTGCCCGTCGCGAGCGAAGACCGCGGCATAGGCGGCGGCCGGCTGAGCCAGGAAGTCACCGGCGGCTGCATCGGCGGTCAGGAGCTTCTCGACCTCGGCGCGCAGCAGCGGTTCGTCCCGGCAGCTGTCGGCGAGAACCTCTTCGCGCTCGTCGCGCGACAAATCGGCCACCTTTTTGAAGATGGTCAGCACTCGTTGCCAATCGCGTCGGTTCAGGGCATCCATGAATTTCCGATCATCCGGCCTGCACCTCGCCGAGTTCCTGGTACAGGAACGCCCGCGCGGCCTGCCAGTCGCGCTTGACGGTGCGCGCGGAAACCTGCAGCAGCTCGGCGACTTCCTCGACGGAAAAGCCTCCGAAAAAGCGCAGCTCGACAACCTTGCCGAGCCGCTCGTCGAGTGAGCTCAGCCGGGACAGCGCCCGGTCCACACCCAGGATCTCGGCCGCCAGCTCCGCCACGCGCAGGTGCTCGTCGGCAAGCAGGTTCTCCCAGCCCGTGCGCAGCGAGCGGCGCTGTTTGCCTCCCCGCTTGGAGGCTTGAGCCTTGCGCGCGTGGTCCACTATGATCTGCCGCATGGCCCGGGCGGCCGTGGCGAAGAAGTGTTGCCGGTCCTCGGGAGATATCCGTGAGCGGTCGGCCAGCTTGAGATAGGTTTCATGGACCAGGGCCGTCGTGTTCAACGTCTGGCCTTGCTGGCGCGGCATCAGCTGTCGGTGGGCGACAGCTCGCAGGTCTTCGTAGACGACAGCGAAAAGACTGTCCACGGCGTCTTGATCGCCACCGCGCGCTGCTGTGAGCAACTCGGTAATCGGTTGCTTGTCGTCCATGGGTCTCCGCCTGGTTCCCGTCCGGTCTCGGCGCGTCGACCCGTCTGTTCCAGAGCCGTTGCTCAGTACGCGAAGCGCCGATCTTCGCCCTCCGCCGCGGTACGACCGGCGCACGACAGGTCGTCGGCGTCCAGTACCCGTATCGCCTCTGGCGGAATGACGGCCGCCACGCGGCTGCCGAGCGCAAGACCCAGCCGGCGATACTCGTCCGGCGGCATTTCCGCCCGCAGGTTCAGGCGGCCACTGAGCAGGAACCAGACGTTCTCGCCGCGCAGTTCCATCTGGCTAATGGTACCAACGAATCGGTTAACCGGCTCTTCACCGGCGTCGATCGCTTCGATCTTCACTGCCGCCGCGGGAACGTAGAAACGGATTTCACCGGTCCTTCCCGAGCCGATGCGCATGGTCGTACCGCACGGTAAACGCATCAGACGCGACCGGTCGCCGGTGCCATCTTCCGGGGCGGCCGTTCCGACAAACAGGTTCTCGATGCTGTGGGGAACCAGGCACCCGCCCGCCAGGTGAATCACACGATCGGTCAGCCGATAGGCCTGGGAGAGATTGTGGGTGGAGAACTGGATGCTGACGTCCGCCGCGGCGTGCAGCTTCTTGATCAGGCTCTCCACCATCTCGATGCGGGCGACGTCGACGCCGGCGGTCGGCTCATCCAGCAGGATCACGCGCGGCCGGAAGACGAGGGCGCGGGCGATGGCCACACGCTGCGTTTCGCCCCCGCTCAGTCCCTTGACCGAACGGTGCGCAAAATCGCCCAGATCGACCACCGACAGCGCCTCTGCCACCCGGTCGCGCCACTGCCGCCGCGGCACGCCCCTGACCTTCAAGCCGTAGGTGACGTTCTTGAACACCGTTCCCTGGAACAGCAACGGGTTCTGATCGACCATGGTGACCTGCCGGCGCAGCTGCACGAAATCTCGCGGCGTGACCGGCCGCCCCTGAAAGCGGATAGATCCGTGATCCGGCTTTTCCAGAAATGCGAGCAGCTTCAGCAGCGTGCTCTTGCCGGCGCCGTTGGGTCCGACGATGGCCGTGAGCTCGCCCCGGGGCAGTTCGAGCGACTCGATGGCGAGGATGACCTTCCGGTTGTCTGTCACCCGCTTGATCCCGTTCAGCTGATACAGGGGTGGCGTGCTCATGATCGGCGCCCCAGAAAGTTGACCACGATCGTGTTGATGGACAGGGCCACGATCAGCAGTATCACACCGAGGGTCAGGCCCAGGACGAAATTGCCCTTGGCCGTTTCCGTGGTGATGGTCGTCGTCATGGTGCGCGTGTAGCCGCGAATATTGCCGCCCACCATGATGGCCGATCCCACCTCGGCGATCACCCGGCCGAAGCCCGCGATGACGGCCGCGACGATGCCCAGGCGCCCCTCCTTGAGCACCATCCAGGAGGCCTGCAGCGGATTGGCGCCCAGAGACTCCGCGGTTTTGCGGACCCGTTCGTCGACACTGCTGACAGCGGTATAGGTCAACGCCGTGATGATGGGCAAGGCCAGGATGAACTGGCCGACGACGATGGCGGTCGGCGTGTAGAGTATGCCCAGAAATCCCAGTGGCCCGCTGCGGCTCAGCAGAATGTAGACCAGCAGTCCGACCACCACCGTGGGCAGCGCCATCAGGGTGTTGATGATCGTTACCAGCAGACGTTTGCCGCGAAAGGAATTGATCGCCAGCAGAAAGCCGGCGGGAATACTGACCAGCATCGCCAGGGCCGTTGCGCAGAGGGAAACGCGCAGGGACACGCCCATGATGCTGAATACTTCCATGCTGATTCCGGTTTCTGTCACAGGCATCTCTTCACGTGGACTGTGGTGATGAACTCCGCGTTACCCGTCTACTCCGATGTAGCCGGCGCGGCGGTCGGGTGAAACAGCACCTCGCCCGCCATGCGGAAAGCGCCGATCAGGTCCTGTCCTTCCGGTGACGTGATCCAGGCCAGCAACCGCATGGCTTCGAAGTACTTGACATGGCCGTGACGGGCCGGATTGACGGCGATGATCGAGTAGGGATTCTCGAGGCCGGGATCCGATTCGTATGCCGGCACGAGATCCAGCCGTTTGCCCACCGCCAGGAAGGTGCCGCGATCCGTGAGGGTGTAGGCCCGTTTTTCGTGGGCGATGCGTAAGGTTGCTTCCATACCCTGGCCGGACTCGAGGTAGTACTCGGCCGGCGGCGGGCCGTCGATCAGCGGCCAGAGGGAGCGTTCTTTCTTGTGGGTGCCCGAATCGTCGCCGCGACTCACGAAGGTTCCCCGGTTGCCCTTCAGCGCCTGCAACGCCTCGGCCAGCGAGTCCGCTTGCCGCAGTCCCGCCGGATCGGCCGGAGGTCCCACGAAGAGAAAGTCGTTGACCATCACGCCGCGTCGATTGACGCCCAAGCCCGCCTCGACGAACGCCAGCTCGGCTGCCGGCGCATGAACCAGGATGATGTCGACATCGCCTCGTTCCGCCAGCTTGAGCGCCTTGCCGGTGCCCACGGCGATCACGTCGACGGTCATACCGGTTCGTTTCTCGAAGTGCGGGAGCAGGTATTCGAGCAGCCCGGAGTTGTCCGTGCTCGTGGTCGTGGCCAGGCGGAGTCGGATCGCGGAATCGTCGCCGGCCGCCGGTGTCGGCGCGAGCAGCAGTACCACGAGAACCAGGATGAGCGGAAACCGGATACGGCGATCGAATCGGGTCATGATGTTCCCTTGTTTCGGATGCACGAGGAGGCGCCGGCGAGCCACCCGTTCCCCGTCGTGGCTACTTCCAGGTAATGTATTCGCTGGCGCGCCCGTGTCGAAGCCGCGCGACGGATCAGCGGTTTGCCGTGAGCGCCTCGACCAGCACGTAGGTCGCTTGCAGATACGATGTCGGGCAGAGCGGAAAGCATTCCTTGCAGCCGTCGCATTCCGCGGCGGCGATCTCGGGAACGAAGCAGATCTCCTTGCGGTGGCCGCGATCGATGAACCCGACCGCGTGCTTCTGCTTCACCTCGGCGCAATAACGCACGCACAATCCGCAGTGAATGCAGAACGACGCCTCTTTTTCGTAGCGGTCCCTGTCCGCGCCGTATTCCAGCGCCAGCTCCATGAGCTGCGGCGAGTCCGGAGCGCGCGACAACAGCATTTCGAGGAGCGTCTTGCGGATCCGATCTATCTTTTCCGACCTGGTCGTGACGACGAGGTCGCTTTCCGCCTGGTGGACGCAGGCGACGACGAGCTGCGTGCGGCCGTGCGCCTCCACCTCGACGATACACATCCGGCAACCGCCGTAGGGTTCCAGCTGGTCGTGATGGCAGAGCGTGGGAATGGAAATGTCTGCCTGCCGAGCGACCTCGAGCACGGTCATACCTGCCCGCGCCGCGACTTCCTTGCCGTCAATCGTCAATTGGATTTCACTCATTGTGCTTTCTTACTCGCTTTGCGTTGCCGCTCGCGTAACACGCCGGCGGGTATCACATCCGCATGGCGTGCCCGCCTACCGTGATCTTACTTGGCGCTCTTCACGATCATGCGCTCGGCCTCGGGGATGGGCTCAGGCACCGGTTCGCCGGAAACCTTTATTACCGCATCGAACTTGGCCGGGCACACTTCCAGGCAGGTGCCGCAGTTGGTGCACCTGGCCTGATCGATGATGTGGATCTTCTTCTTGCCGCCGTCGATGGCCTCGTCGGGGCACCGTTTGAGGCACAGCAGGCAGGCCTTGCACTTGGCCGGATCGATATAGTAGGAGATCAGTTCCTTGCAGGACAGCGCCGGACAGCGTTGCTCCTCGATGTGCGCCTCGTACTCATCCCGGAAGTAGCGGAAGGTGCTCAGAAACGGATTCGCGGCGGTCTTGCCCAGGGCGCACAGCGAGGCCTCGGCCGCGGTCTCGGCGAGCTCTTCCAGCAGCTCGATGTCGCCGGCTTTGCCCTTGCCCTCGGTGATGCCGGTCAAGATCTTCTGCATCTTGCGCAGACCCTCGCGGCAGGGCACGCACTTGCCGCAGGATTCGTCGGTGAGGAAGTCGACGAAGTACCTGGCCACATCGACCATGCAGGTATCCTCATCCATGACGATCATGCCCCCCGAACCCATCATCGAACCGGCCTCGGTGAGCTCGTCGAAGCCGACTTCCAGGTCCAGCAGTTCTTCCGGGATGCAGCCACCCGACGGCCCGCCGGTCTGCACGGCCTTGAACGCCTTGCCGCCGGGAATGCCGCCGCCGATCTTGAAGATCACGTCGCGCAGGGTGATGCCCATGGGCACTTCCACGAGGCCGGTATTGTTGATCTTGCCGACCAGGGAAAAGATCTTCGTGCCCTTGCTTTCCGCGGTACCGACGGCCGCGAAGGCCTCGGCGCCCCGGTTGATGATCAACGGTACGTTGGCCCAGGTTTCCACGTTGTTGATGTTCGTCGGCTTGCCGAAGAGCCCTTTCACTGCCGGATACGGCGGCCGTGGTGTGGGCTCGCCCGTACGGCCCTCCAGGGAGCGCATGAGCGCCGTTTCCTCGCCGCAGACGAAAGCTCCCGCGCCACGGTGCACCTTGACGTCGAAGTCGAAACCGGAACCGAGAATATCCTTGCCCAGCAGGCCGAACTCGCGAGCCTGCTCGATGGCGACGCCCAGATTCTCGAGTGCCAGCGGATATTCCTGGCGCACGTAGAAGTATCCCTCGCCGGCGCCGATGGCGTAGGCCCCGATGAGCAAGCCCTCGAGCACGCCGAAGGGATTGCCTTCCATGAGCGACCGGTCCATGTAGGCGCCGGGATCGCCCTCGTCGCAATTCACGACCACATACTTCTGGTCACCGGCCGCTTTGCGGGCCAGTTCCCACTTCACACCGGCCGGGAAGCCGGCGCCGCCCCGGCCGCGCAGCTTGGCGGCTTTCACTTCCGCGATGACTTGCTCGGGAGTCATCTCCAGCAGGGCTTTGGTCAGCGCCTGGTAGCCGCCGTCGGCGAGATAGTCCGCCATGCTCCGGGGCGCGATGCGCCGGTTGGCGCCGAAGACCAGCCGCTGCTGGTGCTTGTAGAAGGGGATGTCGGATTCGTGGACCGCCTTCTCGTCCGTGTTGGGATCTTCGTAGACCAGGCGCTCGACGACCGTTTTCTCCTGTACCGTGGACGTGATCACCTCGGGCACGTCGTCAGGAGTGACCTCGAGGTAGCATATCTCCTCGGGATCGATGGCGACGATCGGTCCTTTCTCGCAGAAGCCGTGGCAGCCGGTCTTGCGAACGGTCACCTGATCGCCGAGTCCCTGCTTGGCGATTTCCTCGTCCAGGGCCGCCGCGACCTGCTTGCTGCCCGTCGCGCAGCAGGCGGTGCCGCTGCACAGGGTGATACAGGGTTTGTCCGGATCACGCCCGGCCAGGATTTCCGCGCGGTAGGCTTCCAGTTCGGCTGGTGAAGTCAATCGTGGCATCTGTTTCCCTCAATCGTAGCTCTCGAGCACCTTTGCCGTCTCGGTCGTCGTTATCTTGCCGTGGGTCGTACCGTTGATTTCCATCACCGGGCCGAGGGCGCAGCAGCCGAGGCAGTTGACCGTCTCCAGGCTGTATTTCAGATCCAGGTCGGTTTCGCCGGGCTTGATGCCGGTCACGTCCTGCGCCTTGTCCAGTACCCGCGCGGCCCCGCGAACGTGGCAGGCGGTGCCCATGCAGATGTGTACCTGGTTGCGCCCCTTGGGAACCAGGCTGAAGGCCTTGTAGAAGGTGGCGATGTGCTGTATCTGCCGGAACGGGACCTGCAGCCGTTCACCGATCCGTTCGAGGGCTTCCTTGGGCAGCCAGTTATACTCGCTCTGGATGTCGAGTAATATCTGGATCAGCGATGTGGCCTCGCCCTGATGTTCGTCGATGATCTGATCGACGCGGTTCTGGTTCATGTCGTGTTCCTTCGTTTCGGCGCGCGCGTTTCGGCGATTTTTTGTTTCGGCATGCACGGTCTCGGCGCTCAGGTCAGCGCGTAACATTTCTGCTCGGTGTCGTAGCGAACCAGGCCCTGCCGGGAAGAGACGTTCAGGTGTTTCGAAACAGCCGACGCCGACAGACCGAGACGCTCGGAGATCTCCCGCGTGGAAAGCGGCTTCTCCTGCAGCAGCATCATGGTCTGGCTGACGGTCAGTTTCTCGGCGATCAGCTCGGCGAACAGGCGGTTCACGTCGTCGCGGGCGTAATATTCGTAGTACGCTGCTTCTGACCGTTCGGGCACCCGAAATTTCTCCCGCTCGACGAGCTTCACCCAGGGGACGAGCTGACCGAGGGCGTCGAGCTTGAGCTTCAGGTCGGGCGGCGCGATGCCTTCGCCCTCGCCGAGGGGCCCCAGATCCCGCAGTTGCGTCGCGAAGTCGCTCATGACCTCGGCGAAGCGTGCGCCCTCGGCGGCCGAGATCCACTCCAGCCGCAACCGGTCGGCGGACAGGCCTACGTGTTCGAGCAGCTTCTTGCCCAGCAGCATGTTGCCCAGGGCGTCGTAGTTGCCCTCGGTCACGTAATGGCACTCGCCGGGCCAGCAGCCGCCGATGATCACGCCGTCGGCACCCTGCTGTAGCGCGCGGAACACGAAGGCCAGGTCCGCGCGGCCAGTGCACATCAGGCGGATGATCCGTATCTCCGGCGCATATGTTTGTCTGGTCACGCCAGACAGATCCGCAGCGGAGTACGCTCACCAGTTGCAGAGAAAGGCGACGATCCTGGGCGTATGGCCGATTGGCGTCATGTTTCAAATCCCGTCGATGTACCGGTCCGGTCGCGGTAGCTGTTCTCGTTTTCCGGTCCGGTCAGGTTCCTACCTTGTTGGCGGCCTCGGCGGTCTCGGCTGTCCGGGGGCAACTCGCATCGTGGGCGGTCTGTTCTTGCGGAGCGCCCCACGGATCCGCCAGCGCCGCGTCGATCTGGTTGACGATCTCGTCGTTGGTGAAGTGCTTCAGGACGACGGCGTCGGTCGGGCACTTGGCGCAGCACAGGCCGTCGCCCTTGCACAGAGCGGGATTCACCTCGGCCTTCTTGCCGGTCGGCGTTTCGCGCCAGTGGATCGCACCGTAGGTGCAGGCGGTGATGCACGCCCCGCAGGAGACGCAGGCATCTTCCTCGACCTCGCACACGGCACCCGACGCGGTGACCGTCTCGTGGGAGAGCAGCGTGACCGCCCGGCCCGCCGCGCCGTAGGCCTGACTGACCGCTTCGGTGAGGTGTTTCGGATAGTGCCCCGCGCCACACACGTAGATGCCGTCGGCGGCGAAGTCCACCGGGCGCAGTTTCACGTGGGCTTCCTGGAAAAAGCCGTCGGGATTGACCGACACCTTGAACAGCCGGGTGATCTCCGCCGTGCTCGCCGACGGGACGACCGCCACGGACAGCGCCACGATATCGGCCTCGAGCGCCAGTCGTTTGCCGAGCACCGGATCGGCCACGGCGACCTGCAGGGCGGGTTGGCCCGACTGACCCGTCGCGGCCGTCACCTCGGGTCCGCCGTCTGCGCCGTCGGGATCCCAGCGCACGAAGCCGACGCCGAGCTCGGCGGCCTCGCGGTAACTGTCCTCGCTGAAACCGTAGGTCCGCATGTCGCGGTACAGGATGGTGATCTCCAGCTCCGGATACTTCGCCTTGAGCGCCAGCGCGTTCTTGACGGCCTGGCTGCAACAGACCCGGGCGCAGTATTCGCGGCCCTCCTGCCGGCAACCGACACACTGGATCATCACCAGGCTGCGCGCTTTCGCCAGGGCCTCGTCACCCTCATGAAGCCGTTCTTCGAGTTCGAGCTGTGTCCACACCTGTTCGCTGTCCTCGTAACCGTACTCGGTGGGCGTGTATTCGTCGGCCCCGGTTGCGATGATGACCGCGCCGTGGTGGACCGTCTTCTGCCGGCCTTCCGACTCCAGGGTGGTGACGAAGCTGCCCACGTAGCCGGACACGTCGGTGATGGTCGCCGCGTGGGACACGTGTACCGACTGGTGCTTGTAGATGCGGCGGATCAGGTCGGCGAGGTATTGCTGGACGTCCAGACCTTCCAGCGTGGTGCGGATCCGCCGCGCCATGCCGCCCAGGTCCTTTTCCTTCTCCACCAGGTGCACCTCGAAACCCTGGTCGGCCAGGGCCAGCGCGCTGGTCATGCCGGCCACGCCGCCACCCACCACCAGGGTCGTCTTGTTGACCGGCAGCTGGAATTCCTCCAGCGGTTCGAGATCGATGGTCCGCGCCACGGACATGCGTATGATGTCCTTGGCCTTGACGGTGGCTTCTTCCTTCTGTTTGGAGTGCACCCAGGAACAGTGCTCCCGGATGTTGGCCATGTCGAAGAAGTACTGGTTGATCCCGCCCTCGCGCAGGGTGTCCCGGAAAAGCGGCTCGTGGGTCCGGGGCGTGCAGGCCGCCACCACCACTCGGTTGAGTTTCTTCTCGCGGATCGTCTCGGCGATGCCGGCGGCGGCGTCGGTGGAACAGATGAACAGGCCCTCTTCCGCGTGCGCCACGTGCTCCAGGCCCTTGGCGTACTCGGTCACGTCCGGGATGTCGACCACGCGGCCGATGTTCGCGCCGCAGTGGCAGGTGAACACGCCGACCCGCGGCTCTTCCTCGGAGACGTCCCGCTCCTCGGGATACACCCGCTCTTGATCCAGCTTGCCCCGCCGCGCCTGCAGCAAAGCGCCGACCTGGGCGCTGGCTCCGCTGGCGCTCATCACCGATTCCGGAATGTCGATGGGCCCCTTGAAGGCGCCGCTGACGAACACCCCGGGGCGTGTCGTGGCGATGGGATTGGCGGGGTCGGTCTTGCAGAAGCCGTGTGCGTCCAGCTCGATGCCGAACTGCTCGGCCAGGTGCAACACGTCCTTGGGCGGCCCCAGTCCCACGCCCAGCACGACGAGGTCGAATTCCTGTTCCTTGACGCCGCCGTCGTCGGTGGCGTAGCGGATGGTCACGTTCTTGGTCTCGGGGATCTCGCGGCCCACGTCCACGTAGCTGCGGATGAACTCCACGCCGGGCAGATTCGCTGTCCGCTGGTAGAAACGCTCGAAATCCTTGCCGAAGGAGCGGATGTCGTTGTGGAAGATGACCGCCTCGGCGTCGGCGTCGTGGTCCTTGGTCAGGATCACCTGCTTCTGGATGTACGAGCAG
>CAYLIV010000021.1:0-50712 GCA_964384055.1 uncultured Fibrobacteraceae bacterium
GGTTAGGTAGCGTTGGTGGGGGTGGATGTGCCCACAATCATACCAGGAGAGCCATGGACCGCCGAGGGTGCGACCTTCGACGTCAACAGCGACCCCACGCTGCCGCCTCTGGGCAGTTACGGATTGGTGTTCATCGTCATGCCGGGCTTCTACGATGCGTCCGATTTCTTCACCGCCGCCGAGAAGGCCGCGCTCAGCACCTGGCTCAATGTCGGGAGTCACCGCGTGGTCATGATCGGCGAGTGGGAAGGATTCTACAACGGACAGGCGGTCATGGAAGATCTGCTGGCGGCGATCGGCAACCCGATCGTCTATGTCCCGGGCGCATGGGACTCCGGCTGTACCCACTGTGCCGGACCGCTGGGTGATCCGGATCCGTTGACCAACGGACTGGACCACGTTTGCTACGCGTATACGGCCACCTGGGATCCTGCCTTCGGCGTGCCGCTGGCCTATCCCGAGAACCCCAACGCGCCGGGGCCGTACATCGTCAGCAACGGCACCGATATCCCCTGTATCGTGGGTATCGGCGACGGTAATGTGATCAACGATCTGTGTGGCCACATCGCCGCCATCGGTGGTGACGAGGACTCGAAGGAGTTCCACCGCCGTCTGTACAACATCACCTGTGCGGGTGAGATCCAGTGGGCCTGCTGCCTGCCGAGCGGCAACTGCGTCCTGTTGACCGAGGAGGACTGCTCCGACGCCAACGGCATCTTCCACATGGGTCTGGCCTGTGACGAGGTCATCTGCTACACCTCGACCGAGAGAGAGTCCTGGGGCTCCCTCAAGGCGAATTTCCGCTAGCGGATGTCCGCGTAGACTGAATGGAAACGGGAGACACGAGCGCGGGCGCGTAAATCGCCCGCGCTCCCGTTTAGAGGCCGGATCGTGGCACCGAAAGGAAGCAAGATGACTCGAGTTCTGGTCGTTCTCTGGGCTTACCTGCTGTGCTGGCTCTCTTCGGCGCTGCTGCACGTGGTCGACGCGGACGTGGGCAGCATCCGCGGCCTGGGAAACCCGTCGGTGCTCGTTTCGGTGTCGATTGTGGCGCTGATCATTTTCGTGCCCGTCCTGCTCTGTCACCGGGCCTACCGGCGTGGCTGCTGGCCACAGTACTTCAAGACGGTTGCAATGTTCGCCGTCGGTCTGGGCCTGGTGGTGGTGATGCTTGGTTTCGGCGGCAGATCGGTGTCGGCCTGGCTGCTGGGATTTTTCGGCCTGGCGGCATTGTTCGGACTGATGATCGTCGCGGCGACACTGCCGACCGTCTGGATCGAACGCCGGCAGCACCGCCGGGTGCGCGCCGAAGCGTGAGTCGCCGTCTCGTGACCGTTGGCCGGGACGTCACGACGCGACACGGCGAGGCCACGCGGCGCATACGTAACAACGACTACGCCGGCACCAGACTCCCGATCTTCCCCTCCACCGTCTCGAGAATCTCGCACGACTTCACGAGCGCCTTCATGGTCGTGTGGTCGGGATAGAGCGAGCGGTCTTCATCCAGGTAATCCACGTGCTGGCGGATCACGGTCCGGGCCGTGTCAGAGCCCACGCCCGGCTGGAATTCGCGCAGGTCGAGCGCCTGGGCGGCCGCCATGAACTCGATGCCCAGCACGCCGTAGGCATTGTCGATGATCTGCTGATTCTTCAGCGCGGTGTTCATGCCCATGGACACGAAGTCCTCCTGATCCGCCGCGGCGGGAATGGACATCACCGCCGCCGGCGTGCTCAGGATCCGTTGCTCGACGATCAGGCTGTCGGCGGTGTACTGGCTCAGCATCATGCCGCTGAACATGCCGGCGCCCTTGGTCAGGAAATCGGGCAGACCGGCGCTCAGGGCCGGATTGAGCAGACGGTTCAGGCGGCGCTCCGAGAGCACGCTGATCATGGTGATCGAGGCGCCGGCCATCTCCATGGGCAGCGACACGGGCGTGCCCTGGAAGTTGGCGCCCGTGAGCGTGAGCTTGTGTTCGGGCAGGAAAATGGGATTGTCCCCCACGCCGTTGAGCTCTATCTCCACCTGGCTGCGCGCGTAGGCCAGGGCGTCGTGGGCGGCGCCGATCACCTGCGGACTCGAGCGCATGGAGTAGGCGTCCTGGACGCGGGTCTTCATCTTGCCGGTGGTCAGGTCCGAGCCCTCGATGCACTTGCGGATAGCGTTGGCACTCCGCACCGCACCGCCGAAACCGCGTACCTGGTGCAGACGCTCGTCGTAGGGTTTCATGTTGGCGAGCAGCGCCTCGAGGGTCATGGCGCAGGCGATCTCCGCCTGGCGCAACCAGCGTTCCATGTCGTACAGATGAATCGCGCTCATGGCCGTCAGCAGATTGCTGCCGTTGATGACCGCCAGGCCGTCGCGGGCCTGCAGGCCGGGCACGGGAATGTCGGCGCGCTTCAGCGCCTCGTCGCCCGGCAGCAGCTCGTCCTGGTAGTAAGCCTGCCCCTCGCCCATCATCAGCAGGGCGATCTGGGACATGGGCGCCAGGTCGCCGCAGGCGCCCACCGAACCCTTCTGGCACACGAAGGGCGTAACACCCTTGTTGAGCATTGCCAGCAAGGTCTGGGTGATCTCGGGGCGGCAACCGGAGTTGCCATGGCAGTGCACGTTGATCCGACCGGCCATGGCGCCGCGCACGTACTCGATG
Organism: uncultured Fibrobacteraceae bacterium; assembly: GCA_964384055.1. Classification (GTDB taxonomy): domain Bacteria; phylum Krumholzibacteriota; class Krumholzibacteriia; order LZORAL124-64-63; family LZORAL124-64-63; genus CAYLIV01. Next base: position 2,649 of record CAYLIV010000021.1, read on the forward strand.
GGCGCGGGATCGCCGATCCCGGCGGCGTGGTTGTAGATCAGGTAGCGCTGGAATTGCGCGACCTGCTCGTCGTCGAGCACGATTTCGGAGAACTCGCCGATACCGGTGTTGACGCCGTACATGATCTCGCGCGCGGCGATCTTCTCCTCGAGCATCGCGCGGCAGGACTTGATCCGTTCCAGCGCGTCGGGATGAATGTCGACCTGCTCGCCGTCGCGGGCGATGCGGATCACCTTTTCCACCGTCAAGCCGGATCCATCGAGTGTGATGGTCATCGTCGTTCTCCTTGCGGGCGCTGTGGGCCTGGGCGCACACGGTCCCGGCACCCCGAGAGGCCACGGGACGATCGTATCGCTGGTGACAACATGCGCCCCTAATATCCACCATCGAAACGGGGAATTCCAGTGTGATCCCACTGCCGGCGGCACAGCCGCGGAAAACTGGCCTCCCGAACTCCCTTTCCGCGGAGAATGTGTTACATTTGGCCTCCGAGTTCGCCTCTCCCGAAAACACGACCGAGCTCTGAGGAGGAGCGCTGTTGAGCGATTATGGCAAGAGCACAGGCAAGACGGGCACAGGCAAGAAGGGCAAGGCCGACGTGAGCGAGACCAGGTCCCGAAGCGCCGGTAGCGAGCAGGCTCCGAGCTTGTTGTTGAAGAACGCCATGGTGCTGGACTACCTGCCGGTGGCGTTGGACGCGGAGCCCGCGCCGCGCGTCGAGCAGGTCGATCTGCGTGTAGCGGGCGGGCGGATCGTCGAACGCGGCACCGACCTGAACCCGGCGCAGACCGGCGAGGAGCAGGTCCTCGATCTGCACGGCGTGACCGTGATGCCCGGCAACATCAACGCCCACGGCCACCTCTATTCCGCGCTGGCGGCAGGTATGCCTTTGCCCAAGAAGCCGCTCGAAACCTTCACCGACATCCTGACCGAGATCTGGTGGCGACTCGATCGCGCCCTGGACGCCGAGGCCATCTACCTGAGTGCCCTGGCCGGTTGCTGGGATGCCGTACGCTGCGGCACGACACTGATCTTCGACCATCACAGCAGCCTGACCGCGGTGGGCGGCTCGCTCGATCAGATCGAGAAGGGCATCAAGGAGATCGGCCTGCGCGGCTGTCTCTGCTACGAGGTGACCGACCGTGGCGGCAAGGGCCTGCGCGACATGGCGCTCGAGGAAAACGAACGCTACCTGCAAAAAATCGCCGACGCGACCCGACGCTCCGGTATTCCCCGCTTCAAGGGCATGGTCGGCGCCCACGCGAGCTTCACCCTAGAGGAGCGCACCCTGGAACTGCTGGCGCAGATCTGCAGCCGCATGGACACGCCGGTTCACCTGCACCTGGCTGAAGGACCGACCGACCGCGAGGTGAGCCACGATCGCGGCTGGAAGGATCCGCTCGATCGACTCATCGACTTCGGTCTGGTACGTGACGGCAGCATCTTCGCCCATGGCGTCGATCTGTCACCCATCGACATGCAGACCCTCGAGGCCAAGGGCGTGTGGCTCGTGCACTGCGGCCGCTCGAACATGAACAACGGCGTCGGCCGCGCGCCGGTCGACCGTTTCCCCGCGCGCTGCGGTCTGGGCACCGACGGCCTGGACGACAACATGTGGGGCGAGTTGCGCACCACCTACTTCCGGGGCAACGAGGGTGGCCGCGGCCCCCTCGGCCATGACGGCGCCGCCCGCTTCTGGCTCGCCAACTACCGCCTGGCCCGGCAACGCTTCGGCGAACCCTTCGGATCGCTCGACGTGAGCGCCCCCGCCGACTTCATCGTCCTGAACAACTTCCAGAAGAACTCGCTGACCTCCGAGACCTGGCTGAGCCATCTGCTCTTCGATTTCCACCCCTGGGACATCGACGCGGTCTACGTGAACGGCCGGCGCGTCTACAAGAACGGCGACAATGCCCCGGTCGAGGCCGACCTGCTGCAGCAGACCGCAGAAAAGATCTGGAAGGCCATGGGCTGGCGTTAGCACCTGGTCAACGGGAGGCAGCTCGTGAGCGCGGACAACAATGCGAACGACACCGGTGCGGTCCTTGCGCAGGCGCGGCGGCACGCCGAGCCGCTGATCGCGTTCCTGCGCGATATCGTCGCCATCGAGAGCCTGTCCGGACAGGAAGAAGCCGTCGTGCGCCGCATCCGCGAGGAGATGCTCGCCGTCGGTTTCGACGAGGTGAAGTTCGACCCGCTGGGCAACGTGCTGGGCAGAATCGGCCCCGCTGCCGGCGTCGCGTCCGCGACGAGGCGCGTGATCGCCTTCGACGCGCATGTGGACACCGTCGCCGTGGGCGATCGCACCCAGTGGGACACCGATCCCTTCGCCGGGACCGTCGCTGACGGGAAGCTCTTCGGACGCGGCGCGGTGGACCAGAAGGCGGGCATGGCGGCGATGGTCTACGCCGGCAAGCTGATCAAGGACCTCGGTCTGCACGGCGCGGGCGAGATCTGGATGGTCGGCTCGGTCATGGAAGAAGACTGTGACGGCCTGTGCTGGCATCATCTGCTCCGGGAACAGACGCTCACGCCCGAGCTCGTGGTCTCCACCGAACCCACGGGCCTGAAGATCCACCGCGGCCAGCGCGGCCGCCTGGAGATGCGCGTGCGCACCCGGGGCGTGGCCTGCCACGGCAGCATGCCCCATCTCGGCGACAACGCTATCTACAAGCTGAATCCGGCGATCGCCGCCGTCGAGGCCCTGAACGAGCGTCTGGCCAGCGATCCGTTTCTCGGCGGGGGCACCTGCGCCGTGACCTGGATCGGCAGTGATTCGCCGAGCCTGTGCGCCGTGCCAGACCAGGCCGGGTTCCACATCGACCGCCGGCTGACCGTGGGCGAGACCGCCGAATCGGCCGTCGCCGAGGTCGAGGCCGCTCTGACCGCCGCCGGTGTCGAGGCCGAGGTCTATATTCCGGACTACGAGGAACCCGCCTGGACCGGACTGGTGTACCCGATGCGGAAGTACTATCCGACCTGGCTGCTTCCCGAGGACCACCCCGCGCTGGCCGCCGCAGCGGCGACCTGCCGCACGGTCCTGGATCGCGAACCCGAGATCGCGCGCTGGAACTTCAGCACCAACGGGGTGGCCATCATGGGCCTGCACGACGTTCCCTGCATCGGCTTCGGTCCCGGCCCCGAGGAGATGGCCCACCGCCCCAACGAGTTTGTTCCCGTGGACGACGTGATCGAGGCCTGCGCGTTCTATGCCGCCTTCCCGAACCGGTACTTCGCGGAAGTCGCCGCCCCGCGTTAAGAACGCGACCGGCTGGCGACGTCTCGACCTACACATCGCATCTGCGTCGCGTCGTCCGCTGTCCATCGGCGGCGCCCGCGGCCCGAGCAGGCAACGTGGGCATCAGATTTCCGAACGGATCCTGAAAAAGCCTCCAGATTGTGGTATAATTGCGTCAGATGACACCAATGCAACCGGTCAGACGGTTGCCGGAAGCCGCACCATTGATTGCGTCGGCGCGTGCATTCGGGCCGAATGATCGAGAGGGGATACGCCATGAAACATGTGTTAACGTTACTAGTTGTCCTGTGTCTGGCGGGCACCGTCGCGTACGCGGAAACGACGGATGTGATGTTCTCCGAATACGTGGAGGGCTCCGGCTTCAACAAGGCGCTCGAGCTCTTCAACGGCACCGGTGATACGGTCGATCTGTCGGCTTATTCGGTCGAGATCTACTACAACGGCGCGACCGTTCCGGGTGAGACCATTCCGCTGTCGGGCATGTTGGCGGAGGACGGTCTGTTCGTGCTCGCCCACACCGATGCGGACGAGACCATCCTGGCGGTGGCCGACCAGGTATCGGCGCAGCTGGGCTTCAACGGCAACGATGCCGTCACCCTGGTCGTGGGCGGTTCGGTCGTCGATTCGATTGGTCAGGTCGGCTTCGACCCGGGAAGTGAATGGGGCAGCGGCGCTGCCTCGACGCAGGACAACACCCTGCGCCGCAACGCCGATGTCTGCGACGGGGACGTCGATCCGGCGGATACCTACGATCCGGCCGCGGAGTGGACCGGTTTCGCCATGGATACCTTCGACGGCCTGGGCGGTCACGAATCCGACTGCGGCACGAGCGAACTCGACGAGGTCACCTGGAGCTCGTTGAAGTTCGGTTACCGCTAGCCGAAGCACGGACCATGATCAGCGACCCCGTTCGATCGGCGGGATCGCTCTTCTTTTTACCCGACCCGGCGCCGCGCCGAATGATGGTGGACGCCGGCCCGACGCCTGCTATTATCCTACACTGTATCATGAGCCACGACCTGGTGCGCACCACGCGAAGAGAACGGCAATGGAGGGATGAAGCATGAGCAAGCCGCTGCTCGGGCGCCATTTCATCACGACCCAGGAATGGTCCGACGAGGAAATAGAACTCCTGCTGGCGACGAGTCACGATCTCAAGCGCGCCTTCTATCGTGACGAACCGCACGCCTTGCTGCGCGACAAGACCCTGTTCATGCTGTTCTTCGAGCAGAGCACGCGCACGCGTAACTCCTTCGAGGCCGGCATGACCCAGCTTGGCGGCCACGCTCACGACCTGACGCCCGAGAAGCTGCAGATGAGCCACGGCGAAACGGCCGAGGACACCGCTCGCGTCCTGAGCCGCATGGGGCACGGTATCGCCATCCGCAACTGCGACTGGCAGGTGGGCAACGATTTCCTGCGCGCGGTCGCCAGCCAGAGCCGGGTCGCGGTGATGAACATGCAGTGCGACCTGTACCATCCCTGTCAGGCGGTGGCTGACCTGATGACCATCCGGGAAAAATTCCCCGACGGAATCCGTGGCCGCAAAATCACGGTGAGCTGGACCTATGCCCCCAGTTATGTGCGGCCGATCTCGGTTCCCCATTCGGAGATCCTGCTGATGACCCGCTTCGGCCTGGACGTGACCCTCGCCCACCCGCCCGAGTTCGTGCTCGAACCGGACATCGTCGCGCAAGCCCGGAGCAACGCGGCCAGGGCCGGTACGAAATTCGAGATCGTCGACGACATGGACGCCGCCTTCGCAGGCGCGCACGTCGTGTATCCCAAGTCATGGGGCTGCCTGGTGCACGACCCGGATCGCGAGGCGGCTGTCAAGCACATAGACAAGTACCCCGACTGGATCTGCAACGAGGAACGCATGGCGCTGGCGGCGGCCAACTCGATCTACATGCACCCGCTGCCGGCGTCGCGCGGGCAAGAGGTCACCAGCGCGGTCATTGACGGGCCGCAGTCCGTGGTCTGGGACGAGGCGGAGAATCGACTCCATACGGCTAAGGCGATCATGGCGTTGACCATGTAGGTGGGGGGTCTGGCGGTGGGGTATGCCACCGCCAGACCTGCACCCATGGTGAACGATGATCGGGGCGTACGACTGGCGATCGGCGGGAGTGTGGAGCGATGGGCGCCCAACCTTCCGATGAAGGTGGACGGGCGCCGGGCCATGAACGCACCCGGGATCCGCCCTGGAGCCGCGCCAGGCATTTCATAACGGGTGTGGCGCTTCGCGAACGTTTTACGACCGTCCCTGAGCGTGTGCTGGTAACAGCCCCCGCGCAAACGCATCGCGCAGCTAAGTGCGCGCGGGGGCTGTTACCAGCTCACGCTCCGGCACCGTCGCCCCAACATAGCAAACGCCACAACGCATGGCACAGGCTGTCCCCGGCTCCGGAAAGGCAAACATGACCGAGTCCACAGTCGCCCTGAACCCTCACTGGACCGGCTACCGCTGCACGGTCTGCGCGCGCGAGTATCCGGTCGACTGGCCGGGTTTCGTCTGCGCGGACTGTGGGATCGAGGGGATTCTCGACGTGTGCTACGACTACGCGGCCATCGCCGCCGGCCTCGCGCGCGACGAACCGTTCCCGGCGAGCGAGACCGGTGAGACCCTGTGGCGTTTCGCCGCGTTGTTGCCGGTCAGACCGCGGCCATCGGCGGATCCTCAGGGCGCCTGGTCACTGGGCGCGACACCGACGATACGCGCCGACCGGCTGGCGGCACATATCGGCGTTGCCTCGCTGTGGTTGAAAGACGACACCTGCCTGCCGTCGGCCAGTCTCAAGGACCGGGCATCGGCCGTCGCGGTGGCGCGCGCGCGACAGCTGGGAATCGATCATCTCGCCTGCGCGTCCACCGGTAACGCCGCCGCCAGCCTGGCGGTCCTGTGCGCACGGGCCGGGATGCGCTGTACCATCTTCGTGCCGGCCGACGCGCCGCCCGCCAAGCTGGCGCAGCTGGTCCTGCACGGCGCCCGGGTCGTCAGGGTCGACGGCACCTATGACCAGGCGTTTGAGCTTTCGCTGCGTCTAATGGCCAGACATGGCTGGTACAGCCGCAACTGCGCCCACAATCCGCTTCTCGTCGAGGGCAAGAAGACTGCGGCCCTGGAACTGGCCTGGCAGTTGCGTGCCGATTCGGCATCCTCGCCCCTTGACGCGGTCTTTGTGCCGGTCGGTGACGGCTGCATCGTTTCCTCCGTCGCCAAGGCATATGCTGAGCTGCGGAAACTGGGAGTCACCAGTCGGTCGCCGCGTATTTTCGGCGTGCAGGCGAGTGGCGCCGCACCGCTGGCGCAGGCCTGGCGACGCGTCGGTGATGCGGCGGCGACGCTGGGCCCGCGGGCGATTCTCCAGGCGATCGAGCCGGTGACACCGGCGACCGTGGCCGATTCCATTTGCGTGGGGGTGCCGCGTAATCGCGTCAGAGCCTGGCGAGCGGTGGCAGCGAACCGAGGCGCCTTTCTCACTGTCGACGATGCGGCGATTGTCGAGGCAGTCGGCCGGCTCGCAGCCACTGCCGGCGTGTTTGCCGAACCGTCGGGCGCCGTCGGCCTGGCGGGCGTTACGGCCGCCTTGAACGCCGGCCTCGTCACACCGCAGAGTCAGGTGGCGGTGCTGGTCACCGGCAACGGCCTGAAGGATCCGCAGTCGGCCCTGACCGGCCTGCGTCTTCCGGAGCCGGTAGCCCATGACCGCGATGACCTCGACGATCCCTGAAACCGCCGCGACCGACCGACCGTCGTCAGGCGCTGGCGACACGCTCCCGCGCTTCGAGAGCGCCCAGCTGTCGCAAGTACCCGTAGGAATCCCAGCTGATCCACGCTTCCTTGATCCGTCCCTCGCTGATGTAGAAGATGGTCATGCCGCTGAAGCTGACCTGCCGGCCGGTGGGCGCAATGCCGCGGATCTCACCGATGTGCGTCCCGATGAAATTCCAGCGGACCACGACCTTGCGTCCGTTGGTGATCAGATCGTGGATGGTTATATCCAGATCGGGAAACGCGCTGCGAACCGACGCCACGTACTCCTTGTACGCATCTCGATCGACGATGGGTGGACCGACGGAATCGTGGAAGACAAGGTCGGGAGTACAGGTCTGCTCGACGGCCTGGACGTTGCCCCGATTCCAGACTTCCCGCAGGTGACGTGTGGCGAGGAATATGTTTGTCCGTGTCGACATTACATACCTCCTGTGTGTAACGCCGGGCGACGTGATAAAACTACGGGATACAGACCGATTTGGCCAAAGGAATATAAAGAATACTTTACGCCGGCTCCATCCGGAAGCCGTCGTCCGCCGCTCAGGCGCTCAAGCCTGCCCTTCCCTGGCAAGTCTCGCTTCGACTCGCGGCATTCTCAGGATAAAGCTCGTCCCGAGGTAGGAGTCCTCGGTCTCGATCCACAGGGCGCCGCCGAATCGGTGCAGCAGGCGCCGGCAGGTGGCAAAACGGTTCGTATCGGCCTCGTTGCCCAGATCAGGCCCCGCGAAGCGGATACCGCCAATCGCCTGGTCAGCGCGATGCCACGAGAAATGGACGCGGCAGGTCACCATGCCGTCGCCCGATTCGAGCCGGACATGGAGGAATCTCGAGTCCTGATCGATCGCGGCATTCATGGCTACATCGAGCAGGTTCTCGAGAACGATGCGAAGATCACCGGGAAAGAGACGGCAGAGCAGGGCGCCGCTCGGTGGCATCTGTTCGATCTCCAGATGAATACCGGCACGGTCCAGTTCTTCCCGCCGGACCAGCAGCACGTGGTCAACAGTCTGAGCCAGATCCGCCGTGAAGTAATCCTCGACCGCCCGGAGCAACGCGAGCATCTGTTTCTCAACGCGGGCAACGATGAGGCGGACGTTGGGTCGCTGTTCGCGAACCGAATCCCGGTCCAGCCCCGCGCGCACGAGACAGTCGACGGTGTTGAACGCCTGAGCCAGGGCAGGTTCGATCTGTCTGACGAGGTCTTCGCGAAAGCGGGTGGTACCGGCGAGGCGCAGTACCTCCAGCAGAGCGGGATAATCGCGCCGCTGGAAACGCTCGTGGCTGCGGACGACGCGTCGAGTGGATTCCGCGACGTCGCCCTCGGTCGTGCAGAGCGCGTCGAGCCGCCTGGCGAGCCGACGCAATCCGGCTGTGAGCGCGAGACCGTCCGGACGCTGCTCGCGCAAAAGATCGTACAGATGGCCTATCCGGTCGTGATCGCTTTTCACGGAGAGGCGGTCAATGCTCTTACGCCGAGGCTTGCGCTTGATCAGAACCAACCAGCAAACAGCACCGACCAGCGCACACACAACACTGATGTTCAAAATCTGATCCACGAGTACTTCCGGGACGTTACGAGCAAAACGACTCGTATATTGGAAGTATAACAGTCCGGTTTGGCGTTGCCAAGTGATTCACCGGGCCCGCCGCAGCCCGGCTATCGTAATCGACAGCGACTAAAGATTTTACTTAACCAGTGACGGCAGGCGAACCGGCACCGGTTCAAACGAGATGTGCCCTGTGCCCCGGTCCACGAAGATGCTGAAATTGCGATCCACCCAGTTGGGCGAATCGGCCTCGTCGAGCAGGATCATGTCGTCGTGCAGTTCGCCCCAGTAGCTGTCGCGGCCCCCGATATCCAGGAGCATGCCGATCGACGAAGTGTCCGCGAAGTAGGTTCCGACCCCGGACCGCGCGCGGAAGGTCTCGCTGTTGCGGGCGTTGCCCGGCCTCGGAATCTCCTTGGTGCGGTAGGTGTCGTCACCGCCCAGATCGAGCAGCATGCTGACGCTGCGATTCAACGACTCGCCGAGGCCCGACCCGTCCACACTGTACAGATCGTTACCGCTGCCGTCGAGCAGGATACCGACAGTGAAATCGTGGGCCAGCGCGAGGCTCAGCCGCGAGTTCTCCTCCGACAGGTGCTTGTCGTCGCCGGCCTCGTCGATGCAGATTCCGATGCAGAAGTGCGCACCGGTACCCTGCGACCAGGCGACGCCGTGGTACTCGTCGTTGCCGCCGGCGTCGTGCAGCAAGCCGATGCCGAACCAGTAGCCGGTGCCCATGGACCAGTTGCCGGCGTGGTAGATGTCGTCGCCGCCGCCGTCGAACAGCGCGCCCAGTCCCCCGGCCCAGGAGTGGCCGTCGCCGCCGTCACCGCGCCGGCCCATGCCGCAGCCCTGGGCGTTGGAGACGGCCACGTCCAGTTCGGGTGAATGGTACGACGGTCGGCCGGTCAGCGAGTGCTGGCGCACGGCGGTGTACTCGTCGTCGCCGTCGCGGTCGGCCAGCACACCGACGCCGCCCGCTCCGCCGAAACCCTGGCCCTCGGCGTGCAGCGTGTAGCGGTCCTCGCCGCCGACATCGAGCAGCAGGCCACAGCCGAAGTAGCCGCACCCCTGGCCGCTGAAACGGTTCAGGTAGCGATCGTCGCCTGCCAGGTCGATACACACGCCGAGCCCGAACTGTCCGGCTCCCTGAGCGTAGTGGCGCGCATGGTACTCGTCGTTGCCCGCGGCGTCGAGCAGCACGCCCACACCGGTCAGGCCGGCTCCCTGGGCCGGCGTTTCCGATTCGTAGCGGTCCTTGCCGGCGAGATCCAGCAGCAGACCGATGGGCCGGCCGGGCTGCGAAGCCGCGACGGCGCCGGCGTACCGATCGTCGCCGCCCAGGTCGACGATCAGCAGCGAGTCGTCGCCGTCGATCTCGTCGTCGCCGGTGCCGCGGATCCGGATCCAGCCCCACGGCGTTTGCCAGTCGAAGGCGAAATCGCTCAGGTCGGCCAGTTCGCCGTCGTCCGCGCACTGGCGCAAATCCTTGCGCGTGTCGTCGAGGGCTTCGACACATTTCTGTCCCGCGTACCACAGACTCGCCTCGTCCCAGGCGCGCGCCACGTCGTCCACCTCGGGGCAGTAGTCGAGGGCGTCGATCAGCTCCTCGCCCAGGTTGAAACGTCGGGCCACGACCAGCCGATCGGCGGCGTCGACCGAACGAAATGCCAGTTCGGCCCAGTGGTGGGCCTCGGCGACGTTCAGCACCAGCCGGCCCAGCACCGAATCGACACGCGCCGGCAGCCCCGCTGTCTGCCGGGGCAGACGTTCGACAATCTTCGGGTACGGCGATTCGCTGCCGAAGGTGGTGAAGGTGGTCGGCCGCCCCGCCCGGCGCGTGAGTTCGAGAATCGCATCAGCCAACGGCGTTTTCTCCATGACAAGATTGGCGTTATAGCCACGAAAGCCGCCGAATCGCGGGTCGATACCGAGGCGTTGCACTGCCTGGAACAGCTGCCCACCGCCGTCGCCGCGGGGCTGGTCGATGGTCTCGGGATCGAGATGCCGGTACGCCGTCTCGGCGAGTACGCGGTCGTAGGCCACGCACTCGAGCGGCACGGCAAACAGCCGGTCGAAACTGCGCAGCTTGTACGGAACTTCCGGATAGCGGGGCCACCAGCTCTTGGGCGTCCAGCCCAGGTCCGCGCGGGCCATGCCGACCTGGGCCAGCGCTTCGTCCAGGGCATCGGCATCGTTGCGGACATCCGCTTCGTTCTGGCCCGAGGCAGCATCGACCATGCTCAGCAAACCCATCGTGAAAAACGCCGTACCGGCGACCAGCAGCAACAATGTGTTCTTCATCGCTCGCATCCCCTTTTTCCTTGGCGTCCGGTGACGTTGTCAAAAATTCTTGAACACCCGGGCCAGCGGGTGGCCGGGTGCCTGCAGATCCAGATCGTTGAAGTACCCGTACGGTGTCTCCGCGACCTCGTAGTCGGCGTCCACGAGCCGCTGCCTCGCCTGCTGGAAGATGGCGGAGCCGGCGCCGGCATCGGCTTTTTCCTCGGCGAGATGGGAGAACGAGTGCAGGACGACACGCCGCGTATCGTTTTTTCGCGCGAGCCACTTGAGATGCTTGACCAGCCGGGTGACCACCTTGGCCTTGACGCCCGTGCCCTGCGGATCGAGATCCGTCGGCTCCACGTGGATCATGCCGACCACCACATCCTGCGCCGCGCCGGCCTGGCCGTCGGGCGCCTCGTCGCGGGTCTTGAGCCGCGGCCGGTAGGCGAAGCGTTCGCAGTAGATCATCAACAGCTTCATGGCCCGCGATCCGCTCCCTTGTTTCGCTCTGCGCCCCTCACTTCCGGCAACGCCGTTGTCGTCGGCTACGTCGGCAGGACAAGTGCCAGGATCAACAACACCCCCAGCAAGATCGCCAGAAAAGCGCTGGTGCGCAGGATAAAGCGCCGCGCCTGGGCTTTCTCGTAGTAGCGGCGCGGTCCGATATCCAGCACCAGCGTCGCCACGAGCCCGCCCACCATCAGCCCCACCACGTTTTCCAGCGTCAAGAGCAGCGCCCGCAGCGCGTCACCGGGTGCGATCGCCAGGCCTATTCCCGCCGCCACGGCGGGCGGCAGGAGCGCCGCGGCGATGGCCACTCCGGTCGCACCCTCGGACACACCGCGTGAAAAGGCGAGTATGGAAGCGAAACCCAGCAGGACCGCGGTCAGGATGAAGATGGGATGGGTCTCGAAGCGCGTCCGCAGTTCGGTCGTCCGTGGCAGATCGAGGAAGGGGTCCAGTGCCAGCGTCGCCAGCCAGGCCAGTCCCATCACGCAGACCAGCAGTGCCAGAAGGTGCACGATACTCGTGAGCGCGTAGTTGACCCGGCCCAGCGCCGTGTTGATGGCGAAGCTGTAGATCGGTCCCAGCAGCGGCGAGAGCAGCATCGCCCCGATGATGATCGCCACGTTGTCGCGGAACAGGCCGGTCATGGCGATCAGTCCGGCGATGCTGGCCAGGGCGATCTTGGCGCCGTCGAGCCGTTCGTAAGGACGGGTCGAGTCGATCAGTTTCTCGATGGGCGTGCGGGATTTCTTCTCCCGCGATGTCTTCTCGTCGCGCATGAGTTTCGACGAGATGACGAAATCGGGTGTCTCGACTTCGATCACGCAGTCCCGATAGCGCAGATCGACGGCGTCGCGCAACTGCGCCACCAGCTCATCGAGCTGCTCGTCGTGGAGATAGATCTCCATCTGGAACTTTTCCTCGTCCTGCTCCAGACGGTGCACGCGGTCGGCGAGCAGTTCGCGGACCCGATCCAGGTCGGAGATCCGGGCAATCAAGGTGATCTTTTTCAAGGGCCGCCTCCGGCGCCGGTTGGCGTGGTTCTACCGCAGCGCCGACCATACTGCAGATCCCCCGCCACGACCACCGGCAAATCCGGTCCGCGACCCGGGCCGGCGGCCGTCGCGACGCGCCGGCAATCGGCGGCATCGAAATGGTGGCTGACAGCGTACCGGCGGCGGTATACTTTCGTGCGTGCCCTCGGCGGTCCGGTGCAAAACTGCGCCGGTGCGCCGGGCGACGCGATCGGCCGACGCGATCAGCCGACCCGTTAAGCCGACGCGTTCAGCCGACCATGATGCCACGCCGGCGTTCAGGTAAAGCAAGGTGCCATGTCCCGTCTCCCTCTGTGTCTGTCGATCATCCTGGTGACCTTGCCTTTCACCAACTCGGTCACCGTGCCGGTGGGTTTCCCCCTCAAGATCTACGAACTGGTGGCGGCGGTCGGCATCCTGTCGTTGCTCGGCAACGGTGTGCAACTGGGCAGACTGGCAACCATTCCCGTGTACTGGATCGCCTTCGCCGGCGCCAGTCTCTTCGCGTCGGCGTTTGGCTTGAATCTCATTTACGAGCACGGCACCCACATGCTCGAGTGGGCGCACGGGCGTTACCAGCCTCTGGTCAACACGATCTACCACTACTGCTATCTGCTGCTGGATATCGGCATCCTGATGCTGGTCGTGCAATGCCTGCACCGCGGCTGGCTCACCGCGCGCGCCTTCGTCAAATACTGGCTGACCGGCAGCCTGCTCGCGGTTGTCTACGCTGTCGCGTTGAACGTGGTCTTGCTGCTCGGTCTGTCGCCGGTGTTGCTGCTGCGCTGGGACAAGATCCAGTACATGCAGATGGCCGGATTCAACATCGCGCGTACGGGTCCCTTTCTGGAAGGCAACTACTTCGGTCTCTATCTCGTCCTGTCGTTGACCCTGGCCCTATGGGCGGCGCAACGCTTCCCGGACCGGTACTTCCGACTCGTGCTGCCGGTACTACTGCTGGGCGTATTGATCAGCGCCTCGCCGACCGCCATCGTCTGTACGCTGGTGCTGCTCATGCTGGCGCTGGTGTTCGGCGGTGTGTCGCCGTGGCTGCGGCTGGCCGGTGCGGTCGGCGGCGTACTGATCATCGCGGTGATGATCGGGACCGGCCTGATGCAGACCCTGATCGTCGACAAGTTCAGCTTGATCTTCTTCGGAGGCGTGACCGACACGCACAACGTGTCACTCGTCCAGCGCGTCAACGAATCGTACCACGCCTGGCAGATGTTCCTCGACTACCCCCTGGGCGTGGGCATGGGCAACTTCGGTTACCTGTTCGGCAACTATCCGGATCTCTTTCTCTGGCTGCAGACCGACTTCGTCAACACCAAGCGCATCGTCAACAATGTGTATCTCGAGGTACTCTGCGAGCACGGAATCCTGCTCGGGATTCTGTTTCTCTATCTCGTGCTGCTGAAGATCTACCGCTTGCTGATCGTGCGGCAGTGGTTGCTGAGCGTCGGCATGGTGTTGCTCGCAGTCTACTTCCTGGCCTTCCCGACCTTCCGTCTGGCCTTGATCTGGGTCTTCTGGGGATTCGTGGTCTGGCTGGGCAGGACCCATGGTGAACTGATGGCTGAGATACCGGAACCGACCCCGGCCGGGCCGGAGCCGGACGGTCCGCGACGCGAGCTGCCGCTACCGCCGAAAGGGTCCGACGATGCGCGGTGACAGCAGTGTCGTGCACAACGTCGGCGTGCTGGCGATCGGCCAGATCGGCGCTCAAATCCTGAACGTGGTGGCGTTGATCTTCCTGGCCCGGTACCTCGGCTCGCACTGGTTCGGCGTGGTGCAGATCGGTGTGGCATTTTCGGCGTATGCGTTGATCGTTGCCGAGTGGGGCATGATGTCGCTGGGTATTCGCGAGGTATCCCGGCTGGACGAAACGCCGGCGGTGCTGCGCTACGCCCGGACGCATCTGGGCATGCTGACGGTTCAGGCGCTTGCCGTGCTCGTGATCGGGCTGCTGGTATTGCCGCTATTTCCGTTCTACGTTCAGGACCGCCTCGTGTTCTGGCTGTACCTGGCAACGGTGGTGCCTCAGGTGTTCATGCAGGACTGGATCGGTATCGGCCTCGAAAGGATGCGCTGGGTCGGCATCGCCAAGACCAGTCGCAGTCTCTGCTATGCCGTGCTCGTGTTGCTGGCCCTGAAGCCGCTGGTGGGACTCGGCTGGCTCGCCGCGCAGCGTTGGGTACCGGTGATCTTCCTGATCTCGTTTTTCGGCAGCAACCTGACCATCGCCATACCGGTGACGCGCTGGCTCGGTCAGGCGGTCCGACCCCGTTACGGCGAGCCGGCCGAGTGGCGGCGACGCTGGAGCCTCGCCGCTCCCATCGGCGCCAGCATCGTCATGCTGCGGATCCTGTTGAACATCGACATCATTCTGCTGGGCGTGCTGGCGACTCCCGCGGTTGCCGGCGCCTACGCGGCGGCCGCCCGGATCATCTTTCTGCTCGTGGTCGCGATGGAAGTGTTGTGGAAAGCGCTGCTTCCCCGCCTTTCCCGCCTGGCGAAGACCTCGCCGGCGGCATTCCGGCGGAGCTTCAACCAGTATCTGGGGCTGGTGCTGGCCGGCCTGTTGCCGGTGGCCGTCGGCGGCTACGCCGTCGGTCCCGAGCTGATCGATCTGCTCTACAGCGGTCGCCTGCCCGAGGCCGGTCGGGTTTTCCAGGTACTCGCCGTTTCGTATACCTTGCTGTCTGTCGGGTGGTTCTTCGGCAACTCGCTGGTCGCCATGGATCGCCAGCGCGAGTACTTCCCGCCGTTGCTGGTCTGTGCGGCCGTGGCCGTGGTCGGCTGCGTGACGTTGGTGCCGCGCCTGGGCGGGATCGGCGCCAGCTGGGGTATGTTCGGCGCGCATGCGTTGCTGGTGACGGTGCTCGGCCTGACCTGCCGGCGATTGTTCAGCCGACGCTTGTGGGGCGCGCTCTCGGTCATCGTGCCCGCCTTGCTGGTTCTGCTGCTGGTGTTACGACTCACGGCGGGTTGGCCGGTGCCGGCACGGATCGTCGCCGGTGGCGCGAGCTATCTGGCGCTGGCGGGCTATCCGCTGCTGCGCTGGAGCCGCGGCGGCGCCGACACCGCCTGACCGGAATCATCCGTACAGCCGTGCGTACGCGCGACGAAAGGCCTCCGGCCCGTAGTCGTCGACCGCCTGCGCGGCGGCCTGCTGATAACGCGCGTATCCCGCCTGCAAGGTGCCGATCGCCTCTGCCAGCCCGCCGGCCACCGGTTCGAAAACCACACCGCAGCCGCGCGCGGCGACCTGGTCGGCCATCCCGACGGCCGTGCTGACCAGAACCGGTCGCGCACAACGGATGGCCTCGACGACCGACAGGGGTACCGACTTCGCCTTGCCGCCCGGACGAAAGGGCGCCACCACGGCGTGTGCCGTGGCCAGCACCTCGGTGATATCGCGATACAGGGTCCGATCGACGAGCAGGTTGGACAGATCGGACACGGTAGCGAGTGCGCCCTCGGCGCCGGGTCGCCACAGGAGCCGGAACCGCACATCCGGCAATTGCCGCGCCGCTTCGGCGATCAGGTCGACGCCGCGTTGCCTCGCCTCGGCTGCTTGCAGCGGTGACGAGGCGAAAAGAATCGTCAGCGGACCGTCTGCCGGCGCCGGTAACACCTGTCCGCCCACGTCGCTGGCGGCGGGAATCAGGTGCAGCCGCTCGGCAGGTAGCCCGGCCGCGAGCAGACGATCCCGGTCCCGACCGCACTCGGCGACCACGGCGCGCACCGCCCCCAGGAGTTCACGGTCACGTTGGCCCAGACCGCCATGGGCGATGATCGTCACCACGATCGGGACCGGGCTGTTGCGCAGCACCAGCGCGATCCGTCGCGGCAACGGCAGCGGCGTGAATACATGGAGCAGCCGGCCGCCACGCAAGGCTCGTTTCGCGGTCTGCGGCAGCAGCAGCAGCAGCGGATGCACGGTGCGTACCCGGGGACGCGAATCCACTGCCCAGGGCCGGCTACGAAACGGCGGTATGGAGATCACCGTCGACGATCCGTCGTCCGGCAGCAGCAGACGGATTTCCTTTGCGATGGCCTCGTACGCCGGCTGGTAGGCCAGCGGGACACAGAATGTCAACTGATACATCGGCCGCTCCTGGTTTATCCCGACCGCCCGCTCGCCATCGAGGCGCCCGATCTCAACAGATCCGCTATTGCCAATATTTACAGTCGGTTAACGCTCGCAGTGCACAATCCACTCGAGCGGCTCGCCGCCGGCAATGCCGTCGAGCCAGCGGATCAGCCGAGCACCCAGTTCATTCAGGCCGCGTTTGGTCGCAAAGGAAATCGCACGCTGCGCGCCGTGTCGGCACAACCGCGGGTGCAGGCAGACCCGCGCGAATCCCGCCGCCTGCAGTTCTTCGCGTAGGGCCTGCTCGGTCCACAGCTCGTCGAAGATGGGATAGAGATCCGGATGCCGCGCACGGAACGGTCCCTCGACGACCAGGTTGGGAGCATCGAAGACCAGTGCGCCGCCGGCCGCCAGATGCCGATGGACCACCTCGTAGATGCGCTGGCGTCCTTGCCGATCGAAATGGCGAATGAACCGGAAGCTGAACAACGTGTCGAAGCGCTCGCCGAGGTCCAGCGCGAAGATATCCGCCAGGTGGAATTCCCAGGCTCGGTCGGCGGTGTGGCGGCGCGCCAGGGCCAGCATCTGTTCGCTGGCGTCGACCGCCACGCCGCGCCCCGGCAAGTTGATGTCCCGGGTGAGCCGGCCGGGACCGCAGGCCAGTTCGAGCACCGCGTAGCTCTGGCGCCGGCGCAGGATCGCGTTGGTCAGACGCACCTGCTCCTGATGCAGGTACAGATTCTTGGGCAACCGGAAGCGTTCGGCCACGTAGTCGCGCGCGACCGACTCGTCCTGGTAGTAGCGCTGCAAATCATCGGGATGAGAGATCTGGCCCATGGTGTCGACACCCAATCCTGCGCTCGTGGTCCGGCCCGTGCACCGGCCGGTCGTTCCCCACTGATTTCCCGCCGGCTTCCCGCCGGCTTCCCTCTGGCTTCCCGCTGGTTGTAAGATAATTAGATTGGATATTCAAGCCCAAGCCTCGATAATCGGCGCCGGAGAGTGGCGTCCCGACACCTACGCCTCGAAAAATACGAGCATGAACATACGCAACCAGACGACAAGAGAATCCGCAACCCACCGGCTGCTGCCGTTGCTGCCACTCGTGCTCCTGGCCGGTTGCGCCGGCCCGGCCGACGAGGGTAGCTTGTTCCGTCGCTTCCCTGCCGGCGACCTGCCCGGGCAGGGCAAGACCTTCGGCGCGACCTTCCTCGATGTCGACGGCGATGACCGGCTGGACCTGCTGCTGTCGACCCACGGCAACCAGGCCGAGCTGTTTGTGATCGATCGCGACAACGTATTCCGACGCCACCACCCCGCCGGCGGCCTGCCCGGCGGCCTGCGGGATCAGCACGGCGCCGCCGCCTGCGACTACGACGGCGACGGCGACCGGGACGCGTACCTGACCGTCGGCGCCCACAAGGGCCAGGGCTGGAGCTGGAACCAGCTGTGGCGGCAACGCGCTCCCGGTGATTTCGAGAACGCGGCGTTCGCCGATACACTGCTCGCCGATCCGGTGGGCCGCGGCCGCGGCGCCTTGTGGGCCGACTTCGATCGCAACGGACGACCGGAGTTGTTGATCTTCAACTACCAGAGTGCCGTGCGGTTACTCGCCTGGTCGCCCGACCGGTGGCGGGACGTGACGCAGCGCCTGCCCGTCGTGCCCGATTTTGCCTACTGGCGATCCGCTCAGACCGCTCCCGGAGCCGCCGAGCGCGCCCGCAGCGCCTGGTTGCACACTGCGCTGGCGGCCGATCTCGACAACGACGGCTGGACCGACCTGCTCACCACCGGCCGGCTGGGCATGTGCGGCCTGTGGCGCAACCACGGTGACGGTTCCTTTCAGGACGCGACGAGCGTCTGCGAACTGCCGCCGGCCTTTTTCCCCCACGCGCCGATCCACGCCGCCGCCGGCGACCTCGACCACGATGGCCGCCTCGATCTGGTACTCCTGTACCGCCCCGACCCCACGGTTCGCCCGCGGCGCCATCCCGTGGAAGTCCGGCGCAACGACGACGGACGGTACGGCTGCCGTTTCCCGGCCCACGATCCCGTCGCCGCGGCAGCGGCCGATCTCGATCCGGCCGCCGGGCTGCTGGCCGATCTCGACAACGACGGCCACCTGGATTGTTACGTCGTCGCCCACCGTCGCGATGAGACCACGCCGCCCAATGTGCTGCTCCAGGGACTGGGCGACGGCGGCTTCGTCGCCAGAAGCGACCAGTGGGGCGGCGGCGGTCCGGTCGGCGGGAATCCCGAGTCGGCGTGGGCGGTGGATCTCGACCGCGACGGCGATCTCGATCTGGTGACCTGTAACGGCGGCGCCGACGATCCCGGTCAGACCGGCGGCGTGGTCTGCTACGAGAATCGCTCGACCACGCAAAAAGGCGTCACCCTCGAGTTGATCCCGACCGCTGGCGCGCCGCACGGACTGGGCGCGCGTTTGCGTGTGCGCCATGGCGGCTTGATGCAGGTACGCGAGGTACAGAGCGTCGCCAATCCGGTGAACGCCGCGGTGTTGCCGGTGCACTTCGGTCTGGGCGAACACGCCGGGCCCGTCGAGGTGGTCGTGGACTGGCCGACCAGCGGTGGCGGATTCGTAAGGCAGCAAGTCACACTGCCGGCAGCGGGCGCTGCGTACCGATTACGCCAGGGCTCGCCGGCAGTACGATTGACGACACGCTAGAACCCGGCAGTGACCGACAGTGGAGAACCAGGATGATGCCTGCGCAACCGAACTCGACTCCGCGGCGTGTGCCGGCGCGACACATGCTGGCCTGGTGCAATCCGGCTCGACTCGCCCTGGCGGGATTGCTCGCACTGTCCTGCACCGGGTCGGTGCCCGCGGTGGCGGCCCGCTACCTGGTGCGGCCGGACGGCAGCAGCGAACTGCCCACGATCCAGGCGGCCATCGATCATGCCGCCCGGCACGACGTCATCGAACTGGCGGACGGGACCTTCCGGGGGCCGGGCAACCACGACGTCGATTTCCGCGGCAAAGCGATCACCGTCCGTTCGGTCGGCGGCGATCCGACCGCCTGCGTGATCGACTGCCGACCCGGTCCCGACGGCAGGGCGCACCGCGGCTTCATATTCCAGTCGCAGGAAGGACGCGATTCGCGCCTGATCGGTGTGACGATCACGCTGGCCCAGGCGCGGGGCGACCGGCGGCCGGCAACCGACGGCGGCGCCGTCCTGCTGCAGGGCGCATCACCGACCCTGGAACGCTGCGTGTTTCGCGGCAACCGGGCCGAGAGCGGCGGTGCCGTCAGTTGCCTCGAGGCATCCCCGACTATCGTCGCGTGTGTTTTCGAGGCCAACACCGCCACGCTCGGCGGCGCGCTGGCGAGTTTTCTCGGCGCGCCGGAAATCACCGATTGCGAGTTCGTCCGGAACACCGCGGCCTGGGGCGGCGCGTTTCTCGGCGTCGAATCCTCGGGAAAGCTGGAGCGTTGCCGCTTCGCGGTCAATCTGGCCGAGCGGGGCGGCGCCGTGGCGGGTCGACAGTCACCCCTGGTGCTCGTCGACTGCCTGCTGGCTGCGAACCAGGCGACCCTCGGCGGCGGTGTCTACTGCACCGAATCCTCACCCACGCTGAGCGGCTGTACGATCGTGGCCAACACGGCCGGTTCGGGCGGCGGTATCCACTGCCAGGAACTATCCACACTGTCGATCACCAGGAGCGTGGTGGCCTTCAGCGTGCAGGGAGAAGCAGTCGCCTGCGGTGCGCAGAGCAGTCTCGAGATTACGTGCTGCCTGGTGTACGGCAACGGAGGGGGCGACTGGGTCGGTGCGGCGGAGCCGTGGCGGACGCGCGCGGGTAACCTGTGGGTCGATCCGCTGTTTCTCGACCTGAACGGGTGGGACTACCGACTCGATCCGGCGTCGCCTTGCCGCGGCGCGGGCGCTTGCGGACGCATCGGCGCCCCGGAAACACAAAGTGCGGATACACCAGATGTAGAAGACAGCGAGTAGTTTCTATTCCTGGCGGAAGGCGGCGATCAGGCGCTGGGCGGCGGTGGTCGCCGGCAGTTCGCCCTCGATGACCTGTCGCTCGAGTTCCGGCAGCAGCGCGTTGACCGCCTGATTGCCGCGGAACATCTCGTCGAGCTGTTCGCGCACAAGGGCATGCATCCAGTCACGCTCCTGCTCGCGGCGGCGGCGTTCGAAAACACCCGACGCGCGGCCCTCGGCACAGAAGCGCTCGATCACACGCCAGAGCTCAGGAATACCCTCGCCGGTGTGCGCCGAAACGCAGAAGGCGCGGGTTTGCCAGCCCTCGGTCGCCGGGCGCAGGTAGTGCAGCGCCCGTTCGTACTCGTCGCGCGCGGTCTCGGCGGCCGGCTTGTTGTCGCCGTCGGCCTTGTTGACCAGCAGCGCGTCGGCGATCTCGACCACACCCCGCTTGATGCCCTGCAACTCGTCGCCGGCGCCGGCGATCTGCAGCAGCAGAAAAAAGTCCACCAGCGACCGGACCACGGTCTCGCTCTGCCCCACGCCGACGGTCTCGATCAGGATCACGTCATATCCCGCCGCCTCGAAAAGCACCACCGTCTCACGGGTCTTGCGTGTCACGCCGCCCAGGGTGCCGCCGGTGGGCGATGGGCGGATGAAGGCCGCAGGATCGGTGGCCAGCCCTTGCATGCGCGTCTTGTCGCCGAGGATGCTGCCGCCGGACAGGCTGCTGGACGGATCGACGGCTGTCACGGCGACCCGGTGGCCGTCCTCGGTCAACCGTGTGCCGAGCGCTTCGATGAACGTGCTCTTCCCGGCGCCGGGCGTGCCGGTGATACCCACGCGCACGGCGTCGCCCCGGTGCGGCAGTAGGGCGGCGACCACGTCTTGCGCCTTGGCGAAGTCCGCCGGCGCATTGGACTCGATCAGCGTGATCGCCCGGGCGAGCAGCGTGCGATCACCGCCGAGAACACCATCGACGTATTGCTGGGTGGAGAGCGACCGGCGGGCCGACGCCGACTTCTGATCGCGTTGCTTCCTGTTCATACCGACCTCGCTGGTCAACCGATTCGTGAAGGCAGTGGCAACGATCGCCCCCCCGGGGGGCACTACCGGGTGGAGCGCACATTGGCCGTCAAGCCCATCCCGCCGTCAACCTCATCCCGATGAGACTCTACCGCTCCGCTTGATCGCCGGCAATATCTCCGTTCGCAAATAGAAGGCGACTGTCTCCCCCACGCAGCGGTGACCACGGCGGTTGGGGTGGATGGCATCCACGGCGATGGGTTCCGCCTCCGCGCAGGCGACGAGACCGGGCGTGAGATCGAGGAGAAAGAAACCGCCGGCGACCGAGCGCCGCTGGACTTCCGCCAGCAGCTCGCGATCGCGGCTGTTGTACGCATCGACGAGCCGGGGAAACCACAGCACGACGACCTCGAAATCGTGCGCCGTGGCAAGCCGCGCGAGTTCCGCGAGGTTCTCGCCCATGGTATTGTCCGCCAGCTCCGTGAATTCTTCCTGCAGCGATGTCGAGCCTCCGCCGGCGGACTCTAACGTGACCCACAGCAACCGACCGAGCGCACTGCGGGTCAACACCGGCGGCGTCCCGATCGCTACCCGGTGCTGGTCTTTTTCCGCCTGCAGATAGCGGAGAATACCGCCGCAATCCAGGTAACTGTCGTTTACGCAGGCAGCCAGCACGACCATGTCCGGGGCGAAGCGCAGCCCTTTCTCCCGCAGGGTCTCCACTTCCTGCTGCGTGTTGTAGCCGCTCACACCGAAGTTTAGCACCTCGACGCGAACCCCGTCGGTATTGAGCTGCCGTTCGAGCACCGAGGTGTAGATGTCCTCGGCACGTTCGATGCTCAGTCCCTGGGTGATGCTGTCGCCGAGCACGAGAATGCGGTACACGCCAGGCTTCTTGGCGAGCGCGTGCTCCCGGTCACGGAAGCCGAGGCTGTTGGCCTTGCCAGCGAAATCGAGCATGGCGCCGCCGGTCGTCGCTTCGAAATGGGGCACGAGTTCGTAGCCGATGCGCGGATTGCTCGCGAGCCGGAAACGCCCCTTGCTGACCACGTAAATCTCCGGCGCGAGTTTGAAGACACGCGCGACGATCTCGCCGGCGACCAGGCAGATAACCACGGTGACCGCGGACAGCAGCACGCGTCTGGCGAGACCGCGGCGCTTCGGAACGGATTTCCCGGCCATGGATCGACTCCCGCTTCAGCGACGCCTCAACCTACGATGAGCTCGTCGAGCGCTCGTTTGGGGACGTGATGTACCTGCTGCTCGTCGCGCCAGTAGCGGGTGTCGCCACCCTCCGCGACGGATTCGACGACCACCGCCTCGGCTGGCCGACCGAGCGCGATCACCAGTAGAACCTCCAGGTGGTCCGCCAGGCTCAGCTCGCGGGCCAGCTCGTTGCGCTGGATCGAACCGATCATACAACCGCCCAGACCGCGCTCCACCGCGGCCAGCAGTATCGTCTGCGCCGCGATGCCGTGATCGCAGCCGGGATTCTCGGCGACTCGCTTGTCGTTCAGCACGACGATGTAGCCGGTCGGACGTTCGCCCTCGGCCGGTCCGGGCCAGTCCTTGAGAAATCCCGCCCAGGCAAGGCGCGGGAAGATCAGGGCGTTGGTCGGTTCAGCGCAAGAAAGCAGGTACTTGAGCGATTGCCTGTTCATTCCCGACGGGCACAGCCGGGCGACGTCCACCAGCTGTTCGAGCGTCGACCGGGCGATGGTCGCGGCTTGATCGAAGCGACGGTAGCTGCGACTGCGGCGCACCAGATCCTCGAGCATATTCGACTCCCTCCCGGTTCACGAGCGGCGGCCTGCGACGGCCAGTGCCGGGTCCATGGTAGGCGCAATCGAGGGCCAATGCAAATCGGGATCGCGTGAGCGATCCCGACGTTGCCTCCTGGCGTCTCGACGGCGATCGGGAGGGTTCGGCGCGGCCGGTCGAGCTTTCCCGGGAGTCGACTATTCCTCGAGCCAGTCCACGCCGCTGCCGGCAAAGGCGCCGGCCTCGGACCGTTTGCCGCGGCCGCGGCTGCTGTCCACGTGCTCGATGCGTATAACCACCGAGCCGTCCATCTCCGCCCGCAGATCCGGACGCTGGATACCCTCGGTCTCGACCTGCTCGCGCGGCAGGATCATGCTCGTGGCCAGATACGACGCCACCACGTCGGAGCGGCGGTCGGCCAGATCCTTGTTCTCGGCGGTGACCACCACCCGGACCGGCGAGTACGGATGTCGCCGGATCTCGTCGGCGCACCGGGTCAACCAGTCTTCACCGTCGGCCAGCAGCTGCGCTTCTTCGCGTGGAAAGAGCTCGCCCCCGGCCAGTTCCAGCACCCGGTCGCCGTTGTCGCGATAGTCGAGGGCCGGAATGCGAAAGCTCACGCCGGCGTAATTGTAGGTATTGGTACCCTTGTCCGTGATGCTGAAGACGTAGCTGTAGGGGTAGCCCACGTCGAGCATCTGACCTTCGTCGTTGCGCCCGTCCCAGGACAGGTGGCCGGGCGGCTTGCCCTTGCCCGAATAGGTCCGGTACGGGCTACCGCGGAAATCGGTGACCGCCAGGCTCCAGTTCTTCACCTTGTGCCCCTCCGGATCCTCCGGGAAGAAGGACGCCACCGGTGTGCGAGCCATCTCCTGTATCCAGAAGTGTGGTGGCTGATCGCTGGCGAGGGTCTCGAGGTTGTTCAGATGCGGCTGCAGGCCGCTGACCGGACTGACACCCAGCGCGAATTCGTCCATGGCCGTGTAGAAGGAATCGACCTGCGCGGCGTCGAGCTCGAATTCGAAGGTACTCTTCTCGATACGCTGGCGTACTTCGTTCTCGGCTTCGACGACCATCTCGGGCAGGACAGCGCCGCTTTCGCCGGCTTCCGTGAACCCGTCGGCAGCCGTCGCGGCCGCGGTCTCGTCGCCGTCCTGAGCGAGCACGGGGACGGCGGGCGAAACCGTCCCCGTCAGCAACAGTGCCACGAATCCGCACAGGAACCCCCGCGTGACGCGCTCGGCTGTGCGCCACGCATTCGACGTCTGTAGATAAACCATTGCTAGCCCTCGATCTCCCGGCCGCCCGCCGTCACGATCGATCGTGAGCGGCGGCGCAGCCGTACACTAGTTGAGTCGGAACACGATCGTGATCACGCCCCACTGCTCCACAGCAGCCTGATCCGCCGGCAACGGCGCGAAGCGGAAGCGCTTGATCGCAGCCATGGCGGCACGGTTCAGATCGCGGTGCACCGAGGTCTGTTCGAAGTACACGTTGTCCTTCACGCGACCGTCGGCCATGACCGTGAAATGCACCGCCACCGCGCCCTCCCAGCCGTTCTTCTTGGCCTTGGCCGAGTAACCCGGCGCGATACTCTCGAGAATCTTGCGGCCGGCGATCTGACCGGTGATGGTCATGTTGACGCCCTTGCCCTTCAGGTCCACGTCGAGGACCTTTTTCGGTTGGGCTTCGGTAGCCGTGTCTTCGACGATGGTACGCGTGGCCGGCGGTTCGGCCAGCGCGCCCCGGCGTCCGGCCAGGCGACCACCACGGCCACCCTCGCCGTCGCCGTAGTCGAGAATCGTCTTGCGGCCTTTTTTCCCCGCGGTGCCGCCGCCACGCGGTCCGGTTACGTCGAGCACGCCGGTGCCGCCGGCCGCGCCGGCGCTCGCGGAGCCCGCCGCCGCCAGATTCGAGGCCGGACTATGGTAGGTGGACGTGCGCGGGGATCTGGCCTGCAAGCCACCGCCGCCAAGCGCCGCGGGCGCTTCCACCACGGCGCCACCGCCGCCTCTGCGCGTGCTGTCCGTGGCCTCGGTGATGACGTCGTCGCCGGCCAGCACCGCGCCGCGCCGGCTCTGCAAGCCGGATCTCTGCGGCTGGAACGCGGTCGTCGACGGTGTTTGTACGGATGCCTGCTCGAGCGTACCGCCCACGTCGACGGCGATATCCCGCTTCTGCTTGGGCGCCATGGCACCGGCGAGTTTGGCGGCGTCGATGATCTTGCGTTTGGGCTGGTCGCTGCGCGATTGGATGGTCGGCGCCGCGGTCAGCGCTTTCTGCTCGACCGGCGGCGCGATCTGCGGCGCCGCAGCCTCGGCGACCCGGACCTCGGCCGGTTGCAGGCGCGGCGTTTCAACGCGGGTTCGCGCCGGTTTGTTCTGCCGCTTGTCGACAGCGGCCGGCCGCGGCTCGGGGCGCGGCGGCGCCGCCGATGGCTGCTGCGGTTTGACGGCCGAATCGGAAGCCACGCCCCTGGCTGGCGGCGCGGGCTGCGGTCGCTTCCGGGGTTGCTGCTTCAGCTTGACCTTGGCGGCCACATCTTCACCGTACCGCGCTTCGATATAGGCGATCTCGGTCAGTTCGCTCTGCTCCAGAACACGTTCGACGTGCGTCCCCACACCAAAGGCCAGCAGCAG
Source organism: uncultured Fibrobacteraceae bacterium (assembly GCA_964384055.1). GTDB lineage: Bacteria > Krumholzibacteriota > Krumholzibacteriia > LZORAL124-64-63 > LZORAL124-64-63 > CAYLIV01. The sequence continues at coordinate 28,536 of CAYLIV010000021.1, forward strand.
CAGCAACGCCGCGTGCGCGACGAAACTGACGAGCAGACCGCCGCCGGTCTGGCGCGACCGGTTGATGGCGTGGGACATCATGGCTGGTCCCCCGCTTCCTTCTTGCGGGTCGCCAGAGCGATACGCGGCGCCTGAGCCGCTTCGATGGCGGCGAGCAGGCTCTCCACTTCACCGTACGCCAGCGCCTGATCGGCCTTGACCACGGCCACGGCGTGGGGCATGTCGGCAAACATGCCCGCCAGGTAGGGTTGCAGTTCAGCCAGACTGAGATGGTCCTCGCCCACCACGATGTCCTTGTCGAGCGTGTAGGTGATCTCGATATTGTCGGTGTCGTCGACTTCGCTGGCTCTCGCCTGCGGCAGGTCGACCTCCACCTCTTCCTGGCTCAGAAACGGCGCGATCATCATCAGCGTCAGCACCACCACCAGCGATACGTTGATGATGGGCACCACCGTCACCTTGTGTTCCAGGTCAATCGCTCGCTTGTTCACGGCTTGCTTCCAATCTCGTTGAGCAGGGCCAGGCCCTCGGCGCCGCTCGCCTTGGCGATGTCGAGCACCTCCACCACCGCACCCAGGGCCACGTCGTCGTGCGGTATGATCACGACCGACTTGTCCCTGCGCTCGGCCAGACGTTCGGTGAGCCGCTCCTCCAGTTCCACGGGGGTGGCCGCTTGCCCGTTCAGCGTGATCCCGGCAGGCGACACTTCGACGCTGATCAGGTCCTCCGGCTGCGTCTGGGTCGGCGTCACGACGGCGGTCTCGCTGCCGGCTTCGGCCTGGTTGACCTGGAAGCCGTTCCACATGATGGCCGGCATGGTGATCAGGAAGACCACGATCAGCGTGGTCGTCACGTCGGCCAACGGCGTGATGTTGGCTTCGTTGTTGCCCTTGACGTACTTGCTTTTTTTCACGGCGGACATGGTATTCCTTGCTCTCGTTCACGCGAGATTGCGCGGTGCGTTACCCTCAGACACCGACGGCGACGGGTTGCCGCTCGACGGCCGGCTGGGCCGCAGCAGCGGATTCCGGCGTCGCCGACGGCAGCGGCGCGACGGATCGCGGCTGCGCCTTGGCGCGGCTCTGGCTCCAGAGGGCGAGAAAGGTCTCGCGCGCGTCTTCGAGTTCAGCGGTCCGCGTGCGGATCTTGCGCACGAAGATATTGAAGAATACCGTGGCGATCACTGCCACGACGATGCCCGCCGCCGTGGTCATCAGCGCTTCGGATACGCCCATGGCCACCACCGATCCGCCGCCCGATCCGGTACGGGCGATGTCGGCGAAGGCCCGGATGATGCCGATCACGGTACCGAACAAGCCGAGCAGCGGCGCGATGTTGCTCATGGTGCCGAGCACGCCCAGATTCCGCTCCATCTCGACCATTTCCATTTCGATGGCGGTGTTCAGGCGCTGGTTCACTTCCTCGCGGCCCCGCTTGAAGTTCATCACGCCCTGGGTCATGACCCGCGCCAGCGGCGTCTTGTGAGTACCGCAGAAATCGAGCACGGCGCGCGCGTTGCCGTTCTTGAGACGATTGCCCAGCTCGGTCATGAAGCGTCGGGCGTCGCCGCCGGAAGACTGGAAGTACAACAAGCGTTCGACGGCAAAGCCGACCGTGACGATCGAGCAGACCAGCAGCACGATCATCGTGGGTGACGCCAGGAAAAAGTCGATCAATGACATGTTGCCGAACATGGGATGTAACCTCGTGGTTTTGGCCGGACTGGCCGACCGTCGTTCCTGACTGCGTGTTTCGCTGCCTTGCTGATCCGGGACGTTTCGCATTATGCGATTCGATGCCGCCGAATCCGTGGCAAATCCCGGTATAATCCGGCGCATATTCGCCACGCGCCTCTAATCCGCAAATGGCGTGCCAAATAAAAAGTTAGCGTCCTGCTTGGCCAAGCAGGACGCGGTGGTTCGTGTGGTATCTACCGCACCGGGATCGGGGTGACCGGCAGATGTTTCCGTGCCGGATCAACTCCCGCCCACGGTCGATTCACGGATGATGGCGATACGTTCCTGCGCCATCTGCGTCCACTCCGGCTTGCCACCGGCGTCGACGATTCGCTGGTAGGCGCCCACGGCACCGGCCAGGTCCCCGCGATCCTCGGCGATTTCACCGATGGCGGCGAGGCTGGCGATGCGGAAGGGATCGACCGGATCGCCGGCGTCAGCGGCTGCGTAGCTGGCCAGGGCAGCGTCCAGTTCGCCGCTGCGGCGCTGACATTCGCCCTGACGGTACCGAGCCTCGGCGACGGAGATCTCGCGTCGCTGCAGCGCGTTGTCGTACGCATCGACGGCCTGTGCGTAGTCACCGAGCTCGTCCTGGAAGATGGTCGCGATCTGCAACCACAGGCCGGCCGCGTTTTCGTGCTCCGGATAGTCGGCGAGGAATCGCACGTAACTGCCGATCGCCGAGTGCCAGTCTTCCTGCTCCTGATAGCAGATCGCCGCGTTGAAAGCGGCCAGCGCCGCGTATTCACCGTCAGGGAACAGGTCCGTCAGCTGTTCGTAGGTGTCGGCCGCGGCGGCGTAGCGTTCGAGTTTGAACTGCACGGTGGCCGCACGCAGCTGGGCCAGCTCGGCCAGGTCGTGGTCCGGGTGCGTGGTCAAGAAATTGATAAAGCCGGCCAGGGCGGGCTCCAGAGCCTCCTGGCGGTAATAACTCTCTGCCAGGTAGTACAGCGCGCCCGATCCCGATTCGCTGCCGGGATAGTCGAGTGTGACCTTCTCGAAGGACTGGGCCGCAGCGGCATACTCGCCCGCGGCGAATGCTTCCTGCCCCTTGTTCCAGTAGACGTCCGCTGCCAGCGCGCTGTCCGGGTGCCGTTGCAGGTATTCTTCCATGTCACGCCCGCTGCGGTAATAACACGACTGGATGCCCAATTCGGCGTCCTCGACCCGCTCGTCGTCGGGGTGGATCTCGATGAACGAGGCAAAGGCGGCGATGGCCGCGTCGTCCTGGCCGAGATTGTAGGCGCAGTTGGCGACGCCGAACAGGGCGTCGGATGCGTGTCGACCGGCCGGATCATGAGTCTGCAGGCGCCGGAAGTACCGCTCCGCCTCGGCAAAATTGCCGAGCCCGAACTGGGTGTCGGCAATCCGATACAGAGCGTCGCCGGCTTCCGGCGCGGCAGGGAAGCGCTTGAGCAGCATAGTCCACGACTCGACAGCTTGCTCGTAGTACTGCAGGCGGTAGTAGCAATCGCCCTGGTTGGCCAGCGCGGATGCGGCCGCCGGATCGTCGGGATGATCCTCGAGGAATTCGTTGAACTGACGCAGCGCCAGTTCGTACTTGTGCTGGTTGAAGTAGATGCTGCCCACGGCGAGGCTGTTGGTGCCTTGCTCGCTGTCCGCGTTGGCCAGCGACAGCAGGAATTTCTGCTGCTCCTCGAGCGCCAGTTCGTACTGGCCGGTCTGGCTCAGGCTCGCCACCAGACCCTGGAGCGATGCCGCCGCCACGTTGCTGCGGGGATATCCGGTGAGCACGAGCCGGTAGGTGCCCGCCGCCTGCCGGTACAGTCCCTGTGCGTAGTACGCCTCGCCGAGGTAGTAATATGTGCGCGCACGCCAGTTGCTCGGCGTGGGCAGCAGGTTGCCGGCAATGTAATTGTAGTTGGTGATCACGCGATCGAGTTCGCCCTGACGCGTGTAGGCGAGGGTCGACAGCAACAACGCTCGTTCAGCCACCTCGGTGTTCGCGTACTTGTCCACGACGTTCTGGAATGCGCGCACCGCCGGTTCGTATTCCTCGAGCTGGAAATGGCAAAAACCCAGCAGTACCCGCACACGCGGCGCAAGCGGATCGCCGCGGAAACGATCGAGGAACTCACGGGCCAGCAAGATCGCCTGCCCGTAGTTCTCCTCTTCCGTGTAGGCATAGACGACCTTGTGCAGGGCGGCGCTGGCGACCGGACTATCGCCGTGTTTCTTCACGACATCCGTATAGGCGAATATGGCCTCGGCGGTTCGTTCGAGGGCCATGTAGCAATCACCGATCAGGTACTGCGCGTAACCGCACACCATCGTACCGCTGAACCGTTCGCAGATCTCGCTCAGCTGCCGAATACTCTCGTCGTAGCGTCCTTCGCGATAGGTCACGCAGGCGGTCTTGTAGCGGGCGTTGGGCACGAAGGGGCTGTCGGGATACCGGTCGATGAACGCACGGTAGCTGCGCACGGCGACGGTGTTCTGGCCGGACCGATAGAACGCCTCGGCGATACTGAAGGCCACGTCGTCGGCCAGCGGGCTGTCCGGATAGCGCCGCAACACTTGCTTGTAGCGCTGGATGGCCAGGATGTACTGTCCCGTGTCTTCGAGACAGCGACCGAGGTAATACAGACCACGATCGCTGGGTACTTGTCGAAAGTATTCCACGGCCTCGTCGTACCGCTGCTCCTGGTAGGCGAAGAGTCCCAGGGCGAACTTGACCTGCGGCAGATCCAGGTAACCGGGACGCTGTTCGAGCAGTTCGCGATACGCGCCGCGCAGCTTCAGCCAGTTTCCTTCGACGATGTAGGCCAGGCCGATCTCGTACAGGCCCTCGGCCAGCAGGAAAGTGTCGTCGTACTTCTCGATCAGATAGTCCCAGGCCTCGATGGCCTGAGCGAACCGTCCCTGGTTGAAGTAACATTCGCCCTGACGCAGCAAGACGCTGGCCCGCAGGTAGTCGTCGTTTCCCTTGAATTTTTCGACCTGTTCGTACTCACGCAGCGCGCCCTCGGGATCCCCGGCGGCAAAGTAACATTCGGCCAGCATGAACTGAGCCCGGGCCGCGCGTTCGCTCTTCTTGTAGGTCTGAACGAACAGACGATACTGCTGCATGGCGGCGGATTTATCGACACCGCCGGCGTAGGCTTGTCCGGCAGCCTGCCAGAGCGCGTCCTCGGTGGGTACTTCGAGATCGCCCGCGACGGCCGGCGCGGCCAGCGCGGTCAGCGCCATCAGCACCGTCGAGATGACGACGTACCGCGTCGGAGAGTTCCCGGTCCCATACTCGCTGCGTTTCATTACCTGTTACCCCCAGTGGGAGATGTTCCACCATTGATCTCGACCTTGATGGGCACCCGGGTCCGGTCCTGGAAGCCGAGCACCTCGACGTTGGTCGCGTATTGCCACTGCTGGCCCAGATCGTCCAGAATGACCACTCGCGCGTCGTAGCGGCCGTCGCCCACCAGCCGGCCGTCCTCGTCCTCGCCGCCCCAGCTCACGCCCTCGGGCGGATGGCCGTTGCCGTTGAGCACCCGGACGACGCGGCCCTGCTCGTCGGCGATCTCGACCCGCCACGATTCGATGGAACCGCGTACGGCCGTGGCGATGTCGAAGGTGACGTCGCGATCGCTGCCCGAAGGGCTGAAGAGTTGCCGGTCGCTGGCCATGGTCACGCCGAAGGGAACGCCGAAGCGCATGGTGGCGCTCACCACGTTCTGCGCTCCCAGGTCGGTGCTGACGTAGGTGTAGTCGAGTTGCCAGTTCTGATAGCGGATGCCGGCGCCGGCGCTCATGTGTTCGCGCTCCGAGTCCCAGCCGCCGCGCAAGGCCAGCAAGCCCAAGGGCCAGACCTCGATGCCGCTGCGGAAACTCGCGTCCATGTGCTCGGTCTTCACGATATCGTTGACCACGAGCAGGCGATTGTTGAAAAAGCGCAGCGCGATACCGCCGCGCAGGCTCTGGGCCAGTTTCTCCTCGTCCTGGTCGAGGGTGAGACGCGGCGCGACCAGGTTCTGCAGCGCCGCGCCGAGGCTCAGGTTGCGATGCGGCCGGAAGTACACGCCGGCGTCCATGCCGGAGCTGTTGCCCTTGGCGCCGCCGATGTTCTGGCTCACTGACTTCAGCGTCAGGCCATACGCGAAACGGCCGCCGCCGCGCGCGTAGCTCAAGGACACGATGCCTTCCTTCTCGCTGAACGTCTCGTCGAGGTCTTCGAAGAGCGTCGCCCGCTCGAAATCGCCACTGCCGGTGAAGGTCCCGCCCAGGGCGAAGGTACCCCACTTCTCGGTAGGCATGCCCAGGGCGAGGAACGAATACTTGGTGCCCTCGACAAGGGTCGCGCCCATACCGGTCAGTTCCATGGTGCGCAGTTGCGCCAACCCGGCCGGATTCCAGTAGGAGGTCGCCACATCGTCGGCGATGCCCGCGACAGCGTTGCCCAGGCCGAGACTGCGGGCGCTGGCGCCGAAGCGCAGATACCCGCCCGCCACGCCGGCGTCGTCGGCGCCGTGGACGGCGCTGCCGGCCAGCAGCACGCAGGTGATGACGCTCAGGCCAATCCGCATACGACCGGCGAAGCGGCGATTGGAGCGCGGAATGCCACGCGCGGCCGACGCTGCGGTCGAACGTCGCGCCCGGACGACGGGTTGTTCGAGTCTGCTCTGCTGGCGTTTCATGGCGCTGTCTTCCCCTTACTTGACGACCGCGATCTTGCGGCGCAGGTCCATCCCGCTGCCGTGGATGCGGCAGATGTAGCCGCCGTTGGCGACCACGCGTCCCTTGCCGTTGCGGCCGTCCCAGACGTACTGCTCGTCCGCTCCCGCGCTGACGAGCATCTGATCGCTGAAAACGAGCCCGCTGTACAGGTCGTAGATGTTGATGTTGACGTTGCCGGAGACGGTGGGCCGGAACATGATGATCGTCGGCTCGTGCCCGGCACGGAACGGATTGGGCCGGTTGGTGACGGCCTTGTTGCTGGCCATGGGCGCTGCCGTGTACAGCACCACCGTCTGGACGTCCTCCAGCACGCCGCTGGCTTCCTCGGCGTAGAAGCGCAGGGTGTGCTCACCTGGTTCGGCGAACTGCGATCCGAGCTCCGCGAGGGTGAACGTTCCGGTGTAGACCTGCTGCGGCTGCGGCGGATCGATCGTGTCCATATCGAAGAACACCGCCTGGATGCCGTCGAGATCTTCGGTGGTGGCGCTCAGCGCGATGGGCGTCGTGGGCAGCAGGTAATAACCGTCGCCGAACTCGGACACTGTGGCATCGAAGCTGATCGTGGTCACGGGCGGGCCGATCACCGGCAGGAGCACTTCCAGCGAGGAGATGCTGCGGTTGGCGGCGCGGCCCTCGAACAGGATGTCCTCGGTGCCGAAGTCGAGCACCAGCAGTTCGATGGACGCATTGCCGTCCTGGTCGATGACCAGGTCGTGGTCGCTGCGCATGGCGGGTCCGAGGGCGCCATCGCCCGCCAGCACGCTCAGCTCGATGGGCGTGCCCGGCACCGGGTTGCCCGGCTCATCGGTGGCCCGCACCCGGATGGTGACGGTGTCGGACGGCCGCAGCGGGCGTTCCAGCCGGTGTCCCGGCCGGTCCTCGGCCCAGACTTCGATGTTGGCCACGTCGCCCGGCAGCACCGACATCACGTCGCTGAAATACTGCTCACCGGTGTTGTCGGTCACCTCGAAGAAGACCGACTCGGCGCGGTCGTAGGTCTGGGCGTCGAAGGTGCGCACGCCGTCGACCGTGGTGCCGACGGTGTCGGCGAGCACGCCGGCGGGCGTGAGCGCCGCGTCGGGCCGTGGCGAGTTGCCGCTGAAGGCGTGGACGACGAAGTTGCGATCGTCCATGGTCACGAGCTGGCCGGTGACGATATCGACCCTTCGTACCGACATGGCGAAGGGCTCGCCGGCGCGTACCGTGTCCGGCGCGACCACATCGTAGCGCACGCCCTCGGGCACGATCGTGAGCACGTCGCTGAAGGCTTCGCGGCCCCGATCGTCGGTGATGCGGATGACGATCTGCTCGCTGGTGTCGTAGTGCTGCCCGCCGATGACCGCCTCGCCGGCAACCAGCGTGCCGGCAGCGACACCGAGCTCGCTGAGCGCGGCGCTGCGGTCCGGATGCAGTGCCGTCATGGTGAAGTCGTTGCCCGCGCCGATACGTTCCTCGGTCTCCGGGTTGACCAGGCGCACCGTCAGCGGGAAAGTGGCCGGCGGTCCGGCGGTGACCTCGGCGGGATCGGGCAGGATCACCCGGTACTCGGCCTCGTTGACCGGGATGTCCACCCGGCCGGTGCTGATGGACGAGTGAGCCGGATCGGTGGCGAAAACGCTCACCAGTCCCGGACTGCCCAGCACGATCTCGATGTCGCGGCTGCCGTTGACGAAGGGCGCGTTGGCGTCGGCCGGATCCACCAGATCCAGGGCGCCTCCCGAGCTGCTCAGGTTGATGGTCCCGTCGACGATATCCGCGGCCAGATTCCAGTACTGGTCCACCGCCCGCACCGTGATGGTAAACGGCACCTCTGCCTGTTGCGTGAGCGGATCGCCGGTCTTGCCGTTGCCGTCCTGCTGGCCCGGCACGGGCGCCTCGCCCGGTGCAACGATCTGGATGCGCTTGAAGCCGTCGGCGAGCATGCGGCAGGTGTTGCTGATGCCCGTTATCTCGTTCTGGTCCGTGACGGTGACGAAAATCTCCTCGGCACGGCTGTAGGCCTGGGCGATGGTCTGGATGCCACCCTCGAGAATGCCCTGGCTCACCTCCAGGTGCCCCTCGCCCGGCAAACCGGTCTGGGCGCTCTGGATGGCGATGTTGAACAGGCCGTCCTGCGTGGTGACCCGCTCGCCGGTGTTGCTGTCCTTCAGCTCGACCACCAGCGGGAAGGTCTCGGGCGGCCCCACCGTCGCGCTGTCGGGAATGGTCACGGCGTAGTACAGCCCACCGCTGGTCATGTGGATCACGGAGCTGAAGGCCTCGCGTCCGAAATCGTCGGTCACACGGATGATGATGTCTTCCACCGTGCTGTAGCTCTGGGTATTCATCACCTTTACGCCGCCGATGAGCTGCGACTCGGTGATGCCCAGCTCGCCGCTGGCCGCCCCGTGGTTGGGCAAGAGCGGCGTCAGGTAGAAGCGGTTCTGCGCCGTGGGCACGACATCGCCGGAGTTGGGATCGATCAGCTTGACCGTGACCTGGAAACCGGGCACCGGTCCGGTCGATGCGGTCTCGGGCACGATGATCTCGTACTCGTAAGGCGGGTCGACCGGGATGTCGGTCGTCTGAGCGGGCCGGGTCAGGTCGTCTTCATCGTACACGGTCACGCTCACCGCGCCTTCGTCGGTCAGGAAACCGTTGAAGGTGCGCCGGCCGTTGACGAAGGGCACGTGGTTCTGGTCGGGATTGCCCGGCAGCGAGAACGAGTTGTCGCTCGCCACCAGCCGCAGGTTGCCCGTGTTGGTCGTGTCGGCCAGGTTCCAGTACTGGTCCACCGCCCGCACGGTCATGGGGAACTGCTCTCCCGAGCGCTGCGTGGCCGGCGAGCCCGATTTGCCGGTCGCCTCGTAGGCGGGAATTCCGGGCTCCACCGTCTCGCCGGGCGCGACGATCTGCAAGCGCTTGTAGCCGTCGTGTCCGACGGCGAACACCGCGCTGGCGCCGGTCAGGTCGTCGTCGTCCTCGACGGTCACGTAGACGTTCTCCGCCCGCGTGTAGCTCTGCTGGAAGGTCACCGTGCCGTGTTCGAGGCGCTGGTTCGTGGTACCGACCACACCGAGCCCCGGCACGCCCATGGCCGAATTGACGCCCACGTCGAACATGCGATCGTCATCGACCAGGGTGTGGGTGTCCACATCGCGCAGCATGACCGTGACCGGGAAGGTGGCCGGCGGACCGGCGACCGGTTGCGGATCGGTGCCCACCGTGACCACATACTCCAGCCCGTTGGTCTGCATCTGGATGGTCGAGCTGTAGCTGGCGCGGCCCGAGTTGTCGGTGATCACGACGACGATGTCCTCGACCGTGTCGTAGGCCTGGTTGCTGATGGTCACGGTTCCAGCCGAGAGCTGGGCCGATGTGACCTGCACCGTGCCGCCGGCCGGTTCGAGATTGCTCTTGAGCACACCGATCTCGATCCAGTTGTTGGCGGTTGGCAAGGGCACGCCGTTGCTGTCCACCAGGGAGACGGACATCTCGAAGGTGCTCGGCGGACCGACGAGCGCGGTGGCCGGGGTCACGATCTGGTAATTGGCTCCCTGCTCCACTTCCACGGTGACCATCTGCCCGGTCATGTCGATGTGATCGATGGCCGAGGCGGCCAGGGTCACGTACCCCGTCGTGACCAGGAACAGCGGCATCACGATCTCGCCGTTGACCAGGTTCTGGTCGTTGTTCAGGGGATTGGTCGGCGTGACGGAGCCGTCGTCCGCGTCCAGATGGACGTGCTCGTCGCTGTTGTCCACCAGGTTCCAGAACTGATCCACCGAGCGGATGCGCACGTCGAACTCCACACTGGCGGCCTGGGGTGTCGGCGTGCCGATCTTGCCGTCGGATTCGGGACCGCCCGGCTGGGGCGTTTCGCCCGGCAGCAGGATCATCAGGCGATCGAAGTCGCCGGCCGTCGCCACCACCGTGCTGTTGTCGTTGATGTCCGGCTGGATCACATCGTGTGCCGACAGGGCGTGCGTCTGGGCGGCCCGGAAGAACAGGTCGAGGTCGGAACGGCCGCTGGGATCGAGGGCCTGGTCATTGGCCGAGATCATCTGAAAGTAGCCGTCCGAGTCCACATGCACCTGTGGCTGCGCCGGGACCTGGTTCCACCACGGATCGGTGGCGATCACCGCGGCGACGACCGGATCGCCCGCCTGCACGGCCAGCGGCGTGCCCACCTTGCCGGGCGCGATGCCCGGAGTATGGGTCTCGCCGGGCAGCAGCACGAGCAGATCGGCATAGTCCTGGGCATCGACGAACACGTCGAAGGTGTTGCTGCTGTCGGTGCGCGCGTAGGTGGCCTCGCGGGCGAAGAGCCGCACGTCCTGGCCGGCGCGCGTGATCTGGATCGGCCCGCGCCAGGCGCCCATGTAGGTACCCTGGCCGTAGCCGTCGCCCAGGTCCACTTCGGTCGGGGTCAGGATGCCGGTGCCGTGGCTGACCCACAGGGTCACCAGCTCGGCGTAGTCGGCGATATGGTTGTCGAAGATGTCCCGCGCCACGATGGTCACGTTGGGCAGGAACGAGCCCGCCTGGTGATCGGGAATGGGATCGAGCACGTCGTTGGGCGTGGGATTGGTCCGGTTGTTGATGCCGATGTCGAAGTGATCGATCACACCGGCCTTCATGGGAATGGTCGTGAACGCCCAGGCCAGGCTGCCCTGGTCGTCGACGCGGATGGTCTGCTGGTTGGGATCGGCCAGGGTGATCAGCGTGACCTCGAAGTCCGCGGCGTTGTCGTTCATGACCTGCGGATTCGCCGGCAGATCCGCTACCGCGTCGCTGCTGGAAAAGTCGATGCTCAGGGGGAAAGCCGGCGAGACGTCCGTGATCGGATTCCAGTACGAATCGGTGGCGAAGACCGTGACGTTGAAGGGCACGCCCGCATCTTGCACGGAAGGATCGCCGATCTTGCCGTCGTCCTCGATGCTGTCGAAGATGCCCGGGTCCAGCGACTCGCCCGGCGCCTCGACCACCAGCCGCGCGTAGGGCGCCGGCGAGACGATCACGGGACTCGAGTCGTTGGGATCGATGCCGCTCGATTCGGCGCGCAGATACTGGGCTCCGCCCGCGGTGCGCAACGCCACCCGCACATCCTCAGGGTTGTCGATGTTCACGATGTTGTTGGGATAGTCGGGCATGTCGAAGTAGCCCGACGGGCAGCTCAGGGTCACGTTGCGGCTGCCCGGCGCCAGATTGTTGTAGCGATCCACCGGCCGGATGGTCACCCAGTTGATCACTTCGCCCGCCGCCACCGGATTGGGTACACCCTGGTTGCCGCTGAAGTTCTCGTCGTTCAAGCCGTTGACCCAGGTCTCGCCCGGGAACGACAGAAGTATCTTCTCGCAGGGGCCCGAGTTGACCTGGAACGAATCCGATTCACCGGTGATGCCCGAGTCGACGATGAGCTTGGCGGCGAAACCGCGCTTGGTCACCTGGACGAGGGCGTCGAGCTGGCCATCGACGAAGGTCGAGTTGCTGGCGAGGATGTAGTCCGCGCTCTCGTCCGCGGCGCCGATGCGCACGCGCAGACTGACCTGGCCGTTGAGTGGGAAGACGTTGTCGTTGGAGTCGCGGGCGATGATCCGGATGTTGAAGGGAATGGTCGTGACCTGGGGAATGCCGGGATCCCAGACGCCGGCATCGAATTCGAAGTGATCAAGTCCCTGGGAATTGACGGTCACATCGCTGCGACTGGTAGCCGTCACGGCGCCCGCGGCATCGACGGTCACACGTGTCACGCCGGCGCGGATCAAGGTTGCCGACAGGCTCGATTCGGGATTTCCACCCATCATGCCGCCCGCGGGCAACACCACGCCCGGGATGGGATCGTCGCTGCTCCAGGACAGGTTCGGATACGGTCCCGCCGCCACGGGATTCCAGTGCTGGTCCGTGGCGTAGACCTGGATGTCGCCGAAGCTGGCGCCCGAGGTCTGCGGCGACGGCACACCACTCTTGCCGGGACTGACGCCCGGCGTCAGGGTCTCGCCCGGCAGCAACAGCACCACGTCGTCCAGCGGTCCGGGGTGCAGGGGCGTCACGGTGGCCGTGCCGGCGGCGCCGCTCACCTGGCCAGGGTAGACTATCGTGTTGGTCGCCGTGAGTTCGTTCTCGCGCGTCACCGGATCGGTGCCCCAGAAGGTGACCGGCACGGTGACCTCGCCCAGGAAGAACGAGAACCCGGTGACGGTCATGGTGGGTCCGGTGTCGAAATGGCCGATCAGGGCGCTGAGGATCACGTCGTCCTGAAAGTTCAACACCGCACCGCCGAAGGAATCGAGTGCGGTCAGGGTGATGTTGATGGGCACGTCGACGTACTTGTCGCCTGGCGGCACGGTGACCAGGAAGTGATCGACGAAGTTATAGCAGTCGATGATCACCTCGGCCGCCGGCACCGACGGATCGTCGGCGTCGGTGACGCGCAGGCGTACCGGTTGCCCCGCGGCCAGGAAGCGCACATTGTCGAACTGGCGCTCGCCGTTCTGCAGGTACTGGGGCGCCGGCAAGGAGGCCGGCACGTCGGGCGACGACAGCTCGGCGTTGACGAAATCGGCGTTGATATCGGTCGAACCGTCGGCGTTGACGGCACGCACGTGCACGCTGAAATCGGTGTCCACGGTCGCCGCCGGATTGCCGTTGACCATGTGGGGATTGACCACCGTGATCTCGAGGTGGTCGAAGGCCAGAGCGCCGAGCGGTGCGACGACGAGAATCGCCCCCGCCACCACGCCCGCCAGTACGCGCAGGTTGAAGAGTACACACGCGTTCGATTGTTCATGCCTGATGCCGTTCATCGCTGCCTGATGCCTTGCTGAGGTGATCGCCGTGGAACTCGGTCCTGGATTCGGTGGTCGACCCGGTTCAATCGTTCTTCCCGTCTGGGTCTGCTGGCGAAGTTGCAAAACGCGATGGCCTGCTCACGGTTTCTACGTGCAAAATGCTCGTTCATCAGCATTTGCGTGGCCATCGGCGGCATCTGGCAATCCCCATGCCAGGCAAATTGTTCCTCGTCGCACCGCGTGACGGCGTCGCGCAGACGGCGAAGGCGGGTTGTGGCGGTCGCGGCGTCCGGCACGCACGTCGTCGACACCGGAGAATCGCGGTATGACGGTTCCACGTGATGGCGTATCATTCCCGGGAATGCCTCAGACGACCGGTGAAATCGGTTTCCGCGGTGAGGGGGTAGAAATGCCTGGTGTTCGTGAGGGTCGTCCGGCAGCGCGGGCGGTGCTGCTGTCGGTTCTGGTCGTGGTCGCGGCGTCGAGCTGGTCGCCGTCAGCGGAGGGCGGACGGACGGTTGCGGCCACAGCCGACGGGTACTACACCCGAGTGGCCTCTCCCGACGGCCACAACTCCGTCGCGTTTATACTGGCCGACGGTAAACCTCTCTACGCAGTCGACCGTGACGGCGAGGTGGTCGTCGCGGAGTCGCGATTGGGTCTGCGCTTTCTCGCGCAACCGGCGCTCGACGGTTCGTTCAGCGTGACCGCATGCCAGCAGACGGATCACGACGAGACCTGGCGACCGGTCTGGGGCACCGACGCCGAGATCCGTAACCACTACCGGGAGCTGACGGTGTCGCTCGTCGAAGACGAACCGCCGCACCGTAAGCTCGAACTCGTCTTTCGTGCCTACGACGACGGCATCGCCTTCCGCTACCGGCTGCCCGAGCAGGCGGCGCTCGACAGTTTCCTGATCGTCTCCGAGTTGACGCGCTTCTGTTTCCCGGCGAACCACCGCACCTGGTCCATCCCTGCCAACTTCGACAGTTACGAGTTCCTGTACCGGGAGCTCTTTCTCGATGAACTCGACGCGGCAAACACGCCGATCACCTTGGCCACCGCCGGCGGTCTGTACCTGAGTCTGCACGAAGCCGACCTGACCGACTACGCCGGCATGACCCTGGCGGCGATACGCGATCAGCCGTGGACCCTCGAATGCGACCTCGTGCCGTGGCCCGACGGCGCGAAGGTGCGCGGCCGCACGCCGCTGCGTACACCCTGGCGCACCATCCAGATCGCCGATCGCCCCGGCGGCCTCGTGGAATCGCACCTGATCCAGAACTGCAACGAACCCTGTCGCCTCGCGGACACGAGCTGGATCCAGCCGGCCAAGTATCTGGGCATCTGGTGGGGCATGCACATCCGCAAGGAGACCTGGCACCAGGGCGATTCGCACGGCGCCACTACCGAGAACACCAAGCGGCACATCGATTTCGCCGCGGCGCACGGCATCCCGGCGCTACTGATCGAGGGCTGGAATCTGGGTTGGGAAAAATGGGGATCCGCCGGCGCCTTCGACTTCACGACACCCTACGACGACTTCGATCTGCCCGCGGTCGCCGACTACGCGCGGCAGCGCAGCGTGGCCATCATCGGCCACCACGAGTCGGGTGGCGACGTGCCGGGTTACGAGGCCCAGATGGCAGACGCGTTCGCCTTGTACGAACGGCTGGGCATCACCCGGGTCAAGACCGGCTACGCCGGCGGCATCCACCCGCGCGGCCAGCACCACCACGGCCAGTGGATGGTCAACCACTATCGCCGGGTGGTCGAATGCGCTGCGCGTCACCGGGTAATGCTCGACGTGCACGAACCCATCAAGCCGACGGGCATCTCGCGCACCTGGCCCAACATGATGACCCGCGAGGGCGTGCGCGGCATGGAGTACAACGCCTGGAGCGAGGGCAATCCGCCGGAACACACGACCATCGTGCCGTTCACACGCATGCTGGCCGGCCCCCTCGATTACACGCCCGGTATCTTCGACCTGACCTTCGACCGGTACCGTCCCAACAACCGCGTCTACACCACGCTGGCCAAGCAGCTCGCCCTGTTCGTTGTCCTGTACAGCCCGTTGCAGATGGCCGCCGATCTACCGGAGAATTACGACGGCCACCCGGCCTTCTCGTTCGTCGAGGTGGTGCCGGTGGACTGGGACGAGAGTCGCGTACTCGAGGGTGCCATCGGCGATTATGTGGGCATCGCCCGGCGCAGCGGCCGCTCGTGGTTCGTGGGCTGGGTAACGGATGAGGAGGCCCGTACCGTCACGATGCCCCTCGATTTCCTCGACGCCGACACGCGCTATCTGGCCACCATCTACCGCGATGCGCCTGACGCGCACTGGCAGACCGATCCGCAGGCCTACGAGATCGTCGAACGTGATTTTCGGCATGGTGACCGCTACGAGGCGTCGCTGGCGGCTGGTGGCGGGCAGGCCCTCTGGATCCGGCCGGAATAGACCGTCACCATTCGGGTTGGCTACTGACACGCTGCGTTGTTGCTCCGGGGCAACAACGCAGCGTTTGTCGGACGGCGACGGTGACCCGCGGCGGCGCCGGTCGCGGTGGTCAGGTCACTTGGTAAGGGTCAGCATTCGGGCTTGGACCTCGCCGCCGACGGACAGGCGAGCGAAGTACACACCGCTGGGAACGGAACTACCAAAGCTGTTGGTGCCGTTCCACTCGGCCTGGTAGCGGTTGCCACCGGCCTGCCGCCCGGAAAAGAGTGTCTGGACGCGTCGGCCGAGGGGATCGACGATGTCCAGGCGGACCGCGTAGCTCTCCGCCCGGTCAGGCAACTGGTACGGGATCGTGGTCAGCGGATTGAACGGATTGGGATACGCCGCCTCGAGCTGGACATTCGCCGCCACCGGCGGTCCGGCCGGAGCCGGTGTATCGAGTTCGGAAAGTGCGACCTCCACGTGGTGGCCAATGACAGCTGGGTCCCAGGTGCCGCGCCACCGGATGATGCCGTCGCCACCGATCACGAAAAAGTAGCTCGTACCGGTGTTGTAGCTGTCCCCAATCCCGGCCAGGCCGGCATTCATCAGGACCGGATAGGTCACACCGGTTTCGTTGAGGTAAAGCTGGATATGTTGATCAGCGCCGTTCCACAAATCGAGCGCGAAGATCTGGAAGGCCTCGTTCGCGTAGGCGAGATGCAGGGTCTCCGTACCGGGACCCTCGTTGATGCAGGTGCCTCAGCCCCAGCCCATCATGTTCAGCACGACGACCTCGCCCTGGTGCTCGCTCAGGGTGTACCAGTCGTCAAGGATATCCTGCAGCGAAAAATCTGCTGCCGGCGTGCCGACGGTACCCGGCTGGGCCGTCGCCGCGCCTGTCAACACGAGCAGACTCAGTACCACGGTTCTGGCCATCACGCCCCACCGGAGCCTGGCCTGGTTGCCGTGCCGAGAAAATTCAACAGTTCCAGACATTCCACACTCTCCCTCGTTATTGCCGGTAACATCGCTACAAACATGATGACAACCGCCATCATGCATGCACGACCATTTTTGTCTTGTTTAAATTCTACACTAAATCGCCGGGATTAACAACCTCACTCCACCATTTTTCTCGTCAGGAGAAACGAATCGGCAGGAAGCGACCGGCAAACGCACGCAAACGTGCATCAAACACCAAGGAATCCGTCCCCTCGCCTCGGTGGGCCGGCTGATACGGGCCACCGAGGCGACGCGCCGACCTCACCCGTCGTACCCGAGCCGCCGGCACAACTCCACGAGCAGCTTCTCCGCCGCGTGCGGAATCACCGTCCCGGGACCGAAGATCGCCGCTGCTCCATGCTGCCGCAGATAGGCGTAGTCCTGGGTCGGAATAACACCGCCACAGATCACCATGATGTCGTCGCGCCCGAGCTGTTTCAGCTCGTCCACCAGCACCGGCAACAAGGTCTTGTGCCCGGCGGCCAGGGAACTCATGCCGATGATGTGCACGTCGTTTTCCACGGCTTGTCGGGCGGTCTCGGCCGGCGTCTGGAACAGCGGTCCCACATCCACATCGAAACCGAGATCGGCGAAGGCCGTGGCGACGACCTTGGCACCGCGATCGTGTCCGTCCTGACCCATCTTGGCCACCAGGATGCGGGGCCGGCGCCCCTCCTGCTCCTCGAAGCGCTTGATCAACTCCGTGATACGTTCGATCTCGTCCTCCTTGCCGAACTCGGCGGCATAGACACCACCGATGGTGCGGATCTCGGCCTTGTGCCGACCGCAAACCTGTTCCATGGCCGAAGAGATCTCGCCCAGCGTCGCCCGCGCCTGCGCGGCGGTCACCGACAGTTCGAGCAGGTTGCCCTCACCCGTTTGTGCACACCGCGTCAGGGCCGCCAGGGCCGCCTCGACGGCGTCGCTGTCGCGCTGGGATCTGAGGGAGGCAAGACGCGCGATCTGCTGCCGGCGCACCTCCGTGTTGTCGACTTCGAGTATCTCGAGCGGATCTTCCTGCTCGAGTCGATACTCGTTCACGCCGACGATGATTTCCTGCCCCGAGTCTATCCGCGCCTGCCGGCGCGCCGCAGCCTGTTCGATACGCTGCTTCGGCAAGCCGCTCTCGATGGCCTTGGCCATGCCGCCGAGCCCCTCCACCTCCGTGATGTGCGCCCAGGCCCTGTGCATCAGCTCGCCGGTCAACCACTCGAGGTAGTACGAACCGCCCCAGGGATCGACCGTGCGGCAGATGCCCGTCTCGTCACGCAGGAAGAGCTGCGTGTTGCGAGCGATGCGGGCTGAAAAGTCGGTGGGCAGGGCGATGGCCTCGTCCAGGGCGTTGGTGTGCAGGGACTGGGTGTGGCCCAGGGCCGCGGCCATGGCTTCCACGCAGGTGCGCACCACGTTGTTGAAGGGATCCTGCTGGGCCAGCGACCAGCCGCTGGTCTGGCTGTGGGTGCGCAGCGCCATGGATTTCGGGTTTTGCGGATCGAACTGCTTGATCAGCTTGGCCCACAGCAGGCGGCCGGCCCGCAGCTTGGCGATCTCCATGAAGTAGTTCATGCCCTCGGCCCAGAAGAAGGACAGCCGCGGCGCGAAGTCATCGATGTCGAGGCCGGCGGCAAGTCCCGTGCGCACGTACTCCACGCCGTCGGCCAGGGTGTAGGCCAGCTCGAGATCGGCCGTCGCCCCGGCTTCCTGCATGTGGTAACCGCTGATGGAAATGCTGTTGAACTTGGGCATGTGCCGCGCCGAGTACGCGAAGATATCGGCGATGATCCGCATGCTGAAGGCCGGGGGGTAGATATAGGTGTTGCGGACCATGTATTCCTTGAGGACGTCGTTCTGGATCGTACCGGTGAGCTGCTCGAGGCGGGCACCCTGTTCGAGGGCGGCCACGATGTAGAAGGCCATCACCGGCAGCACCGCTCCGTTCATGGTCATGGAGACCGACATCCGGTCGAGAGGGATGCGGTCGAAGATGATCTCCATGTCCAGGATCGAGTCGATGGCCACGCCGGCCATGCCCACGTCGCCGATGACCCGCTCATGGTCCGAGTCGTACCCGCGATGGGTCGCCAGATCGAAGGCGACCGACAGACCTTTCTGACCCGCGGCCAGGTTGCGCCGGTAGAAGGCGTTGGATTCCTCGGCCGTGGAGAATCCCGCGTACTGGCGCACGGTCCAGGGCCGGGTCACGTACATGGGCGCGTAGGGTCCTCGCAGAAAGGGCGGCAAGCCGGCCAGCGAGTCGAGGTGTTCGCAATCGCGTATATCCTCGGCGCAAAAAACCGGGGCCACGTCGATCTGCTCGTTGGTGCGCCAGACGAGATCTGCGGTGTCCTGTCCGGTCTGTTCGGCCGCTTGCGCGGTCGAGGCGGCTCGTTCAGCGGGAGCGCTGGCCGCGGCGGCGGCCCGACCGGGTACGTTCTGGCCGAGAGCGACCGTGGTGAAATCGGGAATCGAGCTCACAGCGTCACCCCCTTGCTGCCGGCAAGCGTTGTCAGCACGGCGTGAACATCGCTCCTGAGGTGGATGAACTCGTCCGCGCCGGCCTCGCGCAGGGCTGCGACCAGCGCTTCGGGTTGGCCGGCGATCAGTACCGTGGGCGGATCGGCGTCCCGTTTCAGCAGCCGAACCAGGTCGACGGCGAACTGCGCGTAGGTCTCGTCGCGTCCCACGACGGCCACGGTGTGGGCGCCATCGCGGCGGGCGGCCTCGGCGGCGTCGGCCGCCGAACCGAACGATTCGTCGGCGACGACCTGAAAGCCCCCCAGTTCGAAGAACGCGCGCGCGAAATCGAGGCGCGGCAGATAGCGGGCCACGTCGCCGAGGTTGCAGCAGAAGACACGGCAAGCCGCGCCGGCATGTTCACCGTGCCGGCCGACCGAAAACCTCAGGTGCTCGATCGCTTCCGCCGTGCGCCGGGACGGCAACGGCGTGACACCGGGCTGCTTGCCGCCGCGACAATCGACCGTGTCGGCCCAGCCGGCGCCCGTCAGTTCACCGACGGTCGCGCCGAGTTGCACCACATCGACGATCGCATCGAAGCGTTGTGCCAGTTCATCCTGGTAGATCCTGCCCAGACCGTCGGTGATCGAGGCCTGCACCGCCGGTTCCCGCTGCGCCCGAAAACCGCGAACAGCCGCGGCGCGTTCGGCCCGCAATCCGGCGAGATCCTCGTCTATCGGTTCGGGCAGCGGCTCCGCAACATCCGGATACTGGTTGGTGCCCACCAGCACATCGCGGCGCGTATGCAGCGCATCGCGACGCGCCGCCGCACTGTCGGCGATCAGGCGCTGGGGCATGCCGTCCTGCAACGCCTGGAGCATACCGCCCGCCGCTTCGATCTGCTGAAACAGTTCCCAGGCTTTTGCGGCCAGCTCCCTCGTCAGTGACTCGACGTACCACGAGCCGCCGGCCGGATCGACCACATTGTCGAAGCGGCATTCGCGCTGGAGAATAAGCTGGGTATTACGCGCCAGGCGGCGGCTCAGTTCACCCGGCCGACCACCGATTCCATCGAAGGGATCGATGTGCAGACTGTCGCAACCGCCGAGCACCGCGGCCATGGCCTCCGTCGTCGCCCGCAGGATGTTCACATGCCGGTCGAACAGCGTCTTGTTGCGGCGGCCAGTCCGGGCATGCACCAGCATGGACTGGAAGATCCGGGCCTGCGCCGGTTCGGTTTGTCCGCAGGCGCCGAGGACCTCTGACCAGAGCCGGCGCAACGCGCGCAGCTTGGCGATCTCGAGGAAGAAATCACCACCGACGGTGATGTCGAAGCGTAGGTGCGCGGCGGCTTGCTCGACCGCGACACCACGCGTTTCCAGCTCGCGCAGATGCTGTACCGCGGCGCCGAGCACGCAGGCCAGCTCGGTGGCGGCATTGGCGCCGGCATCGCTGTACGGGTAACTGTACGCGGCTACGGTACGCAGGCGGGGGGCGTTGCGCTCTGCCCAGCGAGTCAGCCACGCCATCTCGTGGTAGAGCCTGCCGGCCGTGGTGGGTAGCGCGCCGAGCGCAGCCAAGCCGGCGACTGGATCGTTGCCGACGCTGCCGCGCAGCTGCCGCGGATCCAGGCCTCGCCGGCGCAGCAAGGCGATCAGCTGGGCGGCGAAGGCCAGGGCAGCGCCACCGGTTTCCGCCAGCACCGGCACCTGTTCAAGATCCACTCCGGCCAGCGCGGCGTCGAGTTCGTCCAGGCAGACGAGTGACAGACCGCCGTCGCCGACACCATCGGCAGGCGGCTGGTCGGGATCGCGGCCGTGCTGGGTCGCCACATCGAGGCTCAGGTTGACGGCGGTCTGCCCGCGCTGCAGGTCGTTTCGCAACCGGGTATTGAACTCGTCGAGCGTCCGGCCGTGCGTTGCCTGCGCGACGAGCCACGGCGCTTGTCGATGGCCCAGGGGGCGAGCACCCCGAGTGAAGGGCAGGCGACCCGGCAACTCGTCATCGTCAACGGCACACGATGTCGCTGAAGCGGCTGCCGCTGCGTCGGCCGGGGTGTAAAGGGGGCGTACAGTGATCCCCTCGTCGAGCTGCGTGAACATGCGTTTCGCGAAGGAGGCACCCTTGAGCAACCGCTCGACCTCGTCTTGCCACTGCTGCACCGTCACCGGACTGAATTCGTCCAGCAACCGCGGTCGCCCGGCGGCGCCGTTGCTCTCGCTCGTCATCGTAGTATCCTCTGGAAAAACGTGGCCGCGTGTCCATCACGCTTGGCTGTATCGCCCTGAATCCGAAGTATCCCCACCAGGCCACCGGCTGTCAAATCACTTGTCGCTGTGGCTCGCGTGATCTTCGGCGAGTCAGGGTTTTCAGGACCGCAGGCCACCGAGAAGCAGATCGGCCACCGCGTCGGCATTGGCCACCAAGCGCGTGTTCCGCCGGGAGAGCACCCAGTCGAGTGCCATCTCGTCGAGTATGCCGAAGATGGCCTTGGCCGCCAGATTCGGATCGGTGCTCGATCTGAAGCACCCTTCCTGCTGGCCCTGGCGCACAACGGCACAGAGTATGTCGAGGTACTCGCGCAACGCACTGCGCGAGAGCTGCGCCATGAAGTGCAGGTTGTGGCGCAGTTCCACCTGCAGGATGACCGCCAGGTCCCGATCGGCGCCCACCAGCGACAGGTGCAGATGGACAATGCGCCTTAGTTTTTCCTCCGCACCGACATCGCGGGGAAGTTGCGAGCGGCCTTCTTCGATAAAGCGAGTGATCGCGCGGTCGAAGATTGAAGCCAGGAGTTCTTTCTTGTTCTTGAAATAGAGATAAATCGTCCCGTCGGCAACACCGGCGCGCCGGGCGATGGTGGCGATGGTCGTCTGATGGTAGCCGCTGAAGGCGATCTCCACCACGGCGGCTTCCAGAATACGGTCGCGCTTGTCGTTCTTCTTGGTTGGCATGGCATTCGACCTTTGGGAGATCATGATCGGATTTGCCGGGCTGGCGGTGTTGTTGAAGCCCCGGGGGCAAAAACAGAAGCCGCCCGAACCCCCGCCGGGCACCCCCCCCCCCCCCCCCCAACACCC
>CAYLIV010000021.1:50722-73285 GCA_964384055.1 uncultured Fibrobacteraceae bacterium
TGACCGCCGTGCTCCATTCGCCTTCGGCTCGAGTCCGCGCGGCGGTCACCACACCGCCAGCCCGGCACATCGCGAAATGAAACCAGAATGTGATACGTAGCCCAACAAGAACTCCGAACGCACTGTGAATGATTATTCATATCGACGGGATGTGTCAAGGCTGTAGACGGAAATACGCTGAACGACGACCGTCTGAAATAACAAGTAAACTGTTGATATTGCAGTGTTTTTACCGACGAAGAACAGGCTTAGGTTGTTGACAGAAATGCCGATCATGCATAAACTACTGAATAGTCATTCATTTTATCCAGAATACGAGGAGGTGCCATGAGCAGGCAGATCAAGCAAGTTGCCGTGCTGGGCTCCGGCGTCATGGGCAGCGCAATCGCCGCGCACTTCGCCAATGCCGGCGTGCCGTCGCTCGTGCTCGATATCGTTCCCCGTGAGCTGACGCCAAAGGAGAAGGCGGCAGGCAAGACGCTCGAGGACAAGGCGGTCCGTGATCGCATCGCCGCCGAGGCGGTCGCCGCCATGCGCAAGACAAAACCCTCCCCCCTGTTCTGCGCCGACCGGCTCGGGCTGATCGCCACGGGCAACCTCGAAGACGACCTGCCCCGGCTCGCTGACGCGGACTGGGTCATCGAGGTCGTCAAGGAGGACATGTCGATCAAGAAGAAGGTCATCGAGGCCGTGGTGCCGCATCTGGGGCCGGACGCCATATTCTCGAGCAACACGTCCGGACTTTCCCTGCGGGAAATGGCCGACATCCTGCCCGACGACCTGAAGCCGCGCTTCATGGGGACCCACTTCTTCAATCCGCCCCGCTACATGAAGCTCTTCGAGTTGATCCCGACGACCCATACCGACCCCGGGCTCTTCGACGAGGTGGCACAGTACGCACGGGACTATCTGGGCAAGGGTATCGTTCGCGCCAAGGACACCCCCAACTTCATCGCCAACCGCATCGGCGCCCATGCCATGATGGCCACGGTGCAGGTCATGAGTGAGCTGGGCTTGACCATCGAGGAAGTCGACGCGCTGAGCGGGCCGGCCATCGGGCGACCCAAGACGGCGACCTTCAAGCTCGCCGATCTCGTGGGACTCGACACCTTCCTGCACGTGGCCGACAACATCCACCCGTTGATTCCCGACGACGAGGACCGCGACGTGTTCCTCGCGCCGGAATATATCCGCAAGATGGTCGAGAACGGGATGCTGGGGCGCAAGACCGGCGGTGGTTTCTACAAGCTGGTCAAGAAGCCCGAGAAGAAAGTGCTGACCATCGACCTCGAAACCCTCGATTACCGCGAGAAGCAGAAAGCGAAGTTCCCCGAGATCGACGCCGCCAAGGCCGTGGACGATCTGGGCGACCGCCTGCGCCAGCTCGTCTGGGCCAAGGGGCGGGCCGCCGAGGCCATCTGGAAACTGCTGGCAGCCAGTTTCAGCTACAGCGCCATGCGCCTGAGCGAGATCTGCAGCCAGGCCGCCGACATCGACCAGGCCATCTGCTGGGGCTACAACTGGGAGCTCGGCCCCTTCCAGGTGTGGGACACGCTGGGTTTCCGCAAGGTCCACGAGAAGCTCAAGGCCGAAAACCGCCCGTTGCCCGCCTGGGTCGACGCCCTGTACGACAGCGGCGGCGAAAGCATCTACAAGGATGTGGACGGCCGGCTGCACAGCGCCACCGGCGAACCGGGCGACTTCGCCGCGGTCCCGGTCAACGAGCGCGCCTACGATTTCGAGCTGTTGCGGCGCAGCGGCAAGGAAGTCAAGCGCAACCCGGGGGCGAGCCTGCTCGACCTGGGCGACGGTGTGCTGGGCCTCGAGTTCCACTCCAAGATGAACGCCATCGGCCAGGACACCATCAACATGATCATGACCGCCTGCACGGAAGCGGAGACCAACTGGCAGGCGCTAGTGGTGAACAACCACGCCGACAACTTCAGCGTCGGGGCCAACCTGATGTTGCTGATGATGGAGGCGCAGGAAGGCAACTGGGAAGAGATCGACATGATCGTGCGCGCCTTCCAGGGCGCCTGCGGACGTCTCGAACACTGCGGCGTGCCGGTGGTCACCGCGCCCGGCGGCCTGGCCCTGGGCGGCGGCTGCGAGGTCACCCTGGCCGGCAACGCGATCCGTGCCGCCGCGGAGACCTACATCGGCCTCGTGGAGATGGGTGCCGGCGTGATACCCGCCGGCGGTGGTTGTTTGCGTGTGTATCAGCGCCAGGTCGCCCTGTTGCCGGACAAGCAGGACCTGTTCCCCGCGCTGAAGAACACCTTCGAGACCATCGGTATGGCCAAGGTCGCCACCAGCGCCGAGGAAGCGCAGCAGCTGGGCTTCCTGCGCCCGGGCGACAGCTGGTCCATGAACCGCGACCACCTGACCCGCGATGCCAAGGATCTCGCGCTGGCCATGGCCGAAGGCGGCTACGTGGCGCCTGTGCCCGAGGCGGCGATTCCGGTCATGGGCACCCAGGGCATCGCCCTGCTCGAATCGGTGCTCTTCAACATGCAGGAGGCGGGATACATCAGCGAGCACGACCACACGATCGGCAGTCAGCTCGCGCGCATTCTCAGCGGCGGTGAGGTGCCGCCGGGCACGAGCATCAGTGAACAGCAGCTGCTCGATCTGGAACGCGAGAGCTTCATGCGCCTGATGGGTGAACGCAAGTCGCTCGAGCGGATGCATCACATCCTGAAGACGGGCAAACCGTTACGGAACTAGCAGAGCGAGACCCGGACCGTGGGCCACGGTCCAGCGCAGCGTGTATTCACGACCGACCCGGTCGGTAGCCGATAAGGAGATGACGATGAGAGAAGTTGTGGTGGCAGCCGCCAAGCGAACAGCTGTCGGACGGGCATTGAAGGGGACCCTGCGTTACACCCGCCCGGACGATCTGGGCGCCGCCGCGGTCAAAGGCCTGCTCGCCGCGGTGCCCGGCCTGGATCCGGCGCGCGTCGACGACGTGATCATGGGCTGTGCCATGCCCGAGGGCCAGCAGGGTATGAACGTGGGTCGCAACATCGTACTGATCGCCGGATTGCCCGACTCGGTGCCGGGCATGACCGTCAACCGCTTCTGCAGCTCCGGTCTGGAGACGGTCAACTACGGTGCGGCGGAGATCGCCACCGGCCAGTGCGACGTGGTGATCGCCGGCGGCGTGGAGAGCATGACCATGATCCCCATGGGCGGCCAGCGCTACCTGCCCAATCCGTCGTTGATGCAGGCCCACCCCGAGTCGTACCTGGGCATGGGACTGACCGCTGAACGTCTTGTCGAACGCGACGGCATCACCCGCGAGGCGCAGGACGAATTCGCCTTCCACAGCCACCGTAAAGCGCTGGCGGCGCTCAAGGACATGCGCTTCGCTGCCGAAATTACTCCAGTGGCGGCGACACTGCCCGCAGCGGATGAAAAAGGTCGTCCGGGCGGCCGGACAGTGGAGTTTCTCGTCGACGAGGGCCCGCGGGCCGATACGACCGTCGAAGCCCTCGCCAAGCTGCGCCCGGCCTTCAAGCAGGGCGGCACCGTGACCGCGGGCAATTCGAGCCAGATGAGCGACGGTGGCGCGGCGATCCTGCTGTGCACCCCTGAGGTCGCCGCCGAGATCGGCGCCGAGCCCCTCGCCCGCTGGGTGGGCTACGCGGTGGCGGGCGTACCGCCGGAGATCATGGGTATCGGGCCGGTGGCCGCCGTGCCCAAGGCCCTCGGCCGTTTCGGGCTGACGCTCGAGCAAATGGACGTGATCGAGCTCAACGAGGCCTTCGCCGCCCAGAGCCTCGCCGTTCTGAAAGGGCTCGAGCTGGCACCAGACGATGAGCGCGTCAACAGCAACGGCGGCGCCATCGCCCTGGGCCACCCCCTGGGTTGCACAGGCGCGAAACTGACCGCGACCGCCCTGCACGAGCTGAAACGGCGACAGGGTAAATACGCCCTCGTCACCATGTGCATCGGCACCGGCATGGGCGCCGCCGGCATCTTCGAGGCGCTCTAAGGACAGCTGCGACGATCCAGCCGCTGGCTAACGAACGCATGGGCCGCCGCGCGGACTGGAGCCACAGGCGATTGGAGCACGGCGGCCCATGTGATCGTTAGCCAGCGGCCGGCATCGTGGCGAGGAACGTAGACAGATCGAACTGACTGCGACAAACAGGCCGATACGTGATTTGGAAGGAGAGACCGATGGCAGAGCAGAAGGCGATCCCGACAGGCGGCGAGTTTCTGCTGAGCACGACGGAGCCGGCAGACATCTTCACGCCCGAGGACTTCGACGACAACCAGCGCATGTTCGGACAGACCGTCGAGGACTTCTGCGCCAAGCACGTCGAGCCGGTGTCCGAGGAGCTCGAATACGAGGGCAAGACGGAGCTCGGCGAGCCGCTCCTGAAGGAAGCCGGCGCGGCGGGTCTGTTGATGGCCGACGTGCCGGAAGCCTATGGCGGCATGGGCTGCGACAAGCGCACGACCATGGTCATCACCGAGAAGATCTCCGCGGGCGGTAGTTTTGCGGTGACCCACAGCGTGCACGTAGGTATCGGCACCCTGCCCATCGTCTATTACGGCACACCCGAGCAGAAACAGTATTACCTGCCCAAGCTGGCCACTGGCGAGTTGCTGTCCTGCTATGCGCTGACCGAACCCGGCAGTGGCTCGGACGCCCTGGCAGCGGCTACCACCGCGATGCTGAGCGAGGACGGCAAGCACTACATCGTCAACGGTACCAAGCAGTACATCTCCAACGCTGCGTATTCGGATATCGTCATCGTCTTCGCCAAGATCGACGGCGAGCACTTCACCGGCTTCATCGTCGATATGCACAGCGACGGCGTGACCATCGGCCCCGAAGAAAAGAAGATGGGCATCAAGGGCTCGTCCACCTGCGCGATCACCTTCGAGGACGCGAAGGTACCCGTGGAAAACGTGCTCGGCGAGATCGGCAAGGGACACCTGATCGCCTTCAACATCCTGAACATCGGTCGGCTCAAGCTCGGCGCCAGCGCCACCGGCGGCTGCAAGCACGTGCTGGCCTGGACCACGAAGTACACCAAGGAGCGCGAGCAGTTCGGCCAGCCGATCAGCAATTTCGGACTGATCCGCCGCAAGCTCGCCGACATCGCCGCGGCCGCCTTCGTGAGCGAGTCGATGGTGTATCGTACCGCCGGGCTGCTCGACGACGCCATCGGCGAGCTGGACAAGGCGGCGGACGACTACGACCGCCAGAGCATCGACAAGGTCGAGGAATTCAGCATCGAGTGCTCGATGCTCAAGGTCTTCGTCACCGAGGCCCTGGCCTTCGCCGCCGACGAGGGCGTGCAGATGCTCGGCGGCTACGGCTACTGCCAGGAGTATCCCCTCGAGCGCGTGTACCGCGATGAGCGTATCAACCGTATCTTCGAGGGCACGAACGAGATCAACCGCATGCTCGTGCCCGGCATGATCATGCGCAAGGCGCTCAAGGGCGAGCTGGCCTTCCTGCAGGGCGCCAAGGCTGTCGCCGACGAATTGATGGGCTTGCCGAGCTTCGGCGAACCCGGTGAGCCGGGATATCTCGAGGCCGAGGCCGACATCATCGCCAACCTGAAGAAGATCGTCCTGGCGACCCTCGGTATGGCCGCGCAGAAGCACGGCCAGGCCTTGAAGGACCAGCAGGAAATCCTGAGCGATGCCGCGGACATCATCATGGAGACCTACGCCTGCGAGAGCGGTCTGCTGCGCACACTCAAGAAGCGCGATCAGGAGGGCGAGGATGCGGCCGCGGCCATGGCCGACCTGATCACCCTCTACACCCACGATGCAGTCGAGCGGGTCGCCACCTGGGGCAAGAACATCCTGGCCGCCACCGCCGAAGGTGACGAACTGCGTACCGTGCTGGCCGGCCTGCGGCGGCTGAGCAAGCACGATCCGGTCAATCGCACCATGCTGCACGATCGGATCGCTCAGCGGCTTCTCGATGCCGATGGGTACGTCGTGTAGCCGATACGCGCCGGCGAACGGCGCTGAGTATTTTGCGGTTATGATGAGGAGTAAGCCCCCGACGCGCAGGCGCCGGGGGCTTTCTCGTGACCGGTGAGTGATTCCCGGTCCGAGACCGGTTCAGACACTGTTCGCCAACCCGAACTCGTCGAGCCTCTCAGCATCGTCACCGAAAAAGTGGTGCGCCTTCGGCGCAAACCGATCCGTCTCGGGGGGGGAAACGGACGGATCGGCCGCAACCGAAGGCAAGAGGACGGCGGCCGGATCCCCGACGCCCAAAATAGCGTCTCTCTCCCGGTCCCGGCCGCCGCATGCGGGCGGATTTAACAGGTGGGCAAACATTCCGCATGAACTCCCAGCGGAAATACCTGTGGCGGCACTGATGAACATTCAGTGCGTGCCGGCGTATTGCGTTTTTTGTTTCCGAAAGGAGGAGCGCATGGTGTGTCAGACAACCGATGCGCGGGCGAATTCCTTCGGGTAAGGGTGATTCCCTTGTGTTCAGTGTCGGCTCTCGCGAAGCGGGGTTTAGCGATTTATTCCGCCGACCGCCCACAGCGCCGGCCACACGTTCACGGTGGTAAGCGGCGTACGATGAGACATTGACACCCACGAGAATCGACGTATATTATTATGTGCATATGCACATAATATGCAGCCAGGAGGAGCAGTCATGGCCCGACCCAAGAAAGCCCGATGCTGCCGCCGGTACCAGGCGGACAGGTTGTACAAGCCACAGGGCATACCGCTGCGCGGCACCGATGTCGCAGTGGTCAGTCTCGACGAATTCGAGGCGTTGCGTCTGTGCGATATGGAAAACCTGGACCAGCAGAGCGCCGGCCGGCAGATGGGTGTCTCGCGGGGAACCGTGCAACGACTGCTCTACAGTGGTCGACGACGTATCGTGCGCGCCATCCTCAGGCGCGAGGCGATCGCCATCAATCTGCAAGAAAGCGAGGCAAGCAATGCTGGCGTGCATCCCCACCAGAGGCGATGCCGGACTCGACGACGTGGTGAATGATCACTTCGGTTCGGCGCCCTATTTTACGCTGTACGACGACCAGAGCGGTGACGTGACGGTCGTGACCAACCAGACCGCCCAGCATCGTCACGGACACTGTAAACCACTCAAACAACTCAACGATTTCGAACTCGACTGCGTGGTCTGCTCGGGCATGGGCCGCCGGGCGATCGAAAAGCTCGGCCGCAAGGGCATCAAGGTCTACCTGTCGAGCGCCGGCCCGGTGCGCGACGTGGTGGCGGGACTGGATTCCGGGTCGCTGCCCGAGATCGACCCGGCCCAGGCGTGTGCCGGGCACGACGGCGGACACGGCCATCACCACGGACACGGCCGGCACCACGGACAGGGTCAGCAGCAAGGCCGCGGCAAGCACAAAGGGCACGGCCACGGTTGCCGCTCCCGGTCCTTGGTCGACCTCCAGGCAGAGGCCCCCGGTCCCGGTGCGGCGGACGAAATCGTCACGGACGATGACGCTGCGACGCCGAAAACCGACTAGCGACCGCCCGTCCAGCACCCACACCGGTACCCGGTCGAGAATCGCTCTCGGCCGGGCCGGCCGCCGCGTGAAACACGACCTTCGGCTTCCGATTCGACGTTCCAGATCACCGCATATGTGAACTTTCACCACAGGTATCGTGGCGTTCCCGATCCGATTCATGTTGTCGTAATTCATATTATTTCAACGTTGTACGGAGACTGACTTTCTGCAGTGTCCGGGAATACCGTTTGCAATGTCAGCCATCGAACAAACAATCGCCCTGATACAAAAGGAGAACATCATGAACGCGATCCGAAATCAGAAAATCCTGCTGCTGCTGCCGGCCCTGCTGATCGTCCTCTTGGCAGGCTGCGAAGCAGACACGACCGCTCCCATCGACAACAGCGAACCGGCAGAGGCGCCCGTGTTACCGAACGCGGATGCCCTGAATCTCGACCTGAGCTTTTTCGACGCCGGCGCCGACGGCAGCAAGGCGTCTCGCTGGAATTTCTTCAATGCCTACCTGCGGGCGGTCGTGGTCAGCGCCATGACGCACATCGTGCTGGCGCCGCCGGTGGCTGCCTTTTCCGTCGCCTTGCACTCGATCCCCTCGCTGCAGGAAGACGGGTCCTGGATCTGGGTCTACACTCATGTCGACGGTCAGGAAGAACTGCAGATTCGCCTGCGCGGCCTGGCGGTCAGCAACGGCGTCCAGTGGGAGATGCGCGTCTCGAGTTCGGGCGCCGGGGCGCCGATCGAGAACGAGTTGTGGTTCGAGGGCACGACGCGCGACGACGGTCGGTTCGGCGACTGGACCTTCTACGACTTCAACCTCGCCGGTGATCCGGCGGTCAGCCGCGTCCAGTGGAGCGATGGCGAATACGTGATCCTGAGCGGTCTGTACGGCCAGCACGCCGGCGACGTGCTGGAGTATCACGACAACGGCGTCGAGAATTCCATCGATTTCACCGAAGGCACCACCGACAATCAGTGGTACATCCGCTGGAACGATCGCGACGGCAGCGGCAGCCTGATGGTTCCCGATTTCAACAACGGCGAACCCGCTTGCTGGGACGAGAACCAGGAAGATACGGTCTGTCCGTGACGCGAATCCCGTGAACGAAGCACCGCGCATCGTTCACCACGAGCAGACAACAGAAGACCCGGTTCCTGACAGGAGCCGGGTCTTTGCTGTAACCTGGTCGACCACGATGCGCCGATCGATGTTCCCCGGGGGGCTCCTGTTCCCGCGTTCGACCTAGAACCACCAGGTCAATCCGAGACAGAACCGCGCCGCCGCCCCCGACCCCTCGACGGAGGTGCTGGCCTCGACCACGCTCTGGTCGGGCAGGGTAATCCGGGCTGTCTGCTCCTGCCAGTTGATGAAAGCCGCCCCGAAGGAGCAATCGAGCCCGAGATGCTCACCGAACATATAGAACAGGCCCGCGCCGAGCACGATCGACGAACCGGTGGTGTCGAACTCGATGGCGTCCTTACGCGACTGCATGGTATGGCTGCCGATGCCGCCGATCAGGAACGGATTCAGCGATCGCTCCGGCGTGAAGCGGTAGATGCCCTCGAAGGTGGCGCCCACGAGGCCGAAGCCCACGTCCGGATCGCTCGTCTCGTGTTCGGTGCCGGTGATGTGCAGGCGGAGCGAGAAGACGGGGTTGAAGCAGTAGCCGACGTTCAGACCGACGCCCCGGCCGATCCGATCGACGGCCACGGCGCCGGCGTCTATTTCCTGCTGCGTCAGTTCGGCTTCACCGATATGGCTCTGGGTGGAGGCGAGGCCCACGTACCAGCGACTGTCGGGCCCTGCGCTGGTCGACGAGGCGGTGGCGAGCACGAGCAACCAGGCCACGGCGAGCGGCCTCACCGACGCGAGCTTGTTTCTTGTCTTCACGACTGTCCTCCTTGTCCGGGTCCGCTCTTCTTGTCGGCCAGACCATAACTCTGGATCTTCTTGTGCAGATTCGTGCGATCGATGCCGAGCAGGCGCGCCGCCTGCGAAACGTTGCCGGCGGCGAGTGCCAGACCCTCGCGGATACACGCGGCCTCGAATTGCTGGCGCGCCGCGACCAGGCCGCCGGCACGCAGGACCGCCGCCGCCGAGGCGGCGATGATGTCCTCCGCCGCCTCGTTGCCGGTTGGCGCTCCGTCCGTGGTTGTCCCGGCCGCGGCCGCCGCCGGCGCCGCCGCACTCGCCGTGCCGGCGCCCGCCTCGGTGAGCAATCCGGCTTGCTGCAGATCATGCGGTCCGATGCGCGGCTGACGGGACATGATCGCCAGTCGCTCGACAGCGTTGTGCAGTTCGCGGACGTTGCCCACCCAGGGCAGCTGCTCGAGCAGCGCCACGGCGTCGGGAGTGAAATCCCGGGGCGGCAAGTTGTTCTCCAGCCGGTAGCGCGCCAGAAAGTGCTCCGCCAGCAGACCGATGTCTTCGCGCCGCTCACGCAGGGGCGGCGTGGTGATGGGCACTACGTTGAGCCGGAAATACAGGTCCTCGCGGAACTCGCCCGCCGTCACTTCGGCCGGCAGGTCCTTGTTGGTTGCCGCCAGCACCCGGACATCGACGGTCAAGGTCTCCGCGCCGCCCACCTTCTCGATCTCGCCTTCCTGCAGAACCCGCAGCACTTTGGCCTGGGCGCGCAAGCTCATGTCGCCGATCTCGTCGAGAAACAGCGTGCCGCCGTCCGCCTGCAGAAACTTGCCGTCACGGGAGCTGGTCGCGCCGGTGTACGAACCCTTGACCGCGCCGAACAGCTCGCTCTCGATCAGTTCCTCGGGAATGGCGGCGCAGTTGACCTTGATGAACGGGCCGTCGCGCTGATCGCTGCTGTTGTGAATCGCCCGCGCCACGAGTTCCTTGCCGGTGCCGCTCTCGCCCGAGATCAGCACCCGCGCCGAGGTGGGCGCCACGCGGGCAATCTCGTCGCGAATCCGGATCATGGCTTGCGATTCGCCGAGCATCACGTGACGGTTGTCCATCGCCGCCCGCAGCTCGCGGCATTGCCGGTCCAGCGACTCGAGCCGCAGGGCGTTTTCCACGGCGACGAGCATCCGTTCCTTGGATATGGGTTTCTCCAGGAAGTCACACGCCCCCTGACGCGTGGCCTCGACGGCGGTGCTGATGGTTCCGTGTCCGGAAATCATGATGACGATCTGTTCCGGATCGCGCTGCCTGAGCTGCTGCAGCACCTCCAGGCCATCGATGCCGGGCAGACCGATGTCGAGCAGCACCACATCCGCCTGTGCTTTCTCGCACCAGGTCAGGGCGGCCTCACCGCTGTCCACCGCGGTCACCTCGTAGCCGGCCGATCGCAACACCATATCGAACATGCGGCGGATGTTCCGCTCGTCGTCCACGACCAGGATCGTCGGTTTCATGCTCTTCCTTCCTCCGGCGCCGGGCGTGGCAACCGGATGCGAAATTCCGTCCCGCGGCCGAGCTCGCTCTCGACGGTGATGGTGCCGCCGTGGCCACGGATCACACTATCGACGACGGGCAGTCCCAACCCCATGCCTTCCTGCTTGGTCGAGAAATTGGGTTCGAAAATGCGGGTGAGATGCTCCGGACTGATGCCCACGCCGTCGTCGCGTATCGTCAGCAGCCAGCCGCCGTGTTCGGTCGCGCGGCAGCTGATGTGTACCGCGAACTGCTGCGTGTCGGTTGCGCTGCGTGCCGCCGTCGCCGCCAGCGCGTTGTCGATCAGATTGACCAGCGCCCGCCGCATCTGGGGTACATCGAGATCCGCGGTCAACGCGGGCGCAGGCACGTCGAGCGCCACGCGCTGCTCCCCGTACAGCCGCTGCAGGTCGTCCAGCAGCGGCCTCAGGTCACCGCGAGTGGGCCGGGGCTTGGGCAGGCGCGCGAATTCCGAGAACTCGGCGACCAGCGCCCGCAGGCCCTCGACTTCTTCGCGGACGATGTCGGTGCATTCATCGAGGGTTTCCCGGTATTGCTGATCGTCGCCCTGGTAGTCGTCCTTCGTCTGCTGGACAGCGAGCAGGATCGGTGTCAGGGGATTCTTGATCTCGTGGGCCAGCGTGCGCGACAGGTCGCGCCAGGCCGCCACGCGCTCGAGCCGGCCCAGTTCACGTCGCTGCTCCGACAGCCGGCCGACCATCCGGTTGAACGCGGTCACCAGCTCGCCGATCTCACCCGGGAACGAGCCGTGAACCCTGGCTTCGAGATCGCCGTCGGCTACCTGTTGCGTGCTGGCGACCAGCGCCTCGACCGGCCGCGCAATCCGACGGGCGAGCACGACGCCGACGGCGACAGCCACCAGGATCAGGATGGCGTAGACCAGCAGGAAGGGTACGACGTAGCTGCGCAACACGGCCGGACGCTCTTCGTGCAGCACCCGTAACAGACCGAGGCCGTCGGTCATCGACCTGGCCCGCTCGACCATGGCCGGCGGCAACGGTTCGACCAGCAATACCGGCTGGCTGTCCGCGCCGACCAGCGCCATCACGAGCGCGCTGCCCACGCGCGCGGGCCCGGCCAGTACGGCGCCCGGATCGGCCTGACCGGGATTCGCCGGCGGATCGAGCGCCGCTTCGTCGCGATACCAGCGCTGCAAGGACGTCGCCAGCTCCGGCTCGGCGGCACCGGGACTACCGTGCGCGGCCGGCGGGTCGCCTGTCTCCGGCATGCCGAGGGCACCCGGCGGCGGCCCCAGCCACACCAGCGCCGGCGCACCGTGTCCGGTGTCGGTGAGGTGCGCATCCTGACCGCCCGCGACCCGCTCCGACCATTCGCCACGCACACGCAGCTCGAACGCGTGCTTGCGTTCGAGGAAACGGTCGCGCGAGGCGCCGAGCCCGGCGTCCAGGGCTTGCTCGATGGACGCATCCAGCGCCGGACTGAAGCCGCGCTGGAGCAGATTGCGCACCACCAGCGACAGGGGTACGGCGGGCAGGATCGCCACGAGCAGGAAAGCGCCGATCAAGCGCGTTCTAATCCGTCGCATCGACCAGCTCCTCGCGCAGGAACCACGGCGAAACGACCTCGTTGCTCCGCTGCGGACGATCGGCGGTCCCCTTGTAGAAGAAACGAATCAGCCGGCCAAGACTGACCGACACCTCCTGCTCGTCGTCGCCCAGCCGCGCCGGGGTAGAATCGCCGGCGATGAGCTGTTCCACCCGGCCGCGTTCGCTCGGCGCGATAGCCTGCAGCTGCATGCCGACGCGAACCCGGAAGCGCCGGCCGTCGTCGAGGGCCGCCATCGGCGCGACCGGCAGGCCGGGCAGATCGGCCAGAAACCCCTGCAAGGCGCTCAGGTCTGCAAAACGTCGTGTGTACTGGCCGTCGCCCACCGAGAAGATCTCCTCCCAGACATCGAAGGCCAGACGGAGCGACAGTCCGTGTTCGTGGATCACGTGGGTCTGTTCGTCATGGAGGGTAAAGGAGAAGTCGACAGCCGAGACGAGGCCGCTGCGCATGGACTGCAGCAGACGCGGGCCGGGCAGGCCACGGTTGCGTAGTCGGCAAACGACCATCTCGCCTGCGCGTCCCGGCACGATCTGGACCACACGTGGTTCGTCGGCCTTGTCGGCGATCGCCGGCGTTGTGGCCAACAGGACGCCGGCGATCAGTACCGTCACGATCGCCGCGCGGCGGACCCGACCACGCGCCGCGCTCGACCGGCCTGTGAGCCGCGGCGCCATCAGAAACTCCACCCGATCGATCCGTGGAGTCGGTAGGCGTCGTCATAGGGTCCCGCGGACAGCGGAACGCCGAAATCGAGACCGAGCCAGCCCAGCCAGGCCAATCTGAGCCGGAGGCCGAAACCCGTACCCAGCGCTACCTCGTCGAAGAACGGCTCGCTACCGAAACCGCTGCTGCCGGCGTCGAAGAACAGGAGTCCCGCCAGGCGAGGCGACCGCCGTTCACCGATCAACGGCGCCCGCAGTTCACCCGATGCGCTCCACAGCCAGGTATCACCGCCGGAGCGCGACAGCGATTGCCCCGGATAACCGCGCACCGTGTAATAGCCGCCGAGATAGAGCCGGTCATAAAACGCCGCGCGGTTACCGACCGCGGCAACCCGCGTTCTGACCGCCAGGCAGGCGTCGCCGATGCCCTGATACGCTCGCAGGTCGCCGTTCACCGTGGGGAAGCTGGTCGATCCCTGGAATACCTGTTCCAGCTTGAGTCGACCCCAGAGTCCGGAAGCCGGCGAGCCGACGACCTGGTCCCGGCTACGCGAATCCAGCCGTAGATCGATGTGAACCGCGTTACGCGATCGCGACTCGCCTACCGCGCCGACGATATCTCCGGGCAGCTCGTGACGCTCGAGACGATCGCCGGACTGTACACCACGCAGTTCGTCGTCCGCGGCGGCGGTGGCGAAGGAATCGGCCTCCACGGTCTCGAAGCGCATGCCGATTTCCCCGGTCCAGGTGCCGGAAAATAGACGACCCAGCCGCACCTCCCAGCCGTTGCGCACGACGTGATGATGGTATTCGATATCTTGATGGAAATACGCCCGGTCGGTGCGCCGGGCATACAGGCGACTGCCCCAGTAGTTGCGGCGATCGCCGGCTCGTGGTTCGAAGAAATCCAGCTCCAGACCCAGGTGGCGATAGCCGAACTTCCACGCCACATCGAGACGTTCGGCGCGCCCGAGCCGGTTATCCAGGGAAAGCTTGACCGGTACGAGGTACCAGCCGTCCAGGTTCGTATTCCCGGTGCCGAAACGGAAATGGACGTGTTTTTCCTGCACCTCCAGCACGAGCACGAGTTGGCCGCGCTGCGACCCCGGACGGGTGTAGAACTCGACCGAGTCGAAGATCTGGGCGCCACGCAGCGCCGCAACCGCCGCGAGCAGAGACGGCTGGTCGACCCGTTCCCCCGGCGATACCGGCAGGTAGAGCAGGATGGTCGCCAGACTGGTGCGGCTGTTGCCGCCCACGACGATATCCTCGAGCACCAGTGCGGGCGCCGTGTCGACGGTCGGCGCCGGCTTCGGTTCGGTCGTCGTCCCGGCCGCCCGCGCCGGCGACATGCCGCCGCCCCCGCTGCCGAGCAACAGCAGCAACAACGTTGCCAGCAGCAGTCCCGCCACCGGGCGCGGGCCGTATCGCTGCTGTCCGGCCAGGTGGTCATTGCTGTTTCGGGTAGAGTTCAAAGCCATGGTCATCTCCACGAATTGGCGTTCATCGACTAGCCATGGCAATCGTCGTTCCTGACGCGCACAGTCGGCAGCATTAAGTTTCGACATTGTTATTTGTTGTTTTACAACACCTTAACCGACTCATGTCCAGAACCACACCGCGACGATGTGCGGAGGCTTCCGGCAAGGTGTGAAAAGACGCTACACCTTTGCCGGGTTGTAGTAAAGCAGAACAGTGTCCGACGGCGGGTATCAGGTCCCGCCCGCTGACACTTTTCGCGCGGAAATCCCGTTTTTCGCCACCGGCGGAGCAACGCCTCGGCAATACCGGACCGGCGCGCCGCTGGCCCGCGAGTTGCGATTCCGACGGCAAACACCGACCCCGACTCGAGGAGAACGGACATGAATGGTACTCGCGGACAATACATCGTGCTGATCATCATCGCCGCTGTGGCGGCCCTGGCCACGCCGGCGCTGGGGAAGAGCTTCCCGCACCACCGGCAGGGGCTGCAACTCGGCTTCGGTCTCGGCGGCGGTGGTTTCCAGGTCGTCCGTCAGCACGCCGGCACGACCACGCACTCGCCCACCGAGCAGGGCGGTGTCGTCGCGCTGCGGATCGGTTACGCGTTCGATTCGCGCTTCGTGCTCGGTCTCGAATCGGCATCGTTGAGCCGACAGTACGCCGACGGCAGCGTCACCATCAGCACGTTTGTACTGAATCTGACCTGGCATCCCGCTGGCGGCGGATTCTTCGTTCGCGGGGGTCTCGGAACCGGCGCGGCGCAACTCGCCGCCAGCCTCGGCCCCATCGCCCTGTCGGCCACCGACGGCGGTCCAGCCGTCGCTCTCGGACTGGGCTACGAGTGGCGCTTGACCCGGACCTTCGCCCTCGGCGGGGCGATCGATCTGCGCGGACTCGATCTGGACGACACGGCCGAGCCGGACTGGCGGCTGCACAACAGCAGCTACACCCTGCAGTTCAACTGGTATCTCTAGCAGCAGGGATTGTGGTCAGGAACGGGACAGCGCGGCAAAGGCGGCCAGATCGTGCGGCGCGCCGCAGTGGGGACATTGGATACGGGTCGCCGTGAATCCCGGGGGCACCTTCAAGGTGGCGCCGCAGCCGCAATTCGCCTGGCGATAATTGTTCTGCCGGTAGAAGAAGTCGTCGACCTCGCGCGCTCGCTGTCGGGCGCTGCGCGGATCAGCGGCCGTTTGATCCGCCGCCGCGCCCGCGGCGTCCGGCCGCCCGCGCGATCCCTTGACCCGCAGCGCGTAGCCGGCCATCGCATCGGAGGCGGCACCGGTTGCCCCCTCCGCGCCGGCGGCCGAACGGGCCGACGCCGGGATGACGCCGCGCCGCTTGCCGGTCACCTCGCGGAAGGTCGCGTCGTAATCGTTGAACGAAGCGCCGGACATGGCGCGCAGAATCTTGACGCGCTGGTCGATGGGCGGATGGGTACTGGTCGCGTTGGCCGCCATCTTGTCGCGCCGCGACAGGGGATTGATGATGTACATGGGTGCGGTCGCCTTGTTCGCCGAGGACAGCTTTTCCGGCGCCCGGGCGATCTTCTCCAGCGCGGAAGCCAGACCTTCCGGGTAGCGCGTATACGACGCGGCCGAGGCGTCCGCGAGATATTCCCGTTTGCGGGAGATGGCGAAGTAGATCATGCGGGCCAGGATCGGCGCGAGGATCATCAGCACGATGGCGATGATCATCACGATCCCCTGGCTCTGGCCACCGCCGTCGCTGGAGCGCCGCGAGCGGCCGCCGCCGAACCACATCCCGCGCAACCCGACTTCGGCCAGCAGTACGATGGCACCGGCCAGCACACCGGCAAACAGCATCAGCAACACGTCGCGGTTCTTCACGTGTCCGATCTCGTGGGCGATGACCCCTTGCAGTTCGTCGCGAGTGCAGACCCGCAACAGGCCGCTGGTCACGGCGACGGCCGCCGTTTCCGGTTTGCGGCCGGTGGCAAATGCGTTCGGCGCCGGGTCGTCGATGACGTAGATGTCGGGAATCTTCGGCAAGCCCGCCGCCAGGGTCATCTCCTCGACGACGTTGTACAGCACCGGCAGATCGTTCTGATCCACCTTCTTGGCTCCTGAAATCGCCAGAAAAACCCGGTCGCCCTGGAAATACGCGACCAGCGACATGACCCCCCAGATCACGAACGCCAGGGCCATGCCCGGATAACCACCGTCACGCCCGAGATACATTTCGCCCAGGAAAAAGCCGAGCGCCAGCAACAGCAACGCCGTCACGAAGACCAGCACGCCCGACTTCCGCTTGTTCGCTGCTATCTGTTCCCACACGAGAAGCGCTCCCACCGGTCACGAACCACAGCCGTGCAACACTCCGACCTAGGAGTTGAAATCGACCTTCGGCGCTTCCCGCTGCGCCTCATCGGTCAGCTCGAAGAACTCTTCCTGCGAGAAGCTGAACATCCCGGCGATGATGTTGCTCGGGAACATCTGCACCTTGTTGTTCAGGTCCATGACCGAGTTGTTGTAGAACTGCCGCGAGAAGCTGATCTTGTTCTCGGTGCTGGTCAGTTCCTCCTGCAGAGCCAGAAAATTCTGACTCGCCTTCAGGTCCGGGTAGGACTCGGACACGGCAAACAGACGGCCCAGGGCGGCGGTCAGCCCCGACTCGGCCTGGCCGCGCTCGCCGATGGTGGTCGCGCCCGAGATCGCGGCGCGCGCCTGGGTAACCGCTTCGAGCGTTTCTCGTTCGTGTTTCATGTAGCCCTTGACCGTTTCCATCAGATTGGGAATCAGGTCGAAGCGCCGCTTGAGCTGCACGTCGACCTGCGCCCAGGCTTCCTTGACCTGGTTGCGCAGTCGGACCAGCCCGTTGTACATGCCGACCACCCAGGCGACGATCACGATCAGGACAACCACGAAGATCAATAAGGGAATCATGAATCCTCTTCCTCCGGTTTACCGGTTGAGTCACTTGTGCCAAACATACGTCCCAGAAAGACGAGTGCCCGGTCGGGAATGCTGCTGGTTGCGCCGGCCAGGTCCCGGGCCAGCTGGGCGACCTCGTTGCCGTCGAACCAGAGCCCGTGTCCACTGCGGCAGGCGTCGATCATTACTCGCGCTTGAGGGCCGATATTCGCCTTGCGCATCTTCCGCCGGCAGATCGGACACGGTCGGCGGGCTTCGGCGGTCGACGCCTCGGGCAGTGACGCGATGTGGTCGGCCTGCAGGTGGTCCGCCGAGTCGGCTTCGACGCCCTCGAACAGCAACGCCAGTTCACCGCGGTCGAACCAGGTCCCGGCGCACTCGACACAGTAATCGAGCTCGATACCGTCGTACTCCACGACCAGCATCGGTACGCGACACTTGGGGCACTTCATCGGGCTCCTCCAGTCCTGCTCGGCGGATATCCGCCGGACCACGGCATCCGGTCTGAGCGCTCAGGCGCTGCCGCCCGCCACCCAGGCCGCTGCAGGAAAGTCCGGCGGTCTCGAAGAGACATGATAGCCAAGACGGCGGTTTTGTACATGGCTGATTCGGGCTCCGCCTGGTTCGTCCAGGTCGTATGTGGAAAGGACATTCGCCGCGATCACGGACAACGAGAAGATCCGCATCCTGGTGGTCGGGGACGAGGAGGAAATCGTACCCGAACCGCTCGCGCTCCCCGAGGAGGACATCGACCCGGTGTTCGTCACCACGCTCGACACCATCGGCAAGAGCTGATCCGAATTTCAGGCCGTACAGGATGATATTCTCGACGCTTTCGAATTCGCCGATCAGACGGCGCGCCTGCCGTCACGCTAGAGACCGCACGCGCGCCGCCTGTCCCCGGGTCACTTCACCAGCATCAACTTGATCGCCTGCTCGCTGCGCGTCGTCCGCACGATCGCGAAATACACACCGCTGGCCGCGGCAGCGCCGGTATCGGTCCGACCGTCCCACCGGCTCGCATGACGGCCGGCCGGCAGGTCCTCGTCCGCGAGCGTGCGTACCAGGCGCCCCTGCACATCGTAGACCGCCAGCTGCACCGGTCCCGGCGCATCGGTGGTGAAGGCGATGTTCGTTGCCGGATTGAAGGGATTCGGCTGCGCCGTCAGGCGCGTATGGGTAAATGCGGGGGTCTCGACCGCCACGTGCCCGCTGCCGTCGATGGTGATCTCGAAGTCGTCGAAATAGAAACCGTCGCGCCGCACGCTGGAGTCGCTGCGCAGCACGAAGCGGAACGATACGTCCGTCTCGCTGATGTACGGGCTCAGGTTGGTCGTGTTGTAACACCAGCTGGTCTGGTTGTAGTCGAACAGCGGCACACCTTCCGGCTGCTGGACACCCTGGCCCGAGCCGCCGTTGGTGTACTGGGTGGCGAGCGAGGTCCAGCTGGCGCCGCCGTCAGTGGAGATCTGGAAGAAGCAGGCATCCCAGCTGTTTTCTATCTCCCACTTGGCCCAGAAGGCCACCTGACCGCCGATCGCGCCGCTCAGGTCGACCGAGCCGACCATCGTGCAGGCATTGTCTGCGCCGTTGAGGTAGTCGCCGTCCGGACTGTCGGTCAGCGAGTTGGCCGAGTCGTGACCGTCGGGCGGGTTGGCCAGCCCCCAGTCGCCGCTCCAGTCGCCGGTGCCGCTTTCGAAGTCGTCGGTGAACAGGATTGTCACCTCGAGCGGATCGAGGGCCACGTCGCGCACGGTGGGCGTGCCCCAGGTCGTCGCGACGCCGGTGAGCGTCTGCGGCGCGTACCCCGCCGCCGAGTAGGTGATGTCGTAGGTACCGGTATCGAGCAGCTTGTAGTAGTCGCCATGCTCGGGATCGGTGTACACGTCCTTGTCGATACCATCGACGGTGATGGTCGCGCCGATCGGCAGTCCGGTATCGCTGTCGGTCACCACGCCGTTCACGCCGTAACGCGCCGCCTTGGTGTAGTGCATCATGCTTTCGCGATTGTCATCCCAGTAGCTTTCCAGATAGATCTCATCAGGCGACTTATTAGTACCTATCTCGGCAGTCACATCGATACAACCGG
Organism: uncultured Fibrobacteraceae bacterium; assembly: GCA_964384055.1. Lineage (GTDB taxonomy): Bacteria > Krumholzibacteriota > Krumholzibacteriia > LZORAL124-64-63 > LZORAL124-64-63 > CAYLIV01. Next base: position 70,324 of record CAYLIV010000021.1, read on the forward strand.
TCGCGTAGTAGGACCAGTCTTGCAGACTCCCGGTGATGACGTACCAGTCGGCGCCGTTGGTGATCCCCTGATCGAACTGCGGGCTGTTGTACATGGGCAGGTTATAGGTACTGTACTCGAGACTGAGCTGGATGATCGCTGCGTCGTCGGGGGTCAGGGTATGCGTGTAGTCCCAGGGATAATTGATCACCAGCGCGCCACCGTGCATGTTGAAGCTGACGACGAAATGCTGATCGACCGAATAGTCGCTGAAATTGACGTTCTCGAGTTCCAGCTCGGAATGCGTGCCGGCGGGTTCGAGGAAATTGCGGTTCAAGTCGACGCCGTTAGCGTTGTACCGCTGACCGAGCACGTAGCCATCCGGATTGTGCAGCGGCATGAGATGGATCTCGTAGTTGTCCACCAGATTCGTCACGTCGTCGTATCCCGGTTGCCCGTAGTTGTCGGTCAGGTACTCGATGAAGTTCAAAAGCAAGACCATGCCGAGCGTCTCGTCGCCGTGCATCGACGAGGTGAGCCGCACCTCGGGCTCGGGCTCGGTGTTGTTGACGTCGTCGGAGATCACCAGTCCCCACATCTCGCGACCCTGTACCGAATATCCCCAGAGAAAGGTCCGGGCGATTGTCGGATGGTCGCTGGCCGCGCGGGAAAGAACGCTGCCGATCTCGGTGTGGGTGGGGTAGTAGAAGATCTCGTCGCGGCCACCCGCCGGGCTGGCGAAACCGCTGGCGGCGCGTTGCGCCCAGGTTCGTTCGACCGCCTGACGGCCTTGCTTTTCGAGATCGGGCAACCGTTCGAATTCGTAGCCCGCGGCCTGAAGGGCCGCGGCTTCCTGCTCCGTGATGCGCGGCTCGAAGACCAGCCGCCGGTCCTCAGGCGCGGAGCCGGCGACCCGGATCTGTTCACGACCGAAGGATGCGATCGGCACCAGCGACAGCAGGTGATCGAGCTGTGCGCGATCGGCGAGCACCAGCCTGACCGGAAAATCGTTCCAGACCTTCACTTCCCACATGGGCAGGCCGTTGTGATCGAGGGGGATCGCGTCACTCGAAGCCGCGCACACCGAAAGCGCGGACATCCCCAGAACAGTTACACACAGCACGGCCAGCACCAGCACACTGGGTACCTGTAAGCAGCGACAAACCCAACCCATGGCAGTTTTCCTTCCGAGCAGAGGACAACAAAACACGACGCGACGACCGGGCACGCGAAACGATGCGTCAGAACTGTATTTTCGACGTGTTCAATTATAGCACAGCGCGCGGATACCGGCAGTCATAATCTACAATATTCTACCAAGATAGGGTCATCGCTTCGGGTTACGGCGGAGGTCCGCGGACCGCCGTGCGGACAGTCTGTGCACACGCGTCGCGCCACACCCATAGCGCCCGCGGCGATAGTCCGACGACCTATCGTATCACTGACATCCGCTGCGTCGACGACGCGCCAGCGGTCACGAGATTAACGAAATACACCCCACTGGCCACTCGCCGCCCGTCCCGGTCCTGACCGTCCCAGGAGTAGACGTGTTCCGAGGCGGGCAGATCGTCGTTCACGAGCTCGCGTACCAGCCGGCCCGCAAGATCGTAGACGCACAGCGTCACCCGGCCCGATTCCACGGTGCGAAAACTGATGTCCACTGCCGCCGGGTGGTCACTCAGTTCCCAGGGATTGCGGTACCGCAGCGGTTGCTGGGTTCCGATCAGCGGCAGGTAGGCCGAGAACGGCACCAGGTTCTGCCCGGTCACGACCACGCTCAACGCCGTGTTGATGTTCGGCGTTTGCCGGAAAGACACCCGCGCAGAGCCGTCGGTCGCCACCGTCGCGCCACCGATCAGCTGGTCTCCCTGGCTCAGGCCGACATAGCTGCCGGGAGTGGCGGTAACATCGATGTAACCCGCGGCGACATCGACTTCATCGGGCACGGTCACCGTCTGCGTCTGCGGCACGCCCAGCTGCAGATTGAGACTGGGATCGCCGAGCAGGTGGTAGATATCCCAGTAGAGATTCACGTACCTGTCGCCGTCTTCCATCACCGCGAGATTGCCGAAGAAGATCACGGCATCGACGGTGACGTTGCCGGCAACCGCCGGGTCTGCGAACATTCGGTCATAGGCGCCGGTTCCGGTTCCCTCGACCGTGGGATCGGAAACGAATTGGTCGATGGTGCCCACCGACCAGTAGTAATCCTCGTCCCAGTAGCTGGAACTGGTGGCGCCGATATAGGCGTAGGCACCCGCGTCGGGAACCCGCAACCAGGTCTCCCCCACGCACTCGGCGTGTTCAAAGGCCGCCGAGTGGCAGCCGTTGCCGATGGCGAAGCAGTACCGCTCGCTGTTGGTCAGGTTGTTGACATCATCGATGCTGAAACGCGGATCGAGCCAACCGCCCCAGCTGGCGTGCGCCGTGTAGTTGACGAAACCGACACCGGCGTCCACCTCGGCAATGATCCCCAGGTCATCGTTTTGCGACTGAGGATGGAGATGAACAGCGCTGGTGATATCGTGATCATCATTGAAATAATAGTTCGCCGCGTAGTTGATCTGCCCGTTGGCGTGGGTCCAGCCGTAGTTGTAGTCGAAGCCGGCGACGAGGACCGCGTCGCCGAGATAGTCCAGGCTGATCATCTCGAGCTTGTCGAAGGTGAGTGTCTTGTGGAGCATGGCCGCGAGCTGGTCGGCGTCCGCCGCCGGCAGGCGTCCGTAGAACATGTCGGGGATGTTGTCATCATCCACATCGCAGTACGGGCGATCGGTGACCGCGTCGCCAGCCCACTCGCTGTTGAAGGTGGGAACCTGGAGCGTATCCCCCACGAACACCACGAAGGTCGGCGCCGGCTGCAATTCGGTCGCATCCTCGTATAGTTGCGCGAGATAGTCCTTGATGTCCGGTGGTCGTGAACCCACCTCGGCGGACCCGACCTCGGCGACGATGGGCAGGAAACCGCGTTGTATCTTCCAGT